>JBPOIO010000020.1:0-74630 GCA_052034405.1 Candidatus Magasanikiibacteriota bacterium | reverse complement strand
TGGATTTTGCATAGAATAAAAATCAAGACTAAAGTTTGATATAATTTTAGTGTACCTTATATGCAGAAACAGTCAAGTAAAAAAAACAACCTCTGCAGAAGGCTGTTTTTTGTGAGCTCACTTTGTTTTTATTATGTTTGTATTCGGTATTTGTATGAGATTTGTTTGATAAAGGAAAAAACCTAAGCCGCCAGATTCTTATCAATAAAGGCTTTCAACTGTTCTTTTTGCATTCCACCCATAGTCTGATCTGCAAGGGCTCCGTTTTTGAACAAAATAAAAGTTGGGATACTCATGATTCCATAACGACCAGCGATTTCACCATGATCGTCCACATTGAGTTTTCCAATTTTTACCTTTGTTGCATCATATTCATGTGCAAGTTCTTCTACTGCTGGTCCCATTTGTTGACAAGGTCCACACCAAGGTGCCCAAAAATCTACAAATACAGGAACGCTGGATTGCAAGACTTCTGCGTCAAAATTTTCTGCGGTCAAAATAATTTCTGCCATATTTTTCAAGTTAAAAATGTATTATTTTAAAATTATACCCCAAAAAGACGCTCTCGGCAAGAATCTCTTAAACAAGCAAAATTTCATCAAATCCTTCACTTTTTGAAGGATCTTCTCGCAAGGCATCCATTGTTTGAATCAATTCTTCTGTAATAGTCGAGCGAATCCCCGTTACAATCGCCTGACGCCAACGTTCAATACAAAGATCTTTGGAAGTAGATATTTGTACAGCAATTTTCCTTCTTCCAAAATCTGTAGCAATAAATGCACGTGCTGCACGACTTAAATGGGTTCCATCGACAATCACAACATCATCTTTACTTTCCAAAATCTTTACTGTTACTTGTCGTACATACTCACGAGTTCCTACATCATTCCATGCATTTTTTTCTCTTGATTCAAACATATGTGATTCTGGTAGCAAGATTTTTTTTGCTTCAACCAAAAGACGCGCTTGTAAAAACACGTCTTTTTGTATATCTTCCAAAATTTCATCACGAGAAATGATTGCCACAGAATCCCCCACAAACTCTCGCGCCCAAGTAGTTTTCCCAGAAAATGGGAGACCACTAAGAACAAACAATTTTTTAATAGGCACAACCACCATATTCACAACTTGGCAAAAGAATTGTTGTATCGGCAATTGATTGAGTAGTAATTTGAACCAACTTTCGTCCTTTTTCTAAAAGTGCTTTGTTGTCTTCGTAGATAGAAGCATCAGGATACAACCCAGTATGCCATGTTACCGTAAGACCTCTTGCATATGGAAAAACAGACGTATTTTGATTTGGCAAAGGAAGAACAATAAACAAAAGAGGGTCGCTATGTGGCATTTTATCTTCACCCCGAGTATCCTCTGCAAGCTTATAAAAATCAAAAATATAACCTTTTATTTTGGTACTTGTATCTTTTGCAAGAGGAGGCGAAACAAAGCTTGGAAGCCGAGGCGATCCCATTTCTACTGCCACAAATGATAATTCTTTTTGTGGAATAATATATTTACACAAATCAAACGTGTCTGTGATATATCCAAGATACTTTTGAAGATCAGCTTGATCTTGCATCAATTGATATACAACAAGAGCAACATTTTTGAACTCTTCCGAGGCAGTATTTGCACAATGTGAATCACTCGACGGAAGTCCACTATAAGAAAATGTTTTTATTTGCAAAGAACCATTGGTTACGGACTGAGCATCTCTTTCAAGCGGTGTAAAAAAAATAGAATCTTGGCGGGTAGCATCTTTATCTCCCAATCTCTCTACGGAATAATGTGCTTGCGGAAAAAAGGCATAGGTAGAAGCTGGGATATCAAAAGAAAATAAATTTATATTTCGAGATCGCAAACGAAGAGCCCCATTGTATTTAATTGAATTTTCTTTAAAAAATTGATCAGATGCAAGCGTAAACAAAAGATCACTGTAGTCTTCAAAAATATTTGAAAGAACTGGATTGGAAGAAAAATTTTGCTTTTGTTCAAGATCCAAAACTTTCTGTTTCAGAGCTTCAATATCTAAATTATTTGATTGAGGATTATTTTTACTTATAAAATTTAAATTTGTAATTTTATTTTCAAGAGAATTTTGTTTTTGATACAATGTTACTCCTAAACCAAGAGTAAGCACAAGACCAATACTTCCAAGAAAAACTGGCCAATTTTTGTTTTCCATATATTTTATTAAAAATTAAACCTTGAGATATTTACGCATGGCCAGAAGACTGGTCACAAGTGTAAGCAAGAACACTGCAACAAATTGACCAAGAATCAAAGCGATCATATTGCTTTGAAAATATTGTATCAGGGTACTTCCTGGACCAAATACAACAACGAGATAAGTATCCAAAAATTTGGAAGCAAAATACACAAGAGAAAAGGTAAGGGCTACCGCAAAAACACTAAACAAAAATGACTCGATCACATAAGGGCCACGAATAAACCAATTGGTCGCACCGACTAATTTTTTTATACTAATTTCTGTACGCTGTGTAAAAATAGCAACACGAATAGTATTGAAAATAACCAAAAATGCGATCAACGCAAAAAGTATCATCAACACAAAACTGAGCTGCTCCACGCGATGTGTCACGGTATCAATTTTTTGAATAGCTGCTTCGGTATCTGCAAATGTTTTACTTTGAATCATGGCATCATACTCTGGAACAGAAAGAGCTTTTATAATTTTTTGGTAATCACTCGGTTCACGCGTTTTGACAATCATGGTTGGCCCCAGTGGATTGACCCCAAGTTCATCAATCGACGAAAGAATTTCTTTGTTATCCGCATGTTTTGCTTTGAAATTTTTGAGGACTATTTCACGATCAATA
The DNA here is from genome assembly GCA_052034405.1 of Candidatus Magasanikiibacteriota bacterium. Taxonomy (GTDB): domain Bacteria; phylum Patescibacteriota; class Patescibacteriia; order Magasanikbacterales; family UBA922; genus CAYTKU01. The sequence goes on along the minus strand of JBPOIO010000020.1, from coordinate 71,793 downwards.
TACTCCACATTGGTTACCTCTGGAAAAGCAGCAATATAATTTTTTACTTCATTTATTTTTTCGTCCTTTGCCTCGGGATCAAAGTACACACTCACATCAATTTGGTCTTTTACATAAGTAATTGACTGATTGGTCAAATAGCGGACTACCAAAAGTGCATTGACCGACAGCATCATGAGTACCAAAATCAAAACAGTCATGAATGCCAAACTGAGGTTGCGGCCAATATCGAGAAGCGCAAATTTTATAATTCGAAAAAATGAAAGCATAAAAAAATCTAAAGACGATATTTTCCAACGTGCTCATCCGAAATAATACGACCATTTTGGAGTGTGACAACACGTTTTTTGAGCTGATTCACAACTTCTCGATTATGCGTTACAAGCACAATAGTCGTACCAAATTCATTTATTTTTTTGAGTATTTCAATGATTTCCTGTGTGTTTACCGTATCCAAATTTCCAGTTGGTTCATCGGCAACCAAAATTTTTGGTCTATGCACCAGTGAACGAGCTATGGCAACACGCTGCTGCTCTCCACCTGAAAGTTCTGTTGGAAGATTTCGCATCTTGTGACTGAGTCCCACAATATCGAGTACCACAGGAACAACCTCTTTGACACGCGAGGCACTCTCCCCTGCTACTTGCAAAGCAAAAGCAACATTTTCAAAAACAGTTTTGTTTGGAAGCAATTTGAAATCCTGAAAAATAACACCGATCTGACGACGAAGAAGTGGAATATCTCCCTGCGAAACATGAGTAATATCCCAACCACCAATTTCAATACGCCCACGTGTAGGGCGTTCTTCGGCAATCAGAAGCTTGATAAGTGTTGTTTTTCCCATTCCGCTTTGTCCAACAATAGAAACAAATTCTCCCGCATCAACAGCGAGATGAATATCTTCAACACCAACACTTTCTTTATTGTAGCGTTTGGTCACGCCAACGAGTTTAATCATATGTTATAAGTATAACATATTCTTGAGCCTCCTGCCAGAATCGAACTGGCGCATACGGTTTACGATACCGTCGTTCTACCACTGAACCAAGGAGGCCTATACTGAGTCATCAGTATAAATCAAAAAATAACCCTAGTCAATACAAAAAGACCTCCACAAAAATAGAGGTCTTCAAGTATTTTTTAAAAATAAATTTTATTTTTTGAGATTTTCACGCATTCCATGCATTCCCATTCCAGGACCTTTCTGCCCCATCATATGTCGTCCTTTGTTTGGATTATTTTCTTCAAATTTCATTCGTTGGTCTGCCTGAGCCTGTGTAATTACTCCTGAACTCACCAATGATTTGAGACGATCCTGCTGATTTTGTTTTCTTTGGGCATCCATTTTTGCCTTGAGGTCAGTTTCACTGATTCCCTTTTCTTTGGCAAGATCTTGTATGTTTTTTCCCTGAGCCCAAGCATCTTTTACTTCGTTCACTGAAATACCAAGAAGTGTGGATTGATGTTCAAACATAGTTTGTTGACGCTTTGCCAAATCTTCTGGGCTGATATTTTTCCAACCAGCACTTGCAGAAGCAACACTAGATCCAATAAGAGTAAGTGCTATCGCTGGAATAGCGAGCATTGGGAGAATATATTTTGTTTTTTTCATATGGAATAGAGTTATGTCTTAAAAGGTATATAAGTTAAAAAGTACAATTTTGAGATATCTCTATTTATTACTACAATACAATCTCAAAAAATATTTCACTTACAAAAAAACCCTTTTTCAAGGGCTTTTTTTCTTATTCATTTTCTTCTAGCGGCGGCAAAGATTTCATCATTTTCCCACGCATATGTGGAATGGGCCTGACGCCATAAGCTTCAATACTATTATCTTCACGCTCACCCAACACCAACACTTCATCCCCAACCACAAATTTCTTTCCAGCGGGAAAACGAGTCTCACTCGTCACTTCTACTTTTAATATTTCTTGACGACGACTTTTTATAGAAAAATTTGGATCACGAATTTCTACTATAACTCCAGGATACACAGACTGCTCTTCTCCAAATTCAAAACGTTCATACATGGGAGCAGCCAAAGGCAACTTGTGCAGACGAGAGTATTCCGAGACCCCTTCGTGAAATCCAAGCCTTTGAATAATACTACTTCCAATAATTACAAATACAAGAATTCCAAAAAGTGAAAATAACAAAGGACGCTGATAAGAAAAAGAATAATGACGTGCAAGTACCTGTAAAACAATAAGAAACAAAAGAACAATAAAAAGTAAAAGCCAAGGAAGTGATCGAAAGAAAATAAATATACCGTGGCTACCAAATTGTGGGACAAACCAAAGCTGACTTTTATCCAAAACAAATAATGCAAAACTCAAAAGATACAAAGCACAAAGAAAAATAAAAATAAATCCAAACAAAAAGAGCGCGGCCTTCAAAAGAAAATGCCAACGTGGAGTCATTTTTGCCTGACCTTTTTGAATCGTAGCAAGTATATTTTCACGAAGTTTTTTTTCGTCTTCCATATTTATAAGTGTTCAATTGGTATCAATTTTTTGAAAGCGACTTTGGCACGCTTCAGACGAACTCCAACCGTAGAAGCTGGAATTTTCAAAATCTCTGCAATTTCAGTATAACCCATTTGTTCAAAATAATACAAAACCAAAATTTCACGATACTTGGGAGAAATTTTATTCAAATACTGCTCCATCAAATCCTGTAACTCTTGCAATTCAAAATCTCGTGCTGAATTTTGTTTTGCTTCAAGATGTGGAAACAAAGTATCTAGTTCAAAAATTGGTACGCTTTCTTTTCCATTTTTTTTGATAACATTAATAAATTCGTTATGTGCAATACGATAGAGCCACGAAGAAAATTTTTTACTCGTATCAAATTGTTGAATATTGATATAGGCTTTTAAAAATACAGTCTGAACCGCATCCTGGGCATCTTCGTATCCAAACAAAAACTTCCGCGAATAGCGAAGCATTTTTTGTTCAAAACGTTCAATGAGTATCCCAAAGGCCTCTGTTTCCCCTTTTTGAACTTTTTGAGCTAATTCTTCATCAGTCAAATCACTCATATATATCTCTAATACTCCCAAAAAGACATTTTTATTTCACTTATAAAAAAAGAATACCATAGTTTGGTATTCTTTTCTAGGTACAGCGATTTTTTATTGAACTTGAATAATGCGAGCTTCAAACATGTTGTTTGCATTGAGTGAACCAAGAGCGGCAATATTTTGACCAGCTTTGAGAGCTCCAATACCAATTTCAGTACTTGAAGAAGTAATTACTGTGGTAGAAAGTGACAATACAATTTCATTTTTTGCAGCATTGTTGAGAATAGTAATTTGGTTTCCTTCTATTTTTGTAATAGCACCAAATACTCGAGTCATTTTTTGGTCATCTTTTCCCCATCCCCATTTTTCGTCTTCTTTGGCAGCACGTTCCATCACAGCTACACGAGAAGCAGGACTTGGAACATCAAGACCTCTCCAAATAGCCGCGCGAATACCAGCAGATACACCAACTCCAAAAATTGATCCACCAATAATGACAATGAGTAAAACTTTGAGCACGATTCCACCGAAGCTTTCGTGCTTATGGTTGTGACTATCCATATATTTGAATAAAAAATAAAATATTTATGTGAACTTTGTATAGTATAACACAAATTTTACAAAAAGAAAAAATTTAGCCCCTTCGACGACGCAACAGTGTGAGCTGTCGTGAAATTTTTTTTATATCTCGTTCAATCAACGCAAGTTCATCGATTTCCATTTCGAGTTCGTCTTCTGTTTTGTCTACCATTTTCTTTTCACCACGAATTCCAGAAATAATAATTTCATTTCCAATAAAGTTCGATACAAAAAGACCACTCATGAGCAGCAAACTCGTACCCAACACCAGTGATAGTGGTCCATCCCACCATGGCAGTTCATACAAATTCAAAGTAGTATCACTTGGAAGTCCAGTAAAATACTGTCCCATAAAATAATCAACACTATGCCATACACCACGCCAAAATAACACTACTCCAACACCTCCCAAAAAAGCATAACCAATAGGTTTTCGACTCAGGCGCCCACGAACACGATCTTCTAACTTATCAAAAAATATATAAATTTTTTTCCACATAAGATGCTTTTAAAGTTACAAATATAGCGTATTATACGCTTATTTCAAGTTTTCGTAAACTAAAAGACTTGACATTTGCCTCAATTTCAGATATACTTCCAAGTCAATTTATACTTCGTACTTGATTCAAGTGAATATTTTTGGAAGGGTTCCAAAGACACTCCAGTAGTCATGTGCGTAATTTTTACCATATGGCTACATTTTCTACACTGGGACTGCGCCCAGAAATTCTCGCAGCACTTACAAAACTTGGTTTTGAAACTCCTACCGAAATCCAAGCCCAGGCTATTCCACACATCTTAAACTCTCACCAAGACCTCATTGCCCTTGCTCAAACTGGTACTGGAAAGACCGGTGCTTTTAGTTTGGGAGTTTTGTCAAAAATTGACGAAACAATCAAACGTCCACAAGCCCTGATCCTCTGCCCTACCCGCGAACTCTGTCTTCAAATTAGCAAAGATATCAAGGCATTCTTGTCTGAATTTCCAGCAATCAAAGTCGCTGCAATTTACGGAGGAGATAGCTATGTGACGCAATACAACGCCCTATTTGCAGGTCCACAGATCGTAGTAGGAACACCAGGACGTACTCTTGATATGGTCAAACGTGGTACTCTCAAAATCGACAGCATTTCATGGCTTATCCTCGATGAAGCCGATGAAATGATGAAAATGGGATTCAAAGAAGAACTTGATGCTATCCTTGAAACAGCACCAGCAGACAAACAAACTTTGCTGTTTTCTGCAACGATGGATCGTACGGTTGAACGCATTGCCAAGACCTACATGAAAAATCCAAAAGAAATTTCAACTTCTGTAAAAAACCAAGGCTCAGCAACCATCGACCATGAATACTACATGGTACAGGCAAAAGATAAATACGAAACACTCAAGCGTATTCTTGATGTGCACCCAGATATTTATGGTATTATTTTTTGTAATACCCGTGTTGAAACCCAACATATTGCCGCGCAGCTCATGAAAGAAAAATATACAGCTGCTGCAATTAGTGGTGAACTTTCTCAGGGTCAACGTGAACAAGTTATGGCCGCATTTCGCAATCGCCAAATTCAGATTCTGGTAGCAACAGATGTCGCGGCTCGTGGAATCGACGTCAAAGAACTTTCTCACGTCATTCACTATGGCCTTCCAACAAAAACCGATCACTATACACACCGCAGTGGACGAACAGGCCGTGCTGGAAGTAACGGTACTTCTATTGCAATTATCAACCTGCGTGAAAAATACATGCTTCGAATGATTGAAAGCAAAACAGGTATTGTTTTCAAAAGTAAAATGATTCCAACAGCAAAAGATATCTGCACTGCCCAACTCCTCCAAGTAGTAGAAAAAATTACTACAGCAAAAAGTGATGATATAGACATGAGTGAATACATGCCAATCATTGAAGAAAAGTTGTCACATCTCACACGCGAAGAACTTATTCATCACCTTGTGAGTGTCGAACTCGGCCGCTTTATCAACTTTTATAAAAATCTTCCAGATATTCGTAGTAGCGTAATTCAAGATCCAAAACCATCAGCATATAAAAATAAATTGTTTGAACCACGCCCTTATAATCCAGAAGGCATGACCAAAATGCGCATGAACATTGGAAAACGCCAGGGTTTTTCTGTACCAAAACTTTTTGAAATCGTAAACTCACAAAAAAATATCAAAGGTATTCAAATTGGAGATATCAAACTCGATGCCGACAGTACAGTACTTGAAATCGACAAAACCCGTATGACCATGTTCATGAATGCTCTCAATAATCGCATAATAAATGGTGTCAGTCTTCGAATAGAACCTGCCGGAGAAATGCCTGTATCTCCAGCAAGTGCGGAAGTACACACAAGTGTAGCACATGCAACATCACGACCTTCTGCTCCACGGCCACAAATATTCAAAGAACGCACACGTGGCAAAAAATTTGCCAAAAAGAGGTACTAAGCATTTTTTATGAAAAAAATATTTTTTCTCATTGTAGCGATATTTATCATCAGTCTCTACCCAAATCTCAAGGCAAAGGCCTTTTTGGTACAAAACCCTGTAGATTCTTATGGATATGCAGATGACAGAAATTTCTGGAATGATGATACCCTCGATGCACAAGATAATGACCTTATTGGTGACGTCGATTGGTTTGCTCCTATTCCTGGATTTCCACAAAATAACCCTTCTTCTGTATATATTGGAGGAATCCAAAAATTTTCAGGAATCACATTCTCTCTTGGAAATTCTCCACTTCTTGCAGGACAAAAAGCCAAATTTAATTTTTATTATGGAACGCTTCAAAATGTAAACAACGTACTGAGTGTTGTTTATAGACCACTGATAGTCAAAGATGTTGATGGTGGTATGTCAGAGTCAAACCGTTCTTATCGATATACTTTTGCCCCTCCTCTTGATTGGGCCAAAATGCGCCCACATGTACAAGCACACGGTGACGATATGTATTATATAAAAATGGTCTGCAATGCAAATTGTACCAACGGAATCAATAACGGAAACTTTCAAATAAACCAAATTCTACTCGAAAGAAATATTCAACTTCAAGCTCCAATCGTACAAAATTACTGTGCACTCCATCCATTTGAATTTCAATGTTTTGGTGGACATATATAAAAGATAAAAATAGAGAGACAGCAAAAATTGCTGTCTCTTTTTTTTATAAAAATACACTGTTTGACAAAACACTTTATATACCGCTAAGATACCTTTGTTTCAAACGAAAATATTCATTATATTTATGAAAATTCAAGAACTCGGTCATATTGTCTTTTATGTATCTCATCTCACACTCGTAGCCGACTTTTATCGCGACATACTTGGATTTCGTGAAATTCACAGAGAAGAAGGAATCGCTCTTTTTTCGGCAGGACGCAATCATCACGAAATGCTTTTGATAGAAGTTGGTGGAAAACCCACACACCCAGCATCTGCAGAACCAGGACTCTACCATGTCGGATTCAAAATTGGTGACTCAGCAGAAGACGCCAAAAAAGTATACCAAGAACTCAAAGAAAAAAATGTAACAATCATTGGAACAGCTGATCATGGAGTGACTCACAGTATTTATATTCTTGATCCCGACGGTAATGAGCTTGAACTCTATGCCGATGTTTCCGACGCCTGGAAACAAGACCCAAAGGCCATCTTGGCAGATACCAAAAGACTTTTTCTTGAATAATTTTTATGACAGTTTCAAAAATCATACTTCTTTGTCTGCTGGGACTCAGCTTTCTATTGGTCCTCTACCTCCATATTTTTATTTTCAAGGCACGAGAAAAAAACAAACAAGGTCCAATTTTTACCTATGGAGTCGATGGTCAAAAATATGTTCGTGCACTAAGAGTTCCCTTTTTCAAATCCATATTTACTTTTGTATTTGCAAGTTCTTTTATCCTCAGTATCCTTGCCGGTGGAGCATTTTTGCTCCTCTGTCTTGACTGGCTCATGGAAAAACCAATCTTCTTACCCGAAAACAGCATCAGTACATTTCTTGCCACACAAATACCCAGTTTTATACTCTGGACCTATTTGGGCATTGTACTCATTATAGCGATAGGCCAATCTCTTCTTATCTTTTTTCGTTGGGATTATTTTTCTCCCTACAAAATACAGATATCCAAAACAAGTCTCGAACTCACTCGGACTCTTTTGTTTTGGAAAAAATCAATTCTTGTTATTGATTTTTCAAAGCCCTACGAACACTCTGTCAACCAAGATATAAAAAGTTTGAACAACGATCGTATCAGCTACTGTTTTTCACAAAATGAAAAAGGAATTGCTCTCTCTTTTCCCAAAGTTTCTGACAATACAAATGATCCTCAAAAATCTGTATTTTTCTCAGAATCATTTTTGAATACAAAAGTATTTTATGTTCTTGAACCCCATCGAGAATTTTCAAAAATCAAATCACTTGTACTGTTTTGATTTTTTAAGTTCTAATCGACTTGACGATAACAAAATCTTTACGAGAGAGTCTATCTTATTTTTATACGGAAATAAACTTTTATCACCAAACTTTGGGGAAATTTCTAAAGAAATTGTATCACCATCTGAAATATTCTCTATATTTTTTAAAAGATTTTTTCCTACCTGAGTCAGAGAAAGAATCCTTTCATTTGTATATGCCAAAATCTGGAGTAATGCAGGACGAACTTCTGGCGAAAGAATAAAATCTACTTGAATAGAAAATCCTGATGTATTTGCAATTTCAATAGCTCTTATAATTTCCTCACGATTTCTTTCAAGAGGGCGATAAAATATATCCATACCAAATGCATCTCTCATTTTTCTTTCACTCATATATTTCAAAAATAGATGGAATACGCTATAAAAACTAAAACTTCGTTACGATCAAAACAACAAAACAAATACCCAACACAATCCAAACAAACCAAGAAAGAAACTTTTTTCTACGCAAAAATTTTGCATGGAGAGGAACGGTCAAAAAACCCAAATTGAAAAACAGCGAAATAACATGCACATAATCTTCCATCTCAACAATTTTTTGATATCGAGAATTTAATTTTATATCAAGAAATGATCCATCTTCTAAAAGAAGATATCCTTTTTCTCCTTGCCTTGTCTCATAGCGAAGCCACAGAGCATACACCGAAAATCGTAAACCACGTCCAAGAGTACGGAATAATACGAAGGGCAAATACCAAAAAGTTTTTACAAATTTTATATCACTGTATGGTTTTTGATCTATCTGAACAGAAACAGTTTTTGCGCTTTCATCAATCACACACTCGGCTCTATAAGATTTGAAAAATTTTGCAAAGAGTCCAATAAAAATAGAAAGAAGAAAAACTCCAAATATAACCAAAATAAATTCATTATTGGGAATCAACGATTGTGCATATTTTGATACAAAAAATGGGATAAGTGAAAATTTAAAAATAGAATCAAAAACAAAATCAACAAGAATCAAAAGTAAAAAAAGAAAAAACAATACAGCTGCATAAATTGCAGGAGTATAGAGAACATAATATATCCAAAATTCTAAAAGAGAATATTTTCGAAATTTTAAATTTATGAGTTTATTTGTTTCCATATATAAAAATAAAAAACAAGCACTTCTCGAGGTATTGAAAACATATCTCTCCATTCAAAAAAATTGGCATGAGCCGAATATACTTCAAGAATATTATTTTCTTTAAAAGCAAAAACCGTACGAGAAATATGATAATAGTTACTTACTACCAATACAGACTTTATATTTCTCTCTTTCACAATTTTCTGTATATTTTTTGCACTTGAAAAAGTATCGACTCCTTGAGAATCTACAAATACAACATCTTCAGGAACACCCTTGTCAACAAGATATTGTTTCATCACTTTTGCTTCATCAAATCCTTCCACCCCAGTTCCACCTGTAACTATGATGAGTGGGGCTGTTTTATTTTGATACAACTCAAAACCTTTTTCCAATCGACTCAACAATCGTGGTGAAGGTTTACCTGTCAATTCTACTTTATTACCCAATATTACAATTGCATCATTTTGGTGAATATTATCATGAAGCCCATCCCAAATAATCACTGTGGCAGTAATAACACAAACAAGAATACCTGTAAAAAGTATATATTTTATAATTTTAAATAATTTCAACATAGGCCTTTATACTATTCCTTACACTCCTATAAAATAATTTTAGCGACGCTTCCGTATTTTCCAATTTCAGCAAAATGAACATTGTTTACATTCATGCGCCAATCACATGATTGAACATCTTCAGGCAAAACTATTCCTTGAGAATCATAGGATAAAGTTATATGAGGACGATATAAATCACCTACCAATGGATGACCAAATTGTTCCATGTTGAGTCTTTGTTCTTCAGTAAGATTTAAACCCTCCTGAAGTGCACGAGCAAGTTTTTCCCTATCTAAAAATTTCGAAAGTCCAAGGGCAATATCATGTGCCTGCCGCATACTCTTGTTTTTGATAACATCCCAGAACACAAATTTTCCACCAAAGACTTGAATATCTCGAAGATCGTGAATGTTATCGCGAAGCATTTCTTGTGTTGACCTCAGAATTTCTTGAACTTTGTCGAGTGGAAGATTAGAAATATTTCCATGATACAGTGTGAGATGCGGAACCGTCACTTTATACTCGGCGTTTGGAGTTAATTCATTAGCGAGTCGAAGAGACTGTTCTCCTGTAGAGATATCTGGTTTTATAACGATACCATAACTTCCATTATATTTTTCTTTGATCTCCGGATTTTGTAACTGTTCTTGTTCTGGCATAACAAAAATTTATTTTAAATACATTTTCAAAGGTTTTTTCAAAATTGGAGCAATCATATTTTCGTGAAGTGGAAGTGGAATCCACTCGGCCCCATTTGAATCATGACCATCAGCCCCTTCTTTCAAATTTTCAACCTCAATATCTAGCAAAAAATAAAGTCCAATATGGTGAAAATATTTTGTTTCGCCATTTTCTTCGTATACACACCTATATTCTGCAAAGTCAAAAAATTGCATGCTTTTGACAGTTGCCGACGTCTCTTCTTGCAACTCACGAATCAATGTTTCTTCTACCATCTCACATTCTTCCATTCTTCCACCTGGAAGATCGAGAAGTCCAATATATGGACCACGAGATTTTTTGATCATCAAAAGTTTTCCGTCTTTTTGGGCGATACCATAAATACCAAAATGTACTTTTTTGTAATTGCTATCCATAAATATAAATTGTATATATACTATTCTAAAATATTTACTCAAATTCTAAAAGCAGTGGAGAGTGATCTGAAACTTCATCTCGAAGTACCAAAAAATTTACAACCTGAATACCTTCACTCACAAAGGCATAATCGGCGAATTTCACTGACTTGGTATAGAAACTCGTTCGTGTAGAATTTATTTTGTACTCTCGAATTAAATTCCTAAGACCATATTGCTCAAAAATTTGAATACTCTGTGTATCTGGAAGCAAGTTAAAATCTCCACATAAAACAAATGGATTCTGTATTGTTTTTACAAATTGTAAAATTTTTTCAGATTGTAATATACGATTCTTTGTATCTCCTTTTCCCATTGCATCCCAAAGACCATGAAAATTAATAATAGTCCGAGGACCTTCATTCGTATCAATACAGATATATTGAATATTGCGAGCATGATCGCCAAATTCTTCTTTTGAAAAATATCCCTTTTCGTTATAAACAAAGGCATCTCCTTCTTCTAGTATATGAATTTCTTTTTTCACAAATATAGCCAACCCAAAAAAATCAAAAAAATTACAACGAAAATAAGCATTATAACCTGGTAACGCCATTTTTATTTTTTGTAAAAGATTCCATTCTACTTCATTTATATTTTCATCTGAAAAAAGCTTTCTTACTGTATCTTCGCCCCCACCCCATACTTCTTGTAAACAAAAAATATCCACATCACTATAAGAACATAAAAATTGTAACAAATTTTCAAGACTCGCTCGCCCTCCCCAGGTGTTTAAAGAAACTATTTTCATAGTGATTGAACAATATCTTTAAATACAATAATTAACATATTTAACTACGTATATTTTACTTTGACTGAAATGGGTTATATCCCATAGACAAAAGATTTTCAATCGGGATAAAAAGAGGTCGAGGTAAATTGTCCCAGTCGAACCACTCCCACCCTTCGCATTTTTCTGGTTCCATTACAGTCACCTGACCGACATCTGGCTCACAGAGCATATAAAGAGTGATATAGTGCTTTTGTTCTTTTTCAAAAATATCATTGGTGATAGTACCAAAACGGACATTTTTGATGGTAAGTCCAGTTTCTTCAAGAGCTTCTCTTCTTGCACACTCTTCCCATGATTCTCCATATTCCAAATGCCCTCCTGCAAAACACCACGAACCTTCCCCATGCGCATTTTTTCTCTTCCCTAAAAGTACTTTCCCATCTTTCATAATAACAACACCCACTCCTACCTTTGGTCTGTTTTCCATATATTCGGTTTAATTACACAATTTTATTTGAATACCGAGTACCCCATATTTTTCTTCATCTTCTTTTGAATAAATCGTATATATACTTTGTAAAAAATCTTCCTGCGGATATTCCCTTAAATACCCAAAAGGCTCCATTCCACACCCAACAATAAGATCACGAAAAGAAGCATATCGTAAAAGGCCAGTGACTTCAACAAATATCTTTTCAGTAAGGTCAGGTAACAATGAAAATTCAATCGTATCACCCACCTGAATTTGTTGTCGTTTTTCATCAAAAAGACGAATTTCAATAATTTTGAATCCAAATTTTATTTTTTCAAAAGGTCCTGGTAAAAGTTTCATTTGATGTTGCATAAAATTTTTATTGTATATACCCACATTTTTTTGCATCATCAAGAAGAAAGTCCGAAATCTGCTTCAAAATAGGATCAAAATCGACATATTTTTCGATTCTCTGTTTTTCATCGTCATAAGTAGCATGAAAATTTCTGTAATCTGTCCCGTTCGAACACAAGTTTTGAATAAGAGGATGAATTTTATCAAACGCTTTTGCAATTTTTGCTTCCAATGTTTCCCGTGCTTCAAATTCGTTAAATAAAGAAAAAAACTCTTCTTTGAGATCTCCCGGAAGTTGGCAAAATAATTTTTTAGCAGCCTCGGCCTCTCGCTGGGCTTTATCCATTCTTCCAACATCGTCGTAAAGTGGTGTATCTCCCGCATAAATCTCTACTATATCATGCATAACAAGCATTTTATAGAGTTTAATTTTATCAATATTTTGTGGCAAATCTTTTTCGAGTAACATAAGCAAAAGTGCCAAGTGCCAAGAATGCTCGGCGTCGCTTTCTCCACGCTCATTGGTAGATATTTCGACGGTTCGATAAATCAACTTCATTTGATCCGTAACACGCATGAAATCTATAATTTGTTGTAGTCTTTGCTGGTCCATAAAATAAAATTATGATTACTTTCTTCTAAACTCAAAAACATAAAATAAACAATTTTTACTCTTCGAAGGACGACTTTGAACATCTACCACTTCAAATCCATTTTCTTCTGCTAAACGAAATGGCAAATAGAGATCTAAATCTGCAAAGTTGGCCCAACCAAAATATATTCGTCCATTTTCTTTTAAATAGTTCCCTACTTCTTTGAAAAAACGTTGTTTCATGTCATCTTTTGCATCCCAAAACATTTTATCTATATTATCTTTGGCATTATTGTTGTTATATGGTGGATTACATATAATGACGTCAAATTGTCCTTGTACATTTTCAAAAAGATTTGATTCCAAAAATTCAACATTATTTATGCTACTATGTCGAGCAAAATTTAATTTACTATTTTCAACCGCAAGTTTATTGATATCTACTCCAACTCCTGATTTAGCTTTTTTTGCCAAAGAGATACACACTATACCCGTGCCACAACCTATTTCCAAAAAGGTCTGGTGAAGCTCAATTTTGACTGTGTCTGCCATAAGTTCCGTATCTGCGGAAGTTTTATATACACCACTAAGTACTTGAATTGGCAGGCCACAACAGACGATCTCCATTGGCTCGCTCGTCTGGTGCCGTTCATCTAATCGTTCAGTTTGTGATGGAATAGCGGCAAAATCACTTTGTTGTAATAAGAATTTCATATTGGTAATAACTTTTCTACAACGCTTACTTCCACAATTACACGGTATCACCGTATTTGGAGGTAAGCTATCAGTATAGTCACTTGTGATCTCCTCCCCTTCTGAAATATCTCGAAGAGCTACATCACAAAAATTTTTTACGTAAGTATCGGGATTATAGGAGTGATTTACAAATTTTTCAGGTTCTTGCATTTTGGTATACTGACCATTTACGAGCGTTATATACTTTTTTTCTTCTTCATCAAGTTTTTTTAACTCACTTTTATCTATAACTTGAGTAGTATCCCAATGCAAAATCACTTCTCCTTGTTTAAAGTTTCGGGACGCAAAAATACCTTTTCCATCAATTAAAGACTCTTTTATAACGACTTCATCGGTATTCATAAATAGTGAAAGATTTCAGTTTATGAGATAAGTGTAACTTATTGAATATATTTTGTCTATCTACCCTAAATCAGTCCTTTGTATAACTATTGGACTAAATTTGAGATAGGTTTCTAAACTTTTCACACCTTTTTGAAAAGTATTCAATGAAATAAGTTTTTCTCGTCCATCCCATGGATCAAAAATTTTCAAACATTTTTGAGTGCTTTCAAGAACTACAACAAAATGAGGGGCATGAAGTTTTTTTTGAAGAAAATAGTTATCAAGATACACTATTATAGGTTTTTCTTTTACTAAACAAAAAATAAATTTACTATCAATTTTTTGATGGATAATATGAATATTCGAATAAACATGGGAACAAAGATACTCTCCATAGATTTTACTACCCACAAAAACATTTAATGAAACAGAATATTGACCAACCACCGCATTGAGTTGACCTTCCAAAAAGTTAAAATTCCATCCTTTCCGCCAAATCTCAATTTCTTTTTTTCTATTTGGAACAATATCTAATATATGTAAAAGACTTACAGCCAAACAAGTTTCATATGTGCTTTGTTTATATAAGTTCATACAATATAAGTTACTTCCATAGTCTACATTTTATAATTATATAAACAAGTTACATTGTGAATAAGTATAAAACTGCGACTTGAGCATAAAAAAACCGCTGAAATAAGCGGTTTTAATTTGTGAGCCGAATAACCTGTGACGTTAGAACTGCACTTATACTTCAACCCCAATTTTCCAAACGCCTTTTTCTCGAAAAGCAGGAATTGTTTGTCGACGAGCAGCATTCAACAATGTATGAATAGACTTTTCTTGATTTTTTGCATATTCACTCAAAGTGATAATAGTTTCTCCTTTGAGATACGCAATTCTTTTATGCAAAGACTCCATAATAGACAAAGCCAAAATTCGTTCCATGCTTTTCATTACATTTTTATCGTCAAAATCTCGAAATGCTTGATAATACACTTGTTTTTCTTTATCACGAATAATAATAGATGGAAAACCAAGACGTTGAAGTTGATAATTTATAAGCACTCGTCCAATTCTTCCATTTCCATCACAGAAAGGGTGTATGTGTTCGAAACGCAAATGAAAACGAGCTACTTTGTCTGAAAAAAATGTTTCCAAATCTTTTGAGTATTCAATCAGTGCTCTTTCAATAAATCCTTCTACTTGTTCTGGCGCTGGGGCGATATGTGTACCGACTCGCACATACTCTCCGCTTTTGCGAAATCTTCCTGCAATATCGTCATCGATATTGCTGATAAGCATTTTGTGTAAAAGCATGATCACTTCTTTGTCGAGTTCAGTATTTGCAGATTTTTCTCGTATATATTCAACAACGCGAGCAAGATTTTTTGCTTCAAAAACTTCACGCAAACTTACATCCCGTGACACTTCCATTTCAAGAAGAATCTTTTCGGTTTCTTTGAGTGTCAAAGTAGAATTTTCAATAGCATTGGAATTGTACACATTTTCTGCTATCTCAGACTCATCAATAAGCTTCAAAAGAGCCTGTTTACCTATGCGTAAACGGTCATATTGTTCTTTGAGGTCTTGAATTCGATCTTTGCTGATTTTATTCATAGAAATAGAGTATAATATAAATCTGCTTAAATTATATCATATTAACATGTTTTTGTCAATTATACGTTAATATGTATAACATTTATGCTATTTTAACGTATAATATATGAAAAAACCGCTTGAATGAGCGGTTTTCATTTTGGAGCTGCCATCCAGGATTGAACTGGAGACCTCGGCCTTACCATGGCCGCGCTCTACCAACTGAGCTATGGCAGCATTATTTAGAGTGCAGATATTGTACTACAAAGCAGCGCTACCGTCAATATTCTCCTCCAACAAAAAACCCTCGAGAATCTCAAGGGTTTCCTGTCCACGACAAGTGAACTACATTTTTTTTGCATCAGTACTGCAGCAAGCTTTGCATTGTTTGCATCGGCATCCTACGATCATCATAATCGCAGCAAGCCCCACCAAAACGTACACAATACGTTCTACCATAGCCCATTGTCCCAAAAGGGCATTTACGAGATTCCACTCAAATGCTCCAACGAGTCCCCAATTGAGGGCTCCTACGACTACGAGAAGGCCACTTATCTTGTGACCGATACATCCTTTCCACATAGAGAAAAGGTTAAAAATAAAGACAAAGGAATTATATTTAGTATAACACGTATTGCAAAAAAAAGAGCCCCTTGTGGATAAGTACAAATTCAGTTACAATAAAAATATACTCACGTTTAATTTTTTTTATGGATCTTCTCAATAAAAAAGCCCCCGCATTTTCACTTCTTGATCAAAGCAACAAAAAACAGGCACTCAAAGACTATCTTGGCAAAAAAGTCTTGCTCTATTTTTACCCCAAAGATGACACACCAGGATGCACCACCGAAGCCTGTAGTTTTCGTGATCGCCTCAATGAACTCAAAAAATTTGGAGTGCAAGTACTTGGTGTCAGTTGTGACGATGTCAAAAAACACCAAAAATTTGCCGAGAAATTTGGGCTCAACTTTCCCCTGCTTGCAGATACAGAAAAAAAAGTGGTTGAAAAATATGGAGTGTGGGGAGAAAAATCTCTGTATGGTCGAAAATATATGGGAATACAACGCGACTCATTTCTCATTGACGAAAAAGGTAAAATAATACGGCACTACGAAATAGTAAAACCTGCTGATCATGTGGACCAGGTTATTGCAGATTTGAAAACACTCTAAAAATTGAAAATAAAAAAGCTCTCCGATATGGAGAGTTTTTTGTGGGCCGGGCATGATTCGAACATGCGAAGGCGTAAGCCAGCAGATTTCACTTATCCCTAGATTTCTCTATGGCGTGGACTATATCTTTACCATTACCAATTTTATTTAGTATTAGGTATTTCGGTATCTAGTCTCTACGGTGCCCCCAATAAATATTGGGGTTCCCACGGTGTTCGCATATCCGCCTACGGACTTAGCCTTCACCGTTATCCCGAAAAGTTTACCTCGAAGTTTCCCTCAAGGGCTGCATTTTTACAGTCTGCCCCATTTGACCGCTCTGGAACCGACCCATCAATATTGTTGAGCGTACTGTTGAATCCACTGCTTTATCAAAAGCAATAGTTTTTTATCGTAGTATCGAATATGAACAAGTCCATATTCCATTTTTCCACTCTTCTCAACCTTAAAATCTTTTCGAATATAAGGCTTAGAAAAATTTTTTAATGGAATGTGAGTTAACTTTGACCAAAAATTCATTATCTTTTTCAGATCTTGATCTTCATAAGCATATACATAAACACGCAGCTTACTTTCATCAATGCCACAAACATCTCGCAAAAATTGAAGAAATATTTTTATCATTTCTGGTTTGCTATTTGCAAAATCAACAATCTTCTCTCCTGACCACTGCGAACCTTCTCCCCAATACAACATTATACCTGCAACTTTTAATTTTTCTTCTTCCAAAGAAAGTTTTTCTTTTATACAAAAACTTAATTGTTTTCTTTCAAAGAAAGCTTTATTTCTATCAGAGGCATTTCGTCTTACTATTTTATATTTACGAAAAAAATAAAACATTGCATCAATAGAAACATCGAACTTTTCAGAAATTTCACGAACACTCTGTCCTTGATTGTAAAGATCTAAAATCTGAGGTAATTGTTCTTTTTGAAGAGTAATCATATTACTCTCACATTACCATATCCAGGAGTTTCAGTAAACTACTTGAATTAGTAAATTATCTTGGAGCCGAGAACAGGATTTGAACCTGCGACCCGCTGTTTACAAAACAGCTGCTCTACCGCTGAGCTATCTCGGCATGGTGGATATTTTCCCCTATCCTAGGGCCTGAATCTTGTCTTTGAAGAGAGGAAGCTTGTGATTGTCTGGGTTTACCAGGCGAAGCTTTTGGTAGGTCTCTTCGGCAAGTTCTTTATCGCTCACAATTATAGCAAGTTCTATAAGATTGTCAAGATATTTTGGATTTTGGGGTTCTAGCTCCACAGATTGCTCCATGGCCTCGAGTGCAGCTGGGTACTGTTTTTCCCCCTCCAAAAGGCCCGCTAGGTGCGCAAAACGGCTCGCAATAGAGTCATTAAGAAGCAAAGATTTCTCATAATATTGAATCGCTGTGGTCGTTTTCCCCTCTTCTTCTGCCAACTCTGCAAGACGTATACAAACCATATCGTCATTTGGAAGCAAATGATGCAAAAATTGATAGGTTTCTTCGGCTTCTTTCTTTTGACCAAGTCCCATATATACCTCGGCAAGACCCCGATAGGCATCAATATATTTTGGATCCAAACGAATAACTTCAATATATTTCTTTTCAGCCTGATCCAAATTTCCAGCATGTCGAGCATTTTCAGCTTCGTGTACAAGAAGTGCAATCTCTTGTTCTGGGGTAATTCCCTCTTCCAATTTTTTTTCACGATTTTTTGCAAAGTTAATATGAAAAACTTTTTTTTCAATAGTCCCCACAAAACTGCGAAATCCAGATTGGAGATGCTCTGAAAAATCCAAAAGTGGTTGCCACTTCACTTTCTTTTTTTCTTTTTTTTCTTGGATCTTTTTTTCTGCACGTTTTTTCAAAAACTCATCTTTTTTCTTTTCTTCTTTTACTTCTGGAATACTTTCTACATCAAGCAATGTTAGTTGTGGAAATTTTTTTACAATCAAAAAAATAATCGCGGCAAAAGAACAAAAGATAAGAAGTAAAGGAAAAAGAGCGTACATAGATTATAAATGTGATACAAATTGCCAAAATTCTTTTTTGGTAGATGCGTTTCCTACCAAGACACCATCGACATTGGGGATATCAAGATACGAAGAAATGTTTTCTGCATTGACACT
Source organism: Candidatus Magasanikiibacteriota bacterium (assembly GCA_052034405.1). Taxonomy (GTDB): domain Bacteria; phylum Patescibacteriota; class Patescibacteriia; order Magasanikbacterales; family UBA922; genus CAYTKU01. The sequence goes on along the minus strand of JBPOIO010000020.1, from coordinate 52,828 downwards.
GCCACCATACAAAATTGGAACTGTTTTTTCTGTATAGTGTTTTATTTCTGTTACAATAAAAGCATGCACATCTTCTACATCCGCAGGAAGACAGGGATCGGCCGAAGCTCCTCGAGAAATAGCCCAAACAGGTTCGTAGGCAATAAAAATATTTTGATCCGGGCTACAATCAAGATTTTCAAAGACTGCTTGTATTTGTTCTTTCAAACGAATACTTCGGGTATTTGATTCTTTGTCTTCACGTGTTTCTCCAATACACACTACAGGAGTGATTTGAGCGGCCAAACAAGCTTCGACTTTTTTTCGAACATCACTATTGCTCTCTCCAAAAATATATCGTCGTTCACTGTGACCAACAATAGCATACTCTGCCTGACACTGTTTGTAGAGCTCTGCAGAGAGAGCCCCCGTATAGGCTCCCTGAGGCGTCCAAGCGACGTTTTGGGCCCCAAGCTGTATGTTTTTATTATGAGACAAAATATCCTGTACAGCGCGAAATACAAGCGCATTGGGGAAAATACAAACTTTTGCTTCTGAAAATGCTATTCTCGAAAGTTCTTGTGACAACAAAAGCGAGTCTTCAACATTCAAGTACATTTTCCAGTTTCCAAAGATGTATTTCATATAAGGGAATGAAGATTAAAATACGACTTGGTCTTTTTTCACTGGTCCGATAATCGCAACACGGGTTTTATTCCAATCAAAAATCAATTTTGCAACTTTTTTAATATCTTCTTTGGTGACTGCTTCCAATTTTTGGAGTTCTTCTTCTGGAGTTGAGATTTCGTCATACAACACAGATTTACGAGCAAACCAGTTTGCCTGTGTTTCTGAATCTTCAAGTGACAAAGTCAGTGATCCACGAATATGTGTTTTTGCATCACGAAGTTCTTTGTCTGTCACACCTTTTGCGAGCATCTTCATGATCTCGGATTTGATAAGCGCAATAGCTTTGTTGAGATTTTTTGGATCAAGACCCACACGAACAGAGCTATATCCTGTATCACGAAATGTCTCGTTTCCACTGCGTATACTATATGCCAAACCTCGACGTTCACGAACCTCGATAAACAAACGTGAACACATAGATCCACCCAAAATAGTATTGAGTATTCCAAGGGCGTAATTTCGATCATCGCCGCGAGCAAATGCTGGCCAACCAAGCATAAGCTGTACTTGATCCGTTACTTTTTCTTGAATGATCAAACGGTCTTTGTGTGCATTTGGTCCAAAATTACTTGGCTTAAAGTTTTGCTTTGAACTACCACCACTTTCATATACATCAAAATACTGTTCGATAGAACGCTTGAGGGTATCATCAATTTTCCCAGCAACAACCAATGTTGCATTTCTTGGACTATAATATTTATCGTGATAGGCCATGACTTCATCACGGTCAAAATTGAGTACATGTTTATCTGTTCCCCCAATATCTCTCCCCAATGTAGAACCTTGGAACATGAGCTCCTCAAACAAATTATCAATATTCATAAGAGGATTGTCGCGATACATACGAAGTTCTTCGACAATCACATTTTTTTCACGTTCCATTTCTTTTGGATCAAATCTTGAATTGTTGAGCATGTCTGAGAGAATATCAAGCGCAATACGAGAATAATTCGCATCTACTTTGATATAGTAAGCAGTATATTCTTTGCCCGTAAAAGCATTGTACTCTGCCCCAAGTCTATCAATCTCACGAGTCAAAATAAGTGTACTTTTGCGTTTGTGTGTCCCTTTGAACATGAGGTGCTCTACAAAATGTGACGCTCCACGCAAAGATTCTGTTTCGTAACGAGAACCAACAGGATACATCACCATAAATGTGGCACTACGAGTATCAGTCTGAGGCACCAAAAGCACATTCATTTTATTTTTGAGTTGATATTTTTCAAACATAATTAAAAAATCATCTTTTGTGCTAAATAATTTTTGAGTTCTGCCACAGCAATACGTTCTTGCTGCATAGTATCACGATCACGAACGGTTACAGCGTTATCTTCAAATGTCTCGTAGTCAATCGTAACACAATATGGTGTACCAATTTCATCTTCACGACGATAGCGTTTTCCAAGACTTCCTGCTTCGTCATAGTCAACACGAAAATCTTTGAGCAATTCGCGATAAATTTCTTTGGCACGTTCACTCATACCGTCTTTTTTCATAAGAGGAAGTACGGCTACTTGGTATGGAGCCATATGTGGCAAAAATTGAAGCACAATACGAGTATCCCCTTCGGCCACAATTTCTTCTTTGTACACACTTGATAAAAGCGCCAACAATGTACGATCAACACCAAAAGAAGGTTCGATCACATGTGGAGTAAATTTGCGTTTATTGTCATCTGGGTCAATATATTCAAGAGATTGTTTTGAATGTGTTTGGTGTGCATTCAAATCATAATCGGTGCGGTAAGCCATTCCCCACAGTTCTTTTTGACCAAAAGGAAAATCAAACATGAAATCAATAGTACGTTTGGAGTAGTGGGCACGATCTTCTGCAGGCACTTCAAAATGATGAATTTTTGTAGTATCAATACCAAGACCGAGGGCAAATTTTTCAATATCTTTGGTCCACTGTTCAAAAACTTCTTGCCAATCTTTTTCTTCAAGAAAGTACTCAATTTCCATTTGTTCAAATTCCAAAGTTCGGAAAATAAAATTTCCAGGAGTAATTTCGTTTCGAAAAGCCTTTCCAATCTGAGCAATACCAAAAGGCAAACGCTTGCGTGTTGTACTTGCAACTTGTTTGAAGTTTACAAACATTGCCTGTGCTGTTTCTGGACGCAAATACACAATGTTATCACTGTCTGTTTGCACAGGACCAATCGTTGTTTGAAACATCATATTGAACTGACGAGGCGCAGACAATTGATTTCCTTCTGGACTTTTTAATTTGTTTTCCACAATAGCCTGCCCCATTTGTTCAATAGTCATTCCTGTAGGATTGATTCCAGCATCTTCAAGCAAATGATCTGCACGATAGCGTTTGTGTGTCACAACATCTTCTACCAATGGATCATGAAACGTTGCCACATGTCCAGACGCTTCCCAAACCCGTGGGTTCATCAAAATTGCCCCATCAAAAGGCACCATATCTTCACGAGTTTGTACAAAAGTTTTCCACCAAAAGTCTTTGATATTTTTTTTGAGCTGAGCACCAAGTGGACCGTAGTCCCAAGAGTTGGCCAAACCACCATAAATTTCACTTCCTGGAAACACAAAACCACGACGCTTACACAAAGAAATGAGATTATCCATTGAGGGAGTAGTATTCATAGAGATTCATTATTTTGAGGCTACATAAAGGTGAATTGGAGTTGTTCCAGTAACGGTCACAGGAACCCCAACTTCAAGGTATTTGAACAAAAATCCAGCATCAGCCTCACGCATATTGACACAACCATGGGAACGAGTACGAACACCAAAATCATTATGCCAATAAGCTGTATGAAGGTAGTAATGTGGCAAAAATTGCAAATTCCAACGAGTATGAGGGTAACTATACCCTACACCAATATAATCCACATACTCACGTTTTCTTTGTACAGAAAATTCTCCTTCTGGAGTTGGAGTAAATGGGTTTCCAGTAGAAACTGGAAAATTTTTCATTTCTATTCCACTTACTTGATAAGACAATCTTTGAGTACTACGATCTACAATAACCGCACGAGAAAGTCGAATGTCTGTGGAGGCAGAGCTTGGATCATAACCAAAAAGAACTTCATCAAGATCAAGATGAGCATCGCCGTCGCTATCTTTGGAGCCAAGGTTTGTATGAAAACGAATTTCCATAGCATCGTTCAAACCATCCGCATCAAAATCTGTTTGACTCAAACGAGCACCTTTTCCAAAGTGTGGAGAATAACCACTGTCTACTTCACGACCGTCAAGAAAACTATCATCATCGGTATCAGCATTATTTGGATCAGTTGCATAGAGTGTTGTTTCTTCTGTATCGGTCAAACCATCATGATCAGAGTCCAAAACATCTGCATGAACTACAGGTGCAAAGAAAAAAGTGATACTCAGTACGAAAGCCAAAAATACTATTTTATTTGTCGTCTTTGAGAATGTCATAATTTTTATTTTTTTGAATTGCTTTCTTTTTAAAACGATATTTTAGAGCAAAAAATACAAAGGCAAGAAACGATATCAAAGCTCCAAACTGAACAATATTTTTCCAAGGAGAACTAGAAACCCAGTCTGGAGTCTGTTTGCTCGAATTACTTTCAGAAGCTGTTTTTTTGAATACACTCAGCCAAGAAGTCTCGGCTTTATTGGGGTCTGTGCCCTTACGAACCTCTTCGTGATCACTCACGCCATCCCCGTCGCTATCTGCCTTCAATGGGTCCGTATGGTACCCCAATTCTTCCTCATCTGTCAAGCCATCATTATCGTCATCCTGGTCTTTGTTGTCAGCAATTTCGTCTCCATCACTATCTTTGGATTCACTGGAATCATTTGGAAAAGCATCGTCTTTATCGAGTACCCCGTCTCCATCACTATCAACTTTAAGTGGATTACTCTTTGCTGCGACTTCTGTTCCATCGAGAACCCCATCACTATCTGTATCTGCAATAGTCGGACTCGTTTTTTGAGTCGCTTCTTCTTTATCCGAAAGGCCATCACTATCTGTATCCGCTTTGAGAGGATCTGTTTTCATGGCAATTTCAAAATTATCATCAACTCCATCACCATCTGTATCTTTTTTTAATGGATTTGTTCCATATTTTTGCTCTTCGCCTTCAAGCAGTGTATCGCCATCAGTATCAGATTTTACAGGATCTGTCCCCTGTGTTTTTTCATCTTGATCGGGTACTCCATCATTATCATCATCTGGATCAGCATTATCCCCAATAGCATCTTTGTCTGCATCTGCCCATTCATTTTTATCAAGAGGAAAAAGATCCTGAGCATCTTTTGTACCATCTCCATCACTATCCGCACGAGTTGGATCCAAACCTTTTTTTACTTCTTCGGCGTCTTTTATACCATCTGCATCACTATCCACTTTAAGAGAATCTGTCCCCCGTACTTTTTCTTCTTCATCACTGAGGGTATCGTTGTCATCGTCAGGGTCTTTTGTATCTCCGATTTTATCTTTGTCTGTATCAATATCAATAAAAAAATCTTGTGTTGCACCAAAAGCAGCAAGTTCATCGGCCGAAATAACCACATTTTTACCCTCTGCATCTTTGGCAGTAATTGATTCAAGCTTGATTTCCATTTTGAGACTTCCAGCAGGAAGAAGATACTCTACATACACCTGCCGAGCCTCTTCAAATTTTATATTTTCTACTCGAGTTTTACCAATACTTTGCCCATTACTCAAAAAATCTACCGTAGCAGAAAGTGTAGAAAAATTATTATTCACCACAACTCCATAAATTTTGACCGAAGAACCGGCAAAGACGTCTTTTTTGGACATCCACAAACCTCTATTAACGACAAAATTAAATGGTTCAGCATGGACCACCCCTGAAAGAAAAAAACAGGCTGCCCCAATAACAAGATATTTAGTGATTTTGGAAAATGATTGTATCTTCATATATGTTAAGTATTATATCACCTCTTGTGTCCGTTCGCCAAACTTGAGAATTGGCACGTTCAAGGCGATGCAAGGTCCGCAAACTTGGATGTCCATACTTATTTTCCTTTCCCGACGAAATAATCGCATACTCTGGGGTCAAAACTTTGAGGAAGGCATCCGATGTCGACCCACTACTTCCATGATGGCCAACTTTGAGAACGTCCACGTCGAGGGTGGCACTTGAAAATTTGCTCATCAGATAATTTTCTTCTTCAAATTCGCTGTCCCCGGTAAACATAACTTTTTTGTGTCCATACTGCAAAATCATGAGAATCGAAGTATTGTTTGAAACATCGTTTTTTGAAACTTTTGACAAAAATGGATGGCTATTGATCGGCAAATCTGGATAGAGAAAATGCAGTGTCGAGCTGTTGATAGTCCAGCTTTGTTCATGGTCTACTTCAATATACTCGGCTCCATCTTTTTTTTCATCCTCGACCGTCTGCAAAAATACTGGCAAATACTGACTGCTATTTTTTTTGTAACCATTGTAGACAATATGCTTTACCTCAAAGCGCTTCAAAACATCGACACATCCACCATAGTGATCTTGATCTGGGTGACTTACGACAAGATAGTCTATCTTGCGATCAAATGGACTCATCACCCGGCCAAGCGCCTCGAGAATACGAGCATCAATAGCACAATCGACGAGCATCTGCGTCCCATCTGGCCAATCAATAAAACTAGCATCACCCTGACCAATATCGAGAAATGTTATTTTTATGTTTGCTTCCTGTTCAGAAGAAGCCTCATTTTGTACTTGCAAAGTTTTGGCTACAAAAAATTTCTGATACAAAGTTTGTATTTCATGGCGTTGAAGATATACAAGCGCAGCAATACAGAGTATGAGTGCGCCGAGGATAAGAAAGAGTCGTTTTTGCATAGAAATTAAGTATAGCACAAACATTCTCAAATTTTTCTAAACTTTTTTTAAAGTTTTTCTCAAATTTAAAAAATATATCAACAGGGCATAGAGTCCAAGCATCCCCCACCAAGGAAGTGGCAGACTCAGCGCAGCCCAAGGCAGTTGACTAAAAAAACGTACCACCACTACAACGTAGGCAAGAAGTATATAGCTAATAAATGCAAGAATCTTTGCGAGTGGCCAAAAAATAAATGAAGAAAAAAGTGTTGCAAAACCAAATGCCATAATAAAAGATACTACAGGCACAACAAGAATATTTACCAGAACTGCTACGACAGAAAGTCGACCAAATTCAAATAAAATAAGTGGAAGAGTGAAAATCATAGCAGCAAGGGTTGCGCTAAGCGACTCCTGAAGGTTCAAAAATGTAGGAACGCGTGAAAAATATTTTTGTAAATGTGGTGAAAGATACACGAGTCCGCAAGTCGAAAGAAATGAAAGTTGAAATCCAACATCCCAAATCAGTGTAAATGGATTTGCAAAAGACATGAGTGCGACGGTGAATATGAGTACATTATCCATACGCGAAGTTCGCCCCAGTTGACGCGAAATCAGGACAAGTAGTGCCATCACAGCCGCGCGCACAGCAGAACCACTGGCCCCTGTAAAAAGCACAAAAAGAAGTATTGCAAAACTGACAATCCAAAAGGCTTTTTTGCGAGGAACGAGAAGATACAAAAGTGTTGCCGCAAATACTGAGGCAATAATTGTAATATTGAATCCTGAAACTGCCACAATATGCGTGACCCCCGTACGATTGAAATCGGTACTCAGTGTTCCAAGTCCCCCGCGATACCCATAGAGTACACCTGCCACAAAACTCGCATAGGGTTCGTGCCAAAGCCGCGAGATATGTTCTGCACATTTTGACTTGAATGCAAAAAGTGCATGAAGAATTGGGTTTCCACTTGTGCCTGATTCCAGCTGAATATGCGGGGCCTCACAAACACTCCATACCCCATAAGTCGCAAGGTATTTTTCGTAGTGAAAATCTTCAATGGGAGTGGGCGTTTTCAAGTTGCAATCGAGGGTAATGTTTTGTCCGTAGTTGTAGCGAGGATAGAGCGGCATTTTGACTGCAATTTTTCCACTGACCTCTTGCCAACTCCCTCCTGTACGAATATTTTTTGCTTCTACAATATAATGCACGGCATCTTGACGAATATCTGGCTCCCCCGCAATAAATCCACTGATGCTTTGTTTTTTATCATTATAAAAAGAAAGCGAGTTTGCATCATGCTCCGGAATAGCCCAATTGACTCGCATCATTCCAAAAAGAAAAAATATTGCTGCTAAAATAAAAAATTGAAAGGGTTGTTTTTTCCACAAAATTACCAGTGCAAATAAAGCAATAAGAAACAGCGCAAAAATTTCTCTCTCAAAAAATTTTTGATTCACAAAAGAGAGCGAGGCAATTCCCAAAAGAAAACAAAAACAAAACGCGAGAAACGTTTTGCTTTTTGAGTGTATTATTTTTTGTAGTCTCCCCTCCATAATATTTACATTTCAAAAAAAGTTTTATCTCCAATAATCATTTTATGACCTTGGATAGTATCGTCTTTTCGTTTTATGAGTTGTACTTTTTTTCCAATAAGACTATCGGTGATAATCATCGGAACTTTTATTGTTGCGTTATCAAGAATAATTGAATTTTCAATACTGGCATCACTAATTTCGGTTCCAGGACCAACAGTCACATGTGGCCCAATAATACAATTTTCTAATATACAATTTTCACCGATAATGACAGGACCACGAATGGTCGTTGTACTTTTTATTTGTGAACCAATACCTACATGTACATTTCCAGAAATTTTTGCCCCTTCTGCCACAGTTCCATGGTTTGGAAATTCTTTTATTTCCATATTATCGAGAAGAAGTTTATTGGCCAAGAGTAAATCTTCGGATTTTCCAGTATCTTTCCACCAACCAGTAATTTCTTTATACCCTACACGCAAACCTTGTTTCAAAAAATACGAGTGAATATCTGAAATTTCATATTCTCCACGAGCACTTTTTTCAATGTTATCAAAAGCATCAAAAAACACATTCGGTCCATAAAGATAAATTCCCGTTACAGCAAAATTATTTGGAGCTTTTGAAGGTTTTTCTAATACATCTATCAACTCTTTTGCTTCATTAAATACAGGAACACCAAAACGCTCTGGATCCGCTACTTCTGAAAGTGCCAGCATACAGTGATAATCCCCTTGTTCAAATTCATCAAAGAGCTGACTCAACTTTCCAAGAAGAATATTATCTGAAAGATAGAACATAAAGGGATCACTCCCAATAAATTGTTTTGCTTCGTTCACTACATGAGCAATACCTTGTGGACCACCCGTTTGTTCAAAAAAATGTATTTTTATACCCCAGTGCCCACCATCACCAATATACTTTTGAAGATCAGTATCGCCTGGATTTACATTGATGAAAATTTCTTTAATCCCTGCTTCTACCGCTTTATCAATAGCATGAAAAATCATTGGCTTATTTGCCAAAGGCAAAAGATGTTTGTTGATGGTTGTTGTAATTGGTTGAAGACGAGTTGCACGTCCACCACCTGTCAAAATTGCTTTTCGTATTTTCATAGTATAAATGTATTACCACCAAATCAGTCCTTTTACGACAATCCAATAATATATTTTCATAATAGGATTTCCAATATAATTGACAATTGGATTATCCGTTGATTTATCCTGAAAATATATACCAGAAACAGCATAATTCATCAAGTGACGATCACTCACAGTACGTAATGCCTGTGTTTTTTTACGTTTACCAAGCCACAATTTCCAATTTTCCAATTTTAACCAATATTTATATACTTTCATTCGTTCTTGAAACCAACCACCCTTGATGGCAAAAAGAATCAGACCAAATTCAAGCGCCAACCCCATTGGAGCAAGCAAAAGAAGCGTTGGCCAACGAAAAAACATGAGCATGGTACCATAGCGATTGCGTTCCATCCAATAAAATTTTGTAATACTTCTTGCAAATTGATATTTGTGATAAAACACCGAATCACTCACGAGTACTACCTTGTACCCAGCCATACGAAGACGCATGCTCCACTCCAAATCTTCGTGATACAGAAAAAAGTCATTATCCCAAGAACCGTATTTTCGAATGTTTTCAACAGAAACCATAAGAGCAGCACCACTGGCATAGGCGATTTCTTTCACAGGAGGAAGCACAACATCTTTTATTTTAAATCGGTATTGATTACAAAAACCAAATCCTAAATATTGAAAAGAATTTCCAGTACTGTTAATAAGATCTGTTTCTGGATGTAAGAGCATCAAAGACTGTGCTGCTCCAATACTTTTATCTTTTTCCATGACTTCAACAATAGGTTCAAGACAGTTCGCAGCCATGAAACCATCATTGTTATGAAAATAAACATAATCAAAACCTTCTTTCAAAGCCCAATCAACACCCGCATTATTTCCTCCAGCAAAACCCAAATTTGTTTTTTGAGGGAGCAGTGTTACATGAGGAATTTCTTTTCCAGAAAGTGGCATTACAGTATCCTGAATATAGGCTACAGAAGGTCCATGCTGTGGATGTGGGTTATCTACAATAATAAATTCCACTTTATCTTTTGGATAGGTCAATTTTTTGAGGGATGACAAAATATCATCCATATATGGCTCACAATGAAATGACAGATATACGATAGCTATTTTAGGGTAGTGTTCCATAGCTCAAATTAAGAAATAGTTTTATAATAACGATTTTGATGGCGCCATTTCCACAGATACTTTATCCAACTTACCAGATGAATCCGTGCAAGTTTATTTTTAAATAAAGCCTTGAAAATTCCAGGAACTTTTGCCGAATCACGCGCATAGCGATGCAGTATTACTATATCATGGACATAATAAACTGGCCAACCCGCTTCCCACATTCTATGACACCAATCAGCATCTTCTAGATACATAAAATATCTTTCGTCAAACCAACCCAACTGCTCGGCTACAACACCTCGAACCATCATAGCAGCACCCAGGACCCAATCTACTGGTCTATCCGAATTGTGATCAAAATCCGCCATCAACAGATGATCTGTTCTTTGTTTCACCCACTTATATTTTTTATCAAAATTCATTTGTTTCAAAGGTTTGATAAGAATAGAAGGCAAATCAAAACGATAACAAGAATATTGCAAGGTTTGATCCATATTTAATAACTTTGGACCAATACAACCAATTTTTGGATGAGCCTCCATAAACTGAATAAGCCGTTCAATGGTATGCGAATTTTCTTGAATCACCGTATCACGGTTTAATGCAAAATAATACTTCGCTTGACCCGCTTTAAACCCAAGGGTATTTCCTTTTCCAAATCCTACATTTCCACCAGCGTCAACATATACCACCTGTAGAAATTTTTCAGTGAGAGACTCCTTTATACTATCTTTGTTTTCTGAATTATCCACCACTGTTATTTGCACACTATAGGGACAATTTTGGATATCACAAAGCACAGAATCCACAGCTTGCATGATGTCGTCTTTGCAGAGATAATTTACAAATACAATATTTATATCTTTCATATCCACCAAATTCTTATTTCTTTTGCTGATATTTTTCTTTTTGAAGAAATCAAATTTTTCTTTTGTTTCAACTCACGACGCATAGTATATATTTCTTGAAGTCCCCCAAGAATTTTTCTTTCCCTCAAAAGAAAGTATACAAACTTCTTGAATTCATACCATACAATATATGGAAAATCAAGAATAAAATTTTGCCAATATTCATTTTTATACAAAGTCATCAAATGATTTTTATAGCTATGATATTTCACCCAACTCGATTGAGTTTTTTTATTTTGAAGTGCTGCGACGTCTGATTCTTCTTTTGGACCAGCAGCTGAACGATCGTGATAGACCACGGCATCAAGATGCACAAAGGCCTTGAAGCCAGCTGAACGCAAACGATATGCCAAATCCACATCTTCTTTATAAGAATGATACGAAGCATCAAAAAAACTATTATCTTTAAAAGTGATTTGTGAAATACTTGAGCGACGAAACAAAGGAAAGGCCCCCGAAACACCAAACACCTCCAAAAAATGAGAAGGAAATATTTTTTTGAGATCTTGCCACTTTTCCTGTCCGTACTGTTCTATCACTCTGCGAGATCGAAAAACTTTGAGCCCCAAGCTATCCACTTCATCACTATAAACCGCATCATGCGCGTTTTTTTCATCCAAAAGAAGTGAAAAATTCCATTTCATGAGTCGTGGAGAAACAACCGCTACATCAGAATGTGCATCCAAAAATTGTACCAGTTTCAAAAGAGTATCACTTTCAAGGTACATATCTTGATTCAGACATACAAAATACTCTGCATCAGTTTTTTGAAACAAAACATTATGACCTCCTGCAAAACCAATGTTTTCTGTATTTTCAATCACTTCATAAGGTACTGGAAAATCGAGCAATTCTTTTTTCATGGCTTCGACCATTCCATCACTCGAGGCATTGTCCCAAATCAAGAGTTTCCAATCTTTGAAACTTTGTTTTTTCAAAGATTCAAAAAGATAGGGTACGTATTTTGCCCCATTCCAAGTAACCAAATGAACCGTCAATTTCAACATATTTTTTATTTCTTCAATTTTTTGTGAACAAAATCAGCAAGCCAAGCGAGAAATATTCCAAAATGCCGAAATACAGCAATCCAAATCCATTTATAGCAAGGTTCCCACTTTTTGTAATAGGTCAGCATACTTTTTGTAAAGTTTTTTTGCTTCCACAGGGTATCACGTTTTTTGAAACTCTGACCAATATAATCAACAGCAGAAATAATAGGTGTGTGCATCACTTTGTATCCAAGTCGTTTGGCTTCGCGGCAAATATCTACATCTTCGTACCAAATATAATATCGAGGATCAAAGGCCCAGCCAAGTTTGCTCAGCATCTCGGGACGCATACACATAAAAGATCCACGAACCGTATCAACTTCTTGCTCCACATTGGCATCAAAACCTTTGAGCAAATATCCATTTAATATTTGTGGAAAAACATGTGGTAACTTGAGAAGCAATGCGAGTTGTTCATAAAGACGAGGAAAACGTCTTGGTAAGGCATCTTGATTCAAGTCCCCTTTTTCATCAACAAGTTTCACACTTGCAATACCCACATCCACATGTTCTTTCATCCAAGCATACATGAGATCAAGACTCTCCGGCATCAAGCGCATGTCCGGATTGAGAAAAAGCAAAAATTCACCCTCTGCTACAGCAAGCCCCTGGTTATTGGCAGCAGCAAAACCTTTGTTTTCGCTATTGGCAATAAGAGTAACTTCTGGATGCTTTTCTCGGATAAGTGCCACCGTATTGTCTGGAGAAGCATTGTCCACAATGATCTGCTCATAGCGAATATTTTTGCAGGCTTTTTGTACAGAAAGAATCTGTTCTTCAATAAGAGCAGCAGAACTCCAGGTCACCGTAATAAGCGTCAATTGTACTTTTGGGTTTTCATTCATAGAAATATGAAGCTATCATAGCGAAAAAGCAAAAAAAAAGCAATAAAAAAACAGCCTTTGTACAAAGCTGCTTTTTGCATGCCCGAATTCTTGTGATTCCCTCCCAAGGATCACTCCGGGCCTCTCTAGGGCTATCTTGAAGCCCTCTTCCCCGACAAAATTGTCAGGGGCACGCATAGAACTGCGCTATTTCGAGAGCCGTCCTAGGCTGCTCAGATGAGCAGGCCAAGGACCTCGGCGAGGTGGCTGTTCACCACCCCCGCGAGAAAGGCCTCTTGGATCTCCCGGCGCGTGAACCAACGTTCATCCACGCTGAGCACGCCCACCTCTTCGTGGGAAAGGTAGAGGATGTGATAGATGTTCAACTTGCAGTAGAACTTCCCCCCATCCTGGAGGATGCGGATCCAGTCGATCTCCTTCCCATCGAGGAGCTCGACCCGCGGCGGCCGCTTGCCGCCGTGGACCTGGGTGAGGTTCGACTGACTGCACTGAATCGTGGGCGCAAGCGCCACACAACCCAGTGCCGCGTTGCCGGGCTCGGCCTTTGCCCGAAGCAGGAAGCGATCCTGCGTCGGGTCAATGACCAGCACCACGACCCCCTGACCATACTCCTCGATGAGGGGCTGGTCCCAGGTCGATACCTCTCGCCCCGCGAGAGAAACCTGGACTCCCTTGAGAGCCCAAAATTTCCCATCGGGACGAGCGAAGTCACCCGCCTGCTGCATCCCCCACCCACGGACCTCCGTGAGCGGGATGCGAGCCACAGTCATCATCGAAGCAGCTTGGCGGAACACCAGCCACTCCTGCCAGCTCTGGGGCTTGGGCTCCATTATGGAAGCTCCTTCCTGTCTTTGTAAACCCCTCTTCCACTCGGTGGGGGCAAACCTCCTCGGCCTCGGATGAGGCAAAGTAAGTAAATATAGCATAAAATAGCTGTTTTTGTCAAGACTAAAACCCAAATACAAAAAAGCAGCCCCTCACTGAGGCTGCCCTTCTCAAGCAAAATTTATAGCAACTTTCCAACAAATTCCCTGGCCCAAAGAGTACGGCGCTTCCATTCTTCTTTGGAAGAGAGCTGCTCTCGCCATTTTTCTAGTCCACCTGCAGCTTCCACTGCTTTTCTATACTGATCCGGGGTTTCCCACTCAAGTCCCTTGCACATTTTATAACTTACCTTTATTTTATTTTTTTTCAAAAGCACAGGCCAATAGCCCCAATGTTCCTGACCATTTACGTTTTTTCCTTTTGCCAAAATTATTTTAAAGGCCTTTGCAGAAAAAATAAAAGAACCACCAAAATAATCATGCGATTTTTTTTCTTCCAAAAAGTGATTTATCACCCGACTCGCAATTTGTTCGGTTTCAAATAATGCTTCGTGATGTTTAGCATAGCCTTCTTTTGTTCGTTCACAAATAATATATTCAAGAACTGATTTTTTTTTCAAAGATTCTTTTTGTAAAGTTTTCACAAAAGTTTGCAGTTCTTTTTTATAGGTATGCACCCAGTGTAAAATACGATCAAAATCACAATAAAAAATATAATCTGCATTTGTTTTGGATCCAAGTTCAATAGCACGATAATATGTTTTTGCAATATTATTATTTTTTCTTTGTTCTACAGCAATCCCAGAGTTTTTGAGTTCTTGCAAGTATTTTTTGTCTGTCAAAGGACTTGCAACCACAATAATATCATCAAAAATATCTTTGAGTGTTTCAAGGTGAATATCTGATAACCACTTGAGTCCAGCTTCTGGACTATGTACGGTAGAGCACAAGACTATCATATATTAACAAGATAAAATTTCATCACTTTTTTTACCTTCCAATTTCATTTTTGTATATTTTTCCATAGTATCTCGCATAGCAACATGCACTTCGCGCATTTCAATACCAAATTTTGCAAGATTTTCTGAAGCAAGAAAATTATTGGAACGTCCTTTTGTGGCAAGACCCTGCTGTACAAGAGCCTCATTGCTAATCCATTCATTTTTGTGATTTGGATCTACCATTTCTTCATACAAAGCAACAATTTCTCGATGTTTGAGAGTCCCCGGATTTGTCACATGAAAAATCCCAGGCGCCTTTTTTTCCATAAGCGCACGAAATACTGCAACCATATCGTCAACAATCGTCACACTATTTTCTACATCAATAACCTTTGGATAGGTTGCAAGTTTGTCAATCATGTTTTGTGGAGAAGGAATATAGTCAATTGGCATACGAATACGCGCAATGCCGGTATTTGGAAGTGTAGATAATACCAAATCTGCCGCCCATTTTGTACGAGAATAGGTCACTTCACTTGGATTTCCCAAATCGCTTTCACGCCATTTTTTGTCTTCATGAGGTGAATCTCCATAAAAAATACAACCAGACCCAATATGCAAAAGGTAGATGCCTTTTTCTTGGCAAGCCTCGGCAATAGTAATAGGAAGTTTGGTATTACCAACAATGGTTTCCATTTGATGCGTTTCGCACCAGTCTACATTTGGTTTACCACGAACTCCAGCAGCATTGAGCACTGCATCGGGTTTGTGTTCATCGAGTAACTTTAAAACATCTTCTTTTGACGTCACTCGACTTGTCGAAAGAACAGCATCTGACCATGCAGCAGCACAGCGTTCTCCCACATATCCCCCACCAATAATAAGTATTTTCATAAAAATAAATTATCTTTTATTATACCAAGTATCATAATATTCTTGATAGGCACCACTACGACAATCCTCTACCCATTTTTGATTATCCTTATACCAATTCACCATTATTTTCAAACCATCATCTAGTTTTACGATAGGTTCCCAATTCAGTTCACTTTTGGCTTTACGAAAATCAATAGCGTATCTGCGATCATGTCCTGGACGATCTTTGATATATTCAATATACGATTCATCTTTTCCGAGTAGCTCCAATAGCTTTTTTACAATTACAATATTTGGAACTTCACTATTTCCACCAAGACAATAGGTTTCACCAATTTTACCATGCTGCAAAATAGCGTCAACTCCCCTTGCGTGATCGCTTACAAAAATCCAATCGCGTACTTGCATACCATCACCATATACTGGGACTTTTTTATCTTCCATCAAGTTCGCAATAAATAGTGGCATCATCTTTTCTGGAAACATATAGGGGCCGTAGTTGTTGGAACAATTGGAAATTGTCGCTTGAATTCCAAAAGTATGAATGTAGGCCCTTACCAAATGATCAGATGCTGCTTTTGATGCAGCATAGGGACTTTTTGGATCATAAGGAGTTTTTTCATTGAAAGGTGGATCATTTGGAGTTAAAGCACCAAAAACTTCATCTGTAGAAATATGATGAAATCTTTTCCCGTATTCTTTTACAGCATCAAGCACTGTCTGTGTCCCCATAATATTGCTGCGCACAAAAATACCTGGATCCAAAATAGATCTATCCACATGTGTTTCTGCAGCAAAGTGTACCACCGTATCAACATTTTTTACCGCATCAAATACAACTTCGCGATCACAAATATCACCCTTGATAAAACTATATTTTGGATTTGTTTCACAATCTTTCAAATTTTCCAAATTCCCCGCATAGGTCAAGGTATCAAAATTGACCACAAAATCCTCGGGATGTGTGGTAAGCCAATAACGGATAAAATTTGAGGCGATAAAACCTGCGCCACCAGTTACTAATACTTTCATACAATTTTCTTTCAAAATAATTTTGCCAAGTCCTCAACAGAGAGATCACTTTCTTTTTTCACAATCGAATGCATACTGCCTCCTGCATCCCCATTCCATCGAGGAAGTATATGCACATGCAAATGTTTCACGGCCTGACCACCAGCATCTCCATGATTCCAACCAACATTGAATCCATCTGGAAAAAGAATAATCTTTATTCGCTCCTGAGCTCTTTTTACTCCCACAAAAAATTCTTTTATACTCTCGTCATTCAAATCAAGAAGCGTTTCGGCATGCACTTTTGGAATTACAACAACATGCCCCTTTGTCACAGGATGAATATCGAGAAATGCCAAGCAATGATCGTCTTGATACACAGTGTAACTCGAAACTTCTCCTCGTATAATTTTGCAAAAAATACAGTTCTCCATAAGCTCTTCAGAACATATAAATAATAGAAAGCGAAGCTATTTGTACTTTGAGCGGGTTATGACCTCCGCAGAGGTCATCCCTGAGCCAACAGGCGAGGAAAGCGAAAAAAACAAATAGCTTCGCTTTCTATATATTTATACTACCCTAACTTTATGGTTTTTTCAACTCCAATTTCCAGACTAGCATAGGACCAGATTTGAAGACCAGATCACCCAAAAAGTTATTAAAAGCCAGTTCTATCCGAGGGTCCAGCTGATCACGACTCACTGCAATATAACAAGAAGACACATCCAAAAGCGCCTGAATCTGTGGAATAATACGAATATCTGGATTTTTGAGAAGTTCATTATAAAGCCTCACTCGTTCAGTCTGACCAAAATTTGCATCTATAGGAAAGCCCCCACCAACAATATGCCCGCTCGAAAGCCCCTCGAGTGCGAGCAGTGTCCAGGTATCTGCAAGCACACAAGGCTTTGGATTCTTTTTTTCTTGTCCAAAAATATACTGCGCACTATTATATTCGTCAATGCTTACAACTCGTACATCTGGCCCTGTTGCATAAATAGTCGTTGCACAAAAAGAAAAAAAGAAAGTTACAAGAAAAAAGTAAATATATTTTTTTTCTCTTGAAAATTTGGAAATAATTTTTGAAAAATCAAAAGAAAAAATACCATAGAGAGTAAACAGCAGAAGCAAAAATGCCAATACAGAATCCAGGCGACGCACAAATACACGATCACCCGTCAAAACATACCACCCAATAATATAACCACCAAGAACCGACCAAAGCAAAACTCCGAGAAGCCAGACTACTGTATTTTTTTCTTTTTTTATAAGAGAATAGATTCCAAATACAAGAAACAATGCTACAAAAATACTCAGTAGCACTATAGGCCAACGAAATGCTGAAAAAATATTTTCTACATATGCAGATGCAGGAACTTGGTTAAACAAAATATTTGCACTTGAAATTTCCATATTTGAAATCGGCCTTGCAAAATACCAACCTCCAAATTGTCCAAGCAGCTGTTTGAAAAAAGTAAGAATAGAAAATGACTGTGGAAAATGACTAAAACCAAGAATAAAATCCACCAAAGGAAAAAGCAAGAGAGCAAAGAGACACACAGCCACAGGAACATACTTTTTATTCCAATAGTTTTTCAAAGCAAAGGACACTCCAACTACAAAGTAAAATAACAAAGCATAGAGCGCATATCCAAATAACATCAAAATTCCAAGCGAAAAGACAATCCTTTTTTGCCACAGCGTATTTTCTTTTTGAGATATAAAAAATAACAAGAGCGCAAATACAAATGTCAAAAATCCAAAACTTGTAGAAACCGTAATACTTCCAATGGCTTGCAAGGCAAAAGGAAAAGAACAAAGTGAAGCAAAAAAGAGCGCCTTTTTTTTATTTTCAAAAATAATTTTTCCAAAAGAAAAGCCAAGCACAGGCAAAGTCAAAGACCACAAAAGTGGAATAAACCAACGATGCAAAACAACAAGAGAAATCCCTAGACTTTTGTTCAAAAGTGCCATCAGGCCCCAAAGCTGTCCATAGGTATATTTGTAGGGATTCCACAGCGCATATGGCAAACCTGGCAGTTGCACTTCCCCAGCCGCCAATTTTTGCTCCACACCAATCATACGCCAAACATCCCCTCCCCAAGGCATCACATGAACCAAGGGCAAATACAGATGCAATAACACAGAATAGATCAACACAAGAAAAAATTTGAGTTGAAATGAAAGACGCGAAAAAAGCAAAACCCCAAGCAAAAAAGTTAACAAAAAAAAGTTATACAAATACCAAGGGTGCAGGGTTTGCCAAGGCGTTGTCAGAACTTTGTCACTCTGACACAAAACAAGAATAGCAATTTGTAAAAGTGATAGAGCCGCAAAACAAAATAACAAAAATTTTCTCTTTGGAAATATTCCAAAAAGTTCTTCGGATATTTCAACAGCACCATCCACAGATTTTATTTTTTTACAAAACAAAAAAGGCAGTGCTGCACCCACTATGTAAACAAAAGAAATCACCGGCCATGTAATTTTATACCACACTACAAATACAGCAGCAGAAAAACTCAAAAACAAAAAACTTGTAAAAATACCAAGTGGAATATTAATATATTTTTCTCGCAAGCCAAAAACAGAGTTCAAAACTTTACTCCACAAAAAACCAGTCCAAAGTATGTAGAAAAAAAATAAAAGAATCAAAAATACTTGCATATATTTTTATATCCCATGAGCAAAAAGACTAATAATTGCAAACCCAATCGCCACACCAAAGAGCCACGCCGCAATAGTAAACAACACAGTTGCATTCCAAATCAAAGCAGCAAGAGTCAAAAACACAGCCAAAACCTGCAAGATCATTTTTATTTTCCCCCAAACATTTGCCGCTCTTACTGTATTGAAACGAAATTCTGCAACAATAGCACTCACAATAATTATAAGCTCTACTCCAATAATCGCAAGACCAAGCTGCCAACTGTAATTTTGTAAAACCACAAAAAGCACCATGACCCCAATCAAAAATTTATCAGCAAGTGGATCAAACAACATTCCAAATTTTGTAATTTTATTTTGCGTACGAGCAAGCGATCCATCAATAGCATCCGTAAGTGCGGCAAGTACAAATACCACAATCCCCACATTATAATTGTGAGTTGCCATAAGCCAGGCCACCAGCGGCGTCAAACAAATCCGCGCCATGGTAAATTGATTGGGAGTCCAACGTTTTGGAATAAAACGCAAAATTGTCCAAGCCAAAAAATGATCGTGAGGATAGACTTCAGTTGCTTTCTGATACACAAAATAATCTGGATGTTGTTCGGCAAAACGGTTGATGATTTTCATATTTTCTAGTAGAATAGGCTTAGTATAATGATTTTTCGCTCTGTTGACAATAGTTATGAAGAAGTTTTGGCTCAAAATTCGCTCTATAGACAGAAGTTCTTGCTCCCTTGATTCTTTGGGGTTCTTATCTCTTCTCATTATTTTGGCAAGTTTCGTCTATTATAGCTACAAAATCACTCCCCTTGTATCCTTTATTCTATTTTTTCTCATCGCCATTCCACTTATACTTTTCAAGCCAAAATGGAAGATTCCAAAAGAAAAAATTCAACCCACAAGTATTGCCATAGTTCTACTCGATATTTTTCTTCTAAGCCAGCTCTTTTTTCACAGAACCTTTGACCTGGCAGCCTCACCATGGACCGAAATTGACCCCTCTTTTTTTCTTGTCTATACCCTAGCGACAGCTCTGCTCTTTTTGAACTACAAAAAAAATAACTCATCGACCCAAAATATCTTTCTTACATCACTCCACTTCTTTGTAGGACTCTCGGTTGCCGCCATTATCTACCCTCTTGGGTATGGCTTTGACGCCTTTATACACCGCGTTACCGAAAATTGGATCCAAGCACATGGATTTATTTCCCCAAAACAACCTTACTATATTGGACAGTATTCACTCGTAGTACTCCTCTCCAATATTACACAGATCAAAATATTTTTTATCGATGTCTGGCTTGTTCCGGCTCTTGCAGCAATCTTTTTACCCAAGACCATTCTCAAAAGTCTCGAAAAAACAATAAACTCCGAATTTCTCCGCTACATTTCTTTTTGGATTTTGGCTTTTGTCCCATTTTTACTTCTCTCACTCACGACACCGCACAACCTTGTTTTGTTCTTTACAATTGTTCTCATATTTTTGAATTTTTCACAGATTCAAAATCCCAAATCACTGCTCCCTTCTTTTTTGATCTCCCTCGCTGCGCTCTTTACCCACCCACTTATTGGAGCCCCAATTTTTATCTTCACCCTCAGCGTGTTTCTCATACAAAAATTTCAAACAAAGAAAACATTTGTCCTCTCCATTCTTGCTCTCACATTTGTTGGTCTTTGTCTCTTGCTCCCTGCCATGTTTACTCTCAATGGTCTTCGTATAGGAGGAAAAATCCCAACATTTGGCAATCCATTCACTCATATCTCTTCATTTTTGGACCTCTTCAAAGATCCATATTGGTATGCCAAAAGTAGCCCACTGCGTTTTGAAATTCTCTATTTCTTTGAAAAAATTATTATTCCAATCGTACTTTTGCTCGCGCTTTTTGGTTTTGTACAATATCGAAAAAAAGAAAAATCACTCCTTGTCTGGATTTTTCCACTCAGCGCACTTGCACTTTTTATCGATGCCTGGCTCCTGCGCAGTTGGATTATTTTCCCAGATGTGGTTGCCTACGAACAAGGAGATTATCCACTGCGTCTTATTCGTAGCAGTATCATTTTTCTTTTGCCCTTTGCCATGTATGGATTTGCTTTTCTCTATGAAATGATCAAAAACAAAAAACAGTTAAAAAATATTTTTGTCTTTTGTCTCATTCCTCTCTCACTCACACTGGCCCTTTATCTCTCTTACCCGCAGCGTAATATCAAAGCACGTTTTCCTGGATACAATGTCACGAAGAGTGATTTCAATGCGGTACAATGGATTCACAATCAAAATTCAGAGTATAACTATATTGTACTTTCTGACCAACTCGTATCAGCTTCTGCTCTCACCGAATATAGTTTTGCAAAATATTTTGACACCCCTTTGGGCCAACTATTTTATTATTCCATTCCAACTGGCGGCGAGATGTACAAATACTACGGAAAAATGATTTATGAGGGCCAAAAACGTGAGTATATGATAGAAGCAATGAATATTGTCAATGTCAACAAAGCATATTTTGTGGTCAATAAATATTGGGCCAATGCAGAAAAAATTATTGCCGGAGCGAGCAAAACAGCCGATCGCATGCAGATTATTGATGATAATATCTGGATTTTTGAATATAAAAGATAAGTCAGTAGAGCCAAATTTAACAAAACTTCTCTTGACAAAGAGAAGTTTTTTGATATAATCAGCTATCCGTACATTACAATTGACCAATTGGAAATTAAGATCGCGGTGCTTCGTGCACCGGGCCAGGCGGCAGCCCAAATGCCGCAATTTCAGCTGATTAGGAGTCATCTCATGCTGCGCATGATCGCCATCGTCCTCGTCTTCCTCGCCGCCCTGATCCTGTCAGCCTGCGGCAGCACGATGCCCAGCGCGGAGGAGGCCAAGTGGTTCATCCCCTTGGCTCAACCCCTGGGCAAGGGAGATTGCGAGCTCAAAGGGCCAGGCTTCGAGGCCCCGCAGGACGCCCAAACCTGTGACATTTTCGGACCGGACAAGTTGTTTTTGGGCCGCGTCGAGGTGGAAGCTGGAAAGTACCATTGCTCGGTACCTGGCGGATACGTCCGCTGCCTGAGCGAGCAAGGCCAGCGCCTGAGGCCAAACACGGCACGGGCCATGTGTCCATTCGACGGCGACATGCCCTACTGCCCGCCCACAACCAGCAGCAGCCCCTACGTGGTAACGGGAAAGGTCACGCCCTACTGGGCGACCCAGAAAGAGGCCCTCGAGGCCGTGAAGGCTAAGGCCGAAGGCCCACAAGCCGATGGCGCCTATGTCGCCTGCGCCTACAGCAGCGTGGCCAAAGGCTACACCTGCGTGCGCTCCTACGGGGCGCCCGACGGCAATGTCCTGATGCCGCCTGCCATGCTCATGCCTCCCCTGCCCGACCCCACCTGAGCAGCACCCGCCACAGGCCCCTCCCGGCTTCCGCACGAAGCAGCGCCCCGATCTTAGTTTCTAAACACAAAAGAACTCTCATTTTTGAGAGTTCTTTTTATTTTCAACTTATTTTTCGTCAAAATCTATTTCAAGACCATGACTCGTCATAACAAATCCACGAATGATCAGCTTCCCTTCGTGTACCCGATTATGGCAGTCTTTGCATAGTGGCAGCAAATTATATTTGTGATTTTTGTGAAAGTGCCCAATATTGCCATCACTATCCGCAATCTCTTGGGGCGCAATATGATGCGTATCTTCCACCATTTTTTTACAAATAGCGCAGGAAGACAAATACAATTCTTTGTGATACTTGCTTTTTTGTTTTTTTGTTAAGAGTTCAAGTTCCTGATAATCCTCGGCCAACTCTTTTCGTATAGTTTGCGCACGCTTCATAAAGTCCTTATCAATATGAAGCGACTCGGCAAATTCAAGTCCGTAAATACTACTTCCACTTCCAGCTTGGAGTTTACGTTCAAAAATAAGTTTATCTTTTTGAGCATCATAGCACACTTGCAAATGCACACTTCGAACTTCTTTTATCTTTTGAATTCTCTCCAAATTGCACAGTTGGTGCAAATGCGTAGTAAAAAGAAAAAAACAATCTTTGAGTGCCAAATGTTCAATGGTTGCGCTCACAATAGCCAAGGCAGAAAGTGTTTCTGTTCCATGACTAATTTCATCTCCCAAGATCAAACTTCTCTTGCTGCAACGATTGAAAATATTTTTGAGTTCCAACATCTCTACTGCAAAACTGGATAATCCTTTTTCAAAATTATCTCGCGCCAAAATACGCGTAAAAATTTCAGAAAATATTGAAAAACGCATAGACTCGGCTGGTACAAAAAAACCACTCTGTGCCAAAATCACCGCCACACCAATACTCTTCATATACGAAGATTTTCCACTCGAATTGATTCCATAGAGGAGCACACCACGAATATTTTCTTGTATCATCTGTGTAAAAATGGATTCCTTTTGCGCATATTTTTTATTTCCCAAAAATACATCGTTTGGTACATAAATACCATTTTCTTCACGCGCCTCGACGAGCAGATGCCGCAAGTCGGAAATTTCCATAAAGGGCTCACTGTCAAATGCTACAATTTCTGGCCGACACAAATTCAATTTGATACTTGCTTTTATATTTGACAGAGCCACATCAATTTTGGCCAAAAAAGAAGAAGTTGCAATAAACAAATTCAAAAAGTTCTCTTCCAATTTATGCAATTCTTGAATATACAATTCTCTAGTTGTCGCAGCAATTTTTCCTTGTAGCAAAACAATCTCCTCGGAAATACGATCTATTATAGGAGCAGTAATTTTTACGTTTGTTGTTTGTGTTTTAAAAGAAAAATCCGAAAACGCATAGACAGTGCCATCAAGAGACACAAATGTTGTTTTAAGTTTTTCTTCAATAAGGGCAAAACGACTTCTTGTAAGAGTAATATAATGTCCTTCTTTATCCAGTTGGCGAATTTCTACAAAGTCTCTTTCTTTTTTTCCTATTTCACTTTCGAGAACCTCCAAAACTTTTCCACGAATAATCTCGAGCTTTTCTTCAAGATCCGCACGTCTACGCATCAAATTATCGAGCTCGGCATGAAATCCAACTTGAAAAATAGTCGTATCAATAGCCTGCAGTGCAACTCGACTCGTTTGTTCAAAATCAAATATTTTTTCAAGTGAACGCAAACAATCTTGAAGCCTGTTTTTTTCTTGAAAAAATTCTTCCAAAACTCTATGATTTTTTATATTCTGCAGTGACTGCACAATACAATCTGCACTTTTGAGTGAATCATACAAAAAATTTATTTCAAATGGATGCAAACGCGCAAGTTGAATGCGACGAATAATACGCTCCAAATCATAGACATGACGAAGTTCTTGATCAAGAGACAAATGCACTTCACCCAAAATTTCTGACAAATTATAACGCTGTTCAATTTCTGTAGAATTTGTAATTGGATTTGACAAACGTTCACGAAGAAGGCGCGCACCGATACTCGTCAGAGTGTAATCAATCACCGAAGCAATATGCAATTCATTGAGATTCGTCCCAATAATATTCAATTGCTCGAGTGGATTATTTCCCAAATACAAATAATTTTCATTTGATAAAATAATTGGTTTTTCCAGTTTTTGAATAATTTGACTGTCATGATCAATAATAAAATCAACCAAAACAGCAAGCGACTCAGATGCCAATGGTTTTTTTTCCAAATCCAAAAATTCAATGGCTGACAAAAAAGATTGAACATTATAGGTCCGTTTCAAAAGTTCATTTTGATAGGAAATTTTCAAACGTTTTGTATTTATTTTGACATCACTTTCCAAAATTTCCAAATACTGCCGAACTTTGTACTGGTCAATGTCAGTACTCAAAAAAGTCAACAAAATTTCACTTGTAGGATAGCTGCGCAGCAAACGAAACACTTCATCAAGTGCAAAATTGGAATCTTCTTTGGTACTCTGAATTTCCTCAACATAAGTTTTTCCAGTTGTCACATCAAGTGCACTGTAACCAACAGAATACAACCCATGAATTTCATCGATCAAAAGAGATGCAATAAAATTATTATCACGCCCCAATGAATAATCAAAGTTCACACCAGGAGAAATAATACGTTCTACATAACGCCGAATATGTGGAGGCAACCCTGCCTGGCGCACTACAACAATAGTATATTTATGTTCTTGAATAAGCCTCGCAATATAGCGATCAAAAGTTGCTACCGGAAAACCAGCAAGCAATGGATTTTTCAAGGAATTTTCTGGAAATTGTTTATTGCGCCGAGTGAGTTGAAGGTTTAAAATTTCGGCAATTTCTTTTGGTTTTCCAATTTTGATTTCATCACTCTCTACTCCATAGACTTCAAAAAACGATCCCACTTCAATCAGTACCACCGTATTAGCCCCATATTTTTCTTCAAATTGCGCCTGCAAATCAAAATAGATCTCAATCAGAGACCTCTCATTATCTTCGAGCAGTTTTTCTATTTCTACAGTATCCATAAACTGCCCTTATGGTATCAAATAAGCCAGCGAGGAGCAAGGGATAAAAAAACAACCGCTTGAGGCAGTTGTTTTGAAAATACAGATTAACGTTTTCTCCATTGATGTCCACGACGAGCTTTGTGCAAACCAAATTTCTTACGTTCTTTCGCACGAGGATCACGTGTGAGGAAGCCTTCTGCACGAAGGATTGGGCGAAGTGTTTCATCCCATTTGATAAGTGCACGAGCAATTCCATGACGAGTCGCTTCTGCTTGAGCATGAACTCCACCTCCTGCAGCTTTTACAGATACATCAAGTGTTTTTTCACGTCCTACAGCCACGAGTGGTGCCATGACCTTATCTGACCAGATTTTGACTGGAAAGTATTCAGTATGAACACGGTCGTTCACTGTAATAACACCAGTTCCTGGCATGATACGAACACGAGCAGCAGCAGTTTTGCGGCGTCCGACAGCTTTCTCAGTTGAAGTTGTATTTGTTTTCTTTTCAGCCATAAGTAAAAATTAAGCGGTAATAGTGAGTCGTCTCATGAGATCCTCACGTTGACGATTTTTTGGAATCATTCCGTTCACTGCATGGCGAATAACTTCTGCAGGATCCTCTACAAACACATGCTGCATTGGAACACGTTTGATTCCACCTGGATGCATACTGTGGTGATAGTAATCTTTTTGAACAAGTTTGTTTCCTGTAAAAATAACTTTACCAGCATTAATCACTTTTACCATATCACCGGTATCAAGTGCACGATCATAATCTGGCTCATGTTTTCCCATGAGAACCATGGCAATTTGACTTGCAACACGTCCTACAGCTTGACCAGCGGCGTCGATTTCAATTGTTTTTTTGATCTTTTTCATAAAAATTTTATACAAATTCAATTCTCGCCATGTCAGCTCCATCACTTGGACGAGGAGCGAGTTTGATAACACGAGTATAACCACCCTTGCGTTCTACATAACGAGGTGCGATATCTTTCATCAAAACTTCAAGCGCTTCACGAGTAAAAAGAACACGCTTAATATTTCGCATATTTGCGAGTGTTCCAGTTTTTGCCTTAGTAACAAGAGGTTCAACAACACTGCGAAGTGCTTTTGCCTTTGCGGTAGTAGTACGGATAGATCCATTCAAAATCAAACTCTCTGCAAGATTTCTCATCAAGGCTTTTCGAGGAGCAGCTTCGCGTCCGAGAGTAACTTTTTTACTGTTGTGTCGCATATAATCAAACGATATTTAAATTTATTTTTTTGCTTTCTTTTTTGCTTTTGGCTTTTCATCTTCACTTTCATCAGAACTTTCATCATTTGATTGTACTTCTTCAACAAGAAGTTCTGCATGTTTTACTGGAGCCACGCTTCGTGCATCACCACATGATTCCAAGATAAGAGAAAAATGATCCATCAAAATTTTTGTTGATTCAGAAAGGGCATCTTTTGGACTTACTGTTCCGTTTGTTTCAATCGTCAAAGTCAATTTTTCAAAGTCAGTAACATCTCCAAGACGAGTAAGTTCAACAGCATATCCAACATCACGGATTGGAGTAAAAAGTGAATCAATCACAATCGTTCCAAGGTCCAAATTTTTCTTTTCTTTTTCAGCTGCAGAAACAAATCCCCAACCATTTACAATAGTCACTTCCATTTCAACTGGAGTAGATTTGGTAATATTGAACAATACCAATTCTGGATTCATGATTTCTACCGCAGAATTTTTTTCAAAATCTCCAGCAGTCACAGGACCAATAGTTTTTTTGTTCAAAGTAAGGACAACGGGTTCGTCGCCATATAATTTCACAGCAACTTGTTTGAGATTCAAAATAATCTCAATCATATCTTCTTGAACTCCATTTACGGCAGAAAATTCATGACTCACACCATTGATCTTCACAGAGTCAACAGCCGCACCAGGAAGAGATGACAACAAAACACGGCGCAGTGCATTGCCGAGTGTTGTTCCATAGCCCTGTGTACATGGACTAACCACAACTTTACCAACATTTGTTGTATTGCCTTCGAGGAATTCAATTGATGTTGGAAGTGATATGTGTTCCATAAAGTAAATTTAAATCCGAGGAATCTCGGCTAAAATTAGCGAGTTGAGTAATACTCGATAATAAGTTTTGTATCAAAAGATTTTTCAAAATCAGCATCTGCTGCAATTCCAAGAACTTTTCCAGATTTTTTTGCAAGATCCAATTTCAACCATGAAGGAAGTTCCATTTTTGCCATGCGTTCTTCGAGTCCTTCAAACAAACGACTTTTTGCTTTTGTTGCTTTGAGTTCTACAACATCACCAATTTTTACCAAATATGAAGGAACGTTCATTGCTTTTCCATTAACGGTAAACAATTTGTGTCCAACCATTTGACGAGCTTGAGCGCGAGTAACAGCAAAACCAAGTTTATAAACAACATTATCAAGACGACGTTCAAGAAGCTGTTGCAAGTTTACAGAAGAGTCTCCTGTCATACGTGCCGCTTCTTTTACATATTTACTAAATTGGGCTTCACGAAGTCCAAAAATAACTTTAGCTTTTTGTTTTTCTGCGAGTTGTTTTCCAAATCCTGAAGCTGGACCACCACGTTTTTTTGGCCCATGTACTCCTGGTGGTTGACTCAAACGTTTTGCAACCTTAACAGGATTGGTTTTGAGGCCAAGGTTGATACCAAATCTTCGAGCGATTTTATTTTTTGGTCCAATATTTCTACCCATAGCAATAGTATAAATTCAAAAATTTAGACACGACGGCGTTTTGGAGGTCGGCAGCCATTGTGTGGAATCGGTGTAATATCTTTAATAGAAAGTACATTGACACCATTGGCATTGAAACCACGAATCGCACCTTCGCGTCCGCCACCAATACCTTTTACAAATACATTTACCTCTTTGAGGCCATATTGTTTGGTAGCGTCAACAACTTTTTTTACAACTTGTCCAGCAGCATAAGGAGTTGCTTTTTTTGGTCCTTTGAAACCAATCATACCAGCACTTGCCCAGCCAAGAACATCACCATTTTGGTCTGCAAGAGTAACAATAGTATTGTTGAAAGTAGCTTGAACATAAGCTCGTCCGTTTGGAACGATTTTGTTCAATTTTTTCTTTTTTGTAGTTTTTTTTGCTTTTGCTTGAGCTGTTGCCATAAAGCAATCATTTAATTAAATATTTAAGTATCGGGTCAACGTTTAGGTCTTTTGTCCAGCTGGTTTTTTACCACTGGTTGCAAAATTACGTTTGTTGCCACGAACCGTACGAGAATTTGTTTTTGTTCGTTGACCGCGTACTGGCAATTTTTTTGCATGACGAATACCACGGTATGCTTTGATATCTTTCAAACGTTTGATATTACTAGAAACTTCACGGCGAAGATCACCTTCTGTTTTGTGTTCTTTTTCAATCAAAGCACGAAGTTTATCTTCTTGGTCTTGATTCAAATCTTTTACACGAGTATTTTCAGCAATTTTTGCTTTTGCCAAAATATTCTTTGCAGTTGTATTACCAATACCATATACATAGGTAAGGGAAATAACAACTTGTTTGTCTCGAGGGATGTTGACACCAGAAACTCTCATATACAAAATTCTACACTTAAAAATTTAAGGATTATATAAAACAATTAGCCCGCACTCTTTCGTTGTTTATTTGAACCTTGACGCTGTTTATGGCGAGGGATTTCACAAATAATATAAACACAACCACGTCGGCGAACTGACTTACAATTTTTACAACGTTTCTTTACCGATCCTTGTACTTTCATAATCTTTGAAGCAAAAAAATACCAACCACTGCCGCGATATCATAGCTTTATAAAGCTCCACCGCACTGGTTGATATGTTGAATATGTTTTAATATTGATAGTTAAAAACGATAGGTGATTCGACCCTTGCTGAGGTCGTAAGGTGTTAATTCCACCTTTACTTCATCCCCTACACCGAGTTTGATTCGGTTCATTCTCATTTTTCCTGAGAGATGTGCAATGATTTCAAGGTCATTTTCGAGAATCACACGGAAGGTTGCCCCCGGTAACAGCTCGTCAATGGTACCTTTTACTACGATAACATCAGTTTTGTTGCCCATGGAAAAAAATTAACTGGCAGTATTATATCCTGATTTTTCCCCCCTGTCAAGGATTTGGAGGGGTCCCAGTTGTGAATAAGTATTGATTTTAAAGATTATTCTCAGTATAGCCTAGTTTTTGAAACAATGCAAGCCATATGGTCCGTCACCTTTTGGGCTGCTTTTTCAAGACTAGGAAATTGATCCCTCATGCGACCAGATACATACTTTTGGATCTCTTTTAGACCTTCTGGACCAGAAAAAAGCGTCTGTATAACATAATTTGTATCTTCTGCACGTTTACTCCCCTGGCCAACCGGGGTCCAAAACTTTTCTACTATATAATCGGTAAGTTTTTGGCGAAACTGAGACTTTTGTAGGTGAATCCTGGCAATCGTCGAATACATAAATACATGAGCGGCCTCTTCGCGGGCAATGGACCTTAAAATATAAGTGAGCACCGGATGATTGGCATTTTCCCAAAGCTTGCGATAGCCGTTGAGGGTCGTCATCTCATGAATAGCCCCAATAGTCATATGTACTGGGGTAAAACGACTTCCAAACATGTTCGCTGTAGCCGAAGCAATTTTACTTGAAACTTTATAGGAAAAAGGCATGTCTTTTTTGACTTTTTCAAACCATTTTTCTTCACTTGGATAGCCAAGCTCAGCCAAAAAACGATTCAATGTCTCGCCATGGACAGGTTCTTCGCTGCTCCACTTATCAATAAAACGTCGTACCCAAGGGTTCCGACCAGATGGCGTTGCGAGTAACTCTTTGTAATAGACCTCGGTCAGGCGCTCCACATCGCGCATATAAAAGAGTACGGGAATAAACTTCTCGTTGATAGCATGATTTTTGACCTCATTCCAAGGAATAGAATCAATAAATTCTTTCGTAAGGACGCGTGGTTGTGATTCGTACCAATTGATTGCTTCTTCCTCTGTTTGAAATTGGGACATAGTATTAAAAATACTTTAGACAGTACCCGACTTTTTTTTCGAACCAAATGTTTGAGTATCAATATCAAATTTTACCAATTGATCTCTTGAAAATATCATTCCGACACCACCCACTTCACTCACAATTTTATACTTTTCATCTGGAAGCAGCTCTGTGACAAAATACAGCATTTCAGGATCAAATCCTTCTTTTTTTATGGTTACAAAGGTTCCGACTTTCAAAGTTTTGTCCCCCATGCGTAACTCCGCAGCATCACGATCAAAAAAGGTATCATAAAAATCACGTTTTTCATTCTGGGGAACAGATTCTCCTGCCATAAAATTATTCTAAAATCGCCTTAATGCGGCGAATACCACTACTACATGCTTCTTCTTTGATAATCTTGAAATGCCCCATAGTACCAGTATGTTCAACATGAGGTCCTCCACACAATTCACGACTAAATGTTGCAGCGTTTGGATCAGCTTGTGGAAGTCCTTCTGGATCACCAACCGTATATACCTTCACCACGGCACCATAATTGTCTTCAAAAAGACCAATGGCTTGTTTTTTCTTTGCCTCTTCAAGAGGAAGTTCTTGAAAAGTTACAGGGTAATCATGTGCAATAGCAGCATTTACCAAATCTTCTGCTTCTTTGATTTGTTCTGGAGTCATTTTTTCGTTTGCAGCAAAGTCAAAGCGCATACGCTCTGCGGTAATATTACTTCCCTTTTGTGTTGCCCCAGGTCCAAGGATTTTTTGAAGCGCAGCATGAAGAAGATGAGTCGCTGTGTGATATTTTACACTCATTTCACCGGTATCAGCGAGACCTCCTTTGAATTTTTGTTCGGCTCCAGCACGAGAAAGTGCTTGGTGTTTACTTTTTTCTTCTTCAAAAGATTGTATATCTACACTATAGCCTCGTTCTTTGGCAAGTTCTTCTGTAATTTCAAGAGGAAAACCATATGATTGGTTGAGGTCAAATGCATCACGCCCTGAAATAGTATTATTGTCAGTTCGTTTGAGTATTTCTTCAAAAATTTTGAGCCCCTGCTCTAAAGTATTACGAAATTTTCGCTCTTCTTTTTCAATTTCAGAAATAATCTGTGCCTGCTTGGCAAGCAAATCTGGATAGGCGTCCTTATATGTTTCAATCACAGCCTCAACAACAGACACACAAAAATTTTCGTGCACATTGAGATTTCGTGCATAACGAATAGCACGACGAATGAGGCGGCGTGTAAAATATCCTTGGTCTTTGTTGCTTGGGACCGCAGTATCTGCGATCAAAAATGTTGCCGCACGGAGGTGATCCATGACAACACGAAAGGCATAGGTCTCGGTGGCATCTGCGCCATATTTTTTGCCACTTGCCGATTCAATCGCGCCACGAATAGTGTCAAAAAGATCAATCGTAAAAACATCTGGATTATTGTTCACTGCTGCTGCCATACGTTCTAGGCCCCCACCAAAATCTACATTTTGTTGAGGAAGCAGTTCAAATCCACTCGCCGTCTTTTGGTATTGCATGAACACGTTATTTCCAATCTCCATGTAGCGTCCACAGTCACAATTTACATGACAGGCTTCATTCTTCCAAGCAGAGTTTTCGTGCAATTTTTGAATATTTTCTGGATCAAAATCCCAAAACATTTCTGTATCAGGTCCACCAGGCTCACCCACTGGCATTTTGTCTGGGGTACCACTACGACTCCACCAATTTTTTCTTTCAGAAAAATAAAAAATCTTTTCACCTGGTCGCATTCCATCGATTTCTGGATTTTCGCCAATTTTTGCTTCAATACCAACAGAAGCAAAAAGTTTTTGCCACATCTGCGCAGATTCAGTATCTTTTGGAATTCCAGCGCTTTCAAGACCACGAAAACACGTAAAATAAAGATTCTTTGGATCAAGTTTCAAAATTTCCACCAAAAAATTCCACATCCAAGGAATCTGCTCTTCTTTGAAATAATCTCCGAGTGACCAATTTCCAAGCATTTCAAAAAATGTGGTATGACGATTGTCGCCCACTTCTTCAATATCTCCAGAACGAAAAGATTTTTGACTATCTGAAAGGCGTGTTCCCATTGGGTGTTTTTGACCAAGCAAATATGGGACCATTGGCTGCATACCACTTCCGGTAAACAGTGTGGTTGGATCGTTTTCCGGCAAAAGCGACGCGGATGGCAATATTGCATGTCCATTGCTCTTGAAAAACTCTAGATATTTACTGCGAATTTCATGTGTAGTCATATAAATTATTTTGAAAATATTATTCAATCACCCCACCACCCAAACACTCAGCATTTTTATACAAAACAGCAAATTGTCCTGGGGTAAGAGCTTTTTGTGCTTTTTGAAATGCAAGAATAACAGTTTTTGACTTCTTTCCTTTTGTAACAATCACCTTTTGAAAAGCTTGACGATGTCGCATTCGTACTTGGCATTGTAGCGGAAATTTTGGAGCCTGTCCACTCACAAAATGTATATTTTCTAGGACAATTTCCTTTTTATACAGCGCCGGATCATCTTCATTTCCGACAATCAACTCATTTTTCTTCATGTTTTTTGCCACCACAAACAAAGGCTCTGTACCACCTGATTGCGAAAATCCATGACGCTGACCAATGGTATAAAAAGCTAGGCCCTCGTGCTCCCCTATTTCATCTCCACTCGTATTTCGAATTTTGCCTTTTTTGGGCTTAATCTTTTGCTGTAAAAACTCTTTCATTGGTACTTCGCCAATGAAACAAATGCCCATACTTTCAGCACGCTCGGCAGTCGGAAGTTTATATTTCTTGGCCAGCCTACGAACCTCTGTTTTTTTCAAATGGCCAATTGGAAAAAGTGTATGCGATAATTGTTCTTGACCGAGTTGATGCAAAAAATATGTTTGATCTTTTTCTGTATCTTTTGCTTCGAGCAGTTTGACCACTCGACCAACTTTTTGCACTTGTGCATAGTGACCAGTCGCAAGATAATCAAATCCAAGCTCACGCGCCTTTTCCATCCAAAAACCAAATTTTACATATTTGTTGCACATCACATCTGGATTTGGAGTTCGTCCACGACGGTATTCGTCAAACATGTATTTCACCACCCATTTTCGATATTCTTTTTCAAAATCGAGTGTCAAAAGTGGAATTGCCAGATGAGCTGCCACGCGAAGTGCGTCGCGACGATCGTCTTTCCAACTACACACACCAGAGAGCCCCTTGGAGTCACTCCACTGCTTCATATAGGCCCCCGTCACCTCGTAGCCTGCTTGCACGAGCAAAAGCGCAGCCACCGAAGAATCGACGCCGCCAGACATACAAATAAGT
The DNA here is from genome assembly GCA_052034405.1 of Candidatus Magasanikiibacteriota bacterium. Classification (GTDB taxonomy): domain Bacteria; phylum Patescibacteriota; class Patescibacteriia; order Magasanikbacterales; family UBA922; genus CAYTKU01. The sequence goes on along the minus strand of JBPOIO010000020.1, from coordinate 18,724 downwards.
ACTTTTTTCTTTTGCTTTACGCTCATAATTCCACGGGTTCTATTTTTGCTTTCAAATTTTCAATAACAATTTTATCCATTTCTTCAATCAACTTTTTTTCACGCACAATAGTACGAGCAGACTCAGTATGAATCCAATACCAAAATTGATAAGTCAAACGACAATCCAGAGCAATCCCTGCAGGATCATTGGCACGATATTCTTTGAAACGTTCAAGTCCTCGACAACCAAGGCCATCGAGTTTATCTGCATCACGCAAAATCCAAGCAGTATCATATTCGTCTGCCGCATCATTCCAGTGATATTTCACCGAATACAGAAGTTCAAGTTTTTCTTCACGAGTCAAAAAATCAAAATGAGAATCTTCACGAAACCACTGTCGAAGCATCTGGTAGGACAAATCGTGATGACGCAGTTTGTTGTCAGGATCGTGATGTTCTGGGGCACGACCAATATCGTGCAAAATTCCAGCCAGTTCAGAAAGAAAGATATTACGCGCGTTTTCTTTTGTTGCCACTTCCTTAGCATAAGCAGCAACATTTGATGCATGTTGAAAGTCATGTCCAGGAGCAGGAAATTCAACAAAAAGGTTCTTCACCTTCTTCGTCACATATTCAAGAAATGCTTGCTGCTGTGGGCTATACATATTCAATAGAAAATAAGTCTTCTCTTATACTAGCAAAAATAGGCGAAAAAGCAAGTATAAAAAAACCACCCCCGATGAAGGGAGTGGCCTTGAAATCTCAAAAAGATTTTACGCCATGTTGTCACGGCGAGCTTTATTACAGTCAAAGCAGTAAACAGGTTTACCGTTTGTTGGCTGAAATGGAAGCTGAGAAATGTGTTTTCCACATTCTGAACAGTTGATATCTACATCAAACATTTGTTTCATTGGACGTGGTCCGCGGTTGTTGAAACCAGCAGATTTCTTTGCGCGCAAACAATCGCGGCAGAGAAGTGGTTTGTCACCACTTGGCATGAAAGGAAGTTGAGTAATAGCTGTTCCACATGAAGAACATGTTTCGTTCACATCGTACATTTGACGAGGTGCTGCGTTTTGGTCGTACATAGTATAGGTTATTTTAAATGCTCGTATTTGTAAACCCATTGGGTGGGTTCTTTAATAAATCCCGACCTTTTCACTGCAACTGTTTGTTTTGTGACTGTTTGTTGGGATCTATTACGAGCATTTTTTCCCAAACCTGTCTTTCAAACCTACCAATTGCTGCGCGTATTATAGCATATTTTACCGATTTTGTCAAGTAATCTAAAAGGACAGACTTTTTAATTTTTTATCCACATCCTTATTCTCAGGATTCAAGGTATGAACCTTTTTAAAGTATTCCACTGCCAAGGCATATTCTCCTTTTTTTTCGTATAATAAGCCTAAACTATAGAGGGCATTTGAAAAATTTGGGTCTATTTGAACAGACAGCAACCATATTTTTTCTGCCCTTTTTTCATCTCCCTCATGTTTTCTATTATAATACAGACGCCCCAGTTCATAGAGTACATCCCTACTTTGGGGATCAATAACCCGATATTCTTCATAGAGCGAAATAGCCGCATCCGTCTTATTTTGTTTTTCATACAAACGCGCCAGATCAAAATATGCTTGCACATAGTCTGATTTAAAGGAAATAGCCTTTTTATATGATTTTTCAGCCAAATCAAATTGACTTGAAAATTCTTGAATAAGACCAAGTTGAGACACAAATACTGGATTATTCGGTTCAAGTTGCAAGGCATGTGTCACTGCATCCGTAGCATACAGCAAAGACTGTTGCAAAGACAATTCATTGGTATAGGGCAATGTCTGTAAATAAGCGGTAGAAAGTATTTCAAAAACACGAACATTATTGGGATCAATTTCACGTGCACGACTTGCAAAATCAATAGCTGATGATAAAAGCTCTGCTGCACGATTTGGATCTGTTGATACAAAAGAAAGAGAATCTTGCAATGACTCTCTTGCAAGCAAAAGCAAATATTCCGAAGACTGTGGTCGAATTTTTAAAGCAGAATGTACATCAGAATGTGCTACAAAATATTCTGCAACAGCGATTTTTCCCCACATAACTCCCCCAAAAACAGTCGCTGCAGATAAAAGCAAAAAGAAAAATGAAACCACAAATACATACTGCGGACTAATTTCAAAAGTTTTTTCACTTTCTTTCACAAGATTTGGTTGAATGTATGACAAACCCAAAACGACAAAAGCAAGCATCGTCCACCATACAAACCAAAGTGCAAAATTATACACCGAAATAATAATGCCACAAGTCAACAAAAACCAAGCAATCATACAAACAAAATATTCCAAAGAAGAATCAGTAGCGCGTATTTTTTCAAAAGAAAATCGAGCACGTTTCCAAAAACTAGAACGAATATGCAAAACAGCACTGAGCACCGAACCAAAAATCAAAAGTAAAATAAAAAGTAAACTCAAAGATCCCAAAAATCCAAATTCACAAAGCCAAGAGTACAGAGAACTCCAAGGAGAATCAAAACGTAAAGACCAAAAATAAGAACTCTGATTCAACTCGCCTGGACGAAACAAAGAAAAATTGTACATAAAAGTACCTGGCCCGCTTCCAAGTAAAAAGTTTTGAGGATTTATAGAAAGAACAGAAGCAATAATAGATCCTGACATAGCAGGATTCAAATTAATTTCCGAAGGAAGAGCTCGTCCAAAGTTTAGAACATTGGGAAGTAAAAGATGAAACAAAGAAAATAAAAAGAGAGAAAAGGTACAGAGCAAAACAGACTTTCGAACAGCACCCCAAAATGCCATCGATACCAAAAACAAAAGTCCCATACCAAAAGCCAAAAGAACCCACAAAATTTGGAAATCAAGCCGAAACAAAGTGAGAAGGGTCATGACAACACAGAGCAATGAAATCACAAAATACGAGCCCTTTTGTTTTATACTTGGCACCAAACTTCCAAGCGATAGCGTAAAAAGGCTCACCATATATATGCCAAAAACACTATTGAGCTTGGCAACAGGATTTATAATTTGACTTCCAAAAAAATGTGAAAATTCAAATGAAAGAAAAATAATACTTGAAAAGATTCCAGACAAAAAAAATACAAAAAGAGCTTGATGAAAAAGTTTTTCGGATTCTATTTTTTGAATAAGAATCCAAGCCCAAGCAACGAACAAAAAGATTGCAAAAAAATGAAGCACAAAAGCATCCCCTATTCCCCAAAAACTCAAGGATGGATTTTTTGAAAAAAGTGTTGAAAATAAACCCGCACAGAGCAATACGACAAAGGGTTTATCAAGTACGGTTCTTTTTTGTCGTAATTTTTTTGTCTTTACTATTTCAAAGAGACTCAAAACAAAAATAATACTCAAAAAAGTGTACAAAGCCAACTCTTTTGGAAGATCCCAAACACTCCGAAAGGCTGGTATATACAGCAAGGGAATGCAGAAAATTGTTAGCAAAAGGAAAAAAAAATTTATTGAGGAAAGACGAAAATACTGCCGGAAAATCGAAAACATAAAATTTTATTCAATAAGATTTTTTGTATATCACAAATTGCTTAGACAGAACTTGTACTCACAGCTCCTGAATTTTTTCTTCTACGTCGACGTCTTCGTTTCTTTTTTTCTCCACTCAAAGAAGAATCTTTTGCAACAGAAGGTGCAGATGAAGATGGAAGCACAGGACTATCAAAATGAACAAGGTCTTCACTTTTATCCAAAGAAGTTTCTGCTGGTAATAAAGAATCCAAATGAAGAACAGGCTCTTCGACAAAAACTTCTTGTGGTGGAATCGCTTCTACGATTTTTTCTACCACAGCAGGCTTCGAATCTACAGAACTCTCCAAAGAATCAAGAGAACTTTGTTCAGGTTCTTCATCTTCGTCTTCATCAACCATATCACCCTCAAGGCCTGCCCAACGCATAATTTTATCTTCAATAGCCTCACGAGGTCGACCATAACGTTCACGAGAGACTCGAATAACTTTTTCAAGACTTCCTGTCGGACTTCCAAGCGGTGGCAAAGTCATAGCACTAAATGGTGTAGAAGAAACACCATCAATCATAAGTTTCAAAAATATTTGAAATTTTGGCAAATTTACCAAGTCTTCTTCAAGAAATATTGGGGTAAATTCTTTGGCAAGCATCTCGGCATCTCCCCCACCAATACGAAATGAAATAATAGTACCAACATTTCCAAAAACAGCATCAGCAACAATCTCGTCGAGCTGCTTGATATATTGATGCGCCATAATCAAACTCAAACGATACTTTCGGGCTTCTGACAAAATATTGGCAAAAGATGGAGTTGCAAAATTTTGAAATTCATCAACGTACAAAAAGAAATCTTTACGTTCTGCCTCTGGAGTATCTACACGTTCCATAGCCGCAAGCTGAATTTTGGTAATAAGCATTCCTCCGAGCAAACGACTATTATCTTCTCCAATACGCCCCTTACTCAAATTCATGATGACAATCTTTTTTTCATCCATGAGTTTACGAATATCAATCGTTGATTTTACCTGCGCAACCATATTTCGGATAACATTGGTAGACAAAAATTGACCAATTTTATTTTGAATTGGAGCCACAGCCTCCTGTGCATATTTTTCTGTATAACTTGCAAACTCAACATTCCAAAAACTTTTGATAACAGGATCTTTTACTTTTGCTACTACTTTTTTGCGATATTTTTTATCAGAAAGCAAACGATTGATACCAAGCAAGGTCGATCCTGGATATTCAATAAGTGCAAGAAGTGTATTATTGAGGATATATTCCATACGAGCACTCCACACATCTGGCCAAATCTTTTTGAAAATTCCCATGAGACCTGCCACAATCAAATGTTTTTGTCCTTCGTTTTGTACCTCCAAGATATTGAATCCAATTGGAAAATCAAGATCTGATGGGTTGATATACACAACATCATTAATACGTTTGGCAGGGATATAGTTGAGAATTTTTTCTGCGAAATCTCCATGTGGATCCACAAGCCCAATACCATTGCCAGAAAAAATATCATCAAGAACCATGTTTTCCATCATGGTTGATTTTCCCATACCTGTTTTTCCAACAATATACATGTGACGACGACGGTCGTCTAATTTTATACCAAAACGCCGCAATTGATTGCGGAAGTTTGTTTGAGCAAAAACACAAATCGTATCTTTCCCTAAGCTTTCGTAGTCAGGACGAAGACTAGGTATTGGCATAAAAAAAAAGAAAAAACCGAATACCAATATTATATCACACCCAAAGACTTGAAACAATCAAATATTGATTCTTTTGTTGCTGTTGGAATACAAGTGGCCAATGTTTCTCCAAGATGAAGTCGAAGTTGTGGATCCGCAAGCAATCCCTCTACTTTACTTTGCAGTTCAATTGATGTTGTTGTATTTTCATTTAAAGAAAGAAGTCCCCCAAGGTCCGCACAGAACTTGACATTTTCTTCTTGGTGTCCAGATTTCGGAATAACAATAGCAGTTTTTTTCAAAGCCGCAAGTTCTGAGAGCGTTCCAAACCCACCACGACAAATTACAATATCACTTGCCGCATAGGCATCGGCCATATGTTCACCCAAAAATTCAAACGTATGATAATGCAACAAAGGACGATCTGGTTCCAATGTCTTTCTTTCTTTTCCTGTTAAATGGATAATTTGAACACTATCACCAAGTTCAAGTGCGAGCTGTGCGACCAAAACATTGATTTTTTCTGATCCTGTTCCCCCACCTGTTGCAAAAATAACAGGAAGATTCGCATCCAGTCCAAATTTTTCAAAAGCCTTCTTTTTTTCTGCTTCCAAAATACTCGGTCGTACAGGATTACCAAGCGTACGAGTTTTTTCTTTTGGGAAAAAAAGTAAACTTTGTGGTACAGCAACAGTAATAAGATTTGCAGTAGGAGCCATCAAACGATTGGCAAGACCAAGTTCCAAATCTTGTTGGTGAATCCATGTTTTTATACCCAAAATTTTTGCCACAATATGAAGGGGTACAGATACATAACCACCAGCAGAAATACACACACTTGGTCTTTCACGACGAAGCAAAACAAAAGATTGAAACAATGCCTGAGCAAAAACAAAGACATCACTCAAGGTTTTCCAAGAAAAATAACGTCGTAATTTACTTGCAGGAAGACTCAAAAATGGGATACCTGCATTTTTTATCAATATTTCTTCGGGACCAGACTCTGTTCCTACCCAAACACAAGAAAGACCTGGCAAATCTTTTATATTTTCATGCAATGCCAAAAGCGGCGTCACCGGTCCCAAGGTTCCTCCACCAGAAAAAAGTATTTTCATAAAAACAAAAAATTTTCTTATGCAATTTTTGAATGTTTACTCACATTCAACACAACACCCACAGCACATAGAGCAATAGCAAGTGCAGTTCCACCATGACTCACAAAAGGCAATGGCACACCAGTCAAAGGCATAAGTCCTACCATAGCAGCAATATTCAAAAATGCCTGACCAATAAACCAAATCATAATCCCCGTCACCAAAAAACGAGCAAATAAATCATCTGAATTTTTTGCAATTTTGAGTCCTCGTTGAATAAATAATAAAAACAACATCAAAAATGCGATCGTTAGGAAAAAGCCCATTTCCTCGGAAATAATAGCAAAGATACTATCAGCCTGAACCTCGGGTAAATACTGATATTTTTGCCTCGACTGACCAAGACCTGTTCCAAAAAATCCACCCGAACCAATAGCTATAAAGGATTGATTGATATGATAACCAATTCCCTGAGGATCAAGTTCTGGATGCAAAAAAGTAGTAAAACGAGCCAATCGGTATGGAGCAATAGCAATGATAACCAAAAAGCCAAGTACCGCAACAAGAGCAAGCAAACTCATATGACTCATTTTGGAGTCTGCGATAAACAACAATCCAAAAATAATAAAACACAAAATTGACATGGTTCCAATGTCTGGTTGCATCAACACAAGAAGTACAGGAATCATAGCAACCGCAAGTGCAATCAAAAATCCTTCTTTGAAATTTTTAATTCCATCCCCCATCTTGGCTAAAAACGCAGAAAAATAAACGATCAAAGCAAATTTGGCAAACTCCGCAGGTTGAAATGAAAAAAAAGGAAGTACAATCCAACTTCGATTCCCCGTATTCAAAGCAGAACCAATACCTGGAATAAAAACAAATAACAATAAAATAAGTGATCCAATAAATAATGTTGGACTCCAAGTACGCAATTTTTGATAATCAAACTTGGAAAAAAACAAAAAACCCAAAGATCCAGGAAGCACACCGTACAAAAGTTGATGTTTTACAAAAAAATAAGTATCATGAAATTTATCAAATCCAATGACTGAACTCGCTGAAGTCAAAAATACCAATCCAAAAATAAGAACTAATAAAAAATACACCAAAAAAGCGCTGTCACTTTTGAGAGATTTTGTACTCATACATTCAAAAATACCAAAATGCAGGTCGCAATAAAGAGAAAAAAATGCAAGATACAAGAGATAACATTGGCACTTTGAGCCACAAATTCATCTTTTTCATACATGAACCAACCAATACAAGCATTGAAAAAAATCAAACAAAGACCAAGACCTGGCAATGAATACACCGTCAAAGCAGAACCAGTAAGATCCACTCCAAATAAAATAGTATAGTGAAGAAATACAGAATCTGTGGAAAACCCAATATTATACAAAAGCCAGCCCCAAATAATAATATTCAAAAAAAGAGCCACAGCAAGCGGAATATAGGTACTTTTATGCTTCAAATAAAGCTTAATTGGATATAATTTTGCCATAATACCCTCTTATTATACCCTAGAAAACAGACCTTGACAATCAAGAGCAAACCCGCTATAATAAGCACAATTTAAATTTACGACATGGTTAACGACGTCTCGTGGCTGGAGGGCATGGACGGGCTGTTCGTCAAAGGCTAAGCCCTTTGACAGTGATGTGTTCAAAACACATGGCACACAAAAAAGCGGGTGGTTCCACCCACTTGGGACGAGATTCCAAGCCAAAATATCTCGGAACAAAAGTCGGTGACGGACAAAGCGTCAAAAGCGGAACAATTTTGATCCGCCAACGCGGTACTCCAATCCATGGTGGAAAAAATGTCCGCCAAGGAAAAGATGATACACTCTTCGCCATCGTTGCTGGTATTGTAAAATTTACAAGCCGCAAACGTACACGATTTGACGGAACAATGAAAAAAACAAAATTCGTCAACGTCATTCCACACAAAGCCTCATAAAAAAATACCCTCGCTTATTGCGAGGGTATTTTTTTAGAGAACAATTGTATTGCAAGGACCTACTACTTTTTCTTTGAAGTTACTTTTTTCTTTTTTTCTTCTAATTTTTCATCAAGCTTGCCACTCAATTTTGTACTAATTTTACTCACCACAAATTTTTCTACCATTCCACCAAGAAGTCCTGTCATAGAACCCATGTGTTTACTCACATGATCCATTTTTTCTTGCATATAACTTACCGCATCTGAAATATATTCAAGTTTTTGGATAACAGAATCCATAATTTTGTTCGTATTTTTCAAAACTTTTCCTGCTTGGTACAAAAGCCAACATAGAAATACAGTTGCCCACACGACACAGATGGACAACACAAGATACAAAAGTTGTTCTAAGGAATTTGGTACAAACATAAAAGGAAACACTTATATCAAAAAAAATATTGCGATAATTTTTTGATTTAAAAATTTATATTGCAAGTATATCACATTTTTAGATATAAATAAAAAAACAGACTGTTTATAAGTCTGTTTTTTATACTACTTACGAATTTCTGCTGCAAATTGTTTTTGCAGTGTTTCCAAAACTTTTTTATGTGCTTCATCAACCTCGGCAGTCGTAAGTGTTCTTTCATTGGAACGATAGGTAATATGATATGCCATACTCTTTTTATTTTCCCCAAGTCGTTCACCTTCGTAGACATCAAAAAGTTCTACTGAAAAAATAAGTGGGTCTACTGATCGAAGTGAGGCAACAAGATGTGCATGCTTCACATTTTTTTCTACCACAATAGCAATATCACGAAGCATATCAGGATAAAGCGGCAATGGAGCATAACTTACTTCTTCAAGCAAATGATCACTTAAAAGATTGAGATTTATTTCACAAAAAGCAACACGTTCAGCAATACCAAGATTTTTTGCAATACTTGGATGAAGCTCACTGAAATATCCAATAATAGTTCCCGCCACTTTCAAAAAGGCACATCGTCCAGGGTGAGCAAATGCAGTTACCGCAAAATTTTCATTTTGAGCAGGAACAACCTCAAAAGCCACATGGAGTCGAGCAAAGATATCACCCAAAACCTTTGAAAGTCCAAAAAATGGAATACTCTCATTTTTTTTCGCATAGACAAGTCCGAGATAAATATCTTGTCTTGGGAGTAATCCATCATCTTTTGCTTCTACTCGCTCCCCTGCTTCTTCTATTTTATAGACACGTCCTGTTTCAAACATTTTTATTTCATCGAATCGATGCAAATTTGATTCTACATTTTCAATAAGATTCGGAAGAATACTTCGACGGATAAGTGGTCGATCTTTGGCAATTGGATTTTCAAGTTCCAAATGAAGTGACGTATCAACACCCAATTTTTTGAGCAGTTCTGGTGACTCAAAAGAATAATTGTAGGTCTCTGTAAATCCAGACTCCAAGGCCAAAAATTCACGAATATTTCTTTCCAAAGTTTTTACAGGATTTTGACGAGGCGGTGTAATAGTAAATGTTGGAAGTGTCGCTGGTACTATTTCATAACCCAAAATACGAATAATTTCTTCTACCAAATCTTCTGGAAGAGAAACATCTTTGGTGGCACGCCAACTTGGAACAGTAATTTTGAGGCTTCCTTTTTTACCTTTTGCGACAACAAAACCAAGTCGTTCCAAAATATCTATGACTTTTTTGTGATCAAGAACAATACCAATTTTTTGTTCCAAAAATGCAAATGAAGTTTCAATCACTTTTGTTTCTGCTACTTTTGGATAGTGATCAACTACAGCACTTGCAACAGAAGCACCTTTGCAAATTTGCAATGTCAATTCTACAAGACGACGAAGTCCAAGTTCTGCATTGTTTGGATCAAGACTTTTTTCAAAACGCGCAGACGAATCGGTACGAAGTGCAAGGCGTGTTGAAGTTTTTCGAATAGAGCTTGGATCAAAAGTAGCTGATTCAAAAATAATACTTGTAGTATCTTCGTTAATTCCACTGTGCAGTCCTCCCATTATTCCTGCGAGTGCAAGAGATTTTTCTGCATCCGCAATCATAAGCATATCACTGGTGAGTGTATGTTCTTTTTCGTCCAGTGTCACAAATTTTTCATCTGTCTTTGCACGACGAACAATAATTTTTTGATCAAAAATCTTGCTTGCATCAAAGGCATGGCAGGGTTGCCCTATTTCAAGCATCACATAATTTGTAATATCAACAATATTATTAATCGGACGAATACCACAAGCTTCGAGGCGTTCTTGCATCCATTTTGGACTCTCTTCAATGCGAATTCCATGAAGTGCTACTGCCATATAACGAGGACAGAGCAGTGCATCTTCAACAGAAACAGAAAGCTTAATATCGGTCCCTGCTTTGATTGCTGCTGGATTTGGGAGACTTAATTTTTTGTGATAAATCGTAGCAATTTCACGCGCCATACCAATATGCCCCCACAAATCCGGACGATTTGAAAGTGACTTATTGTCCACTTCGAGTGTCACATCGTCAAGCCCAAGTGCCTTGGCAAGCGCTGTTCCTGGCTGATCTTTGAGATGACTCAAATCAACAATTTCTTTTTCATTTTTTTTGGGAAACATGGAAACAATACCAACTTCATCTGCTCCACAAATCATTCCATAAGAATCAACTCCTCGCAGTGTTGCTTTTTCCATCACCACTGGTTCACCTTCTCCATGCCAGAGTACACTCGCCCCAATTTTTGCAAGCACTACTTTCATTCCAACTTCGAGGTTGGATCCACCACAGACCACCTGAACAGTTTCTGTTCCAGCATCAAGCTGACAGACTCGCAGTTTATCTGCATTGGGGTGCACATCAACACTTTTAATTTGTGCAACAACAATATGATCCAATGTTTTCCCTCGATCTTCAATTCCTTCAACCTCTACTGTCCTCATGGTCAGCTCTTTTCCAAGTTCCTCAGCAGAGAGTGAATCTGGTAAAAATACAAATTCTTGTAACCATTTTTTAGAAATTTTCATACTTAGAACTGATTTAAGAAACGTAAGTCACCAGACTGTAAATGTCGAACATCTTCAATACCATATTTGAGCATCACAAGACGAGAAAGTCCAAAACCAAATGCAAATCCCTGATACTCCTCGTGATTTACCCCAGCTTCTTTCAAAACATTTCGGTGCACCATTCCAGCACCAAAAATTTCCATCCAACCAGTATACTTACACACACGACAACCCTTTCCTTTACAAAGCGAACAAGTAATTTCACCATTTACACCCGGTTCTACAAAAGGATAAAATTTTGGTCGAAGGCGCATTTGTGTTTCTTCACCATACAAAGATTTTGCTACTGTTTCAAGAACACCTTTCATATCCCCAAAACTCACATCTTTTCCAACTACAATTCCCTCGAGCTGATAAAAAGTATGTTCGTGTCGTGGATCGGTTGATTCATTTCGAAATACACGACCAGGAACAATAAGCTTGAGTGGTACACCAAACTTTTGCATAGCACGAACCTGAAACGATGATGTCTGCGTACGCATCACCCAATCACTGTGTCCCTTCACATAAAAAGTATCTTGCATATCACGTGCAGGATGATGAGGTGGAACATTGAGAGCCGTAAAATTATAATAATCACTTTCAAGTTCTGGTCCATCGTAGCTCATAAAACCCATAGATGCGAATACATCTTCGAGTTGGTATTGAATCAATGTATTTGGATGCAAATGCCCTTTGGACATATTTCCAAGGTATGGCTGCGTTACATCAATAGCTTCACTACGGGCCAAATCCCCCATTGCCAGCATCTCAAATTCTGATTTTTTCTGTTGCAAAATATTTTCAAGTTCTGCTTTTATACTATTCAAAAGAAGCCCTGCTTCCTTACGTTTATCTTCTGCCAAATCTTTCAACCCCTTCATCATCTCTGTAAACTCACCATTTTTTCGTGAAAAAAATTTTTGCTCCAAACTTTCGAGACTCAAAACATCAGAAACTTTCTGCATCTGTAATTCAAAATCTTTTTTTATTTTTTCTAATTTTTCTTGCATAAGACTTTAAAATAATCCTTTAATATCACGACCTGTTACAATAACAATAAGAATGAGTAACAGAACAAAACCAATGGTATGTGCAATTTGTTCGTATTTTTGTGGGACAGGGCGACGAAAAATCTTTTCCAATACTACAAAAAGTACACGTCCTCCGTCAAGAGCAGGAAAAGGAAGAATATTGAGTGCAGCAAGAGAAAGAGAAATCATTGCCGCAACGTTGATAAGATAAGAAATACCCAGTCTTGCACTTTGTCCAATAACAGAGGCAATGCCAACAGGACCAGAAACATCGGCAGTCACACCATTTCCAAGAATCAAACCTTTTATAATTCCATAAAAACCAACAAAAATACCAATGAGTCCCCAAAAAGCAGCAACAAAGCCCTTGTAAATAGCAATATACCAAGGATATTTTATAAGTCCGGCGTCTGCCAGTAAAACTCCAAGGCGTGCGCTTTCACCACTTTTCACTACCGTAGGATGAATCGTAATAGTTTTTTCTTCACTCCCACGCAAAATTTTTACTGATATATCTTTATCAATATGAGATTTTGTATAAGCAATCACATCACTCGATCGAGGAACTGGCTGACCGTCGAGAGAAAGTAAGGTATCACCAAATTGCAAACCTGCTTTTTCTGCAGCAGAGTCATGTTCTACTTGTTGAATAACAACTCTACTATTTTGTACAATTTGGGCAGAATTATCTTGGACCCCAGTCACATCCGCAGGCAAACCAATCATAAAACCAATTCCAAGCAGTACGCCTGCAAGCAAAAAATTCATCACAACCCCTGCGACCAACACAACAATGCGTTTCCATGCTTTTTGAGCTCCAAAGCTATCTTTTTCTTGGGCCTCTTCACCATTTTCACCTTTTATTTTACAAAATCCACCCAGTGGTAAATAGTTGAGCGAATACAAAGTATTTGGATATTCTGCATGTTCGTCTACTTCAGATCCACCACCAGCATCAAGAACATTGCGTTTTACCTTCTTTTTTCCCTTTACCCAGACAAGTTTGCCAGTTTTTGGATCACGATAACAACCAATAGCAAAAGGTGGAAAACCAATAGCAAACTCGTATACTCTCATCCCCATTTTTCGTGCCATGATAAAATGCCCAAATTCGTGAACAAAGACCAAAAGCGTTAAAATAAGCACAAATAAGACAAAAGTAAGCATAATTTATTGACATTACCCGTAAAAAGGCTATAATTAATTTAACTAGGCTTATTATTGCATAAATTATTCGCAATGGCAAGCCATAATTTTTATTCTTTAACCTCTAGAAGATATGTCAACGACCCTTCTTATAGTGATTATCCTCGCCCTTGTGGTGCTTTGGGTAATTGCTCTCTACAATGGTCTTATCAAACTGCGCAATCGTACCAAAGAAGCATGGAGTGATATCGATGTTCAACTCAAACGCCGACATGATTTGATCCCAAATTTGCTCGAAAGTGTTAAAGGTTACATGAAACACGAACGAGAACTGCTTGAAAATATCACCAAAGCTCGCGCGAGCGCTATGACCGCACAAGCTGGTGGCAATACGGCTGAACTTGCCAAACAAGAAGGAGTCCTTGGCAACCTCCTCGGTGGACTTCGCGTAGCAATGGAAGCTTATCCAGATCTCAAAGCCAACACCAATATGGCACAGCTCATGGATGAATTATCCGATACAGAAAATAAAATCCAAGCATCTCGCCGTTTCTACAATGGTATGGTACGAGACTTCAATACAAAAATCGAAGTTTTTCCAAACAACATTTTGGCAGGTATGCTGAAATTTGAAAAATACAACTTCTTCGAAATCGAAGATGCCACAGAACGAAAAAACGTCGAAGTAAAATTCTAATTACTCTTAAGCCCACATCTGTGGGCTTTTTCTTCTATGTATTCACAAATTGATTCAAATAAACGCAAAACAACAATCCTGATTGCAATTTTTATTGCATTTGTCGTTGGTGTTGGATATTATTTCAATGCATACTTGGGCTATGGATATGGAGCTGTTGTTATGGCCTTTATTATCTCTATGGTGATGTCTATTTCGAGTTATTATTTTTCTGACAAGATTGCATTGGCCTCGAGTGGAGCAAAAGAAATTAGCAAAGAGCAAAGTCCCTATGTATATCGCATCGTAGAAAATCTCTGTATTGCACAAGGTATCCCAGTACCAAAAGTACACATTATTCAATCTCCCGCCCTCAATGCTTTTGCAACAGGTCGTAATCCCGAGCACGCATCGATTGCTATTACTACCGGTCTTATTGATGCGCTTGAAAACGAAGAACTTGAAGGGGTAATTGCACATGAACTTTCACATGTAAAAAACTATGATATTTTGGTCATGACTATTGTGGTCGTACTTGTCGGAACTATTGGACTCCTTTCGGATATGTTTTTCCGAGTACGAATTTTTGGTGGACGCGATAGTGAAAACAAAGGCAATGGAGTCTTGGCCATTATTGGTATTGTGGCACTTATTATCTCTCCTATTGTTGCCGAACTTATCAAACTCGCTATCTCAAGAAAACGCGAATACCTTGCAGATGCCTCTGGAGCACTGCTCACCCGCTATCCCGAAGGATTGGCACGAGCCCTTGAAAAAATTAGTAGTTCAAAAATTCCTTTTGATCGAGCAAGTTCTGCAACCGCACATTTGTTTATTAGTAACCCATTCAAAGCAGGTGGAATAAAAAGTTTATTCTCCACTCACCCACCAATTGAAGATCGCATCAAAAAATTACGAGGGATGAATTCATAACGTATGGAAAAATATACAGCAAATAAAACAGTTCTCATCACCGGTGCCTCCTCAGGCATCGGTTTGTCCTTTGCCAAAATTTTTGCGCGAGAAGGATATTCATTGATCCTTGTATCACGTGATGAAAATAAACTTCAAACAGTGAAACAAGAACTTGAAAAAAATTGTCAACAAAAAATCTCTGTTATTGCAAAAGACTTGAGCCTCCCCACAGCCCCACAAGAAATTTTTGATGAAGTCCAAAAACTTAGTGTCACAATTACAGCCCTTGTGAACAATGCAGGCTGGGGAGATTACGGTTCATTTGAAGAAAGCAATCTTACAAAACAACTCAACATGATTGACCTCAATATCCGAGCACTGACAGAACTCACGCATTTATTTTTACCCATGATCCGTGCACAAAAAGTTGGATATATTCTCAATGTTTCGTCTATTTTAGGGTTTGTTCCAGGACCATTTATGTCTGTTTATGCGGCAACAAAGGCCTATGTTTTGTCTTTTAGTGAAGCTATTCGTGAAGAACTCCGCGGAAGCAGTGTTTCAGTGACAGCTCTTTGCCCTGGACAAACAGCGACAAATTTCTTCAAACGAACTCTTGAAGAAAGCAAAGAACCTTTTGAATCAATAGGAATGAACTCCGACGAAGTAGCGCACATTGGATATACGGCAATGATAAACCGAAAAACAGTTGTAGGCGCTGGAGTAAAAAATAAAATTTTTACATTTTTGCCACGCCTGTTACCCCGACAACTCGTGACGAGAATAACCCGATGGATAATTACAAAATAATATATGCAAAAAGAAGAACTCAAAAACTTAGCAATTCAAAAAGGCTATGCTACAAAACAACGTCATATTTTTTTATGCATGCACGGAAAATGTGCGCCAAGTGAAACAGCCGAACAACTGTGGAACTATTTGAAAAAGCGACTTACGGAACTTGAACCAGACTCTTCGACAGCTACTATAGCGCGCAGCAAAGTTGACTGCCTGCGTATTTGTGCAGGAGGGCCGACAGCACTCGTATATCCAGAAGGAACACTCTACCACGATCTCGACGAAGCCAAGTTGGAACGAATTATTACTGAACATCTTCTTGCAGGAACACCAATCCTTGAATATAGTTTTTTTCAAAAATCTCTTTAACGTAAATGTATACTGATCGTACTTACCACAGGCAATAATGCGACATAGCAAATCTTTAAAATAAAAAAAATCCCCAATCAAGGGAACGCAGGACGAGGCAGAAAAGGAAAAAACATGCCTCGTCAAATCTCTGAATCAAAGTCGACCAAGTCGACTCGAATCAAAGTAATACCAATCAGGTCTTGGGCCACCGGGCCAAAGACATCCCCCTTCTGGGGATAGCAACACAAGAGATTGAGCTCAAGGTCCACGACCAGCCAGGCCTTGTCCTTGTAGTTCAAGATCATCGGCCTCGCCATGACGGCATGGCTGACCCGCTCTTTGAGATCTCTCGGTATATCGACCCCATAATAGCGGAGATAGCCCCCCACCACCTTCAGGTCGGCGATAGAGACCGGAAGCCCAACGATATCGAGACAGGTCGTCTTTGCCTCTTCCATGAAGAGCCCCAACGTATCGTCATCCATATCCGGAAAGTCAAAGCGCATTCGCGCTTCGACGCCATTGAGCAGCTCTGAATAATTGATCTTCATCTCTCCTCGTCTCCTTTTCTGCCTTGATTGGCTAAAAAAACACTACCTTCAAATACTCTTTTTGTCAAGACATGACTATCCTAAAATCAAAAAAAGACCGGTTATAAGCTAGGTCTTTTTTTGAAAAAATTATTCTTTAAAATTAGGATCGATTTTATAACTTCTTTTTTCGTTCTTTCAAAAACTTTATCACTCTATAAATTCCCCAAAATACAAATCCGTAAAAAAGTACAAAAGTAATATAAGCACAAATATTTACTAGTCTATCTGAATATCCAGAATCCAGCCACTGTCCTGAACAGAGTTCAGGATGTGAATTCAATACAGGACAAAATGGATGCCACAAAATTCCTGATAAAAAAATTGCTGCCCAGACTGGTATAAAAACTATACCTTTAAAAAATAAATCCAAAAAATTACCATATGGATAAAATTGCATCAAAGACGATAACAGACTTCCAAATATCCCACCCAAAAGCGCAATTTGAAATCCTTTTTTCTTGAACATATTCATATTATTTTTCAATGATTTGTTTTACTTCTTCGAGCATACTTTCCATTTTTTCTTTTGTCTTGGCTTCCAGATTCAATCGCACCACTGGTTCGGTATTGGATTTTCGTAAATTTATCCAACCCCAATCAAAAGTGAGGAGAACTCCATCGAGATGAGTTATTTCCTGTGCCTGCGATTTATAAAATTCTTCAACACGCAATAAAGTACCATCTGTATCATGTACTTCAAAATTGATTTCACCCGAATGAAAATATGTTTTTAAACTTTCCACCAAAACACTCAATGATTTTCCTTCACGTGAGAGCAATTGTAATACATACAAAAACGACAAGTCACTCGACTCCAAATCATGCATATCCTGATAAAACAAATGCAATGATAATTCTGAACCAAAAATTGCACCCAATTTTTTCATCTCACCAACAATAAAGGCACGGCCAACTCGTGACATCACAGGTTCTGCCCCAGCCTCTCGCCAAAACTCGGCAACTTTCATACTTGATCGCAAATCGTAGAGCATCTTTCCCCCACCATGAACACGCAATACTTCATTTCCAAGCAATGCTCCCACATAGGAAGCCTCGACCACATTCCCCTTTTCATCCACCAGCCCAATACGATCAGCATCTCCATCGAGAGCAAAACCAAAGTCAGCTCCTACTTCGAGTACTTTTTTTTGCAAATCATGGAGTGTGTCAACTTTGAGTGGATTTGCTTCGTGATTTGGAAAAGTTCCATCTGGGGTGTCGTATAAATAAACTACTTCAAGTGACAATTCTTTTATAATTTTTGGCAAAACCACAGAACCCATTCCATTTCCAAAATCTACCACCACTTTAAATGAACGCAAAGTCTCTTTGGAAACTAAAGCAAAAATATGTTGAATATATAACTCAAAGGCATTAAATGATTTTTCACTCCCCTTTATCCCTGCTACATTCCACTCTCCTGCCTCCATAATTTTTTGAATTTCACTTCCTCCATTTCCAAGACCAATCGGCAGTCCATCACCAAAGGCCAATTTAAATCCATTCCACTCAGCAGGATTATGACTCGCTGTTACCATTATCCCCCCAGCATGCCCCTCCACATGGGCGCAGGTAAAGTTGAACACCGGGGTCGAAGTCATCCCAATATTGACAGCATTCACTCCCTCATCAGTAATACCCCGAATCACTTCCCGGTAATAATCCTGACTCGAAGGGCGCATATCATATCCCACAACAATATTTTTTTCATTCAAATCTTGGACTATTCCACGTAAAAAAACCACAAAAGCACGCCCAAGAGCATAGGCAAATTCCGAAGACAGCTCTGTACCGACGAGACCACGAATATCATAAGCTTTGAAAATATGAGCAGGGAATTTCATAGAGATACAAATTTACAGAAAAAATCTTTGCGAAAGAGGTAAAAAAAGTATATAATAAGAAGACTTAAATGGCAAGTAAGCGAAGCCCCTCTTTTTTTATGAATTCCAAACAAATT
>JBPOIO010000050.1:0-2931 GCA_052034405.1 Candidatus Magasanikiibacteriota bacterium | reverse complement strand
TCTCATTGCAACCTCTTCTGCTATTTGTGCAACAACTCTTTGTGGAAGCAGTATTCCTTCGAGTATTCTATTGGCTTCATGCACATGAGGAGCAACTTCTGCCTTAGTTGTTTTTTTGTTATCTTTTTTTGTATTCTTCGTTTTTTCTTTAGCCATATTCTTATTAGTTATCTTACTTATTTGTTTCTTAAATTTAGCTTAATTACTCAATCTAATCACTAATTACTAGTCACTATTTACTATTCACTATTTACTATTCACTAGATTGAGTGCTTTTTTCAAAAACGGTGCTGATTTGAACGTAATGACATTTTTATACCCAAACTTAACAGCTTCTTTTTCCCGTTTCTCTAAGTTTAACACGCCTTTCGTCTCACCTAAAAGCCCTACTTCGGCAACTGCTACGGTTGAATGCAATGTAAAACCCTTAATACTAGAAGCAATAGCAAGACAGATTGCTAAATCTGAAGCGGTCTCTGAAATCTTAAGACCTCCAACTACATTTACAAAAACGTCATACTTATCAGTACTTATTGTACCATGCCGTTGTAAGACTGCGAGTAAAAGTTCAAGTCTCCTATCAGGTATTCCTTGAGCAACACGCCTCGGAAATGCCAACTGGGAGGGAACAGTTAAAGCCTGCACTTCAACCAATAAAGGGCGGGATCCTTCCATGACTACTGTTATACAAGAACCTGGAACAGTTTTTTCATTAGTACCCAAGAAAAAGTCTTTTACATTTGCAATTTCAGAAAGGCCTTTTTCCTCCATGATAAATATTCCAACCTCACTTGTATCCCCAAATCTATTTTTGAGAGCCCGTAAAATTCGTGTTCCTGTTAGAGATTCACCTTCAAGATACAATACGCAGTCAACCATATGGGCAAGAAGCTGAGGTCCTGCTATCGTACCTTCTTTTGTGACATGTCCTATAAAAAAGACAGGTATCTGGCTGCTTTTTGCAAAATTAACAAGCTTCATTGTTGAGTACCGCAACTGTGGCAATGAGCCTGGAAACCCAGTTGCATCATCTGAAGAAACGGTTTGTATGGAATCAATGATCAGAAGGTCAACCTTTTTATCAGTAGCCGTTGCTACTGCCTGATCAATATCTGTACTTGATAGTATAAAAAGATCTTGATTTGATAGTACTTTTTCACTTGCTATTCTTTCTGCTCTAATGCGGATTTGTGATTCACTTTCTTCTCCACTAACATACAATACCTTCTTTCCGCTGCCGGCAATATTTAACGCAATCTGAAGCATTATCGTAGATTTTCCGATCCCAGGATCTCCAGATAAGAGGATCACTTCCCCAGGAACTATTCCTTGGAATTTTTCTTTACCTCCCAACACGCGATCAAATTCTGAGATGGTTGTTGTTATTCGAGAGAGCTGTGTACTTTTGATCTGTCCAATTTTCTGCACATTTTGAGGTATAACTCGACTTTTTCGGCTTGTAACTCCTCCCTTTGGCTTTTCAGGAAGGATCATTTCTTGAAACGAATTCCAACTCTGACAATCGGGACAAAGACCTAACCATTTAGAGGATTCATTACCGCAGTTGTTGCATACGAATATTCTTTTAGCAGCCATATTGTTTTTAAATCCGAAATTCTAAACTCGAAGCTCGAAACAAATTAAAAATTTCTCAAATTATTTCGAATTTCGTATTTCGAATTTAGTGCTTCTTCAGCACAAAGTGCATGAAGTTAGCGGTAGCCAATGACTTTTGTCTTGAGAACTGGGGAAACAAGTATGAGTCTCTTTTTGTCATCAAAATCAGTTACTTCAACTTCAACTTTATCATCCTTCCTGTATTCCTTGTCTGTAGGAATCTTTGATGATGCGATAAATGCCATGACCCCTACTTCAACCTGAAGTGTAATTCCCTTTGATTTAATATCTGTTACTGTTGCAGTAATTGTATCTTCTTTCTTATATTTCTTCTTAATGTCTTCAAAATTATCCTTCTCAAGCCGCTTTAACGAAAGATTGACCCTCTTATTCTCTACATCTACTCCTATAATTTGAGTCTCAAGTGTCTCTCCAATTTTAAATTTACCCTCAAGACCTTCTACTCTTTGGTGTGATACTTCAGAGATATGAATAAATCCTTCGATAAGAACGCCTTCGCGTGGGGAAACTTCAAGATAGATTCCATAGGGAGTAACGAGCGTAACAAGTGCTTTTACAACAGTATCTCTTTTTACTTCTTTTTCGATTTCTGCAATATTCATAAGATAGTGAGTTGCCTTTTGAGAAACGATAACCCTCTTCTTCTCTCGGTCAAATTCGATTACTTTGACGTCGACTGAATCGCCTTGCATAAGTCGGGCGTCCAAAAGTTGGGAATTAGGTAGAAATCCTTTAATACCTTCCTTTGTTTCGATGAAATATCCACCCCGTGTTACCTCAAGAACATATGCTTTAAGAGTCGTATCAGCCTTAAATACACCTTCAAGTGCTCCATACACCTTTTCCTCAAGCATGCGTCTTAAAGAAAGAACCGGAAATCCCTCTTCAGATTCAGGAGAAATAACACTTGCAGTGACAGTATCTCCAACTTTAAGAAGTTGTTGCAGGTTCTCCATGTTTTGCTTGTCGTATTCAATAACTAAAGCATCTGATTTATAACCAATATCAAGAAGGATCTCTTTTGGAGTTAGTTTTTTAACAACACCCTTAACATTATCTCCTCTTTTCAGAGACTGAAATTGTGAAGATTGGCGAGACATGAGCTCCGCCATTGATGTGGCTTGCCCTGAGCTTGCCGAAGGGGCTTTACCTTTAGGAGATGATGCGTCGGACATTTGTATAATTTCCTTTCATATTAGATGAGGTAATTTTACCACAATATAAGCCTAAATGTAAAGAAATACTGTGTTGTATACCAATAGACCTGTTGTTATACTCAAAAAAATATTTATG
>JBPOIO010000052.1:0-2653 GCA_052034405.1 Candidatus Magasanikiibacteriota bacterium | reverse complement strand
ATTGATTCTGTGTAGGCTTCTTAACTAGCTTATCTACCTTAGCAGCAAACGCTACCAATTCTTCTCGTAGCAACCCTTTAGCACAATGCTCTGTCATCTTATCTCCGGGCTGCACGTCTTCTGTATGTCCATATCCAATTGTCCATACACCAGCAGGACACTTATAAGCTTCTCCACGGAACCCTTCAAAAGCTTTTACAAGCTCTACACAGTTTTCACTGATAATCATTTTAAATCCTCTCGATATCAAATTCCGATAAATTCACAACATATTCAGAAGTGGAAAAATCCCTATAACCAGTAGATGATGCACCATCCTCTACAGGCGCATACATACCATTCCATGTACAATAAAATCTAATCTCTTTAAATTTATCTGTTAACAATTCCCCAAAATTACTCCAGAAATTGTCTTGAGTTTGTGCAATTAAACCTTGAGCACCATACTCTGAAATACCTATAGGTTTTTGATAGGTAGATGATAATGCAATTAATTCGTCATATGCTGAGTTAAATCTTGCAGTATCTAAAGTAGCAGGCTGTCCTGATGGGTAGTAATCAATAGAAATAACGTCAACATAACTACTTCCGGGCCACCATGTAGAAAGGGCTTGATTACCATACAGATTACTTCCTAGCTCGCCATTGGCATCAAAATTCAATACGAACAAGATATTGTGAAGCCCTTTTGTTACTCTTAGGTAGTCTACTGTCTGTTGCCATACAAGGATCATGTCTGCTCGTCTGTCACTACCATTCCACCAGAACCACGTTCCATTTATTTCATGGAAAGGTCTGTATAACACAGGGCCATTAATTGAGGATATAATGTTAGCGACTTCATCTAGATACGATAGGTATGTTGGATTGTTTATACCACCTGTTTTGATAGTTGATAAAGGGTTTCCACTTCTATCTGCATAACCTGTATTTGGGCCTGTATATCCAGTATCAAATAGGGTAGTAGTTACAGGATTTCCGGGGTGATCGTGTAATCCTACGACACCACCAGCAATTAGATGGGAGTTTATATCTGATAACATAACTCCTTTATTAGTAGCACTTGTCTGAGATGTGTATATTTCCCAGTTCAATATTGTTGGCTTATCACCTGTAATACTCTCTAGAATACCTTGTATATCATTTTTTACATTAGATGTTTTAAATTGTTCACTACATCCTGATAGAATACTAGGTGAGCAATTATTTATATACTTAAAAAGACTGTTAGTTTGATTAGTAGCTGAATTGTCAGAACAACTAACTCTGTTATATTGCCTTGTCTTATTTGTAAATATCATCCCACCATCCAGCTTTCTATCATTTTTGTTGGATTCTTGATAATATGCTGAACAATACTATTGATATTACTTGGTAAGGTATCAAAAACAAGACATTGGTGATTTCTTGTCTGTGTACCTAATGTCCCTGTTGTAGCAGGATCGCCGTAATGACCTACACCATATCCAATATTAGGTATCTGTACGGTAGATGCAATAGCAGATATGTCTTGATTAGTTTGATAAGCCGATGCTACGCCGTCTACATACACACTTAAAGTCTTTGCTACTCCATTTACAAATACGGCAATTGTGTGTAGATTACCATCGTTAATAAGTGGAGCTGTTGTAGGTGAATTGTAAGTATTGTTAGTGCCACCTGCATTACGAATTCTAATCGATACTCTACCAGCAAAAGCAGCAGATGCTTCTCCAACATATGCTACGATACCTCCAGAGGCGGCTGTTAAACTTCCAGCTAGAGTTCTTAATGCTGCGCCAGACGGGTTTACTGGAATCTTAACCTGAAAAACCCACAACATTGACTTCCCATTAGCAAGATCAAACCCCATTGGACTGAGAGAATTCTGTGCCGGTATTGTTACACCTGCCCCTACGCCTGCTGCTGCCGATGTTGTTGTAATACTCCCACTATTAGCCCACACAGCTCCGTCAGTGGTAGCCGCATCAATTACACCAATATTCAGTTTACCTGATAAGTCTGTTACGTTTCCGCTTCCAGCAGGTTGAGCACAATGTAAGAAAAACCTGTACTGTTGTGCTGGTATAATATTGTTATTAAGGATTCCTGCAACCTTAGTGTAGTTTGTATTCTTCCCTACTGTAGACATTATAGCACCCAGCGTAGTGATACATCACAAGTAGGTGTTCCACCAACACCATCTGTTTTATAATCAATCCTTGTGCATTTAGCTAACTCATCAAACGAGATTTCAAATACTCTTCCAATAGGGATACGTACCCGTGTTGTAGCTGATGAGAGTTTAGTATCAGCATCTGTATCATTTAGTGCATTAAATACTACCCACAAATATTTAGACGTTGCACTTGCAATCGCTGTTGTATCAATTACAACTACTCTTGCTCCTAGTGGGATGCTCTTTGAGATTCGTGTTGCATTCTGCGCATCAGTTTCATCTGTATATAGAACACCTGAAACATCTGAAGGTGTTGCTACTAACACTTGCTTACTATCGTTGATATAACTACCAATTACAAAACCAGTCATTTTTAGTTCCTTTATTAATCATTCTCACTCATTGGAGATATAATGGACAACACTACCTCTGGAGGTAAATCTTTACCTTGCACCTTAACAAGATGTACAATCAATCTTGATAGATTAGAGATAC
>JBPOIO010000051.1:0-22178 GCA_052034405.1 Candidatus Magasanikiibacteriota bacterium | reverse complement strand
GATGTCGGCTCATCGCATCCTGGGGCTGGAGAAGGTCCCAAGGGTTTGGCTGTTCGCCAATTAAAGCGGTACGCGAGCTGGGTTCAGAACGTCGTGAGACAGTTCGGTCTCCTATCTGTTGTGGGCGCCGAACATTGAGAGAACTCATCCCTAGTACGAGAGGACCGGGATGGAAGAACCTCTGGTGTATGAGCTGTACCTGCCAAGGGCAATGCTCAGTAGCTAAGTTCTGCGCGGATAAACGCTGAAAGCATCTAAGCGTGAAGCCGTTCTCAAGATCAATGTTCATTTGAGACTCCAGAGAGACTATCTGGTTGATAGGCGCTAGGTGTAATACCAGTAATGGTGTGAGCCAAGGCGTACTAATATGTCAAGTACACTACGGAAACACAAAGCTGTGCTCCCTGTATAATGCAGGGTAAAGCTTTGCTATTTACAAAATTTGAGATTCTGTTATTATAGTGATTCCAAAAGGAGTCATTGTCTAGGTGCTTCAAGCGACGAGGACACACCCGATCCCATCCCGAACTCGGCAGTTAAGCTCGTCAGCGCTGATGGTAGTCGCAAGGCAAGAGTAGGCCAGCGCCTGGACAATGACCCCTTTTTTTATTGCAAAAAAACAGAAAATAGTTTATTCTATAAAGGAATTGTTCATTAGAAATAATAAGTAGACTCGATGTTTTAGAATGTTTTGGAAAATATTTTAAAAGTTCGAGTCTATTTTTTTGTGTGAAAGAGGTGTGCTTGTCGCTCTAACTCACCCTCGCTTGCGAGGGTAAACCAGGAGGTCAATTCGTGTTGACAAACGGTATCACCCCCGAGGCGACGACGCTCGAGACCAAGCGTAGCTTGGTGGCCGCCTGCGCTCAGCAGGCTCGTGAGGTCGGTCCCGAGGCCGAGGCGGCTTTCAAGGCCCTTTGTCTCGAGGCAGCTCAGGCTCGCAATGACCTGCATCTGCCGGCGCTTTTGCGCCAGGCCGCTGTCACCACCCACTGATCCACACTGTCGCGACCCCCGTCCGCTCCCGCCCCATCACCGCGTGCGCCAGCCCGCCGGTCGCCCTTCCCTTTTGTTCGTGAAACTTCATGAGTAAAAGAGAAAAAAGAATCCCAATTTAATTGGGATTCTTTTTTTTATAAAAATTGACTAGAATACGAAGAAATTGTATGTTAAACTAAATCAATATTTAATATTATTTTTTTATGAGTACAGAGCGTAAAGGACTTTTACACTTAACAGAAAATCACGACGGAGAAGAGATAGCACAAGACAATTTTCCTCAACCGATTTCAAATCCAACTCGAATAGAGGGGATGAACTTTGAAGAAATAACAAGTTATTTATCTCAGGTTGGTCTGAAAAATATACCTTCTGAAACTGGTGCGCGAGGACTTATTCATTGGTTAGAAAATGCGAGAAAAGGGGTTCCTAATCTGGAGAATGCTCAGAAATATTATAAAGATAGAGTCACTCGTTTAAGACAATTGGAAGAACGTTTTGTGGGGAAAACGATTAATTTGCCGAATTCTAAAACTGCTTATACATGTTTGGCTGTGACAACTTATGGGAGAAACAATCCAGATCCAGTGCTTTTATTTGATCTAAATGGGACTGAAAAAGTTTTTATCAAGCTTAATGACAGACGTTTGACAACAATTGTCTAGACTTTTATTTTTATTCCAACTGGGCAATGGTCTGATCCAAATACATCAGGAAGGATAAAAGCATCTTCAATTTTTGTTTTGAGAACTTTACTCGTCATCACATAATCAATGCGCCAACCAATATTTCGAGGACGTGCATTGCTTCGCATACTCCACCAGGTGTACTGGTCTTTTTCATCTTTGTGAAAGAGTCGGAATGTATCGATAAATCCTGCGTCAATATAATTGCGTAGACCTTCTCGTTCTTCGTCGGTGAATCCACAGGCTCCAATATTTTCTTTTGGACGTGCCAGATCAATTTCTTCGTGTGCAACATTGAGATCACCACAAAAAATTACTGGTTTTTTCTTTTCAAGAAATTTTACATGTTCCAAAAATGTTGGATCCCATTGTTTGTGACGAAATTTGAGACGAGACAAATCATCTTTTGAGTTTGGTGTATATACTGTCACTACAAAATATTTTTCAAATTCTAAAGTAACAACACGACCTTCGAGTCCTGCATCACGACCTTGCTCGTCATGAAGTTTTTTTTCAAGAGGATTTCCTGACAAGATATCGAGTTGTATTGAAAGTGGTTTTATTTTTGTAAATATTGCAGTACCGGAATATCCTTTTTTGGTTGAGGATGAATTCCAATATTCTTCGTATTGTGGTAGGTCAATTGCGGCCTGTCCTTGTTCTGCTTTTGTTTCTTGGAGACACAAAATATCTGGATTATATTTTTGTATAAATTTTTGAAAGTCTCCTTTTTTTATGGTGGCGCGGATGCCATTGACATTCCACGATATAAGTGTTATAGATGCTGTATTCATAGTGCGTATATTCTATAATAATCAAGTCTTTTGTACAAGTTTATCCCCATTTTGTTCACCCTTGCAAAATCTTGTGATGAATGGTATATTCTTTGTACCAAATTTTTTTCTTAAGCATTTCTTTCTATGGCAAATGAATTCCGAAAAGTAAAAAAAGCAGTTCTCTCACATGTACAAACATTGTTTGAAGAAATGGAAGAAAGTATGGCCATGTCTCATCAAGAAAAATATGCACTTCTTGAAGATGCTTGTGAAAATGCAACGGATAAAGATGAACTTCGTGTTGCACTCGAACAATGGTATGCAGAACATAGTGAAGATCTTCAACTTGATCGGGATATTGATGAAATTTGGGATGGTGCAATTGCACTTATTGAAGATCAAGAAGAAGAAGGAATTGTTGATGAAGATGAAGAAGAATTTGATGAAGATGAAGAAGAGGAAGAACTTGAAGCAAATTATAATGACGAGTACGAAAAATAATTTTATCAAAGAAAAACATCGACTTTTTGTCGGTGTTTTTTATTTTTTGTTAAGAGAGGGATCTTTGTGCTATAATAATAACATTATATGCCTGTCACTATTGAACAAATAAAAAAAATACTTGGGAAACAAGATGCAAAACTGTTGCTTGATTTTGAAAATCCAAAAATTTCAAAAGATGATTTGCATCTGCCAAGTCCGAGGCATGTTGAAAAAATATTTTCCTTGTCTGATAGAAATAAAAAAGTTTTGGATAATTTGAAAAAATTATATGGGCATGGCCGACTTGGGTCTACGGGATATATTTCTATTTTGCCAGTTGACCAGGGGATAGAGCATAGTGCGGGAGCGAGATTTTCTACAAATCCAGAGTATTTTGATCCAGAGCGTGTAGTGCGATTGGCCCTTGAAGCTGGTTGTAGTGGAATTGCTTCGACACTTGGAATTTTGGGAATGGTGAGCGAGCGCTATGCGGACCGTATTCCATATATTTTGAAACTCAATCACAATGATTTGCTTCGTTATCCGAATGAACATGATCAAATCATGTTTGCAAGTGTTCGTCAGGCTTACAACATGGGAGCACGGGGTGTGGGTGCTACGATTTATTTTGGTTCTCCAGAGTCAAAACGAGAGTTGATCGAAGTGGCAGAGGCCTTTGAAGAAGCGCATCGACTTGGAATGTTTACGGTCCTTTGGTGCTATGTTCGCAATTCTGCATTTATTGTTGGAAAAAAAGACTACAATGAATCTGCTGATCTCACAGGACAGGCAAATTATATTGGTGCAACACTCGGAGCAGATATTATCAAACAAAAATTACCAACATTGAATGGTGGATACAAAGCGCTCAATACGAGCAAGGTGCATTTTGGAAAATATGATGAAAAAATGTATAGCAAATTGTCGAGTGATCATCCGATAGATTTGTGTCGTTATCAGGTGCTCAATTGTTTTAGCGGACGTATCGGGATGATTAGCTCGGGTGGTGAAAGCCATGGTGAAGATGATTTTCGTCTGGCGGTGCGCGAAGCAGTGATCAACAAACGTGCAGGTGGACATGGGTTGGTGATGGGGCGCAAGGCCTTTGAAAGGCCATTTGAAGAAGGAATAAAGATTTTGCGTGCGGTGCAGGATGTGTATCTTTGTGATGAAATAACAATTGCTTAAAAAATTCCGACGAAAGTTGGTCTTTTTATATATAAACAAAAACCGCCTCAATCTCCTCCCTCAATCTTCAAAAAAAAGACTCAGGGGGTTTTTCGAGGCGGAATTTGCATTCCTTTTGTGTGGAGATTATTCGGCGGGGCAGGATTCGGCGGGGATGCCTTTTTTGAGGCACTGGTATTGGGGGCTAAGGGTTATGCCCCCATCGCCACTTTGCGGTTCTGGATTTTCAGCCAGAATGCTGATGATCCAGAGCGTTACAATGACCATCACGATAACGAATGCCCCGGCAACCAGGGCGGCCTTGCGCTGGTGCAATTTTTTATTCTCCATGTAGAAGGAACTGTGTAGGGTAATATATATATGGCGTTTTGTCAATATTTTTCTTACTTATTTATATATGCCGTTGGTAAAAAGTTGACAAGTTTTTTGTCTATGATATTATCTATATATGGATATAAATTTTCTTAAAAAATTGGGATTTTCTGACAAAGAAGCCAAGGTTTACTTGGCTCTTCTTTATTTGGGTCCAAGTTCTGTGAGAAAATTGGCTGAATATAGCGGATTAAATCGTGGTACTAGCTATGATGCTTTGAAATGGCTTCAGGATCAGGGAGTCGTGAGTTTTTATAATAAAGAGTCAAAACAGTATTTTGTTGCTGAAAATCCAGACAAGCTTCAGGAAATTCTTCGTAATCAGGAGATAGAACTCAAAGATGTGAAACGTCAACTTGACGGAGTAGTGCCAGAACTTCAGGCCCTATATAATAATGGAGGAAATCGTCCAGTAGCTCGCTATTTTGAGGGAGAGGAACTCAAAAAGATTTTGGAAGATGTTCTGTCTGTTTGTGAAAAGGAAAGTGAAAAAATGTATCGAGTGTATTCGGTTGAAGGATTACGAAAACATTTGTATAAAGATTTTCCAACCTTTAGTGATGTTCGTATTGGAAAAGGAATTGCTGTGAAAGCTATTGCGGTAGGTGAGGGTGGGGAGCTTCGTGGACTTGACGAACGTAAGTGGCTCAAAACAATTGTAAAAACTCCAACCTATATTTTTATCTATCCTGGCAAAACAGCGTATATATCGCTCAATGCTCATAAAGAAGCAATTGGAGTGGTGATTGAAAATGAAGGGGTATTTGAAACACAAAAACAAATTTTTGATTCATTGTGGGGACTTTTATGATTATACTTTTTGATCTCGATAATACACTTATTGATACACAACGAATCAAACGTGAAATTTTTTATGAAACAGCTCTTGATTATGGTTTGACGGTAGATCAAGCAAAAGAAATATATAAATCGGTTCGTAATATTGACGGAAAAGTTATTTTATCTCCACAAAGTTTTGCAATAGCACTCGCAAAACAAGTTGAAAAAACTGTCGAAGAAATTGAAATTAAAATATATAAAAAATTAAAAGACCTTGGTGAAACTCTTTGTATTGATGGTGCAATTGAATTGTTGCAAAGTGTTCAAAATAAAAATTTGGATAGTTATATTATGACACTCGGTGTACATTCATGGCAGGAAGAAAAAATAGAATGTACGGGGCTAGGTAATGTATTTCCAAAAGAAAAAAGAATTTTACCTGCGCTTGATCTTTCTGAAACAAACGCAAAAGTTATTGCTTTGGAAAATTTTTTTGGAAAAAAAATTCACGAAGAAAATACAATCATATTTAATGATAAGCCTGAAGAAACAGCGAATCTTTTGCAAGCATATCCAAATATGAATGCATATGTACGATGGGATACTTGCGATGAACGTTTTACGAAAAAAGATTTTGAAAATTTTGAAAATATTTTTGCTAAACGATTTATTTTTTCAGAATCTTTATTTGAACTAAAAGATAAATTTGAAGATTTTTTATAAGAATCATATGGACAAGAATAAAATTGCGGTTGTAATTTTGGCAGCAGGAAAGGGGACAAGGCTTGGATGTACAGACAAGCCCAAGGTCATGCTTGAAATTGGAGGAAAACCTATTGTGAGTTATGTGGTCGAAGAGCTCGAATCACTCGGTCTTTCTTCCGCGCAAATTTGTTTGGTGGTGGGATTTTGCAAAGAAAAGGTTATGGAATATTTTGGGCAGAGAGTTTCTTTTGCGCACCAAACAGAACTCAAAGGAACGGCGCATGCTGCTTATACCGGTATAACAACACTTCCAAAAGAAATTGAACATGTATTGGTGATGGGTGGCGACGATAGTGCTTTTTATACAAAAGAAGTTTTGGAAAATATTCTTGAAAAACATCTTGAAGGAGATTATGTTTTGTCACTCGTTACTGCCGAACTCGAAGATCCTGCTTCTATGGGAAGAGTCGTGCGTCATCAGGATGGACAAGTTGAAATTATTGAAAAAGAATATACAACAGATGAACAGAAAAAAATAAAAGAAATTAGTACAGGGACATTTGTATTCAATCGTGCTTGGTTTGAAAATATATTTCCGACCATGCCAATGCTTCGAAAACTGGGTGAGTATGGATTGCCAACAGCGCTTGCAGTTGCTCGTGAAAGTGGGGCAAAACATCAAGTTATAAAACTCGAAGATCCTTCTGTTTGGTTTGGTGTGAATACTCCAGAAGAATTGGCAGAGGCAAATCGCAGGAAAAGTTTATAATTAGCTTTTAAATTGAAATTTTATGTGTGGCATTATTGGATACATTGGAAATAAACAAGCAACACCAATTCTTGTAACAGGACTTCGTCGTCTTGAGTATCGCGGATATGATAGTGCTGGAGTAGCACTCTTGCAAGACGGAGTGATTACGCGTGTGCGATCGGTTGGAAAAATAGATAACCTCGCTGAAAAGTTGAAGGGGAGTAATTTTTCTGCCACAACAGGAATTGCGCATACACGCTGGGCCACACATGGTGGAGTAACAGAAGAAAATGCACATCCGCATGCCGCACTGAGTGGAAAGTTAGTATTGGTGCATAATGGAATTGTAGAAAATTATCGTGAACTCAAAGAAGAATTACAAAAAGATGGTATTGTATTTTCATCCGAGACTGATACAGAAGTATTGGCGCATTTGGTGGGGAAATATTACGCGGGGGATCTCAAAATTGCGCTTGAAAAGGCACTTGCTCGTGTACAGGGAACCTATGGAGTCGTGGTGATGCATACTGACGAGCCGGGGAGGCTTGTGGCTGCACGTATGGGAAGCCCAATTGTGGTTGGTGGCCAGGAAAATGAATACTTTGTCGCGAGTGACGCGACGCCAATTTTGCCATATACAAAAAAAGTTATTTTTCTTGACGATGGTGAAATCGCAGATATTACAAGAAGTGGATTGAATATTTGTACACTTGAGAATAAGCCTGTAGAAAAAAAGATTGAAGAAATCGAATGGGATGAAAGTCAGGCGCAGATGCAAGGATTTCCACATTTTATGCTCAAGGAAATTTTTGATCAACCTGCGGTATTTCAAGATGCGATTCGTGGACGTTGTGATTTTGTGGATGGTACTTCACGTCTTGGAGGGCTCAATATGACCGAAGAACAAATGCGATCGATTAATCGTGTAATTTTTATTGCTTGCGGAACCGCTTCGTATGCTGGGATGGTAGGAAAATACGCATTTGAAAGACTTGCCGGAATTCCTGCGGAGATCGATGTGGCGAGTGAATTTCGTTATCGCGATCCTATTATTGATGAAAAAACGCTTGTGTTTGTGATCTCACAATCTGGTGAAACTGCTGATACGCTCGCTGCAATGCGTGAGGCAAAACGCAAAGGTGCCTTTGTTCGTGGGATTGTAAATGTGGTAGGTTCGACGATTGCACGTGAAAGTGATGGTGGAACTTATATTCATGCTGGACCAGAGATTGCATTGGCATCGACCAAGGCCTATACCAATATGGTGGCTGTTGCTTTGCTCTATGCCTTGCAGTTTGGACGTGCACGACATGTATCCCATGCTACTGGTATGCGAATTTTGGAAGCACTCAAGGAAATTCCAGAAAAAATGAAAATAATTTTGAAGACAAGTGATGCAATAAAAGCGGTTGCTGAAAAATATAAAGGGTATTCAGATATGTTGTATCTTGGGCGCGGCGTAAATTTTCCTGTGGCGCTCGAAGGATCACTCAAGCTCAAAGAAATTTCTTATATTCACAGTGAAGCCTACCCAGGGGGAGAGATGAAGCATGGGGCAATTGCACTTTTGTCACCAGAGTTTCCAGTGTTTGCTATCATGACAAAGAATTCTCTCTATGATAAGATGAGAAGTAACATTGAGGAAGTGCGGGCGCGTGGTGCCAAGGTGATTTTGATCGCGACCGAGGGGGACGATCGGGCTCATGAGATTGCTGACGATGTGATATATGTGCCTGCGACCATGGAGCTCCTCGAGCCATTTTTGAATACTATTCCTTTGCAATTATTTGCGTATCATATGGCAGTAATGCTTGGAAAAGATGTGGATCGTCCACGGAATTTGGCAAAGAGTGTAACAGTTGAATAAAACTTTACTCCTATGAAAAAAATTGTTGTTATTGGTGGTGGTACTGGAACTATGGCTGTGCTTTCGGGACTCAAAAAGTACCCTGATTTGGATTTGCATGTGATTGTGAGTATGACGGATGATGGTGGAAGTAACCAGGTGGTGCGTGATGAATTTGGGCTCTTGCCGCTTTCGGATTTGCGAAAATCTTTGATCGCGCTTGCCGAGACAGATAATCAATTACTTCGCCAGCTTTTTACCTATCGTTTTGAAAAGGGCAATGGTATCTCTGGACATACTCTTGGAAATCTTATGATGATTGCACTTGCCGATATTACAGGGTCAGAACTTGGAGCTGTTGAAGCATGTAAAAAATTGTTTAAAGTAAATGGAAAAGTTATTCCTGTAACTTTGGAGCAGACACGGCTTGTAGCAGAATATGATGATGGAGCACGCGTAGAAGGGGAACATTTTATTGATGAACCCGAAGAAAATTGGCAACGAAAAATTCGATCTCTTACGCTTTCAGAAAACGTAGCAGCGCATAGTGAAGCTCTTGAATCTATCAAAAATGCGGATTATATCGTGGCTGGTCCAGGGGACTTATATACGAGTACCCTTGCAAATATTATTGTTGGCGATATTGCACAGGAAATTCAAAAGGCATCTGGAAAATTTGTATTCATCAATAATTTGATGACCAAAAAAGGGCAAACACACGGTATGAGTACGAGTGATCTGGTGAATGAAATTACAAAATATAGTGGCCGAGTACCAGATATGGTGCTTCAACACCAGGGTGAATTTCACGAAGACATTTTGAAAAAATATAAAGATCGTGGAGAGCATCCAATTGAAGATGATATATCGGAAAACCCTCCGTATATACTTGTTCGTACACATTTGACACATGATGCTGTTGAACAACCAGAAAAAGGAGATACCCTTGTGCGAAGTCTTATTCGTCATGATGCAGAAAAATTGGCAGAGGCATTATATAAAATTTTTCAATGATAGTATGTTACAAAAACAAACAGATAATCGAGCATTTCGAGTAAAATTTACTATTGAAGAAAATGGTAAAGAAATTGCTCGTGCATCACTGTATGTATTATTCAATGATTTGCACGAAGAACCTTATGGATTGCTTGAGGATGTATTTGTGGATGAAGCATATCGGGGAAAAGGATATGGAAGAGAAGTTATACATTCTGTTATTGCGGAGGCAAAAATGCAAAAATGTTATAAGCTTATTGCGACAAGTCGTGAGAGCAGAACAGAAGTACATGCTATGTACGAAAAATATGGGTTCGAAAAATATGGGTTTGAGTTTCGAATGAATTTAGAATAAAAAATTTTTATGTCTCAACGTCATAATTGGGCGGGTCCTCTTCCTGAGTTTTTATCTCAAGCAAAACCAACACACTTTTCTGATAAGCATAGAGAGTTTAAGAGCCGTGGAAGTTTAACCTCTGTGTGGTCTTTTGATCATTTTACTGAGGTACAAGGCGAAGAAATCGGGGTTGATTCAAAAAAATTTGTGGTTAAAAAATATGATTTTCCAAATCCTAAGTTTAAAAAATTTACCTTTGGAGAAAATTATAAAATAGAAGATTTAGAAGGACAGGTTTCTATTTTAAAAGATAAACACAGACGAGCTAAGGAATTTTTTAAAGAACTTTCGGATCTCGTTGTGCCGACTCAGTTCATATTTTCTGGTAAGACTAGGCAGGATGCGCATATATATGAAATTCAAAGGAGAGTAGATGGTTTAATCTTTGTAGATGGTATTTCTTTACTGGATATTCGTAATTTTATATCTCAATTCTCTGATGAACAGCGTTTTCAACTAAAAGCATCTTTAGAAAAAGTTATTCAGTTATTCTCAAATTCTATTGTAGAAGGTGCTTCTTTTGTTCCTGATATGAATAAAAATTTTGGTATAGATAGAGATGGATGTCTTTATTTGGTTGATACAAACGTAAATGCGGATTGGTCAAATCTTTTAGTTGCAGAGTTTACCGACTTTCAGGAAAACCAAATAGATATGTTAAAAACGATTGTACAGAAATGTTTTGTATAAATTTGAAATAATTTTTTAGTGAAAATAATATGAATTTGTTAATTGAATCTACAAAAGTAGAAATGGGATATGAACTCCTTGATAGTGGCGACGGAGAAAAGCTTGAGCGTTACGGTAAATATATTTTTCGTCGACCGGATCCACAGGCACTGTGGGCAAAGCAACTTTCGCTTGATGAGTGGGGCCGAACAGATGCAAATTTTCGCCGAGATGGGCAAAAAGGTGACTGGGATTTGAAACCTGGGCTTCCAGAGCGCTGGGATATTGAATTTGGTGGACTCAAATTTTGGATTCGTCCGACTTCATTTAAACATACGGGACTTTTTCCAGAACAGTTGCCAAATTGGGATTGGATGCGTGAATGTATTCGTGGGGCAAATCGTCCAATAAATGTTTTGAATTTATTTGGCTATACTGGTGGGGCAAGTATTGCCGCTGCGCAGGCGGGAGCGAGTGTCACCCATATTGATGGATCCAAAGTCGCGATCAAGTGGGGGCGCGACAATGCAGAACTTTCGGGACTCGCAGACAAACCAATCAGATGGATTCTCGAAGACGCTCGTGAATTTGTACGCCGTGAGATTAAGCGTGGAAATAAATACGATGGAATTTTGCTTGACCCACCTGCATTTGGTCATGGTCCAAATAAAGAACTGTGGAAGATTGAAGATCATTTGCCAGAGCTCCTCAAAATGTGTGGCGAGATTATGAGTGATAAGCCGTTATTTTTTCTCGTGAATGGGTATGCTTCGGGATATTCTGCAATTGCCTACGAAAACAATCTCAAACCAATGTTTGAAAAGTTTGCTGGTGTATTTGAAAAAGGTGAACTTACAATTGAAGAGTCAAAGTCAGGAAGACTTTTGCCCTGCGGCATTTTTGCGCGCTGGAGTTCTAAATAATTTATTATGCCTACATTTTTTCCTCAAGAAGAGCGTCAAGATTATGAAGGACGTTTATATAAATTATCGAGTACTGACTTTTTGCTGTTACTCGATAAGATTCATAAGGTATTTGAAGAAACTCCAGAAGTTGCTCACAATAATCGTTTCTATATTTTTGTTTTAGAAAATAAAGAAAAACTTTGGGCAGAAAAAGTTGAATTAGAAGATGTACGTAATTCAAAAGAGTTGGATCGTCAGAATGAGGCCAAGATGGTTCGTGTCGCATCCAGAAAAGAAAGAGAGGCTGGTATATTGCCAACAATGTTATCTCCGACTTTTTTAAATACCTCAGACTTCATTGAAAAAGTATTAGAATTTTTTCATCCGGATCATCGAGAAAGACTTCGAAGAAGTTTACAAAATCATATCCAGGGGTCAGCTGTGAAAATTCGTGATGCGAAACTTTCTTTTGCAAGATTTTATTCTATGGTTGCGTTTGAATATCAAGGAGTTCAAGAAGACCAAGAGGTATATTTAGGGAGTGGTTTGTTTGAAAAATTTTTAAATGGTGATCTTTCTGTAAGAGATCTGCATAGGGAAGAGGAAAATTTTTTTGAATCACATGAGGGGAGAAAAAATTCTGAAAAACCAAATTTAAACCAAATAGAGAGAAATATAAAATAATATGGTTTGTGATATTTTGTACGAAGACAATCATATCATTGCCGTTTACAAACCCGCTGGCATGCTCGTGCAAGGGGATCATTCGGGTGATCCAACACTCATGGACGAGGTGAAATATTTTTTGAAACAAAAATATAATAAGCCCGGCAATGTATTTTTGGGAATGGTGCACCGACTCGATCGACCTGTTTCGGGTATTGTCATTTTTG
This sequence comes from Candidatus Magasanikiibacteriota bacterium, assembly GCA_052034405.1. Taxonomy (GTDB): domain Bacteria; phylum Patescibacteriota; class Patescibacteriia; order Magasanikbacterales; family UBA922; genus CAYTKU01. The sequence continues at coordinate 9,732 of JBPOIO010000051.1, read as the reverse complement.
GAAAAACAAGTAAAGGTGCATCACGATTGTCTGAACAAATTCGCAATCATACGATTCAAAAGGTATATCATGCAATGGTTATTGGAACTCCAAAAGAGCCTCAGGGAACTCTCATAAATTATCTCAAAAAAGATACTGACAAAAATTTTGTACGGGTGTATGATACTCCGACGGAGGGGGCGCTTCGAGCGGAACTTGATTATGAAGTAGTGAGGTCAAAAAATGGAAAATCTCTGATAAAAATAAAGCTTAAAACTGGTCGTTCGCATCAAATACGAACTCAACTTTCGCATATTGCTTGCCCAATTGTTGGGGATGTAAAATATGGTGCCCCAACTCAGATTGAAGTAGAAACAAATGGAGAAAAACATACTGTATTGGCGCTTTGCGCGACATCACTTACTTTCAAACTCGCAACAGTCGATGAAGTAAAACATATTGAAATATCAATACCACAGGAATGGAACTTTTAGAATAACACTGATATGGAGAACCGAGAACAAAATAATTTTGATTTTCTTCGACTTGTCGCAGCGCTTGGTGTGATTGTTACACATAGCTATGCTCTCCTTGGTTTTCCCGAAGGAGATTTTGTAGTTACGTTGACTCACGGGGTAACATCGTGGAGCCGTCTTGGTGTCTGGACATTTTTTATTATCAGCGGATATTTGATAACACAAAGTGCCTTGCGCAGTCATTCGGTTGTGGAATATTGGGTTAAGCGAGCACTGCGTATTTTTCCAGCACTTATTGTACTGTGTTTGGTGACGGCATTTATCGTTGGACCATTCATGACAGAGTTACCATTTTGGAGCTATATTGAAAACCGTCATACGTGGGGGTATCTCAAAAACATCACCCTTTATGGTATTCGTATAGAACTTCCGGGTGTATTTCTTCATAATCCATATCCGGCATTTCCTCGTGCGGTGAATGGATCGCTCTGGACACTCGCCTATGAATTTACACTCTATTGTATCCCAGTTCTTTTTATCTTTATAAAAAAAGGTATGCGATTTGTTCGCTTTCCTCTGCTTGTTCTTTTTTTCGCGCTTGCGTTGAGCCACAATTGGTGGTCACCGATTCTTGAGAAACGAAGCATTCCTATTTTACTTTTGAATGCTTGGCATTTAGTAGATCTGGGAATTTTCTTTTTATCTGGAATTTTGTTTGCTTTGTATAAAGATAAAATTACATTTCGTGGAATATATGCCTTGTTTGCGTGGATTATTTTTGTTGCTTTGTGTTGGTTTACCAAAATAGCACCGATTGCAGCCTATATTTTGATTCCATACACTGTTCTCAATGTGGCCTACGCAAAATTTTCTACTGCCAAATTTACACGATTTGGCGATATATCCTATGGTGTGTATATTTATGCTTTTCTTATTCAGCAGACTTTGATAAATTTATTTTTTATGGATTTAAAAAATCCTTGGGTTTTATCTTTTTGGACCATTGCTATCGTAATTCCCGTAGCATATCTCTCGTGGAAATATATTGAAAAACCTGCCTTGCAATGGAAGAAAAAATGGACTACTATAACATGATCTATTTGATTATAATTTTATGAATCTTTACGAATTTGAAGGAAAAAATATTTTTGAAAAATATGGTATAAAAATACCACGCGGTATTGTTGTACGTCGAGGTGAAAATTTCGGGGCCGCGTATACAAATCTTGGAGTGGCTGATGTTGTTGTAAAAGCACAGGTGCTTTCGGGAAAACGTGGAAAAGGTGGTGGAATCAAATTTTGCTCGAGTGCCGAAGAAGTTCAAAAAGCATGTGAAGAAATTTTTGCTATGAATCTTCGTGGACAGTATATTGCTGCAATTCGTATTGAAGAAAAACTTGCGATTGCAGAAGAACAGTATCTGTCAATTACGTATGATACCAATAAAAAACAACCTGTGTTGATTTATTCTCGTGATGGGGGAATGGATATTGAAGATGTCTCAGAAGAAAAAATCACGAAACAGTGGCTTGATATTCGTGAGGGAAATATCGAATCTGAAATTCCTTTTGCAAAAGAACTCTGGCAAGTATTTTTGAAAGAAGATACTCGGCTCGTGGAAATAAATCCATTAGTGAAAACAGTAACAGGGGACTGGATTGCTGCTGATGCAAAAATTGCGATTGATGATGATGCTTTTTATCGTCATAGTGCAGAAAAAATGCGTGGAGTAGTAGATTGGGAAACATTTGAACCTCGTACTATGATGGGGCGTCTGCCAACTGAGCGTGAAATTGAAGCCAAAAAAATCGACGAAGGTGAAGCATATTATCGTGGAACAGCGGGAAAATATATTGAAATGGAAGGGGACATTGCGCTTATCCTCAATGGTGGTGGAGCAAGTATCGCCAACATGGATGCGATTATTGCTGAGGGTTTGAAACCTGCAAATTATACAGAATATTCAGGCAATCCACCTCGTGAAAAAGTGCAGGCGCTTGCAAAAGTGGTACTTTCAAAACCTGGAGTTCGCGGGCTCTGGATGTGTGGCGTCGTGGCAAATTTTACGAACATGAAAGAAACATTTCTTGGAATTATTGATGTACTTGATGAGCTCAAACCAAGTTATCCAATTGTGGTGCGACGTGATGGACCAGAAAGTATCGAGGCGATCCGATTGGTAGAGGAATGTGCAGCGAGAAATAACTTGAACCTCAAAATTTTCAACAAAGATATGGGGATGAGTGAAAGTGCAAAGATTTTTGCAGATATGCTGAGTCACAATTAATTTTATACTGATATGTCAATATTACTTGATAACAACACAAAAGTTTTGATCCAAGGGATGACTGGGAAAGAAGGTCAAAAAGCCGCTGCAGCAATGATGGATTATGGCACGCATGTTTTGTGCGGTGTGACTCCGGGCAAAGGAGGTCAAGAAGTTGAGGGTAAAGCAATTTTCAATAGTGTTGCTGAGGCAGTGTCTCAGTTTTCTGACATTACAGTATCGGCTATATATGCTCCACCCTTTGCCACCAAAGCTGCTACACTCGAAGCCATTGAGGCAGGTATTCCCTTTGTATACATTTTTGCAGAACGTGTACCAATTCAAGATACGGCCTATATCCTCGCTGCTGCGCGTGAGCGTGGTACACGAATTTTAGGTCCGAGTTCAATGGGTTGTATTGTTCCAGGAGTCGTTCGCCTTGGCCTTATTGGTGGGCCAAAAGAACAGGCTGATCAGATTTATACTCTTGGATCTATTGGAATTATTTCTCGTTCGGGTGGTATGACCAACGAAGTATCTTGGCAAATTCGCAAAAATGGCATGGGGCAAAGTACTGCTGTGCATGTTGGTGGAGATTTGCTTATGGGTACAACCTACGCAGATTTGCTTCGACTTTTTGAAAAAGATGAACAAACAAAAGCCGTGGTATTGTATGGTGAACATGGTGGAAGTTATGAATTTGAAGTAGTTGAAATGATGAAAAAGAAAGAATTTACCAAGCCTCTGGCTATTTTTATTGGTGGAAAATTTACTTCAAGTTTGCCAGAAGGAATGAACATTGGTCATGCTGGAGCGATTGTCGCGCGAGGACAAGGAGCAGCAGAAAAAGAAGCAGCTTTGCGAGAAGTCGGCGTGATGATTGCGGATACCTACGAAGATTTGATTACTTTGGTAAAACCTTTTGCCTAAAAAATATTTTTCTATGCATTTTAAAACATCCATTACGAATATTACATCTGAAGGAAAAGAATTTGTACGAGGATTTGATCTTGAAGAACTTGCAAAAAATTCAAATTTTGGCGAGGCAATTTTTCTTCTTTTGATGGGAAAAAAACCAAATGAAAACGAATCAAAAATGTGGAATACTATTTTAGTGATGGCAATTGATCACGGCCCAGGTACAGCATCGGCCCTCACTGCTCGTATTTCTGCTTCGGCAAAAAATAGTGTGCACAGCTCCCTTGCTGCAGGTCTTCTTGGGCTCGGAGAACGTCATGGCCTTGCCATTGAGGGATCCATGAAATTTTTTCTTGAACATAAAGATGTTATGGATTTGCAGGCACTTTTGCAAACTATGAAAGAACAGAAAAAATATGTGCCTGGTTTTGGGCATAAAATTTTGTCTGTTGACTCTCGTGCAAAAGCCCTTTTGGAAATTGCCAAAGAAACTGGATTTTATAAAGAACATTGTATCTTTGCCCAAAGAGTAGAGGAGAGTTTGAAAAATACTTCTTCAAAAGCACTTCCTCTCAATATCGATGGTGCTATGGCTGCGGTACTTTGTGATATGAATATTGATAGCCTACTTGCAAAAGGAATATTTATGATTGCTCGTGTCCCAGGACTCGTTGCACATATTGTGGAAGAAATAAAAAACGACGAAGGAATTCGTCGTCTTGAACCTGAAGATATTGAGTATATTGGCGAATAAAAAATTATTTTGCATCAATACCGATGGCTTCGGAAATATTGTCGAAACCATCTTTTTGGAGAAGTTGCACAAGCTCTTCGTTGATTTCACCGATGAGTTGTGGCCCTTCGTAAATCATGCCCGTAATAAGTTCTAGTAGAGATGCGCCAAGGCGTATCTTTTTGTATGCATCACTCGCAGAAAAAATTCCACCAACTCCTATGATAATACATTCACCTCGAGTTTTTTTGTAAATATATTCGATAATGTGATTTGATTTTGCTTCAACGATCTTACCACTCAGTCCTCCTTTTTCTGGAATAAATTTATCTTTTACTCCATCTCGGCTTTTGGCAAGGTTGGTACAAACAAATCCATGTATTTTATATTTTTGTGCAACTTCTATAATTCCATCAATATCTGTATCACTACTATCTGCTGGAACTTTTAAGAATGTTGGTTTTTTGCAAGGTATTTTTCGTATTGCAGATAACAACAAATCCAAACTTTGTGGATTTGTAAAAGGTTGCCCTCCTTGCGCATTTGGACAGCTAATATTGATCGTGTCATAGTTTCCAATGTTCACAAATGCTTGATATGCTTTTACATAGTCTGCGATACCGAGTTCTGTAGTACAAAAAAATGGGTTATTTGTTTTTGCGATATTTATTCCAATAGGAACTGCAAATTTTTTTTGTTTCAGTCTTTGTGAAATTTTTTCACAGCCGTCATTTTTGAGACCATAATTGACGACCAGTGCTTGGGATTTTGGGAGGCGCCAAAGGCGTGGTCGGAGATTGCCGATACAGGGTTCTCCGGTAATAGAACCAACTTCTAAAAATCCAAATCCTACAGCAGGAAGAATGTCTGTAAGTTCTGCATTTTTATCAAATCCAGCAGAAAGACCAATAGGATTTTTGAAATGGATTCCGAATATATCTTGTTCGAGTTTTGGATTTGTATAGTCAAAAAGAGCTCCTGTAATTTTTTTTGTTAGACTGTGTTTTCCTAGAAATTTACCAACAGCCGTAAAAAAATCGTGCATGTCTTCGGCATCGAACCTGAAAAAAATAGGTTTTAATATTTTGCTATAAGTCAAATGTATGAATTGTTTTTTAGCGGACATAGACGTGATCAATATTTTTTTGGAAAATAGTTTTAATCATTTCAATTTCCTGTGATTGAAAGGCTTGGTAATTTTCAAATTTTGGATCAAGTGTTTTTTGTGGTCGAAATGTTTGCAAAAAAAACTGTGTTGCTCCACGCATCATTTCACTCATTGATTCGAGTACTTCTTTGCTGTGGAGTTCTTTCATAAGTGTAGCACGAAACTCATAGGGGATGCCACTATGCATGATAATTTCAATGCTTTTTTGGATATTATTTGGGTCAAGGCGTGGTCCGACGAGCTTGGGATATTCTTCAAGAGATGTTTTTACATCCATCGCAATATAGTCTAGAATATTTCTATTGATTAAATTTTGTAATACTTCGGGGCGTCCACCGTTGCTATCAAGTTTTACCAAAAATCCAAAGTTTTTTATTCGTTCAATAAAATGAACAAGATCTGGCATAAGTGTTGGTTCACCACCGGTAATAACAACCCCATCAATACATCCGATACGTTTTTTGAGAAAATTAAAAAAAACTTCTTCTGGAATAAAGCTACTTCGAATTTCTGCTATCATCTCTGGCAGTACAAATTCTGGATTATGACAATAACCACAACGAAAATTGCATCCAGGAGTGAAGACAATGCAGGCAGTATGATCTGGATAATCAAGCATTGTCATTTTTTGTATACCAGAGATGAGCATGTTTATTTTTTATTGATAAAATCGTAAATTTCACTGGCATCATCTGTTCGAAGAAGAGCATTTTCGTAGCCTTCATCTTCAAATACAAAGAGTGTTGGAACAGAATTGACGAGCAATTCTCGGGAGAGCGTTTGAAATTGTTCATCGCGTTCGTCAATAGTTTTTCCTGGAATTTTCAAAAAATTAGCAATAAATTCTTTGAACTTTGGACATTTTGGACAAGTTGTGGTGGTAAAAAGTAAATAGTGCATATTAACAATCTTTGAAATCTTCGTAAAATTCTGAATTTGCTGCAACACATTCAACAAAGTGTTTACGAGAAAAATGTTCTGCCTTTTTTCCTGTATTAAAATGAGATACTGGGCGGTGATATCCCATGACACGAGTCCATACTTCGCAGCGTGTACGTTCCATTTGTTGTGCTACCATAGAAAAAATATTAAAAAATTATATATTGATTGCTATTGATTTTATTTTGTAGCATTAGTACTTTTGTATGTTGTACGATATTCTTCATTGAGTCTTTCTCCCACAAATCCAATTTCTTCATCACATTTTGGACAGTAGTCCCATTCACCCTGGAGGTATCCGTGTTTTGGGCAAATAGAAAATGTCGGAGTAATCGTGATGTAGGGGAGACGGTATCGAGAAAGAATTGCGCGTACGAGTGATCGGCAGGCTACACCACTTGAAATTTTTTCATTCATGTAGCAGTGCAGTACTGTTCCACCAGTATATTTTGTTTGGAGTGCATCTTGAAGGTCGAGGGCTTCAAAAACATCGTCTGTATAACCGACTGGAAGCTGGGAAGAATTTGTATAATAGGGCGCATCTTTTGTTCCTGCTTGCAAAATATCAGGAAAACGTTTTTGGTCTTCTTTGGCAAAGCGGTAGGTTGTTCCTTCTGCAGGAGTAGCTTCGAGATTGTAGAGATTTCCTGTTTCTTCTTGATATTGTTGGAGTCGTTCTCGGATAAAGTCGAGGAGTTCTGTCGCAAATGCTTGTCCCCAGGCTGTTGTAATATTTTCTGTATCATTGGTAAAATTTCGGATGGCTTCGTTGACACCGTTTATTCCAATAGTAGAAAAATGATTATTGAGTTGTCCGAGGTAACGTTTGGTAAAAGGGAAGAGTCCTTTGTCAATCCATTTTTGAATTTCTTTGCGTTTAATTTCAAGGGAAGTTTTGGACATTTCCATCAAATGTGAAATGCGTGCAAAAAACTTTTCTTTGTCACCTTTCATGAGATAACCAATACGTGCAATATTGAGTGTTACTACTCCAATAGATCCTGTCATTTCGGCTGATCCAAAAAGTCCGCCTCCACGTTTGCGAAGTTCTTTGAGATCAAGTTGCAAACGGCAACACATAGAACGTACATCTCCTGGGTTCATATCTGAATTAATGAAATTTTGGAAGTAGGGTGTTCCGTATTTTGCTGTCATTTCAAAAAGTGGAATATTTTTTTCATCGTCCCAGCGGAAGTCTTTTCCTACATTGTAGGTCGGGATTGGAAAAGTAAAAGTACGTCCTTTGGAATCACCTTTGCTCATGACTTCAATAAATGCGCGGTTGACAAGATCCATTTCGTGTTGAAGCTCTCCAAATGTATATTGAAAAGGAACTCCACCAAGCATGAGGCGTTTGTTACGAAGATCATCTGGTACATCCCAATCAAGGGTAATATTGGTAAATGGTGTTTGGGTCCCCCAACGTGAAGGAATATTGAGGTTGAAAATAAAAGATTGGATATTTTGGTATACATGTTTGTACACTTTTTTGGCAATATATTCTTCGAGTTGGTCTTTTGCTACTAAATCTTTGAGTTCTTCACGAAGTTCCATTTCGTATTTTTTTACAAAAGGTGCCATGTAGGTATCAAAACTTGAAAATGCTTGTGCACCTGCCCATTCATTTTGGAGGGTTCCGAGAAAATTTACCATTTGTGCTACCGCAGAAGAGAGGTGTTGTGGTGGACCGGATTCAACTTTGTCAGGCACACCATTGAAACCTTCTTCAAGAAGGGCGCGAAGACTCCAGCCGGCGCAGTAACCAGAGAACATTGAAAGGTCGTGAATGTGGATGTCGGCATTGCGATGAAAATCTCCAACTTCACGAGGATAAATATGTGAAAGCCAGTAGTTGGCAACTACTTTTCCAGAAGTATTGAGGATCATACCTCCAAGTGAATATCCTTGGTTGGCATTTTCATTGATACGCCAGTCGAGCTTATCGAGGTATTCGGCAATGGTTTTGTCTACTTCTACAACAACATTTTTTTCTTCACGAAGTTCGTTGCGTTTTGCACGATAGAGAATATATGATTTTGCTACCTCAGGATAGTTGCATTCGATGAGGACTGTTTCAACCGTATCTTGAATTTTTTCTACACTTGGTACAGAGTCTCCAAAAGTTTCTTCGAGGCGCATATAGACGTCGCGGGCAACGGTATAGGCAGCAGCTTTGTCTTCACATCCGCTAGCTATCATTGATTTGAGGATGGCTTGTTCGATTTTACCCATGTCAAAGTCAACGATGGCTCCACTGCGCTTTTGGATTTTGTAGATAGGCATAGAAAAAGTTTATATTTATACTGTGGTTTATTGTTTTGATTGTTTTGCTTTCTTCGCCTTGGGCTCGTGGATGAGCTCTACGGAGCTCATAACCCGCAAAAAAGTCAAACAAATAAGTTCTTGTATAGATATAAACACCTGAAAACAAAAAAGGTGTCAGATTTCTGGCACCTTTCTAGGACATGAGCTTTTGGAGTTTTTTTCTTGCTCTTGAAACCATAAGTTTTATGGCATTTTCGGTTTTTTCGTAGCGTATTGCGATTTCACGCAGAGAATATCCTTCGCTGTACATGAGGTTTAGTGCTTCACGTTCATCGCTTTTGAGGCAGGCAAGTGATTTTTGGAGTTTTATTTTATCTATGAGGTCTATTTGATTATTTGGAGCAGGGATTTGTTCTAAAACTTGGTTATTGAGGCTGGAAAAAACTGTTTTTCGAAAATGATTTACGAGAATATTGTGGGCAATACGAAGAAGGTATGTCTGGTAAGAGGCATTTGAGGAAGAAAATTTGGAAAGGTGGGAGAATGCATTGATAAAGGTTTCTTGGGAGAGGTCTTCTGCAAGGCTTTGGTTATAGGAAAGGTGTTTTAGAAAGTACTGGGTAATAGTATCACGATATGTAAGATACAATTCGGCAAACTGTTCGGAATTGTTTTGTGCCTTCTGTATAAGTTGTGTATCTCGAAAACGTGCCGAATATTTTTGCTCAGTTGGGGCAATAAATTCTTTTAAAAGGATATCGCTGACTGTTTCAGAAAATTTTTCTTCAGAAATTTTTTTTGTGGCCTGTATACTTTGGCCTAAAAAATCAAAAAAGAAATTTGGATCTTCTTGTGCAATTTGAGGGCTTTTTTTGAATATTTCAGAAAATTTTTCTTGATCAGATGTATTATTGAGCAAAGGTTGAAATGCTAAAAAATATGTAAGTTCTTGATTTTTTTCAAAAATTGGCAATATATGAATGTGTTC
>JBPOIO010000037.1:0-8614 GCA_052034405.1 Candidatus Magasanikiibacteriota bacterium | reverse complement strand
GCACCAAATGTTGCCGTATATCCTGTCTTTTTTACGATTTCAATAATTTTTTCTGTAGTTATTTTTTCATTTTCAAATATGACACTTGCTTTTTGTGCAGCATAATTGACGTTTACATTTTGTACGCCTTCGCTTTCTCGAAGTTCTTGTTCAATAAGAATTGCACAGGATGCGCAGTGCATTCCTTGGAGCGTAAATTCCTGTTTTATTTGTGACATAAAATTTTGGATTATTCGACTACTTGAAAAGATCCGCGATACATTCCCATGGAACAAGAAAATGGGATAGTTCCGCTTTCTCTTGGAGTAAATTCGATAATATTTTCACCAGACTTGAGATCTCGTTCAATTCCGTATTTTGGAACAATAATTGAAGACGCACAGCTATAGGGACTTGTAGAATTGATAATCCAGCGGACTTTTTTTCCTTTTTGAATTGTAAATTTGCTTGGATTGTATCCTCGTCCAGATTGGGTCATTCGAATTTCTTGAACAGCATTGTCTTTGCTTACTGTTGGAGTATTTGCATTTTCTTTGGAAAGAAGAAGTTTGGCATTGCTAAGATTGAAAAAACCAAAGAGAATAACAGCGATTCCGGCTATCATAAAAAATATGCGGGCTCTTGATCCTTTGAAAAAAGATGAAAGACCTGCGACACCAAGAAGACCAGGTGCAGTACCGAGAGCAAAAAGTCCCATGATGAGAGCACCATTGAGGAAACTTCCACTTGAGACGGCATAAATTTGCATTGCCTGTGTAAAGCCACAAGGAACAAAAAATGTAAGTGCTCCAGTCATTGTTGCTGCAAAATGATTGTATTCTTTGATGTTTTTATCAAGGCCAAATATTTTGGCGATACTCGTTGGGAGTGTAATAGATTTATTTTTGAGACGAGGAAAAATTTCGATAAGTTTGAGTCCTAGAAAAATCATGACGAGAGCAATGATGATAGTAATTATTCCAAGGGTTGTCGATGAGGGTTTGATGCTGGTACCAAGAAGTCCGATAAGTCCTCCAAAAAATGCATATCCAATAATACGACCAAGGTTGAAAAAAATATGTGGGCGGAATTTTTGAATTTTGCTAGCTTCTGGATGTGTTTCACTGTGGCGTGCAGAGAGAGCGAGTACGAGTCCACCAATCATGGCCATACAGGTAGAGACTCCGGCAACAAGGCCAACAAGGAGTGCTACAGAAACATTTTTGCTATCGGTATTTACTGCAAGATCTGTGAGTCCAAGCATTTTGACGACGATAAAAATAACAATGAAGATGGCCGCAGCTTTGAAAAAATCTTCGTAGTCTTTTTTGTCTTTGGAAATCCAGGGTAAAGTTTTTGCTTCGCCGACTGTGTAACCTGCAGTTTTAATTGCTTCTGAAATAGCAGTGTCAGATGGGGGAGTATTGTTGTAGGAAATATGTGCAATACCAGTTTTGTGAGATATTTGCACATCATTTACTCCAGAGATTTTTTTGAGTTCTTTTCCAATAAGAATTTCGCAGGAGGCACAGTGCATGCCAGAAATAGAGATTTTTTTGCTTGGCATAAAATTATTTGTTATTGGTTAGAGTAAAGGCCTTGATGAGCTCTTCGGCGAATGCTTGGCGTTCCTTTTCGTCTTTGGAGTTGAGTTTTGCTCCTCCGCAAGAGACAAGGTGACTTTCAAGAATTGTGCTGTTGATTTTTTTGAGAAGGCCTATCGCAGCATTGACCTGCTGGGCAATATCGACGCAATAACGCTTTTCTTCAAGCATTTTATTGATAAGGTTGATTTGCCCTTGTACTTTTTTTATACTGGTTTGAACTTTTGCCTGGTGTTGTGGAGTCATATGTTTTATTTTTAGAAATTAGTATACCTATACCATAGGTCTAGGTATACTATAACACGCACTTGCGAGGATGTCGAGAGAGGGGTATGATAGCTAGAGAGAAAAGAGGCTTTTATTTTTAATTTTTGGCTATGTTTAAACATTTTAAGTGGCTTTCTGTACAAAATATTTTGGAGGGGCTGCGAGATTTGGCCCTTCGGTTTCCTTTGGTGAGTATTGATACTGCTGTAGCAACGCTTTGCGGCTATATTTTGGTTGATTCAAACAATCTTCATTTGAGTACTTCAACAGAGCAGATTTTGACTAAAGTTTTGCTCATGGCAGTGCTTGGATTCCCACTTTTGACAGCGGTAACGCTTATTTGCGAAAAATTCAAGTGGAATAAGCTTTTTTATTGGGGAGGGCAGGCATTTGCGCTTGCGCTTCTTGTTTTATATTATTTTGTACTTCCTACAAATCCCGAAGAATTTAGTAGTATTCACATAACTCGTCTTGTAGTATTCAATATCGTGACCTATCTTTTTGCACTTTCCTTTCCTTTTTACGAAAAAAATAATTCACTTCGTTTTTGGAGATTTAGTGAAGTTGCCTTTGCTCGTGCTGTTATTGCTGCATTTTTTAGCTTGACACTTTTTGCAGGAATTGCACTCTCTTTTGCTGCTATAGATTATTTATTTTCGGCAAATATTCAGGGTGAAACTTATCTCAAAACATTTATTACTATTGTTGGGATATTTGGAACTTGGTTTTTTCTTGCAGGATTTCCAAAAGTAGATGATTCTCAAAGTGAAAAAATGGAAAACAGTAAAATATTTAAAATATTTTTGCAGTATATTTGTGTGCCACTGCTTTTTATTTTCTTTGTTATTCTCTATGTATATCTTGGAAAAATTGTAATTCTTTGGAATTGGCCAAAGGGTGCTGTGGCTGATTGGATTCTTGGTTTTTCAAGTGCTGGGTTTTTGGTTTATGCACTGAGTTACCCCCTCTTGGAACACGATGAACATTCTTGGATCAGTAAATTTTTTAGAGGTTTTTTTGCTTTGGTTTTGCCTATGGTGGCAGTGCTTGCGCTTGCAATTTATTTTCGCGTGAGTGATTATGGTGTGACAGAATCACGCTATCTTGTCATGCTTGGAGGACTTTGGCTTTTGATTTCATCTTTGTATTTTCTTTTTTCGAAACACAAAAAGTTACAGTTTTTGGCATATCTTGCTGCGGGATTTTTATTTTTTGCAGTTTGGGGGCCCTGGAGTATGTATTCAATTTCTGTTCGCAGTCAAGAATCTCACCTGAATAATTTATTGAATCAATATCATTTGCTCGAAAATGGTCATGCTGTTGCTGTGAAGGATGAAAATACAATTCCGCTCAAAGATCGTGCGAGCATCTATTCAAAAATTCAATATTTGGGTAGTCATGACAAGGTTTCAGTATTACAAAATTTATTTCCAAGTGTGTTACTCTCTACAAGTACCTATGGAAAAGTTGACTATGATTTTTCAATGAATGCCATGAAGGTTTTGAATATCAATAATTATTATAATTACGAAGCAAGCCCTCTTGAACAAGAATATATTTATTTGAATGTTGTTCCATTTGGTGTGGTAAATGTTCAGGGTTTTGATACTTTGATTCGTAATGTAAGTATATATTTTGAACAAGATGGACTTGAAAATACTGAATATACAGTAGCTTCTACGACCTATGCTTTCAAATTAAAAAATAATAGGATTTCTGTACTTGAGAACAAAGAAGAAAAATTTTCTCTCGATTTTGCACCACATTTGAAAGATTGGGTCGAAAAATACGGAGGGAATTCTGCTTCAATGCAACAAAAAGTGCCACAGAGTGGAGAAATAAAAATTGATATTGAAAATTCAAAAGAACATTTGAGATTTTTATTTGACTCTATTACTCTTCACAAAAATGGAGATTCTTGGGATGTGCAAGGTGGAAACATGTCGGTACTTATTGATACAAAATAGTATGGAGAATATTTTACCACTTTCTCTTGATGCACGAAATTTTCAGCATGGAATATATAAGCACTATAAAGGTGGTGAGTATGAAACGCATTTTGTAGCTCGTAATTCTGAAACACTTGAAGAAATGATTGTCTATCAAGATCTGCATGATTCTGAAAAGGTTTGGTGTCGACCACTCACAATATTTTTGGAAGAGCTCGAAATTGAAGGAAAATCTATCCCGAGATTTTTAAAAATAAATGAGTAAATCTATGACAAAAAAAATTTTTAGCGTGTTTGTAGTTTTGCTTTTTATTTTGGGTGGATATTATTTGCTTGGGTTTTCTGCCTTAAACAGACAAAAGATAGAGTCTATTTTTCCGCACGAAAATATACAGAATGATGTTCCGTCTTCCACTGATATCGAAACTCCTTCTTTGGTAACTTCGTCAGTTCCTGTACCTCGTCCTCAAGCAACTTGTAAAACGACTGGTTGTAGTAGTCAAATATGTTCTGACGAAGATGTAACTACAGATTGTATGTATCGAGAAGAATATATCTGTTATCAAAAAGCAAAATGCGAAAGACAACAAAATGGAAAATGTGGATGGACTGAAACCGAGCTTTTGAAAGAGTGTTTGTTACAGTATGAATAATGTAAATTTATTTGAAACAGAACTTTTGAAATGGTTCAAGACAAATGGCCGACAGCACTTACCTTGGCGTAAAAAGGGGATTAGTCCCTATGAAGTGTGGGTAAGTGAAATCATGCTCCAACAAACACAGGTATCTCGAGTAATTGAATATTACAATAGATTTTTGGAGCGCTTTCCTACTATATTTGACCTTGCAAAATCAAATTGGGAAGAGTTTTATCCCTATTATGCAGGACTTGGCTACTACAATCGTGGGCGCAATATGCTCAAGTGCGCTGACGTTATTGTACAACAATATGCTGGTGTTTTTCCAAAGACAAAAGAACTCCTCAGAGATCTTCCTGGAGTTGGAGAATACACTGCGAGTGCTATTTTGAGTTTTGGGTATAACAAAAATGAACTTGCTATTGATACAAATGTGAAAAAAGTTTTTGGAAGATATTTTGAAGCTTCGAAAGATGCAAAAATAGATTTTGAAAATTTGGAAAAAAATTTGCTTTCTTCAAAAAAACAATTGAATGCCGCAGTCATGGACTTTTCAAATAGTATTTGTATCAAAGTTCCACGTTGTGGAGAATGCCCGCTCCAAAAATATTGTGCATATTATGCAAGTGATGGACAAAAAGAAATCGTGAAGAAAAAAAATAACAAAAACTTTCCGACAAAAGATGCAAGCGTATCTTTGACACTTCATAAAAACCATAAAGAATATTATTCTACCAATAAAAAAGAATTTAAAGTTTTTAGGTTGTCAAAAAAATATAATACACGAGAAAAAATAAAGGAATATTTTCAAAAAAAATACGGACTGACACTGGCGGTGAGGCCTCCGCATAAAAAGTTGTATATCAATCAAAAACCTGTTATATTTGTGAATGCTCAAATCCTTTTGGGCACACATACATTTTATATTTTTGATAAGAAAAAATATGGGATTTCATTCTGAATCACAACTTGAATTGCCAGGAGTTAAAAACCCAGATACTGTTATTGATGTTTGGATGGCCGCATTCCGTAATAGTCAAGAATATCAAAACCGTAGGGGACAGTATGCCATTTTTAATGCATTAACAGGGGAACATCTTGGATTTAAAAGACTAAGTAGAGAACGTGGAGATGATAGATTTTCTCAAGGTGACGAAGAGGATGAAATAACGGTTCCACCGGGTGCACGAATTGAGCTCATTCGCTAATTCTATGAAAATAACTCTGTGTGGAAGTATATAGTTTGTTGAAGAAATGAAGGAAGTTCAAAAAACTTTGGAAAATAAAGGCCATCAGGTTTTTATTCCAACTTCTGCTGAAACTGGACAAACAAAAGAGTGGTGGAATGCGTTGCGAATAGAAGATCTAAAAGAGTTTTTGAAGATAAAAGGGGATCGAATGCGTGGTCACTTTCAAAAAATTATAGAATCAGATGCTATTTTGGTTTTGAATTATGATAAAAATGGAGTGAGTGACTATATTGGTGGAAATACTCTTATGGAAATGGCGCTTGCTTGGCATTTGTCTAAAAAAATATTTTTGATCAATCCTATTCCAAAAGAACTTTCCTATGAAGAAGAAATTTTTGGAATGAATCCTATTGTCGTAGGATCCGATTTTGAAGATATATCCTAAATTCTATCTTTTCTTTAGAAGAGGAAAGATTACTTGTTCGATAATATCGATAATTTCTTGTATATTTTTTTGGATTTGTTCAAGAGAATGAGGATCTTTTTTGAAAAAATCAAGAGAAGTGATTTTGATATGACCTTCTTTATCAAGAGATACTTCCTTGTGTGTAAAATATGGTATTACTCTCTCTACTTTGGGGATTATTTGTTGAAGTTTTTTGAGAAGTTCTAAAAATTCACGATATTCTGCTTTTCTTTGTTCAAAAGTTTCGTCGGGGAGTTCGGTGAAATTAAATTCAGCAAATGTTTCGAGAGGGGAAAGTGGAAGATGTTCGGTGTTTTCAGATATTTGGACAATCTGTGGAATATCATTTTTTTCAAAAATATGATAGGTATTTGGAATTAAAAAATTTCCCAAAAATTTTTGCATTTCTGTAAAATATCCCTGGTAGGCTTCAAGCAGGGGTTGAAGTGCGTCTATCTGTTCGGCATGAAGAGCTGGATCAGCAAGATCCCATTCGAGCATTTCACCAGGACTACTGTGTACAATATCTTTCCTCGCTTGTGCCTGTGAAGGTTTTATTTCTCTTCTGTCCATATAAAAAAATTACTCTATTTACAGTATTTACCTCTCTATGGTACTGTAAACAAATAAATTATTCAATATGTCCAAGCGTTTTTCTCTTTTCGTTATTATATTTTCTTGTCTTGTCATTGCTGGGGCAATTTTTTATTTTTTTTCTCTTTCTGACCCCGCAAAATTTTCTCCACTCTCTACAGAAAAGATTTTATCAGCGAAAGAAATAAAAATAAAAAGTGGAATGCCATTAGCGGCATCTTCGACATCTTTTTTGGAAAATAATATTTCATCAAGTACACTTTCGTTGCTCGCGGTTGGGGATATTATGCTTGATCGTTCAGTGATGCTCAAAACTCAGTCTGCGGGAGATTACAATCATCCATTTTTACTCATTGATCCACTCTTCAAAGAATATAATTTGCATTTTGCAAATCTTGAGGGGCCAATTACCAATAATAAATCTGTTGCCAATGGTACTGGAGGAGCTCGCTTTACTTTTACTTTTTCTCCCAAGTTTGTAGAACCACTCAAAAATAGATTTGAATTTTTATCTCTTGCAAATAACCATGAATATAACTTTGGACAAGCAGGGGTAGATGCAACACGAAAATTTTTGGGTGACGCGGGCGTACATTATTTTGGTGACCCAGGCAATAATCAAAGTTTTATTGTTACTACGAGTAGTTACAATGGAATTACACTTGGTTTTGTGGGCTATCATCAGCTGATTGAAAAAGGTTTTGAAAATGTAATTGCAGAAATAGAGCGTATTCGCCCAGAAGTTGATGTGCTTATTGCAATGCCACATTGGGGTATAGAATATGTCACCAATACACCTTCGTACTTGCAAAAACAAGAAGGACATAAAATGATTGATGCTGGGGTAGATATTATTATTGGAGCACACCCCCATGTGATTCAACCAATAGAAATTTATAAAGATAAAGTAATTTTTTATTCACTTGGAAATTTTATCTTTGATCAATATTTTTCCGAAGAAACACAAACTGGACTTGCTGTAGGAATCAACATAGAAAAAATAAATGAAAAAATACAACTCCAATATAAACTTATTCCTCTTGATATCAATGGACAAAGTCAGGTAAGTGTAGCAAATCCACAAAAAACACAACGAACACTCAATTTTTTGTCTGATGTCTCAAAAGTTTCGGATATTTTGAAACAAGAGATTAAACAAGGGATATTTTCTGTACATGAATAGCTATGGATTTGGATATTATTCAAAAATTAAAAAATAAAAGAAAAGATATTGCCACTCGTGAAGGCAAGGAGCTTTTTTTGATTCTTTCAAATGCGACCATTGATGCCATGGCCGAAAAGCTTCCACAAAGTAAAGAAGAATTGATTCAGATAAAAGGCTGGGGAGAGAAAAAAATAAAAATGTACGGCGATGCGTTTTTGGAAATATTGCGGGGTGGTCCTGTTCAGGCGAGTCTTATTGACGAGGTTGAAAATGTTTTGCCAAAAAGAATTGCGATTCAAATAGGAGAAGAAGTGCTTCCGACAACGTCTTTGTTATTTTCAGAAGTTCAAGCGCCGCAAGAAGAAATTCTTTCTGTTTCTGAATTTTTGGGGAAGGTGAATATACAACTCGCCGAATTTGGAAGCGTCAAAATAAAAGGAGAAATTGACGAAGTACAAGTTCGAAGTGGCTATGCTTTTTTTACTCTCAAAGAATCAATTGGTGGTTTTTCAAGTGAGGGGTCTTTGGGCTGTTTTGTGGGGTGGAAATCTTTGGAGACTCTGCAACACCTCCTCCAAAATGGTATGGAGGTGGTTTTATCAGGCTATCCCAAAATTTACCTCAAAAATGGCAGTTTTCGTCTAGAAGTGACAAATATCGAACATATAGGGGAAGGAGCCCTCCAAAAGGCATTTGAGGCCCTCAAACGCAAACTATAAGAGAAAGGTTACTTTGACCCTGATCGAAAACACAAACTTACTG
>JBPOIO010000007.1:0-5577 GCA_052034405.1 Candidatus Magasanikiibacteriota bacterium | reverse complement strand
GCAGCAGAAGTTGGAATCGACTTTCAACTTTTTCAATTTGAAGAAAACATTACAGAAGAATCCCTCATTGAAAACATTCAGGAAATACAAAAAACAAATAATTTGAGCGGCCTCATCATCCAGCTCCCCCTCCCAGAACAACTCTATACGCCAAAAGTACTCAACTGTATTGCCCCAGATATCGACGTAGATTGTCTCACTAGTGTTAACCTCGGCAAACTCTTTATCCATGCCGAATACGTCACCCCACCAACCCCAGCAGCCGTCATGAGTGTTATCCACGAGCTTGGTATCAATCTTCCTGGCAAAAATGTCACTGTAGTCGGTGTTGGTGCCCTTGTTGGCAAACCACTCTCTATCATGCTCATGAACGAACTTGCCAGCGTAACCACAGTCAATAGCGTTACACAAAATCCAAAAGAAAAATGCCTCGCCGCAGATATTATTGTCACTGGCGTTGGCAAACGCAATCTCATCACCCCAGACATGGTGCACGAAAACAGTATTGTCATTGATACTGGATTTGTCTTTGAAGATGGCAAAAGCTCTGGCGATGTAGATTTTGATGCTGTAGCGCCTCTTGTCCACGCAATCACTCCAACCCCTGGCGGTATTGGCCCCATCACGGTTGCAAAACTTCTTCACAATACAGTCCTCTGCGCCAAAAACAAAAACCACCGATAAACGGTGGTTTCTTTTTTATTATTTTTTTGTCTTTGTCTTGCTCTTCAAAACACTCTTCACAGCTTTTTTTGTATCACTCACTCGATCTTCTGCCTCTCCCTTAAAATGTTCCCACTGTGAGACAACAGTTTTGAGAATCACATCTTTCACAGCTTCGGCCAGAGGACTTTTTTCAAAATATTTGTCGGCTGTTTCCCGAGCCATTTTGGTAAACGCACTTTTTGAAATATTATACTTCTTGTCCATTTTTTCAACTTTCTTTTTGACATCCAAATAGATGTCAGCAGAATAATCCAAAATTTGTTCACGAACTTCCTTGCCTTTTTTGGTACCCGTGAGCCAAACGAGTCCAGCACTCAAAAGGCCGCCAAGCACCAGTGTCTTTTTTATCTTGCCCATAGAAGTAAAGGTTAAGAATAAAATTCTCATCAGGATCTTATACTAGTATACAACTTCTCATGCTCCGTTACAACCTGATCCCAAGAAAATTTTTCTTCCACTACTTTTCTTGCCTGTTTTTTCAGTGCATTTTGATCTTCGATAGATAAAGAAAAATAGTCGATAATTGCCTCAGCAAGGGCTCTTGGATTTTTACGTTCAACAGTCGTTCCAGCACGTTCTGCGACCGTACGGACGCCAGGAATATCACTGGCAACGACGGGCACAGCACTCGAAAACGCCTCGAGCAAAACCATTCCAAAGGCCTCACCCTGATGAATCGAAGGCAGAACAAACACATCTGCCATATTATAGTAGAAAGGGAGTTCTTCGTTACTCGCACGCCCCACAAACCGCACGCATTTTGCAAGTCCCATACCGCGTGCCAGCATTTCAAAATTGTGGCGTTCTTCACCATCCCCTACCAACACCAGTTGAATATTTGGAATAGTTTCTCGCACTCGCTTTATGGCTTGGAGTAAAATTGAAATTCCTTTAAATGTATGCGCAATATCCATTCCCCCGACAAACAGCACCGTCGGATTTTGAATATTCAAATCATGTTGTACAAAAAGCTCAATAGGTTTTTCTCGTGGAGCAAATCGTTGTATGTCGACACCAAATGGAATTTCATGCCATTTGTTTTTATTTTCCAAAAATATTTTTCGCGCATCACTATTTTCAATATAGTCAAAGGTACTGCCAATAATCGCATCTGCGGCACGCAAAATCCGAGGCATCCAAATCTTGGCATACATAGCAAAAACCAAGCCCTTCCAACTTGGCGCCCGAGGATCCATGTGATAAGTAATCACCAGTGTTTTCTCTGGATGTTTGAGCTTCCACTTTCGAGCAATTCCCGCTGTCCCAAAAAATGGATAGTGCAAATGAAGGACATCAAAATCTGCCAATTCTTTTTGGATTCCCGAAAGCCGCGCAGCATTGCCATAACTGAGCTTGGGCTTGATATATTTGGCAAATTCAAAATTTTCTGGTTTATGGCCACCGTATTCAGGTGTGTATACGGTTACATCATGTCCACGCGCAATCAAACCCGCAGAAAGTTCGTAGGCTGAATTTCCCATACCACCATAATATGGCGGAAATGTACAAACTATCTGAGCAATACGCATACAAAGAAATTATTTCTTTTTGAGATTGTCAATCGCATTGTTTCGAACAATCTTGCTGATCTGTCGATTGATCCCTTCTATTTTCACATTGAGACGAAACAATACAAAAAAAATCATAAGAATAGAAACATAGACAACCAGGTCAACACCACGACCAATACCAAGTCTATTGGCAAGAACAGTTGTACTATTGGGAGATAAAACCACCACGTCAACCGCAAGCCAAAACAAAATCCAAAAAGCCGTTCCACGAATCCCCAAACCATCTTTTTTTCTATGCAAAAAAATAGTAGAAATCGCGACAGCCGAGGCAAGAAGAATAAGAGTTTGAAATATCATATTGTTTTATTGTAAAAATCGACCCAAAATTAAATCTTTCAGAATATGAAGCCCACCTCTCATATTTTGTCCATATTCAAAATAACGAACCGTGACCGGAAACTCTCTATACGAAAGTCCCTGTTTTTTTACCTGTGCAGGAATTTCACTCGCATGGGCCATACGATCCTGTTCTATATATATAGCATTCAAAGCCTTTTTATTCAAGATACGAAAGCCGTTGTGCACATCACTCATATTGGGCGTCCCAAACAAAGCATTGATGATTTTTGAAATTGGAAAAATAATATAACGCTTCGTAAAAGGCAAATCCCCTTTTTTATCCAAAAATCTCGAACCAAATAACACATCTACCTTGGCAGTTTGTATTGCCTCAAGTGCTGGCACAATCTCTGTGGCATCAAACTGACCGTCGGCATCAAAATGCAAAACAAAATCCGCGCCTTGTCTTCGAGCATATTCCTGTCCGGTTTCAAGGGCTGCTCCCTGTCCACGATTCACATCATGCACGAGTACCGTCGCTCCAGCAGATCTTGCAATACTGGCGGTTTCATCCTGCGATCCATCGTCTACCACCACAACCTCATCAACATATTTTTTCACAGCAAGAACAACAGACTCGATTGAGTCTGCTTCATTAAATGCTGGAATAACTGCTAGAAACATATGAGAGTTACAGGAGGATATTTTTTTTGGAGCTCGTCGCAGCGTATCGTTTTTTACTTGTATTATCCGCAGATACGGACAAGTAAAAAATGAGTAGCGAGACAGCGAAAAAAGAATGCCTCCGGCAAACAAAGATAATTTTAATTGAATCCAAGAGCCTGTTTATTTGCAAGAGTAAAATCAATCGACTTGCGAAGTCCATCTTCGAGTCGAATAAGTGGCAACCATCCAAGCAACTCTTTTGCCTTCTTCAAGTCAGGAACTCCTTTTTTGTTGATATAATCGAGAGGCTTTTCAAAGACAACCTGAGATGTTGAGTTGGTCATAGCAACAATACTACGAGCAATATCTGCAATTCGATACATGTTGTCTGAACCAAGATTTATAATATACGCCTCAGTACCTGTATGCATATGACGGATCACTCCATCTACAATATCTGAAACATAACACAAGGTTTGAATTGCATTTTCATCACCATACACGACAAGATCCTTTCCTTCGAGAGCACTTGTGATAAAATCCGGAATCAATCGTCCATCCCACAGCTTCATACGAGGACCATATCCTGGAAAAATTCGACTTATTTTGGCATCAAGACCATAGACCTGACGATAGGTTTCGACACATGTTTCAGCAAAACGCTTTCCTTCGTCATAACAACCACGAGGAGAAAGATGATTGATAATTCCTTCTGTTTCTTCTGTCAATAATGCGTTCTCTCCACGTGGCTCCCCGTAGACAACAGAACTCGAAGTAAACAAGTATTTTGCACGATATTTTACAGCCAAATCAAGAGTACTTATCATGGCACTTGAGTTCGCAGCCAGTGAACGAAGACGATGTTGCTCGAAATTTTTTGGGCTCGTTGGACAAGCCAAATGATAAATTTCTTGAATCCCTTGAAAAGAGACACGAAACTTATCAAGTTCAGGAAAATCGTTGAGATCAATGGGCTGACTCACATCATAGCGGATAAATTCAAAGTCTGGATATTGCAATAAGTGATTGATATTTTCAATCCCCGAGTTTGACAGATCATCAATACAAATAACTTTTGCTTCTCGAAGTAAACGCTCGCAAAGATGCGACCCTAAAAATCCAGTACCACCCGTAACAATAACATTTTTTTTCTCAAAAATTGGAGTTTGTGTAGACATAAAGGCACACTTACGTCGCAAAGTAGAGTGCGACGATTCTTTAAATTAATGTATTGGGATAAGAGAAAACATTTGATTTGAACTTGTTGAAAAAGGAATACGATCAAGTATAACACCCGTATGTTTCCACAGAATAATACTATGAGCATTTTTTTCAAGAGTCAAAATATCATCTTTTTTATCATTATTAAAATCTCCAACAACCATTTGTATATCACTTGCGGCAGCAGTATTACTGATAGGAAATTGTCGAAGCAACTTTCCTTTCTCGTCAACAATATGCACTGTTGCATTCAGCCCTTTTTGGGTTAATATAATATATTCTTGTTTTTTATCTCCGTCAATATCACTACTCTCGATTTGAGAAATAGCTCCAAGAGATGGCAATAAAATATTTTGTTTTTCGGCAAATGTACTGTCAAAAATTTGGAGATAACTCTTTCCTTTTTCTTTTGAAATAACAGCAAGCCTTTGATCTGAGATAAAGTGAGCTGCAATGCGAGTAGATCCGTGAACAGAAACAGGGTTTGACGCCAGCTGCATTCCCTCAAGCGAAAATATAAGTACTGGATTTTCACTCTTCTGAGGAACCACAATAATTTGTGCTGATCCTTTGTTCAAAAAATCTTCCACGAATAAGTGAGCATTTTCAAAGACTGGCAAAGTAAAACGTTGCAATTTTTGCCAGTTTTCTGAATAAATAGTCACTTGATTCTTGCCCTGAAACAGACGCATCGTGATATATTGAGTTTCTCCGTTATTTTTAAAAGCTTGTAAAAAATTTATTTTACGCAAAAATGATTTATTTGAACTGGTTACTTGCTTGTCAGAAGAAATCGTTTGCAACAATCCACTATTTGCATTGAATACAGTAAGAGATTTGATTATACGTGCCATTGGTACATGGTCCACAGCATATTTCACAGCTTTGTCTACTTGAAGAAGTCCAAAACCAAAAAGATTCTGATACACAACCTCATCTTGTGGTGGAGTTTTATGAGTTGATTTCAAAAGCGCTTGATAAATTTGAGGCGCTTTCCAATCTGGTTCTACAGCCTTAATCAGAGCAGCCGCCCCACTTACAAGAGGTGTCGCAAATGAAGTCCCATTCCAACCATCACCCCACTCTTTTTTCAATCCTTCACTTGGTTCATAAC
>JBPOIO010000011.1:0-6704 GCA_052034405.1 Candidatus Magasanikiibacteriota bacterium | reverse complement strand
GTAACCGGTACTACGAAATGCTGCATAACGCCGAACGCCCCAGGCTGGGTGATCTGGCCGGTCGAGGCAATCTTTGCGCACAAGCCTGTGTCGTCTTCGTTTCCTTTTGCCTGGCCGTCTGCTTGGATCAAATCACTTTCATGCGCCAGTTGTTGAGTTTTGAGCCGACGCCCGCAGGAAGCGGCTTAAAAACCAGGATTATGGCGTCGCTGCGATATTTGAGCGCAATGAAGGGCGACACTGCGTTGAAAGAAGAGGCTGCAACCCCTATTTTCTACGCGTTTTTGACCGGTGAAGTGACAAGCACCGAATTCGAGCACATGACCGGGCTTGCTCCAAGAACTGCCCAACGCACACTGAAATCTGTCGTTGAGCATGGGTTTCTGCGTCGCGGGCAAAAGCGGGGGGTGGAGCAGCCCTACCATTTCGCCATTCCGCTGGACGGGTTGACGCTGCTTTTCCCTGGACTGTATGACGCGGCGGGCGCGGGATGATGATCAACTATTGGAGCACGCGAGAATGACATTCGGAGTCGGCCGCCAATTTTGCATGAGGCCCATAATTGGACGCCCGCCCCCGTCTTTTGGTGGCCGCGATACCCCGTCGCAACGTCCAGAAAAAGTGTGGATCCACCTCCCCTCAATCTATCTTCTACGATCTCGCCAAAACAAAAAAGCTGGCAGATTAGAGGCACCATAGCGTCAGAAGTGAGCCGACGCGTAGCGGTCGGGTCGACTTGTTCGTTATGTGCCGGTGCGGGCCATCGAAGTCGCATCGTGGCATCCCACCTTTTGCGGGCGTCTTGTTTTTTGCAGCGGGCGATGATATTCCAAATCATTAATTGAATAACTTCGGGGCATCCTGGCCGATTGCTTCGCCAGATGATTCTGTTCTGCGTCCGGCCCAACGCATCCGTCAAATACGAACACTGCATCACCTAGACATCCGGCCCGCATTCGAGCATCCGTACCCATATGTAAACGTCCCCAAGCATTAGCTACTTCCAACGGAAATCTATCATGTATCCCAGTCCCTTATGGTGGGAGCAAAATGCTATTTCAATCCAGCAGGCTTCGTTTTAACTTTTTTGCCAGATTTATATGACTTTCCGATGCTTCTAAAATCGAACATATTCATGTCAAAGCTAGAAATCGAAACCTGATTGGAACCATGTACATGTGTGATTAATCGTTCGTGACGTTCTTTATACGGAGCTTTCGCAACT
The DNA here is from genome assembly GCA_052034405.1 of Candidatus Magasanikiibacteriota bacterium. GTDB lineage: Bacteria > Patescibacteriota > Patescibacteriia > Magasanikbacterales > UBA922 > CAYTKU01. The sequence continues at coordinate 5,479 of JBPOIO010000011.1, read as the reverse complement.
GACCCACCAAACTCTCCAGTGTTGACAAGTACAACATGTTGGTACATGTGGTAATACAATGCATCGACCATGGCGTCAAAGGTGTTCACATCAACATTGAGGGTTGGTATGAGGTATGCGTCCGACTTGCTCTGCAGGTCAGCACTCATTTTTATATCTGTTGCGTCATAACATATGGAACCCGTCAATCGAAATCCTTGTTGGTCTTCGAAAGCTGGATGGATTAACTCGACAAATAACTGATAGGGACGCCATGGCTTTATTTTCCCGATTTCGTCCTTCATCATGTGCTGTTTTCCTTGCATCCGGCTAATAAATTGCCGAGCTCCCTGTACTTTTGATGGAATAATCCACTTGGCGACATTGTTTGGGCCTTCAGTATTTAGCAAATGACAAAATGTTAGACCAGTAAAAATCATTGCACCTGTTTTGTCTGAAAGTCGTTTTAGAATGTCTATGTCGTCGTTATTTACTGCAAGTTCAGGCCAAACAATTAAGTCAATATTTGCTTTTTTATTGTAATTTTCATCGTCGATGCTTGAATGTCCATAATTTTTGTGCAGCAGCAATTCCGCGACGGCTGCTACATGTCGCCTGTGTCTTGCGCGATATTTAGGAGTGTTAAGCATTAACCCATGCTCAGCAAAATCAGCTTTTTTTGGCAGTAATGATTGCACCATTACCACTTTCAAATCAGATTTTTCTTTTGGCCAATCTAAGCTAATACGCTCAACGTAAATGGGTGTTTTTGACAAGGCGCAGTAGAGGTCTCGCTGCTGCTTCAAGTGTTCCTTTATCGTTCGAACTAAAGATGGTATGTCTTTAATTGCATTCCAGTTCTGTCGGTTTCTATGTATTTCTATCCCTGGCCATTGCAGTAAGTGAAACAATAGGCTTGAGAGCCAGTTGCTCATTGGGGCTGCTTCACCGCCAATGGCTTCAGGTGAATGCATCATGCCTAGATTTCGTTTATAGAAACTAGAACGCAAACCCGAATACATGCCCATTTTTTGCATGGGCGCATGCGCAGACGACCAATCAATTGTTCCAAGCAAGCAAGAACGAAGAAATATACCGATGTGATATAGCGGAGCGTGTTCAGCGTTTACCCAGTGAGGTATTTTGAAAAGTGGGTCGCTATCTGTTTTGGGATCACATGTAACTACAGTTTCACGAAGCTCCTGAATCGCATTCCAGTTTTTGCAGCTAATAGTGGTGTTGATGAAGTCTATGCGGCTATTGAAATCAAAACTCCCTTCTTCTATCAGATAAATCAGCAATGCTAAAACACCGTTTTCGTGGCGGAAGGGATTGTCACGATGCTTAATAACACCAAGTAGGGAGACTGTAGTGTTGACGTGATCTAATCCACCTTTTATTTTGGGCTGATAGAAGCCTGTTTTCATTATCAAGTTATGATGTTTTTTGGGCCATCGGTATTCATTACTTAGTCCGTAGGCGACAAGGTTGAAAAAGAAGTCAGGAGACTCTGCTGCAATAAACTTGCAAAAATATTCTCCGTCTTGATCGGAAAGAGCGTGCAGCTTTCTTTTTTGTCCGCCATTTTGAACAGTTTTTTCTAACAAAGAACTTACCGACCTGATAACGTTCTTGTTGTCAATGGCAATTTGATAAGCTAGCAACGCATTGGTCACAAAATCTGATTTTGTCATTTCTACTGAAATGTTACGATATCCTTTCATCATTTTTGTAATGACGTTAAAGCTACTGCAGGCAGTTTCGTTATCAAGAGGAGAATCGTTTCTGATTAGGCAAAAAAGACGGGCCTGTTCAGAAAGCCTCCACGAGTAGGCTCCACCTTCTTCGAGTATTTCCGTTGCTTTTTTTTGCAATTTTTCAAAAAAACTTTCCACATCAGCATGTGCGGGAAATGCCCATTTGCTTTTGCTGTGTATAACCGTGGCTGCATGACGAAATATTTCACCTAAACAGTATTCGGATATTTTAACTTCCTTTGGCTTTTCCTTCCTTAGCAATACGTTTTCAAGCTGCCCCAAAATTGGATCAAATAGTCGTTTGTCTGGAAAAAGCTCAAGCCCCTTCTTAAGCATTAAAACTAAAGATGGGTCCTTGCTCCAAGATGCGATGAATTTTCTAGCCATTCGCTCTTGAAGATAATCCCAGCTCCCTGCGATTGGAATTCCGGAACTATCAACTTCTTGCGCAACGAGGCTGCGCTTTTGCTTCAGCAAGGTGTGAATCTTATTTGCCGAGAATCTCAGCAACGTGTCCTCTCTCACGTCGTGATTTGGGCTTTCGATTGTTGCAAGCGGATTGTTGTTTTCGTCGACGCTTTCTATTCGCAGATTGTCAGCCAAAACAATCAAGCTTTCAAGATGCCCCAATTGCTCGTCGATTTCGTTGATTGAAAGCGGGCCGCTAACCTTTCCTTGTATATCTCTTAATTTACCTGAAACCCCGCTCGTTTTGTTGATGAATTTTTCCACCCTGGTCTTATCGTTGTTTGTTGATAGGCAGAGATTTTCTAGTTTTTTGTTTATGCATGTCAGGATTTTGTCTTTTAAATTTGACTGAGATTCTTTTGTCACAACGATAAGTCGCATATCATCTACATAGCGACAATAATCGACAAGGTGAACTTCTTCAGTCAGATTTTTACCAATAAGTGCTGCTAATTCTTTGTCAAACTCCTGGAGATATACATTAGCTAAGAAGCCACCTGCAACCAACCCTTGAGGAATGCCAATCGGTATATTCTCGCCATTATCGGAACAAACGCTCTTGAACTCTTCTTTGCTTTGCTCATCCCAAGCCCACGATTCAAAACAGGCCAATATTCTGTTTAGCATTTCATCTTCGCCAGGGAACAAATCAAAGACCTTTCGCGCTAAAATTTTTCTGTCTACCTTGTCGTAAAATTTTTCCAAATCTAGGTGGACTTCATAAACGATTTCATTTGTCGCCCTTTGCTGCAACGCAATACGACCAAAGTGGTTTGGTCGGTTTAGAAAGCGCTGATAATCGCCAAAATACTTGCTGTAGGTTGTGCCGCTTCCCCATGAGAAACTGGCCTTTTCATTTTCAAATCGACAATATAGTCTGTTTCCATAGTTCACAATTTTACTTGAATGTACCTCATCATAATTTTTTGACGGGTCGCCTTGAAGCGACTCGACTTTATTCGCCATGCACATCATTAACGCAGAAATTATGGTTTGATCGCGAATGCTGATATGTGCAAGTGGTCGAAGCGCTTTCGGCTTTTCGTTGCTTCTTGGATGCCAGAGATGGGTTAACCCAATGAATTGTTCGTAGTGAATTTCAGCATTTGAAATGTCCATTGCGTTAACTGGTTTGAATCTTGTGAATATCCAGGAATCAGATTTTGGAGCTGGTACTAATTTTAAAGGGAGAAATACAAAATTTGAGGTTACTAACTCGGCAGTCCATTGATCAAGCTTTTCATCAATATCTACTGCAGAGCGATCCAATTCAAAGGTATCTGCGTACCAATTTGTCGAACGTATATAGTTGTGTGACTTTTTCCATGCTTGGGCGAGCACCACTTTGTCCAGCAAATATTCCCTTGTTGGTTGAATCTCTTTATATTTCTTGTTGAGCAGGCTCATGGCCATTTCCTGTTGTAATGGCCAGCTCTACGAGAGTATCAGCCAGTATAGTTAAGTGGTTTGGATGGCAGAATTTTCGGGATCTCAGCGTATCGCAAAGATACATAAGCTATCGAAATTCAGCGGCGATAAGTTGCAAGCTTACAAGAGCCTTTCAGCCATATTTTTCAATGCCACAATTCTCATTCCGGTATTCCGCACCAAAATATATTTTTGTAGCCTCTGAATCAGCCCAATTTCGAAAATTTCCGATTCATAAATCGCCTATTTTTGTAGGCTTTCAAGAAATGAATATATAGCAATTGACGACTTATTCAGAGGTTCCTTTATTTTTAATAAGTTACGCGAAAATTAATAACAAGCACGCAAAAACATATAAATTAATTGTGAATAGAACCACCAAGCAACTATTTATTTGGATAACCTTTAAGTCATTCAATTGCTCAAAGCGGATACTTTGAGTTGTACTCTTTCTCTCGTTCTGGCGAAAGCGCATGAGTCCGAAATACACCATTGCTGCGTCTGGTTATTGTGTGGTTGCAATAAGCGCAGGCGATATCTTCGGACTCTCATGTCCCTGGCATTTTCCCGCCAAACTCAGAAACCTCAAATGGGCGTCGACATTCTTCTTTGCTGCAACGTTCAATCTCCATTGACCTCTCCAAAAAAATCTAACCTGGGGGGATCCATCTAAACGGGATGGGCCGATTTTTGCTGTGTGGCTGTGCGTGCTACCGGAGTCTCCCCCCCCCCTTTTACGAACATCCAGTTTTTTCTACGAGCACTGATTCTACACCTTTCACGTTGATCTAACTTAGTGCATCTGCCATTTTGCAAAATTGTAGCGCGTAGCCTACGCGCACGGAAACATCTAATGCTACCTGGCTGCGTCCAGACCAAAACCCACAACCAATACAATTACGGCGAAACTCAATGCCGTAAAATTGCATCCGACACGCATGCGGGTGTCCGTATGCAATTCTTTACGGACCGCGGTGCCGCAATAAAACATCTAGCCTCAAACGAATCGCGAAGCCAATACATTGCCTTCTACGCAACAATTCAAGCCATAAATCGCCACGTGCATGGCACCATAACAATCGAAATAAGCCGCGTCAGCCCGCTTCATTTCGATTGTTGGGCGGCGCGAAGCGTCCGGCCAACGCGACAGGTGAGCGGATGAGCGCAGCGAAATCCGCTCGACGTGCTTTGTTATGTGCTGGTGCGGGCCAAGTAGCTGCAAAGTGGCATCCCAACTTTTGCGTACTTCTTGCTTTAATTCGAGCACTGATTCTGCACGTTAAAAATTGAACTGCAACGGAGCTTCCAGCTTTTGCTAAATAATAACGCGTAACCTACACGCTTGAAACTACCTCAAGCGACTTGCATGCGTCCGGCTTTGAAAATCGGTACTTGTAAATGCCGAATACATGCGTCCAGCCCAACAACCTGAAACCAATTGAATTTACTGCGAAACTCAATGCAGCAATGCGACATCAGGACCGCGGATGGACGTCCGCGCTAAATTTTTTACCGAACAACAAAGCCCCAAAATAACGTCCAGCCTCAAGCTGACCACTAAACAAATGCCTTTTGTTTTTGCGATCTCGCCAAAACAAAAAACTGCCAGATCGGGGGGCACCATAACAACACATTAAGCGGTTTCCACCTAATTACCATAGGAAAACCAAAATGTGCAATAACCTCTTTGTTTCCGTTTGTTTTTCTTTTCTGTATATCGTCTAAATATTCACCGCAAACCACGATAGGCGTCCCATGTTCGTCATTCCCTGACAAATAATGCTTTATTTCCACTCCCATTTGACTCAACGAAACCTCCCCGTTCAACAACGCGCTGACGACCACAA
>JBPOIO010000026.1:0-13202 GCA_052034405.1 Candidatus Magasanikiibacteriota bacterium | reverse complement strand
TTCGGGGATGAAAGATTTTCTTGTGGACATCGGCTCGAACCGCCGCGTAGCGACGGGAATGCTTTTGGCAGAATTCAAAACCCCTTGGAATTTCTTGGCGGAAATGCCAGCCCAAGCCCGCGCCTTTGGCGCGGGCGCGGTCAATTCTGATGCAAATCAAATTTGGTGGGCCCGCTTGGAATCGAACCAAGAACCAAAACTTAGAAGGTTTTTGTTATATCCATTTAACTACGGGCCCGTATTTTTTATTGTTTTAATCTATTGATATCGAATCGTGCAAAAAATTCTTCGCCAGGTGGGGTTTTATGGACCTCATCTATTTTCTCAATATCAACCCACTCATACTGCGAAAGTTCGTCGCTGAGCTGTACTATAACCTCATTTGCATTTTGGGCAAGTTGAACTTTATAAACATTGAAGTGCATCTCGCACAAAACTTTTTCTCCTGTATCTTTGAGTGTTTTTTCTGTTGTACCTCTCCCTTTGTCGTCCACGAGTTCAAAAGGTGAAGAAGAAATATCAATACCTGTTTCTTCGAGAATTTCACGACAGAGAGCTTCTGAATTTGTTTCATTTCCCTCTACACCACCTCCAGGAATATGCCAGCACTCTAGATATACACCTCCCTGTGTTGGATCTTTTTTGCCAAAGAAGATTTTACCATCCTTTGAAATAAGAAGGGCAGAAACAATTTCGCGTTGAATGGTTCTCATAGAATTGGTCTTAGTCTAGTTGAAAAACATGGATTTGTCAATCATTCTTGGGTTTTTTGTCATGAAATTTTTTGTGGATGTTACGCAGTTCCTTGTCTGTAATATGGGTATAGATTTGGGTAGTAGTTATGGAGCTGTGTCCAAGCATGGTCTGAACCGAGCGAATATCTGCCCCATTTTGGAGTAGATCTGTCGCAAAAGAATGGCGCAGGGTATGCGGTGTCACGGGTTTGGTAATACCCGCAGCCTTGGCGTATTTGTGGACAATTCTTTGTATGGATCGTGTTGTAAGGGCCTCGTCTTCGGGGTCATCCTTTTTTTTCTTGTCGTGCCCCATAAATAGATATGGGTTGAGATCTTTGCGTGAGTCAAAATATTTTTTGAGCCAGTATTTGGCATCGTCTGAAATAAAAACAACACGGGATTTTCGGCCTTTTCCTGTGACCGTGAATTCATCACGGTTGAGATTGATATTTTCTTTTTTGAGTCCTGCAAGCTCGGATACACGAAGACCCGTACTAAAAAGCATTTCGAGGATTGCTTTATCACGGTATTTTTGGCGCAAAATATCAGATTGGCGTTTGTCGACATGGTCTTCGTCTTTTTTTTCTTTTTTTATGAGCATTGGTGCTTCGAGAAGTCTCTTTACCTCGTCTGCTTCGAGAAACAGGACATCTCGGTCCGGCATTTTCATGAGTTCGATTTTTTCTGGAGAAAGTATTTGGACATCACGTTTGGCAAGATACTTGAGAAATGAACGCAGTGCAATGAGATGATAATTTTGTGTATTTTTTTTGAGCTCTTCGCCCATTTTGTCAATGAAACGGTTGAGGTAGAGGCGGTATTTCCGGACATCTTCGCCGGTGATAGCCTCTGGTTTTTTGTCTCCAAACCATTCGATGAAACGGAGGATATAAAAATGATAATTTTGCAGCGTGAGGCGCGAGCGATTGCGCTCGATTTCGAGGTGTTCGAGAAATTCAGTAAGATATTTTGATAAATTTTGTGACATAATTTTTTTACGATTGCTTTGTGTCAATTTTAACACAGAATGTGCGACACGCGCAAAAGAATTGCAAAAGCCACTTGACAAAACAGGTTTTTTGTGCTATAATATAAAGGTAAAAAGTTACAAAAAGACTGTTCATTGAGCCAAATATTTTGGAATACTGTGAAAAAGTAGAAATGCATACTGATGGGATGAATATGTTCATTGCATGGGCATTTATTGCTACTTCAAAAGGCAAAAATAATCCGCATAATGCGGCAAATACAAATATAAAAACAAATACATATGCAAAACCAACGTCATGCCGTAGGTGGGCTTCAAGCACCTGAATTTTCATTTGTTTATTCATATCTTGGTATTGGGATTTTACTTCTTGTTGGAGTATTTATCTTTTTGCCACGTGTGACCGGATCATGATAAACCTACTTTTGTGGGTTTATTTTTATCTTTAATTTATTATTTTTAATTTAAGTAAAATAAGGTATCAGAGAGAATGCGAATGCGTGGTCTGAAGCTTTGGGATCTCCTGATACAAAAGAAAAATAATTTGACTTCTTACTGAATTATCCATACAATAAAACTCCTATGAAACAGGAGTTTTATTTAATTCTGCCAGATATAAGGTCGGCCCACAATGTTGGGGCTATGTTTCGTACTGCCGATGCTTGCGGGGTAGATCAGATTTTTCTGGTTGGGTATACGCCAGTTCCACCAAGGCCAGATATTGCCAAAGTCGCGCTTGGCGCCGACACCTGGATGAAATGGAAGCAGTATAAAAATTTGAAAACTCTAGTGAAAAATCTTCAAAAAAAGGGAGTGAAAGTTGTAGCACTTGAAAAAAGTGAGGAAAGTGTAGATATCGCTGCGGCCAAATTTGACTTTCCACTCGCCCTTATTGTCGGCAATGAAGTGGACGGAGTACAGCCAGAGATACTGAAACTGTGTGATCAAACCGTGCATATCCCTATGCTTGGCAAAAAGGGGAGCCTGAATGTGAGTGTTGCTGCGGGGATTGCCATGTATATGACTTCGCAAAAGCGATAAAGTTTGCTATACTAGAAATATATGAGTACTGCTATTCAACATACACAAGTTATTTTTGAGCATTTGTGCTCGGATATTCCGCCATCTGTACCAAAAGAAATTCGTGAAGATATTGCACAGGCCCGTGAACAGGTACGCAGTAATGTGGCACTCACTCTTGTGGAACTCGAAGATACCATGACCTATATTGGTAAACTTCTTTGGCCTTATAGAGAGGCATTTCAAGAATTTTTTCGTGTCTACGAAGGGGATTTGGGTGAACAGTACCTCTTGCGCAAATTTACTCCAGAAATGAAACGAAAATATCAAACATTTAAAGAAAACGGTGGTACTTTTCGCGATCTCCATGCAGGTACAAATGTAAGTTTTTTTACTCCAGACGAACGTGTTAAGGTTTGTGAAGCACTTATTGGAGTTGAAGAAGAAATTCGTGCCTATGCGGTGCAGGCAATTTTGAGTACTGACGAGAGACGCTATGAAAAGCGTGTAGAAGAATTCAAAAAAATTCTTGAAGACATGGAAAATCGTCTCAATGCCCTGAGGACTATGGCGGATATGGAAGGTGAACATCCAGAACTAGCAGCAGAAATACGTGAACAAATTCGAGGTTTTGAACAGGGCTTTGCACTTTTGGGACCAAAGGTTCGTCATGATGCTGTCTGCAATGCAGAGGGACATTTTCAAGAGAGAAAGTTGGTAAAAAAATTGCGCCAGAGAGTTTAGGAATCGTGCAAGCACGTAAGTGTTCCCTTATGAAAAAAATTTTGCTTATAGTTGCGGGAGAAGGATTTCAGCATCAGGAGTATCTTGATACAGCAAAAGTTTTGGTAGATGCGGGTTTTGTTGTTGTTACAGCAAGTGATCGGGCTCAAATTGCCATTGCAAAAAATGGTATGCAAGTGGCTGTTGACGTGCTACTTGAAAAAGTAGATCCAATCAATTTTGATGGGATTTTTTTTATTGGTGGACCTGGTGCGCTTGAGCACCTCGACAATCAAGAAAGCAATCGAATTTTGAATGAGGTGATGATTTTGGAGCGTCCTTATGGCGCTATTTGTATTGCGCCACGAATTTTGGCGCGTGCGCATGTGCTCGTAGGGAAGCGGGCAACAGGGTGGGATGGTGACGAGGAACTTGCAAAAATTTTTGCACAAAATAACGTTGCATATATTCGCGAACCTGTAGTGGTGGACGGAAATATTGTGACGGCAAATGGGCCTGCTGCGGCACATGATTTTGGAGAAGCAATTAGAGCTTTATTTGAATAATTTCTGTAGAAAAATTTTCGTTTTTAAAAAGATAATTATATTTTTTGATGGTTTCTTCATCTTTTTTTTGTACGTAGAGAATAGCTTGTTTGATTTTTTGTCCTGGTTCTGTGCCGAGAAATACAAAAACAGCTTCTTTTGATAAGTGAAAATCTTGTTGGAGAACTGCTTCTTTTCCTTCTTCATGTACAAGGGTGTTTCCTTTGAAATCATTTTTTTCACGAGAAAAGATAATCTGATTTTCGTGTGTCGAAATATGAGGTATTCCTGCTGCAGTTAATTTGAACTGCACAAGTCCAACATCTGAGTGGAGCCCGTATAAATTTCTATCTCTCCCGTGAATAACTCGTCGTTTTTTGAGATCAATAGCTTTTTGGTATACAAGATAATCTCCTACAATAGCAGCATTTATGGGTAATGTAATATCGAGCTCTTTTTCAAAGGTACGATAGATAAATGAAATACGATCTTCAAGTACGCGGTGTATGCAGCCTCCGAGATAGACATCTCCTTTATATAAAGAAATAGCTTGGATTTGGGATCCACTTTCTCGTTTTTGTGCAATTTCGTTTTTTACATTAAAAATTTTTGGATTATCTTTTTTTCCAATATTAGATTCGTAAAGAGGGGTAAATTTTTCCATGTATGCTTCATCCGCTACTTCAAAAACAAAACGAAAGCCTGCTTCGTGAAGGCGTTCCAATGATTTTGGGATTTTTTTTGCAATTTTTGGATTGAAGCATAAAAGTGCGTCACTTTTATTTTCAATATCAATTTCCCAGGTAATATATTGTGGGTAGTGGATTCGTTCCATAAAATAAATTTAGGTTTCAATACGAATAATTTGTTCAAGTCGACGTATATCGGCTAATAATTTTGAACGATCTTTGTTGAATAAAATAATATTGAAAACACTACTGCCGCCATTTTTTGCATATTTGCATTTACTTCCAATTTTTTTATTGATGGTGATTTTTTTGAATGACTTGAGTGTTTGTGCTTTTTTTATTCCAATAAGATTTTTGAGAATACCTTCTTTTTTGGCAAAAAATTTCATTGCAACACTTGTTCCCAAAACTTTTTTTGGAATAACAATTTTTTCTGGTATTCGTACTTTGATATCATTCATGGTGAGGTTGATGCCATAGGATAATTCGTAGAGGTCATGTCGAAATCCTCCGAGACGTGGTCCAAGCTCGATTACTTTCCAACCAGCTTCTGTTTTCATAAGTTCGATATGAACACTGGTGCTTCGTAGAGCAAGGGCATGTATTGCTTTGGTCGCTACTTTTTCGGCAGCATCAATGTTGGTTTTTTTCAAAAGTGTTGGTGTCATTTGGGAGTACCCAAAAAAATCATCAAAGCCAATTGATCGACCTGTTTTTACCTGAACAGGTGGACAAAAGTATACTTTTCCTCGACTCGTGACGTGAGCATCAATAGAGTACATGTCGCCATCCATAAACTGTTCTACAAGTACTTTTGGTTCCCAGATACCATCGGATTTTTTGTAAGTACTTTTTATAGTACGAAATATGCGGTGCAGCACTTTTTCAAGTTCTTCTCGATGATAAACAATAGAAACAAGTTTACTTTCGCCAAGTCCTGTTGGTTTTACAATAGCAGGATATCCTACTTTGCTTTCTATTTTTTGAATATTTATTTTGTTTACCGCATTTACGAGAGTATAATTTGGTGTAATTTTTCGATCGTATATTGAGAATCTTCTGCGCATCCAAATTTTGTCAGTTGCCCATTTGAGAGATTGTGGTGTAGATGTTCGAAGATAGGGAACATGCGGTATAATACGAGAAAAGAGAGGAATTCCTGTATCTCCTCGACCTGTAATGGCGAGGATTTCATTTTCGTAGGGGATAAGCATTTTTTGAATTTCAGTGTCAGAGTGCGTATCACAAGAAAGATGAATATCAATAGATGCAATAATTTGTTTTACTTTTTCGGAGATTTTTTGTTTGGAGTCTGTGAGAAGAGCAATTCGATATTTGAGAGAGTATTGTTTTTGATATTTGTATATCGCCTCGAGTGTTCCTTCTGGGATTTTGTTAACAAAGACGATAATATTTTTTTTGTTCGAAAGCATAAAAACGTCCAAAAGTAAGGTTGGGACAATATACAGCCAAAAAAAGAAAAAGTCAAGGGCTAAATCAGCTTTTTTTGGCCCAAAGAAGAGAATTTTTTCAAGTACGAAGCAATTTGTTTTTTGGTCAAAAGACCTACTTGGGCTCCGATATGGCCAATAACCGCAGCCGAGTTGGCTGTGCCCCACTGCATGGCTTCAAAGAGATCTTTGCCTTGGAGGAGGGCCGAGAGAAAAGCACTGGCATAGGCATCTCCTGCTCCTGTTTTGGAAATATTTTTTACATTGTATATAGGCAAAAAATAACTCTCTGTACTATTGCTGGCATAAGAACCTTGTTTGCCGTCAGTAATGACTATTATTTTTGGACCAAATTTTTGAAGTTCAAAAAGAAGTTTTTTGGGAGTTGTGTTTTTCCCAGTGATAAGTTCCGCTTCTTCTTTATTGACAAAAAGAACATTTGTATGGGGGAGTATTTGTTTGAAGTGTTCAAGAGAGTGTTTTATTTGATAAGATCCTGGGTTGACCGCCAGTTTTGTCTTTGGATGTTTCTGAAGATATTGTATGAGTTTACTTTGAATTTTTTCAAAGTCTTTCCCCAGTGAGCTGTAATATACCCACTGGGTACTGGGCATTGATGGGAGCGAATAGTGTGTCTTGCTGTGATAGGCAAGAATGGTTCTTTCGCCTCTATAGTTTAATACCATAGAGTAGCGAGTTTTATTTCGTCTGCTTTGTTCTATGAAGGAAGTGTCAATTTTTTCTTTTTTGAGTGCTTTGAGAATAAACTCTGCATTGAGATCTTTGCCAAGGCTACTGACAATTGCTACTTTTGCTCCCAGTCGGCGCATTCCTACAGCAACATTGGCAGCATTGCCACCAAGGGCCGTACCTGCTTCAAAGATATCAATTTTGTCTCCATAGTTGAGACAGAGAAGCTTTTTGTTTGGGCTGAGATGACTTTGTGGACAGTTTTCATCAATCATGGCGTAGGTGTCGACAACCGAGTCACCGATGGTGATAATATCAAACATATTATTTTTTGTTTTTTCCACCTAATCGCCACATTTTTTGGTAGCGTTTGAGGTCTTCTGGGCTGTGTTTATGAAGCCCAAGTAAAATTTCGGTAAACTGTATCGCACTACCAAGAAAAATCGCCCCAGAGACCCAAATCAGAGGAATGTTGTGCTGTACTATGGCGTAAAGAAGTAGGGCTGCTGCTCCGAGGATGCGGATAAGGTCTTGTCTGTGCTCAAGTTCAATAAACGTTGCATAAAAGAGCAAAAATATGCCTATAGCGAGATGTGCATAGATAATCGTATCAAGTGGGGAACTAGGGAGTGTTGGGAAAAGGTTATTGAAAAACATAAAAATTTTTATTCGTGCCAGCGGTTGATATAGTCAATTGCGGCGAGAACAGCAGTGACACCAAGTCCTGCAGAAATAGAAATTTGTTTGTAGGGGATATTGGTGACATCTCCGGCTGCAAAAATGCCAGGGATATTTGTATTTCCAATTTTATCTGTTTCTATTTCGCCTGTTTTGTTTTTATTTAAATTTTTTGCAAAACTTGAATTTGGAATATTGCCAACATGAATCATAACTCCTTGTACTGAGATTTGTTTTTCTTCTCCACTAAGGTTGTCTTTGTATTGTATGGCATTGACCATGCTTTCACCGAGAATTTTTTGTGTTTCGGCGGCATAAATAATTTCAACATTTTCCATTGCCTTCACTTTGTCGATGAGGATATTTTCTCCTTTTGGGAACCCACCATTTGTTTCTGCTGTGTTTGGAAATTTTGTGATGAGATAGACTCGGTTAGCAATGGTTCCCATCATGAGAGCAGATTCAAGTGCAGAATTGCCGGCGCCAATGGTGCAAGTGATTTTATTTTTGTAGAGTGGTCCGTCGCAAACGGTACAGTAGGTAACACCGCGTCCTTTGAATTCTGTTTCACCAGGAGTTCCTAGGTTTCGTGGGTGAATACCGCTTCCAATAAGAACAGTTTTTGTTTCAAAACGTTTTTCTTCGCCACTATAACTTTTTGTTACAACAATATGGTGATTTTTTTCTTGTATTATATCGACAACTTCAAGTCCCTGTTCAAATTGAACGTTATAGGAAAGTGCGTGTTTGTGAAAATCACTGGCAAGTTGAACACCTGTGGTATGAATTTGTCCTGGCCAGTTGTCTACGTCTCCAGAGAGGGCAACTTCTCCTCCAATATCTTTTGAAATAACAACAAAGTTGAGGTTTCGTCGTGCCGCATAGACAGCCGCAGAACATCCGGCAGCAGCAGCGCCAATAATAACGAGATCGAGCATATAAAAATTATTAAATGAGACTAATTCAAGTTGGCAGCTTCTGCCAAGTCTTTGAGATCTAAAATATTTTGTTTGGGGGCGCCATTTGCAAACACCGCACTGCCAATACAGAGAATATTTGCGCCAGCTCGGACAATATCTGCAATATTATTTTTGTTTATTCCACCATCTACTTCGATATTTATAGTTGGATGCATCATTCGAATGGCTTCAATTTTTTTCAAGGTAATTGGGTCAAAGGATTGTCCAGATGCACCAGGATGTACACCAAGGAGTGTCACTGAGTAGAGATGCTTCATCAAATTCTCGAGCACTTCAATTGGTGTTTCTGGGTTGACTGCTACTGAAACATCTGCCCCATAAGCAAAAAAACTTGGCATGCTGTCGAGTAAAACATTGTGTGCGCCAACTTCTACTGGTGGATAGGTAGATTCGGCATGAATGATAATACGAGAAATATTTTCGATGCGTCCCCACTTTGCCATTTCTTTTCGAGGTTCTGTGACCATGAGGTGAAGTTCGTAGGAAAGGCGAGTGTGCATTTCGCGAATAATTTCGGGGTCGTGCCAATTTTCCCAAGGGGTAAATTTGCCATCAGCGATATCTATTTGGATACGATCAACAACATCTTCAACAGAACGAAGTTGCTGGACAAATTCTTCTTGGCTTTTGACGTTGATGGTTGGAATGATTTGAATCTCTGGCATATAATTAGTTTTCGTTTTCAATTTCTTTGACTTCTTCGAGGCGACGTTTGTGGCGTTCGGCTTCACTAAAATTTGTTTCAAGCCATTTGTGAACTATTGCCATAGCGTGTTCTTCGCTGCCAAGTTTGCCCGCAAGACAAAGGACATTTGTATTGTCGTCGAGCATCATGGTTTCGGCCGCCATGAGGTTGTAGCCAATGCCTGCGCGAATACCATCTACTTTGTTGGCTGCGATACAGACTCCAATACCATTTTTACAAATGAGAATACCACGACCTTGGGATTCTTTTACCTTTTGTGCCAAATCTTCTGCATATGGAGGATAATCGTCTTCGGCATCGTAGTTTTTTGGCCCTAAATCTGTGATAGGGAGTTGCAGTTCATTTTCAATGTAGCGTAGAAGGCGTTTTTTGAGGGCATATCCGCCATGATCTGAGGCAATAAAAAGGGGACCAAAATACATATTTTTAGGATAAATTGAATAGTTTCATTATATCATGGGTCTTTCTGGGCTGCAATTGCTTGACAGTAATGCTAAAATATGATACAAACGCATGTTCGGCCGAAGGGTCGAAAGTTTACAATTCACCAAGATTCCTAGTTGGAGATATAACGTGGCAAGCGCTGGAAAAAATCACAGGCGGTCACGGAAGGTGGTGAAGTCCACCTACTCGAAGCAGATTCGAGTTGTCCGTGAAAATTGGAAGGTCGGAGAACGCGTTTCTTGGGACGATCTCAAGTCACGATTCCCCGAGGTCTTTCCGAGCAATGGGACTTCGAACATTGGGCGGTTTTTTGAACTGGCCCGCGCAAAAGGAGACATTGACTACGACGGAGTTCTCAAGACGTCGGGAGTTCTCGGCGCTGATTCAGTGGTTGAGTCGCGGATTCAGCCAGGTGAGTCTCGTGGGTCTGCCACGGAGATCTGTGATTCTGGGAAAATCACACTCGTGAAACCCACTGACTATGGAGCACTTCGGCGTGCACTCTATACCCTTGGGACAGCACTTCGTCCCAAGGAAGAAGTCTCTGCATCGAGACTTCAGGCTCGTGGTGCCCCTTTCGAAGAGTATTCTCGAGGCGCTCTCGGGAATTTTCTTGTCTGGCTTCAGGCACGGGGAGAGCTTGAGCCTTTCAATGGCAAGAGTCGTCGACTGTCAGCGCGTGGATTCAAGGAGCAAACGAAGATGAACCCTGGCAAGGTTCAGATTCCGATGCTTCCTGTCAGCGTAGTCCCGCTGTTGTCGTCGAGCTTCGCCCACGTGGATACACCGGTCGAAGCACCTGCATCTTCGGTGGCATTAGAAGAAGAGATGACTCTTCCCAAGTCTGAGGCTATTCCTGTTGATGTTCAGTCTCCGGTGTTCGAAGCTGTGGAGTCCACCATCGTCGAGCCTGAGAAGCCGAAGAAGGCGCGTGCGCTACCACCCATCGGCATTGGGGACATCCCCACCGGCAAAGACTTTAGCACGCAGGACCGGCGTTGCCTCGGCATGCTGATTCTGTCGGTGGTGAAGACTGTCGGAGGCGTGAACTCTCTGATCAACGCCAAGGCCCTCTATCCCCAGGTGCGACAGCTGTGCCGTCTTGGTGTAGAGGTTAAGGGCAACGCTCTTGGTCGCTTTTTCTATGCCTTGTATAATCTCGGTCTTGTGGAGAGCTTTGGCGATCGCAAGGACGAGGGTGGTTACATGTACAAGGTGACTGAAAAGGTCTACCAGCGAGTGCTGCAGGGGGAGTTTGGTCAGCTTCCTCTCGAACGTTTCGGCATCGAAGTGGAAGAAGAGGAAGGCGTCGACGGGGGTGCATGTTACGAGGCTAACGAAGCCGAGGCGCCGGATGAGTCCATCGATGGTGTGGGTGCAGAATCCACAGATGTCGGTGCGGAAGCACCTCTGGCTCTTGTTCCAGAGGCCTCTGAAAAGACGGAGGTTTTGCCACTGAATCCTTCCGTCATTTCCACTGGTGACAAGCGTTCTTCGAGCACCTGGGACTTGCGTCGCCGTGAGCAGATGGATCAGAAGTTCAAACGCCTGGTTCAAATCTGCGAGCGTAATCAAATTACCTTTCTCTCGGCTCGCACGGTGCGACGTGTATTTCGAGAGTTTGGTGGGTACAATACCGAAGCCGTCCTTATGGTTCGAATCGCACAGCTCGCGAGTAAAGGGCGGATCTTCCGTTCTTCCCCAGAGAAAGGTCAGGGCACGTACTGGTTTCTGGAAGACTACCTCAAAGCGGTGCGCTCAGACCATACCATCGGGGCCGATGTAGCCTCGTCGGTCGAAGTCGTCAATGTTCCGGCCGAAGCTGTACCCACAGCTGGCGTCGAAATGTTGGAGGCTGAACCGGCAGGTCCATCACCGGTCATTGCAGAGAGTGAGGCTTCTTCCCCTGAGGTCGAACATTCTACTGAATCGGTACTGCCTACCAGCAGTCCTCGTCGGGTGCTGGTCCGACGTTCAGCAGTCGTCTCTCGTCAAATTCACGACGCCAAGCTCGCAGAACTTCGTGCTACTCGTGCAGCCATGGAGGCGCTGCAGGAGCAGGTCGAAGGACTTCCCACTCAACTGCGAGACATCGTTTCGGAGGCCCTTTGCCGCCAGGCTGAAGACTTCGAGCATCAGCTTGCAGAAGAACGAGGAAAACGAGTGGTTCTTCAAGAACAACTCACGAAACTTCGCCGTGAGTTCAGTGCCTGGGAGGCAGCTCAAGTCGACGAAGGAGAGGCGGAAGCCTCGCGCTTGTACCAGCTCGAGCAGCGTGTCATGGTGTTGCAGAAGCTGGTTGATCGCGATCCCATCAAGTAATAGTCCAAGGAGGGACTACGCAGCAAGGCCGACTGCGACACGTGTTCATTCACACCCATCGGCCAAATTCCAAAGCACGCTAGAAATAGTGTGCTTTGTTTTTTCTTGACATTTAATAAAAAAAACGGTTGTATAGACAGGAAACTAAATGAGGAGAAATTCCATGGCACGGTTGCAAAGGGTCTCGAATCCTCAGATGCTGCGCATGGAATTTCATGCGCAGGGGGATGAAGTTCGGTTCGGAGAGGTCATTGAGATCTCTGAACTTCAAAAGCGTACTCTGTTATTTTCTTTCTATTCATCGGAGGCGCTTGTCGATTTTTGTGCTTGGATGTGCTATCGCGCTGAGTTTGCTCCATACCGGGATGGGGCTTATCTGTTGACGGATTTGGGATGGAAGAACCATCGAGCCATTCGTCAAAGTCTCGGTCGTAAACTTCTGCCTGTCACCAAGAAGTCGGAGCTCGACAAAGACGCAAGCTTTCAGAAGCTGCGAAAGGAGTTTCACCTTCAAGGGCCTCGATTCATTTTGGGGGACGTCTTTCCGGTTTCTCAGCTTCTGAGTCGCATGGAGTCTTTTCGAGGGGCTTCTGAGGAAGTTGTACTCGCTTTCATTCGTCAGATCTGTGAATTCGGGGAGGTCTACCGACTCAATCCACCAATGGATTGGGTCTATGGCCTGACTGATGTTGGTCTCGTCGTTCACAATACGCTTCGAGAGGAACATCAGATACCGGATCGACCGTTCCCACGTATCGATGAACTTCAGTCGCAGGCGCGGGAGCATGCACTCTCAGAGAAAGAAGATACAACGCCCTTGCCCGTGGAAGTCTTGCCGCCCGTCGATCTCGACGCGCTGGCAGATCTGCTCCTCGAGGAGGAAGTTCTCCCTACTGCATTGGTCCCTCCCAAAAAACGGCGCACACCATTTCGACTTCGTCGGATAGTTGTCGAAACATCGCCGTTCACTGCTGATGTTGCTGAGATCCGCCGCATCACTAATGCTATTAGTTTTAATCTTGCAGACCTGCGAGTGTGCTTCGGATGAAGAACTTCAATTCGCTTGGCCGAAGCAAATCCTTCTTTCGGCCGCAACAAAAAAGACAGCATTTGTATGCTGTCTTTTTTGTTTTTAGAGTCTATTTTAGTTGAGTGGTCGACTGATAACACTTGGGTAATCATTGCCACGTGGAGCATCTTTGCGGATGTCGTAGAAGTAATAGTCATCT
>JBPOIO010000045.1:0-9011 GCA_052034405.1 Candidatus Magasanikiibacteriota bacterium | reverse complement strand
GGTGTTTGCCGTCTGCTCCAAGGGCCTCTACTTTTATGACACTGAGATTTCTTGCCAGATATTTTGGTCTATCGTTATGCATGCCAAAAGGTTTGAATTTTTCAAGAAGATCAAAGAGTTCCCAGTTGACGTCGAGAAGTTTTATTTCGGTATCAATAGCAAGTACGGGTGTCATATCAAATTCAACAGTATTGCTATGGTATTTTTCAATAAGTGTTTTTTTGAAAATTTCGAGGGTTTCCAAACTTTTCAAAGTAAATCCACAGGCCATTGGGTGTCCTCCAAATTTGAGGAAGAGCTCTGGCGCTTCTTGCATGCTCTCAATCATATTGAAACCAGTGACGCTGCGACCAGATCCGACGATATTGCCGTCGTTGTAGCCCATGGCAATGGTCGGTTTGCTATATTTATCTTTGATGCGGCTGGCAATAAGTCCTACAATTCCGGTTGACCAATCTTTGTCAATGACAAAAAGTATAGGGTTGTTTTTTTGTCCGCCATTTTCAATTTGTGCACAGGCTTCTTTGACATATTGTTCGGTACGTTTTTGGCGTTCTTTGTTGTTTTGATCAAGCTGATATGCCAAATCGATCGCTTCGGTTGGACTATCAGTATTGAGCAGTCCAAAAGCAACATTGGCATGGTCAAGTCGGCCAGCAGCATTGATGCGAGGGGCAATTTGAAATCCAATAGTGTCAGCCGTAATCTCGTGGCGCATAGTGCCATCGTTTTCCATGAGACGGGCTTCAAGGAGGAGCTTTTCGAGGCCCACACGACGTGTTTTGTTGAGGACAATAAGTCCATATTTGGTGAGGGTTCGTGATTCACCAAGCAGTGGTACCATATCCGCCACAGTTGAAATAGCAACCATATCAAGGAGCCATTTTTCGGCAGCTTCGTGTTTGTCTCCATTGGCGAGGGTTTCGTGTGTTCTTTTGTGAGTCATCAAAAGTCCTTGGGCAAGTTTGAAGGCAACTCCACCACCAGAGAGTCCTTTATCTGGATAGGTTTCACCTTCGATTTTTGGGTGAATAATCGCGTAGGCTGGAGGCAAAACTTCTGGAATCGTATGGTGATCAGTCACAATAACATTCATGCCAAGCTCTTCTGCACGAGTAATTTCTTCGGTATTACTAATTCCACAGTCACAGGTAATAATGACTTTGGCATTTTCTTTGTGGAGCAGTTCAACCGTGCGTATATTGATACCATAGCCGTCGAGTTCACGGTGGGGGAGAAAGACATCAATTTCTGTAGCACCAAGATTTTTGAGCGTGGTCATGAGAATCGTTGAAGCAGAAACGCCGTCGGCATCATAATCGCCGTGGATAACAATTTTTTCTTTTCGTTCTATGGCTTCAAAAAGTCGTAGCACTGCTTTGTCCATATCACGAAACAAAAATGGATTGTGTACGTCAACCGAATAATCGGGATTCAAAAATTCGTCGATTTGACGCTGAGTACGAATATTTCGATGATAGAGCAAGTGCGCAATAGTAGGAGGCACTTCTGGATGTTCTTCAAAAAAAGATTGTGGAGCAGGATCAAGCACTTTCCATTCTTTTTGCATAAGGTGTTTTAGTATTGAAAGGCTGGGAGCATGCTAAAAAATACCATAGCAATGATTCCAATAAGACTAATAATAGTCCAGAGAATTTTTATTTTTTTATTACCGAACATAAGGGCACACTTATGTCGCAAAGTATATTGCGACGATTCTTTAAATTCAATTTATGTATTAATCTTTTCGCTTTCCTCGCCTGTTGGCTCAGGGACGACCTTTGCGAAGGTCCTAACCCGCGAAAAGATCAAATACCTAAATTTTAACTATCTTTTCAAAACAGCCAAATACGCTTCTGTTGGAATATCTACTGTACCGCGACCCATTTCCATCATTTTTTTCTTTCCTTTTTTCTGTTTTTCAAGAAGTTTCATGCGGCGTGTGACGTCTCCTCCATAGAGTTTGGCAGTCACATCTTTGCGCATGGCTGAAATACGTTCACTTGCAATTACTTTTCCTCCAATTGCTGCTTGAATTTTCAAGGTAAATTGTTGGCGTGGAAGTGTTTCTTTTAAGGTTTCAACAATTTTTTTGCCAACTCCATGTGCAGAATCGCGCCAAACGAGAGTTGCCAAAGCTTCAACCGCTTCTTCGGCAATCAAAATATCAAGGCGAATAACATCGGTAAGTTCGTAATCTTTGAGTTCGTAGTTCATCGATGCGTAGCCACTTGTGACACTCTTGAGTTTATCATAAAAATCGGTGATAAGCGAAGCGAGTGGTATTTCGTAGTGGAGCATAGCACGTTGACCACTGCCAACACTCAAATATTCGGTATTGGTATAGCGTCCTTTGCGTTCGGCAATAAGACCCATAACATTTCCAATAAACTCTTGGGGAGTAATAATATCAAGGGTCATCCAAGGTTCTTCGATATGCTCAATATGACTTGGGTCTGGCAAATCTTGTGGACTTTTTACAATGATTTTTTCAGCATTGGTTTTTGTTACATGGTAGGCAACACTTGGGACGGTCGCGACAATATCGAGGTTAAATTCGCGGCGGAGGCGTTCTTGAAAAATATCAAGGTGGAGCATTCCCAAAAATCCACAACGAAAACCAAATCCAAGAGCTTGTGAATGTTCTGTTTCGTAATAAAGAGAAGAGTCACTGAGTTTGAGTTTATCAATTCCTTCACGCAGTGCGCCATAATCATCACCTTCTTTTGGAAAAATTCCAGCAAATACCATTGGTTTGACTTCGCGGTATCCAGGGAGTGCCTCATTTGCAGGGTGATTTGTAAGTGTAATAGTATCACCAACACGGACATCACGGAGTTCTTTGACTCCTGTTGCAATATATCCAATTTGCCCCGCTTCAAGACTTGGGTCACTCACAAGTGCCGGAGCATAGTGGCCAATATCAATAACTTCGGCATTTGCAACGGTACGCATGAAGTGAATTTTATCGTGTTTTTTGATTTCACCGTCAAGAATACGAACCGAGGCAATAACTCCACGGTAATCATCATAAAAAGAATCAAAAATCATGCCACGAACTTCACCATGGGTAGATTCTTGTGGAGCAGGTACTCGTTCAATGACAGCATCAAGCAGTTCTGGGACTCCAACACCTGTTTTTCCTGAGCAGTGCAAAATTTCATCTTCGCGGCATCCGAGAAGGTGTATCAGTTCGGCAGTGGATTTTGGTATATCTGCATTTGGTAAATCAACTTTGTTGAGTACTGGAATAATTTTGAGATTTTGTTCAATAGCAAGATAGAGGTTCGCAATGGTTTGCGCCTGTACACCTTGACTCGCATCAACCAGAAGAATCGCACCTTCCACAGCAGCAAGAGAGCGAGATACTTCGTAGGTAAAATCCACATGGCCCGGAGTATCAATAAGGTTCAGGCACATGCCCTTGTAGTTCATGCGTACTGGCTGGAGTTTAATGGTAATTCCACGTTCTTGTTCCAGTTCCATCTGGTCAAGCATCTGGTCGTGCATTCTTCGTTTGTCGACAGTACCCGTAACTTCAAGAAAACGATCCGCGAGGGTCGATTTTCCATGGTCGATATGGGCGATAATACAAAAATTTCGAATGTTTTTCATAGAAGTCAATACTATCATTTCTTGCAGCTTATTTCAAGCTATCTTCGTCAAGTGGAATATTACGTAGTTTTAGCCATTTTCGATGTAAACTTGAGCATAAAAGTTGCATTTCGTGAACTTTTAAAAGATAGCTTACAACTCCATAGACCAAAATTCCTGCAAGTCCAGAGAAAAGTCCCTGAAAAAAAATTCCTACAAAGGTATCCATATTGAGGAGTAAGGAAATAGGATATTTTAGTTCTTGTGTAACAAAGGTAAGGGCAATACAGGCTAAACTCATTTTTCCTACAGAAAAAAGAATGTTTTTGCTATCAATTTTTCCAAGTTTTTTGCGAAGTGCTATCCATAATAAAATGACTTGAAAAATACTTCCGATAGATATTCCAAGTGCCAAGCCTATCACTCCGAAATAATTTTTAAAGTAAAAACTGAGCGCTGCTGTAAATCCCATGGAAATAAGGGCGATAATAAGTGGTGTTTTGGTATTTTGCAATGCGTAAAACGCACGGTTGAGGAGGGCCAAAAGGGACTGTGAAAAAAGAGAAAGAGAAAAAATTCCAACCGTATCTGCGGTAGTTATCGTATCATTCCAGTTGAATGCACCACTTCCAAGGAGTACTCGGACAATTTGTGCACGCAAGAGGATAAAGAGTACTGTTGCTGGTAAAATAAAAAATAAAATTTGTCGGGTTGTTAAAGAAAGTTGTTTTTTAAAATTTTCAAAATCTTTTGCCGCAGCATATTCTGAAAGGGTAGGAAATACGGCAATCGCAAAAGATACAGCAATAATTCCAATAGGGAGTGAATAAATATTATTGGCAAAGTTAAAAATCGCGATACTTCCAGCACCAAGAACTGAGGCAAACGATGTGATAAAAAGTGTTGTAAATTGTACCGAAGCGAGTGTGAGGGTTCGTGGAATCATTGTTTTTGAAAGTTTTCGTATTTGTGTATCTCGTATATCTATGATTTTTTGATAGTGAAATCCTGCTTTATAGAGTATTGGAATTTGTATGAGTAGATGCAAAAGAGCTCCGATAACAACTCCATAGGCAAGTCCTAAAAGTCCAAAATGTGGTACCAAAAAAATAGCTCCAAAAATAATACCAAGATTATATAAAATTGGAGCGAGTGAATATATAAAGAAAGATCGAAGTGATTGCAAAACACTTGATACTACGGCACTCAGTCCAAGGATAATAGGCGACCAGAGCATGACGCGAGTGAGTTCTCCTGTGGCAATACGTTCTGCCTCAGAAAATCCAGGGACCAAAATTTTGAGAAGTTCAGGTGTAAAAAAATAAAGACCAAGAGAAATGAGTCCTATGGCAATGAATAGTATGTTTATGACGTTGCTGGTAAACTTCCATGCGTCTTTTTTATTTTTGTTATAAATTTCCAAAAAAAGAGGAATAAATCCAGCAGAAAGGGCACCAACAATGAGAAGGTTGTAAATAAAGTCTGGTATTCGAAATGCTGAGGTATATATATCAAGTTCAATACCAGCACCAAATTGATGAGCGAGAATACGGTCACGGGCAACTCCAACGATACGACTGAGGAGCGATGCAAAGCCAAGTACCAATGCTGCTCCAGTCAATGTTTTTGATTGGTAAGAAAGGATTTTTTTTATCATAGTGTCACTGTCACTGTCACTTCATCGTTACCATCAATTATAACATTGACAAGTGTTGAACTATTGGAGTAGAGCATTTGTCGTAGGGAGCCATTTTTTTGGTCGTATTCAAGTTTGAAGTCTTTGTTTTCCATTTCGGTTTTGTAATATTCTACAATAAAACGTGGTTCGGCAGTGAGATTTTTCCATGTTATTGTATAAATATCTTTTTGTTCACCAATAGGCGTACGCATGAATCCATAAAAGATTTGTTTTTTGGTAGATGTGCTGCTGTATGGTCCTTTGTCTCCGAGTTTGTGTGGAAAGTGAACAATAAAAGGGGAAACAATAAGTTTTGGAAAAAAAGTGAGCAGTTCGCTACGTTTTTGACGTTCTTGTCCGGCATTGTAATAGATAGAAAAAATTTGACTTGGGTCGTAGAGCGGAATACTTTGTTTGATCGTTTCAGGAAGTTCATGAATAAGTTTTTCTTTTGGTCTTGCTTCAAATCGTAGAAAAAGAAGGGAAAGTACAATAACAAAAACAAGGCCTCCGCAGCTATTGAAGCAGGTCTTTCGTAAACAGGAGCGTTTGTTGGTAAGTTTTTCTATTGGAGGTTCTTCAATAATGATGCGGTCTTCGAGATTGTCCGTCATATCCTGCAAATTAGTACCCAAATATTGTATCAAATTATGACTGCTTTGTATAGCGAGAAAAATATGTTATGATTGGGACACTCTTGTTAAGTTTTAAGTTTCCTTTTTATGAAACTCCACTTTTTTGGTGCAGCACACGAGGTTACGGGTTCTTGTCACATGATTGAATCTACGCAGGGCAATTTTTTGCTTGATTGTGGTATGTTTCAAGGAAGTGATTTTAACGAGGCAAAAAATCATGATGAATTTCCATTTGACATAAAAAGTATTAAGGCGCTTTTTGTGAGTCACGCGCACCTTGATCACGTGGGTCGTATCCCAAAATTGGTAAAAGATGGCTACACTGGGCCTATTTATATGACCAAAGCTACAGTTGAACTTGCCAAATTGATTTGGGACGATGCCTATCACATCATGAAGTATGAAAATGAAAAATTTCAATCACCAATTTTGTTTGATCAAGAAGACATTACAGCGGCACAGGAGCTCTGTCATGGTGTTGAATATGACACCTGGCTAAAAGTTGAAGGTGTGGAAGTGATTTTTTATGATGCTGGTCATATTTTTGGTTCTGCTTTTGTTGAGGTTCGTGCAGAAGGCAAATCTATTGTATTTTCTGGAGATGTGGGAAATGAAAATGCACCTATTGTTCGTGATACAGAAAATCTTCCAGAAATGGATATCATGCTTTGTGAATCAACCTATGGTGACAAAATTCATGAATCCATTGAAGATCGTGACGCTATGCTTCTTGAAGTGATTAAAGAAGGAGTAAAGCGCGGTGGAACAATAATGATTCCTGCTTTTTCACTCGAGCGTACACAGGAACTTCTTTACAAATTACATCTCATGAGTGAACATGACAAAACACTGCCCAATGTGCCAATATTTTTGGATAGTCCACTTGCGATTGATGCTATTGAAGTGTATCGTAAATACAAAGGTTATTATGATGCTGCGGCTGCAGAAGAGTATCGTGAAGGAGATGATTTTTTGAGTTTTCCGACACTTCGTGTGGCTCGTAGTCGTGATGATTCAAAAGCTATAAATAATGTTCATGGGGCCAAAATTGTTATTGCAGGAAGTGGTATGATGAATGGAGGCCGAATTGTGCATCATGCAGCGCGCTATGTTGGGGATCCAAAATCTACTTTGGTTATTATTGGTTATCAAGCACAGGGGACATTGGGACGACGATTGTATGAAGGTGCAGAAAAAGTAAAAATATTAGGAACAGAAATAGAGGTGAAATGTACAGTCAAAGCAATTGGTGCTTTTTCTGCGCATGCTGACCAAGTAAAACTATTGGGATGGATTGAAAATTGTAAAATGAAACCAAAAAAATTGTACTGTGTGCATGGTGAACCAGAAGCCGCGACTGTACTTGCACATAAAATTCGTGATCAATTTGGAATTGCAACCTTTGTACCAGAATTTGGTGAGAGTGTAGAAGTATAAAATATGGAATTCAAGATCAAATCAGACTATAAACCATCAGGAGACCAGCCAAAGGCAATAGAGGGTCTTGTTTCGGGTATTGAGGCAAATATGAAACGCCAGACATTGCTCGGGGTAACTGGTTCTGGAAAAACTTTTACTATTGCCAATATTATTCAGCAGGTGCAGATGCCAACGCTCGTGATTGCGCATAACAAAACTCTTGCTGCGCAGCTTTGCAATGAATTTCGTGAATTTTTTCCAGATAATGCTGTGGAATATTTTGTTTCCTACTACGATTATTATCAGCCAGAGGCCTACATGCCAAGTAGTGATACCTATATTGAAAAGGAAGCTCAGATCAACGAAGAGATCGATCGACTTCGTCATGCTTGTACACAGGCCCTTCTCACTCGCCGGGATGTGATTATTGTGGCATCTGTTTCGGCTATTTATGGACTTGGTTCTCCAAAAGAATACGAAAATATTGTCATGCACCTGAGTGTTGGACAAAAAATGGACCGTGTGGCACTGAGCAAACAACTTATTGAAATGCAGTTCGAACGAACAAACGCAGAGATGAAGCGCGGTACCTTTTTGCTGCGTGGACAAATCATGGAGATCATGCCTGTGAATGAAGAAAAGATTTATCGATTTGAACTCTCTGATACGATTGACCGTATTGAACAGATTGATCCTGTAACACGAAAAGTAATTCGCGAGCAAGAAGACATTTGGTTTTTTCCTGCACGTCATTATGTTGCGCCGCCAGAGAGTCGTGAACGTGCTATTGAAAGTATCCGCTCCGAACTCAAAGATCAGCTTGAGTTATTTCAAAAACAAGGCAAAGTGTTGGAATACGAACGCCTCAAGCGTCGCGTGGCTTATGACGCCGAAATGATTCAAAATATTGGTTATTGTAACGGAATTGAAAATTATTCTTCGCATTTTGAAGGACGCTCTCCTGGAGAAGCGCCATTTACACTTCTTGATTATTTCAAATATAGCGCAAAAAACTTTTTGACCGTGATCGACGAATCCCATGTGACCGTGCCACAGGTGCGTGCTATGTACAATGGTGATCGGGCACGAAAAGATGTGCTCGTTGAACATGGATTTCGTTTGCCAAGCGCGCGGGACAATCGGCCACTCAAGTTTGAAGAGTTTAATGCGAGTGTGGATCAAGTGCTTTTTGTATCTGCAACTCCAAGTGAGTATGAGCTGACCGAGAGTGAACAGGTGATGGAGCAAATCGTGCGTCCAACAGGCCTCGTTGATCCTGAAATTGTTATTGTTCCAGTAACAGGAAAGGCAGGAAAGAATTTGTCGCAGGTTGAAGATGTAATGATTCGCATTGCCGAGCGTACAGCGCAAGGGGAGCGAACTTTGGTTACGACACTCACCAAAAAAATGGCAGAGGATCTGACCGAATATCTGAAAGAGAAAAAAATTAAGGTTGCGTATATTCATAGTGATATTGATACGATTGAACGCATTGAAATTATTACGGATCTTCGTCGTGGAAATTATGATGTGCTCGTCGGAGTGAACTTGCTTCGCGAGGGACTTGATATGCCAGAGGTTTCGCTCGTGGCAATTCTTGATGCTGACAAAGAAGGATTTTTGCGTAGTGAAACAAGTCTTATTCAGACTATTGGTCGTGCTGCTCGTAATGTGAATGGTCAAGT
>JBPOIO010000061.1:0-6370 GCA_052034405.1 Candidatus Magasanikiibacteriota bacterium | reverse complement strand
CAAACGCAAACTAGAATATAAAGTTTACTTTGAACAGGATAGAAAACACAAAATTCCTGTATTTATTCGAAAAATTGGCCTCATTAATTCTATGAGTGGTGCTGTTATTGAAGATTTCAAAAAAAATACGGGTTCCTGTGGTTTTTTGGTAGATTGTCTTGATGTGCGGGTAGAGGGTGATTCTGCAGAGGAAAGTATTGTTCGCGCCATTCGTTATTTCAATGATCACAAAGCTGATGCGGATATTCTTGTAATTATTCGTGGAGGAGGAAGTTTACAAAGCCTCAAAGCATTTAATAGCGAACTTGTCGCGGATGCTATTTATTATTCGCGTATTCCTGTGATTACTGGAATTGGTCATGACAAGGATGAAACGATTGCTGGATTTGTTTCGGATTTGAATTGTTCGACGCCAACGGCGGTAGCAAATTTTTTACGTGGACAGCATGAAACTTTACAGATGAATGTTGAAATTTTTAGTAAAGATCTCGTTCAAACACTCGGTGGAAGATTTTCTCAAAATAAAATATTGTTAGAGCATGAGTCGAAATATCTTGTTTCTGCTTTTGAAAAAATATTTCGTAGACAAGAAATGTCGCTTGATACACTTCATGAAAGATTGCGTTATGGTCTTCAAAGGGTTTTTATTGGTTTTCAAAATGTTGAAAAAATATTTGTTCGTTCGAGTGCAAGGCTGCAATCAAAAATAGAAGAAAATATTTTTCAAGTGAAAATACAAAAAGAAAAAATTACAAATTTGTATAGTCAAAAATTACAAGGCGTGAAACAAAGTATTGAACTATTACAAGAAAAAATTGCAGGAATGAATCCGGAAGCAATTTTGAAAAGGGGATACAGCCTTGCGTATAATGAAGATGGAAAAATTGTAAAGAATGCGCAGCAGGTACAGGAAGGAGAAAAAATAAGTTTGCGTCTTTATGAAGGAAGAATAATTAGCCAAGTAGAAAAGATTGAAAAATAAAAAGCCCCGATGGGGCTTTTTATTTTTAATTATCTTTTTCTTCTTTGTCTTCATCTTTGACTTCGACAGTTGTTGATACTGTAGTGTTTTTCTTTTCAAATTTTTCAATATGATTTTTTATTTTTTCTTTTCTTTGCTCATCTACTTTTATTTTATCTTCAAGTTTTTCTTTTTTTTCTTGGAATTTGTCTTCAATTTTTGTTTTTTTCTCATCTATTTTTTCAAATACTTTTTTCATTCGTTCATCGATTTTTAAGTCGTGTTGTACGTGGGTCACAATGCGTGCTTCTGCTGCCAATCTTTGTGCATTTCCAAATGAAATAAATGCAGCAGCATAGTTTCCTGCGTCAAAGGAGAATCTTCCTTCGTCGTATGCTTTTTGTGCTTCTTCAAGTTTTGCTGTTGCAGAAGATGTTGTGGTAGCTTTTTGTGAGTTTATAAGTCCTTGTACTTTTTCAATTTGTTTCAAAGCCATGTTCATGTGGTTTTGTGCGGCTATCTTTACATCTGGAGCAGATTTTTTTTCATGCTCGTCGTTCATTTTTGATTTGATTTCTTTCATGGATTCAACTTCTTCTTTGAGTTGTTTCAAGAGGGGTTTGATCTCTTGTCTTGGTGTATCTGTTGCACTGCTCAGTGTATCGAGAATTTCACTATGAATTTGAAGAGCTGATTGTAAACGGGTACTGAGTTCTGACGCACTTTCATTTTTTCCAGCTTCTTGAAGTTTTGCAATACGCTCTTTTATCTTTTGAGTTTGTTCTGTAAATTTTGTTTCAAGTTTTGTTTCGAGTTCCGCTGTAAGTTTTCCTTGAGCCGCGAGTTTTGAAGCTTCATCAAGTCGTCGTTCAGCAATTTGTGCTTCCCAGTTTGATTTTGCTTCTGGAGAAAGAGCAAGTGCTCCACGAACTGTTTCATTGACGTTTACTTTTACTCCATAGAGTGCATCTCCTGGAATTGTATTTTCTGCGGCAAATGCTGTACCTGTTCCAGAGAGAAGAATAAGAAGTGTTGCGATTTTGGCGTACATATGTTCTTGGTTAAAAAATAAAATATTTCCGCGGGTCTGTAATTTGAGACGGCTTATTTCATTTTTTCTTACAGGGTGCATTTTCATGTATGCAAGTATGTTTTCTTTGCTTTCTTCTTTTTTGGCAGCTTCAAGAACTATAGTTCGCATTTGTTTTTTGAATTGTGATATTTTTTTTATTTTCCACATACGTATATAAACTTGTCTAGAGTATTTGTTTTAACTTTTTTATACCACGATGAATTCTTACTGATATAACATTGACGGATTCTCCAATAATTTCTGCAATTTCTCGTGGTGTGAGATTTTCTACATATCTCATATACACGACTTCACGATATTCTTGTTCAATATGTTGTAATTTTGTAAGAGCCGTTTTGGCATCAAGATAATTGTCGGACATTTCATTCATGTGTGCTCCGGGTTCAAATCCAGATTCTTGCAGTGCTTCAAGGGATGCTTCTTTCTTTTTTCGTATATAATCGATAATAAGGTTATTGGCTATTTTATAGACCAGGGCCCGTATATTTTTTACATCATTTCCTTCGGATATATATTGCCAGGCTTTGGTAAATGCCTCTTGCATGAAATCACTGCCTTTTTCTTTATCGTAGAGACGAAAATAACAATAGCGATAGATAGCATCTGCTTCGCGTTCATATACCTTTAAAAAATCTTGTTCAAGGCTACTCATAGCTTTGTCTACATAAAAAGACGTCTGAATGTCCTTATTCTTACAGAATTTTGCGCAAAAGTCAATTTTTGCACATTATTATTTGTCTCTATAGAGCCAAAATATGTAAACTTGGACGGGGAGCATTTTTTTTGTTATAGTAGGGCAATAATTCTTTTTTTTATGACAAATTCTAAAATTACCTTGGCTGAAGCACTTCAAAATCTAGAAAAAATTGTAGAGCGTTTGAGTACGAGTGATCTTGATGTTGAACAAGGTCTTGTTGAGTTTAAAAAGGGAGTTGAACTGGTAGAGTTTTGTCGTGAGGAACTCAAAAATGCAGAGAACCAATTTGTAGAATTGAAAGCCCGTCTTGATAAAAATAATAGTGCCGAAGAAGATATTATTTCCTAAGATTCTGCTTCTTACCGTATATGGATCAATTTGCTCAACTGGTAGAAAAGATTTTGGATATTCAACAAAAAAAGGGGAGTGCTTTTGTTGCTATTAGTGGACTTGGTGGATCTGGAAAAACTTTTCTGACAAAAAAACTTGAAGCGGCTCTTTTAGAATCACGCATTATTTATGTTGATGATTTTTACAAGACCGAAGAAGAACGTGGTGATGTTCACAGTTCTGAAAATATTATTAGTAATTGTTT
Source organism: Candidatus Magasanikiibacteriota bacterium (assembly GCA_052034405.1). Classification (GTDB taxonomy): domain Bacteria; phylum Patescibacteriota; class Patescibacteriia; order Magasanikbacterales; family UBA922; genus CAYTKU01. The sequence goes on along the minus strand of JBPOIO010000061.1, from coordinate 3,024 downwards.
TGACTGGGATCGTATTGAAAATGTTATTCGTCTGTTTCAAGAAGGGAAAGCTGTGTGCTATCAAAAATATAATTGGGAAAAAAACATTCGTGAAGGTTGGGTAGAAATGTATCCCCAAAGTATTACTATTTTAGAGGGAATTTATTCACTTCAAGATAGATTTTTGCCTTATTATGATTTGTCTGTTTGGGTAGAAGCGCCTCGTGAATTACGAAGAGAACGTATCATCAATCGTGATCAAGAGTGGAAAAGAAAATGGTTTGATACTTGGATGGAACAAGACGATCGTTATTTTGCTCTGGAGCAGCCTGCACAAAAAGCACATATTATTTATTCTGGAATATAATTTGTTTTGAAAAAAATAAAAAGAAAAACCACCCTGATAAAAAGGATGGTTTTTCTTTTTTGCCATACAGCGTAGGGTACTGTATGTTTTCTAGCAAGTATCATTATAGCATATTTTTTTATTGTCGCTATAATTTTCTGTGGATAGAATGGGAATAAGTAAGGGTTTTTGTGGATATTTTTGGCTTTATAAAAGAAAAAACCCTTTTGTTAAAAAAGGGTTTTTCTTGCCATACAATAGTAGGAAATTGTATGTTTTTGAGGTGATTTCTCACCTTGAGCGGTAAACGGGGCTCGAACCCGTGGCCTCGACCTTGGCAAGGTCGCGCTCTAGCCAACTGAGCTACTACCGCATGGGCCTCTTTGTTGCGGGGGCTGGATTCGAACCAGCGACCTCAGGGTTATGGGCCCCGCGAGCTACCGGGCTGCTCTACCCCGCGATTTGTTTTTTATTTGTCCTCGAGCGGGTGAACGGAATCGAACCGTCATATACTGCTTGGAAGGCAGTCGTACTAGCCATTGTACTACACCCGCATGGTGGAGCCATTATATAGAATATGCTCCGCTTTGTCAATATATTTGGATAAACTACCTTAAATCTTCTTGAATTTCCATATTTCTCGTCCTACAAACTGCTCTGGTCGGTGGTAAAGAATCGATGTTCCGGTCGGAGTAAGGCGTTCGAGTGAGAAGCCAAGATTTTGGATTTGGGCCAAAATGTCAATTCGAATCCAATTTTTATTTTGCAGAAATTGTGGAATAATAAAAACAATATTTCCACCTGGTCGAAGAATTTGTTGAAATGTTTTAAATGAAGCCTGATAGAGTGCTCGCAGTTCGTCTGCTTGTTTTGTCAGTGTATGTTTGTCTTCATTTCCATTTAAAGGTTTACCCATGTATGGTTCGCTGGCAATAGCATCAACGCTATTTTTTTGGATATGTGTTTGGAGCTGTGTTGCATCACAAACAAAAACTTTTGGAGTAGAGAAGTGTGCTTCTGGATTTTGTTCTTTCATCCAATCAATATTCTTTTTGGTGTCGTCAATTGCTTTTTCGGAAAGGTCACTTCCAAGAATATTTTTGAATCCAAGTGACATGGCTTCGTTTACAACTGTTCCAGAACCACAAAATGGATCGAGGAGCGTTTGATCATTTGTAGCACCAGTGAGGTTGATAAGTATGCGTGCAAGTTTTGGTGGAAGCATACCACTGCGATTGTCACGTCCTGGGCGTCCAAAATCTCGTTCTCCCCACTCTTCAATAGCTTGGATAGCACGAGCAACAAAGAGTCCATGGTTGCTAAGTGTTAGGTCACCTTGTTTTTCAATCAAGTTATTGTGAAGAACTGTGGCTGTATTTTTTGCTTCGATATATCGAACCGAGCGGCCTTCTGCTTTGAGAAGTTTTTTTGTGGCGAGGGCAATTTCTTTTGCGTTATTTCCACTTACAGAAAATTGAATTTTTCCTTCGTTTTGTGTTGTATTTAAATATTCACAAATAATGTCACTTTTTGACGATTTATTTACTTGCTCAGAAATTTTTATCGTTCCACCAAGTATATTCATTATTTTTTCACTATCCAAATTTTTTGTAGTTTCCAAAAAGAGGTTTTGTTTTTCTTGTGCGACTACTGTATATGAAATTTTGTGTGACAAAAATACCTGCTCAATTTCTGCGCGTGAAAGTTCGTTGTTGCGTCCAAGTTCAAAAAGATAGATCATAGTGATAGGTATACTAACATAATGGAGAGAAAAAACAATCCCGCCCAAGATTTTCCTTCAATCTTTTGAAAGAAAGGCACGTGTTCTCTTGGGCGGGGTGTCTGTGATCACTCCGCAGCTTTTTTGTCGATGAGTTTCTGCGCCTCTTGGATGAGGCTCGCACCATTCATTTTCCCGGCGTTCGCCAGGATGAATAGATGGTGCTCGACGGTCACGTCCTGGTGACCAATCAAACACAGAGCAACGGTGGTTGCGGCGTTGAAAAGGGCCGCGTCCATCGCCTTTTTGAGAAGCTCGTGGAGCTCCTCGGCGCTGTTGCCCTCGAGCATCTCTTGTCTCCAAGCACGCTCTTCGAGCATGTAGAGACCAAAGTTCGTACTTATGACCACTGGTTTCCTCTGGAAATGAATTTGATAAACTTTTATCATAAAAATTAGAAAATGTCAATATTTGGCTAAAATAAAAGAGATACTTATATAGAGTATCTCTTTTGTGGACCCGAGAGTACGTACTTGAAACCTTTTTCGAGCACGATGGGTCCAAATCCGCCACTTACAATACGAATAATATATATGATGCTGACACTTTCGTCAATGGTTGATACCCCATAGAACGAACTCGCCGGGCACCCACGTGGGTCCCGGCGTTGTCTCTCGAACCGTCCCTCCAGGCGGTTGAGTCGTCAGTCGATGTCTGCCGCGACCACGGGCCGCTCCTTCTGGTGAGCGAAGGCGTAGCGGATCCAAATCCCCCCGATGACAAACTGGACAACGCAGGGAGACCACTCGAAAAAAGTAGGATTCCCACGATGCTCAAGGGCGAGACAGACAGTCGCGACGAAGACCATGGAGCAGACCGCGGAGAACATGGCGGACGCCGGCAACACCGTCTTCAAATATCCCTCCTCGACCAGCTTCTTGAAGTCCCGGCCGTGCCGAGACATCAAGCGCCCCGTAAT
>JBPOIO010000058.1:0-19734 GCA_052034405.1 Candidatus Magasanikiibacteriota bacterium | reverse complement strand
AGCTCAATAAACAGGTACATGAAGTAACATTTATTGTTATCGATGAAATTTGATTTGTTCGTATTGAATATTTCAAAAAATCTTTGAAAAAGATTACTGTGCTTGTATCTATTATGTATGCAAATAACGAAATTGGAACGATTCAGTCTATCGCAGATATTGGACGCGAAATTTTGAAATGGCGTAAAAATAACAAAACGATATATCCATATTTTCACAGTGATGCGACTCAGGCAGCAGGGACACTTGATATGTCAGTAGAAAAATTGCATGTGGATTTGATGACCCTCAATAGCGGAAAAATATATGGACCAAAAGGTGTAGGGGCTTTGTATAAACGACGTGGAATAAAGATTGAACCTCTCATGTACGGTGGACAGCAAGAGTTTGGATTTCGTGCCGGAACAGAAAATGTCGCTGGGATTGTTGCTTTTGCCAGGGCACTTGAGATCTCGCAAAATGAAAAAGTAAAAACAAATACGCAGATTGAAAAATTACGCAATTATTTTTGGACAAAAATTCAAAAAGAAATACGAAACGTTGAGCTCAATGGATCTTTGGAAAATCGTCTTCCAAATAACTTAAATGTTTTTTTTGCTGGAGTAGAAGCCGAAGCGCTTATGCTGTACCTTGATAGTTATGGTATTTTGTGCTCGACTGGTTCTGCTTGTTCAACAGAGTCAAATGCTCCTTCACATGTACTCAAAGCTCTTGGGTATAGTGACGAACGTGCACAGAGCAGTATTCGTTTTTCTCTTGGAAAAAACACAAGCAAACAGGATATAGATTATGTAATGAAATATTTGCCAAAAATTGTGGAAGAATTGAGAAAAATAAAATAATTTTGTGAAAAAAGATACTATTCAAAATTTTACACTTGATCGATCACTCTACGATGATGCCAACGTCGATCGTTCGAGTTATAAATCACTTCCGGGTATTTCACGAGAAGTTGTGTTGGAGATTTCGAAACAGAAAAACGAACCAGAGTGGATGCTCGAGAAACGTCTCAAATCTTATGAATTTTTTAAAGACGAACCTTTGCCAACATGGGGGCCAGATTTGAAACCACTCAATCTTGATGAAATTATTTACTTTGTTCGTCCAGGAACCGAAGAAACTCGTAAATGGGAAGATCTGCCAGAGGACATTATTCGAACATTCGATAAACTTGGAATTCCCGAAGCAGAAAAAAAAGCCCTTGCAGGAGTGGGTGCCCAATATGATAGTGACGTTGTCTACCACAACATTCAAGAAGACCTCAAGAAAAAAGGTGTGATTTTTGAAAACATGGATGTGGCGGTACAAAAATATCCCGAGATGGTAAAAAAATATTTCATGACGCAGTGTGTACCAATTAATGACCACAAGTTTGTGATGCTTCACGGCGCAGTGTGGAGTGGTGGAACTTTTATTTATATTCCAAAAAATGTCAAAGTAGAGTTGCCGCTCCAAGCATATTTTCGTATGAATGCACAAAGTGGTGGGCAGTTTGAACATACCCTTATTATTGCTGACGAAGGAAGTGAAATTTCGTATATTGAAGGTTGTAGTGCCCCACGATACACGACAAATTCACTTCATGCTGGTTGTGTAGAAATCTTTGTGCACCGAAATGCAAAAGTAAAATATTATTCTATTGAAAATTGGTCAAAAAATACATGGAACCTCAATACCAAACGCGCACTTGTGGATGAAGATGCAAGTATTGAATGGGTCTCGGGAAATATGGGAAGTGGAGTGACTATGCTCTATCCCTCTTCGGTTCTTCGTGGCCGCGGGGCGCACAGTGATAGTCTTGGTATTGCCTTTGCTGGACCTGGGCAAAATCAAGATACAGGTGCAAAAGCAATTCACGCTGCGCCGCATACTTCGTCTGTAATTCGCTCACGTTCGATTTCTGTTGGTGGTGGAATTGCTGGATTCCGTGGACTTATCAAAGTAACAAAAAAAGCTGTTGGTTCTACTGCGTCGATGAGTTGTGATTCACTTTTGCTCGATGAAGATTCTGTTGCCAATACTTATCCTGCGCTTAAAATTGATACCAATGATGTTTCTGTGGCGCATGAAGCGCGTGTTGGAAAAATAGGGGACGAACAATTGTTTTACCTTATGAGTCGGGGCCTATCGGAAGAGCAAGCAATGCAGCTTATTGTTGGTGGTTTTATTGAACCAATTGTGAAGGCCTTGCCGGTTGAGTATGCGGTGGAGCTTAATAAACTTGTCGAGATGGAAATGGAAGGATCTATTGGTTAATTTATATGAAAAATATAAAGTCACAATTTTCAATTTTTCAAAAACACCCTGACTTGGTGTATCTTGATAGTGCTGCATCAACCCAAACTCCACAGGTGGTTTTGGATGCAATGGATGAATACTATAACGAGTATCGTGCAAACATTCATAGAGGTTTGTATGATTTGAGTGCTCGTGCAACAGAAAAATATGAAGAAGCTCGCGAAAAAGTTGCAGCTTTTATTGGTGCAGAACGAAATGAAATTATTTTTACTTCGGGTACAACTCATGGTTTAAATTTTTTGGCACGAAGTCTCTGCAAAGATTTGAAAACAGGAGACAATATTGTTCTCACTTCTTACGAGCACCATGCAAATCTTGTTCCTTGGCAAGAATATGCTCGTGAAAAGGGTATTGAACTTCGTTTTATTGAGTTGAACGAGAATTATGAACTGGATATCAATTCGGCCAAACAACTTATCGATAAAAATACAAAAGTAGTCTCTTTTTCACTTATTTCAAACGTTTTGGGTACTATTACTATTGCAAGTATTCCTGAAATTTTCGAATATGCACAAAGTGTGGGGGCAATAACTGTGCTTGATGCTGCTCAAGCCGTGGGACATATGGGAGTGGATGTAAAAGTTATCGCTTGTGATTTTTTCGTTTTTTCTGGACATAAAATGTATGGCCCAACAGGAATTGGAGTACTTTATGGGAAAAAAGAAAGACTTGAGACTCTTGAACCATTTTTTTATGGTGGAGATATGATCCGAGAAGTGACTTATGAAAAATCTTCTTGGGCAGATATACCAGAGCGATTTGAAGGTGGAACACCAAATATTGCGGGGGCGATTGGTCTTGCTGCCGCAGTAAATTTTATCGAGTCGATTGGCATTTTAAATATTATTGACCACGAAGTTCATCTTCAAGAAAAACTTTTTGAGGAACTTAAAAAAATTGATGGACTCAAAATTATTGGTCCTGGGTTTGGAGAGCCTCGTATAGGTGTTGTTTCTTTTACGCTCGATGGTATTCATCCTCATGATATTGCCGAGATTCTCAATCGCGATAAAGTCTGTATTCGTGCAGGTCATCACTGTGCTATGCCGCTCATGAAACATATGGGTCTTCCTGGAACTGCACGAGTTTCTCTTGGAATATATAATACAATCGAAGATATTGAAAAATGTGTTGCAGCAATACAAAAAGTAAAAATTATTTTTGGGTAATTTTATGGAAGAAGAATTATATAAAGAAATGATTTTGGATCTTTATAAAAATCCTTTGAATAAGAAGGTATTGCTTGACTATGATGCAAAACAAAAAGAACTCAATCCAACTTGTGGTGATGAAATTGAAATTTTTGTGAAATTTGATAGCGCTGGCAAAGTTTTAGATATTGGTCATCAAGGTCAAGGTTGTGCTATTTCTCAGGCTGCTGTATCACTTTTGACAGAAGAAATAAAGGGAAAAACAAAAGAAGAAATACAAAGTATGACTGAAAAAGATATTATTGAAATGCTTCAAATTCCAATTTCACATACTCGTATAAAGTGCGCAACACTGGGATTAAAAACTATAAAAAAGTGTCTATGAATTTTTCACCTCTCACAAAAGTAAATGAATTTCGGCTCAAAGTTTTTATTACGGATTTTGATGCAACAAAAAAGTTTTATACAGAAGTTTTGCTGTTTCCTTTGATTACTGAGTGGCAAGAAGAAGATCATCGTGGACTTATGTTTGATACGGGGACTGCGATTATTGAGTTTTTACCAGCGAAAAATGAAAATATTTCTTTTCCAAATACAGATGTTTCTCTTCACGTAGAAAATGTCCATACACTGTGGGAATATATTCAAGGTAAAGCAGTAATTATTTTTCCTCTGCGAAAGAATGATTGGGGAGATACTTCATTTTGTATTGCGGATCCAAATGGATTTCACCTGACCTTTTTTAGCAAAAATTAATATGAATTTAGAAATTAAAAATTTACATGTATCTGTAGAAAAAAAAGAAATCCTTCGCGGGATCAATCTTGTTATTGCTCCAGGTGAAATTCATGCAATCATGGGGCCAAACGGGAGTGGAAAATCCACCCTTGCCAATGTTCTTATGGGGCATCCAAAATATACGATTACAGAAGGTGAAATTATTTTAAATAACGAAAATATTACGAATGCAAAGGTGCAGGATCGCGCCAAAGCAGGACTTTTTCTTTCGCAGCAGTATCTGCCAGAAATTGCAGGTGTGACTGTTTCAAGTTTTTTGCGTACAGCGATAACTGCCAAAACAGGTGAAAAACAACATCCTCTCAAATTTCATAAATACCTTCTTGATGTTTTGGAATCACTTGGCATGAAAAAAGATTTTGCGGCACGTTATCTCAATGTTGGATTTTCGGGTGGAGAAAAAAAACGCCTTGAAACATTGCAACTCAAAATGCTTGATCCAAAATATGCGATACTTGACGAAACAGATTCTGGACTGGACGTTGACGCACTCAAATCTGTTTCAGAGGGAATAAATGCTTTTCAAGATGGAACAAAAGGAATTTTACTTATTACCCATTACAATCGAATATTGCAATATGTCGTGCCAGACTTTGTACATATTATGGTCAATGGTACAATTGTAAAAACAGGAGGCAAGGAATTGGCTCTTGAAGTTGAACGTGATGGATATAACCAATTTATATGATTACTCGTGAACAAATTATTGAACAACTTGAAACAATAATGGACCCAGAACTTGGTGTGGATATTTGGACACTCGGTCTTATTTATGAAATTCATATTGAAAGTGACGAGCATGTACGCATTGTCATGACTTATACGACGCCCGCTTGTCCGCTTGGTCCACAGATTCAGGCAGATCTTGAAGATTCACTTCGCAGTGTTGGTGTGAAGTTTGTGGAGATTGAAGTGACTTTTGATCCAGCTTGGAAACCACCTGAGGATTTGCGTTTAATTGTGGGGGTATAGTCAAAAAAAGAAAAAACAGCCATAGTTGACTGTTTCCGCTTACAAAAAAGATTCCAATAGAAAAAGATGATAAGCTTTTTGGTTTTGGGGCGGCTCGTGATCACCCTCAGCCTGAGCTGGGTTGATGTGAATGCGCGCCCCCTTGTGTTCGGCGTTTTTGCCGTTCGAAGCCCGATGGAGTGACAGATCGACGTGGGTTTTAAGTCCCCAGTCGTTCAGTCACATTTTTTTCTGAGTTGTTGGTCGCGTTAGCCCCCGGTGATGAGCCGGAGGATCCCGCCGCCCACGACCAGCCAGCCGCCGTTGCAGCCGCTGGACACGGTGCCCGTGGTGGTCATGAGGCCGCCGTTGCAGGCAGTCGTGTCGGTCGCCGCATTGGCGCTGGTCGCGGCCGCGATCGCGGCCAAGCTGAGGATGAGGATCGCGATCTTGCGCTTCATGGTGTTCCCTCTGTCGTCTGTGTGTCTCAGATTCGCCACCGACCTTTCAGTCGGCGGACCTCGAATATACCTCATTCGCCTCCTTATTCGAACGAAGTTTGGAGACTATACAGTATTTTTATAAAAATATCAAGAGTAAATATTCACAGATATATGAAAAAAATACGAGTTTGTGATAGCCGTTCTTGCGCTGCCTTTGGCGCCAAGCGTGTCATGGAAGAAATAACAAAAAATACTGGCCTCAAGCCAGGTAAAACAAACGAGGAATATGACCTCGATTATTGTGGTTGTACGGGGTTTTGTTCTCGTTCTCCAAATCTTGTGATTGATGATAAATTTTATGTTTTTGAAACGAGTCCAAAAACGGTGATGGAAGATATCGCTGCCGGGGGAGAAGATATGACGGGAAAAGAAATTGACCTGGAAGCAATAGATTTTTTGGGAGATTTGACTGACAAAAAAGACTAAGCAATCTTTTCTGCGACAAGAAGACCATGTCCAAGTTCCAAAACTTGGATTTTATATTTTTGAGGGTTTTCAATATATTCAAAAAATTCATCAAGTTTTCGACGCCATGTGATAACATCATCAGCAACAAGAAGTGCCCCAACAGGCATATTTTTTTCTGAGAGTTTTATATACTCAACATATTCGCGTTTCATTGCATCAAGAAAGAGAAAATCAATTTGTCCATTAAAAGATTCAAGAAATTTTCCAGCATCTGTTTCAATCATCGTCACCGTATCTTGAAGTTCAAGCTCATCAAAGAGTTTTTGTGTTTTTAAAATTTTACTCTGTTCGTGTTCAAGGGTAATAATTTTGCCGCCATATTCGCGTGCGGCTTCTGCTATCCAAATTGTGGAATATCCAAGAGAGGTCCCAACTTCCAAAATATGGGCGGGTTTATACTTCAAAACCAATTCATAGAGCTTTTCTGCCACGCTTCGAGCTACTGCCCAGGTCTCGAGCGAGGTCGCCAAAGTGACCTTGGAGGAAAGGGCGTCTTGAAAGAGTTCATCTTCGTATTCAAGTTGTGCTACGGCTTTTCGAAAAATATCTCTCATATTGGCTAGATTATGCTAAAAAAAACAAGTTTTGTCAATGCAGTAGATATTTGGATATTTTGCTGAACGGGTTTCGCAAGCGCACGAAGCGACCAGTGAGTTCAGTGACGAGCGAAGTGAAGCAAATATCCAAATACCACGAATATGACAAAACTCTTGCAATTCTTGGCCTATTTTAGTAGTATACCTCTACCTAAATAACCTGACTTTATGGAAAAATATAACCCAAAAGACATTGAACCAAAGTGGCAAAAGTACTGGGAAGAGAAGCAAACTTTTAAAGTTACAGAAGATTTAAACAAGCAAAAATTTTATGCGCTTGTCGAATTTCCATACCCATCAGGTGCAGGACTTCACGTTGGTCATCCAAAGTCATATTCTGCAATGGATGTGATTGGTCGCAAACGCCGTATGCAGGGGCAAAATGTTTTGTATCCAATTGGATTTGATGCATTTGGTCTTCCTACCGAAAATTTTGCTATCAAGACTGGTCGACCTCCAATTGAAGTGACCGAAGAAAATATTGCAACATTTACTCGCCAGCTCAAAGCACTTGGATTTGCTTTTGATTGGTCTCGCGCTGTAGATACAACCGACCCTGCATATTACAAGTGGACACAGTGGATTTTTCTTGAGCTCTACAAACATGGACTGGCCTACAAAAAAAATCAGCCGATCAACTGGTGTCCAAAAGACAAAATTGGTTTGGCCAATGAAGAAGTCGTTGGTGGATGCTGCGAACGTTGTGGTACCGCAGTAGAACAACGTGACAAAGAACAATGGATGCTCGCAATTACAAAATACGCAGATTCACTTCTCGAGGGTCTCAAAGATGTAGATTATATTCCACAAGCTCGCAGTCAACAAGAAAATTGGATTGGTCGCAGCGAGGGAGCTGAAATACTTTTTCCACTTCGCGGTATTGCTGGACAAGACAATGATAAACATAAAGTTACTGTATTTACGACTCGCCCGGATACTATTTTTGGCGTAACATTTCTTGCAATTTCAGCCGAGCTTGCAAAATCATGGCTCGCTATGGGTTGGTCACCAAGAGCAGAAGTACAAACATATATTGAAAATACACTCAAAGAACAAGTTGGTGGAGTTGAAGATGGTGAAAAAGAGAAAACAGGTGTAAACGCTGGCATCATGGCGGTGAATCCTGTGAGTGACGAAGAAATTCCTGTGTGGATCACCAATTATGTCATGGGTGGCGTTGGAACCGGCGCGATTATGGGAGTCCCTGCACACGATGAACGTGATTTTGATTTTGCAAAGAAGTTTGGACTTGATATAAAAAATGTTGTTGTTCCTTTGAACGATTTAAGTTCTGAGGGGTTCAGTATGGTAGATATTCATAATGAAGTGTATTCACAAGAAGGTATTAATGTAAGATCTCAATTTTTGGATAATTTAACAACAAAAGAAGCCACAGAAAAAATTATTACTTATCTCGAAGAAAAACAAATTGGAAAACGAAAAGTCAATTTCAAACTCCGTGACTGGGTGTTTTCTCGTCAGCGCTATTGGGGTGAACCGATTCCACTGGTGCACTGTGAAAAATGTGCAGGTTGGATCCCAGTCCCTGAAGATCAACTTCCACTCACTCTTCCAAAAGTAGAAAAATACGAACCAACAGACAACGGTGAGTCACCACTCGCTGCCATGACTCAATGGGTCAATACCACCTGTCCAGCTTGTGGAGGACCAGCAAAGCGCGAAACCGACACCATGCCAAACTGGGCAGGCTCAAGTTGGTATTTCCTCCGATATCTCGATCCACGAAATGCAAATGCTCTTGCGAGCAAAGATGCCCTCAATTATTGGGGACAAGTGGATTGGTACAATGGGGGAATGGAACACACCGTACTGCATTTGCTCTATTCTCGTTTTTGGAATCAATTCCTTTATGACATTGGTGTTGTTCCAAACAAAGAACCATACAAAAAACGTACGAGTCATGGGATGATTCTTGCGAGTGATGGCCGCAAGATGAGTAAATCTCTTGGCAATGTGGTGAACCCCGACGAAATGGTTGACCAGTTTGGTGCCGATGCGCTTCGTACCTATATTATGTTTATGGGGCCCTTTGACCAAGCTGTATCATGGGATACCAATGGACTTGTAGGAGTCAAACGTTTCTTGGAGCGCGTGTGGAACTTGTTTGACAAAGTGACAGATACAAACGATGCAACAGAAATTATTTCGATGCTTCACCAAACAATTCAAAAAGTAGGTGATGACATTGAAGTAATGCATTTTAATACTGCTGTATCTCAAATGATGCAACTTTCAAATGAAATGCAAAAACAAGAGGCTGTTTCAAGACAAACCTATACAGTACTTGTCAAACTTCTTGCTCCATTTGCGCCACACATGACAGAAGAACTCTGGAGTCGTCTCGGTGGGCAGGGAAGCATTGCCTACGCCCCATGGCCAGAGTTTAATGTAGAACTTGCAAAAGAAAAAAGCATTACTATTGTCGTGCAGATCAATGGGAAAGTTCGTGATTCATTTGATGCTTCACCTGACATTTCTGAAGAAGATGCAAAGCAAAAATCTCTTACTCTTGAAAATGTCGTCAAACATCTTGAAGGTAAAGAGCCAAAGAAAGTTATTTATGTCAAAGGAAAACTTGTAAGCATTGTGGTTTAATGAGAAGAAATAAAAAAGACTTGGATATAACAGCCAAGTCTTTTTTTATTAGTATTTCAATTTATAGAGTCCTTTTTTATTTTCCCAAGTTCCAAAGAAGTAGATCCATTTATTTTTTTTATCAATAGATATTTTTTCTATTTGAACACCAGAAATAATTTGGTGTGTGAGGTAGTATCCTGGATTAAATCCCAAAATTTTATCTTTTGTAACAACAAGTAATTCTCCAGTTTTATCAAAAGCTTCAACATCTTGAATTTCTTCACTCATACGGTTCAAGAGAGCAACTTGACCATTTTCGTATACTGTCCAAAGTTCCCACTCAGACCATGCAATATATTCTTTTCGTTCAATGTCATAAAAAAAGTTTGGAGTTGCAATAGATTTTGTCTCTTGTTTTTCATCTCGGTTTATAATGAGTAGTCCTGTATCTGTTTTTAAAATAATGCGTTTATTATTAATATCAACAATTCGTTTTATATTTTCATTTGGGAGAATAATATTATTTTTTGTATTGCCAATTTGGACGAGAGTTTTTGTATGGCTGTCAAAATACCAGTCATCTTTATTATTTTCACGGAAAAAAATAGAACTACTTGTGTGTGTTTGTTCAGCTTCTTGAACATCATCTTTTGGATTTATTTTGTAGAGAAGATTATCAATATGGAGAAGTAAATTTTCATTGTAAAAATTTTCTTTCCATTGGTAGCCTTGGAGTGTTCCAGTGGTGTTCAATGTTGAATATGTACTAATATCATCTGCCGACAAAACAGTACTTTGGATTGTAGTTGAAACCATCGAAAGCAGTGCAAGCAGTGTATTTTGTTCTGACCAAAAAATTTTATTTGCAGAAAAAGTAGATGTTGGAAGCATTGTACTAACTTCTTTTATAGTATCAAATAAAACCAACTTAGTTTCAGTACTGCTTACAAATTTTTCCAAAATATAATTTCCATCACGTGATGGAAAAATATCGTAGAGACTTTCTGTATTTTCAATTATTTCTGGAGTATGAACAGCAAAAAGAGTTATATTTTTAATATATGTTGTTTTATTCTCTTCAATAACAATATCTTTTATCCAAGGTAAATAGCCATCTTTTTCAATGCGTAAATGGTAGCTTCCAGCGCTCAAATTGGAAACTCGCATGGGAATATTTTGGTCAATATGTTTATCGTTGAGGTAAACACGAGCGTCGTTTGGGAGTATATCAATGCTCAAAACTCCAATTTTTGTTATACGAAAAGAGTGAAAGTCCAGTCTGTATCCGGCGGTATAGAGGGTTACAAGAGGGGATATTATAAAAAATAATACTGTAAACACAGCGAAAATCACGTTTCTCGCCCGGCTACTGAGAGGATATGGAGGATAATTCATAAAAGTTTGATTTTTTTATGGTGAGACTGTACAATAGAGTAGCTTATTTTTCGCATTAATACAATACTTTTATATGCCTTATTATCGCATTGAAGGGGGTACAAAATTGCATGGAAGTGTAGAGGCGACGAGTGGTAAAAACTCTCCTGTTGCTCTTATTTTATCGACATTACTCATACATGGCAAGAGCTCATTTGCCAATATGTCTCATGTTGACGAGGTTATTAAACTTGTACGACTTCTCGAAACTATTGGTGTAAAAGCCGAATGGAAAAGTGAAACTGAGCTTGAACTTGATACGACAGGGCCATTGCACATGGAAAAAATCGACAAAAAACTCTGTTGTGCCATGCGTATTTCACTGCTGTTTTTTGGAGCTTTGGCGGCTCGAGAAAAAAACTATCGTGTCTACAAATCTGGTGGTTGCAAACTGGGCGCACGAAGTATCAAACCTCATTCATTGGCGCTTGAACAATTTGGTGTGAATGTTGTTTCAAAAAGTGAATACTACGAAGTTCATAATGCTCCACTCAAATCTGCCTATGTCGTGATGTATGAATCTGGGGATACTACTACAGAAAATGCTGTTATGGCTGCTGTGTTGGCACCTGGAAAAACTACACTCAAGATGGCTTCTGCCAACTATCAAATTCAAGACCTCTGTCACTTTTTGCTCAAAGCTGGTGCAAAGATAAAAGGTATTGGGACAACGACACTTGAAATTGAAGGTGTAAAAACATTAAAACCTGTCAAAAAGTACGAAATTATTCCAGATCCAGTAGATGCTATGGCTTGGATTGCTCTTGCTGTCACTACCAAATCTGCGCTTACAGTAAAAAATTGTTCGCTTGAGTTTTTGGAACTTGAACTTGAAAAACTCCGTGTGATGGGGCAAAAATTCAAATTGACGAATGTGCGTCTTCAAGGAACAGGGAAATTCCGTGTTGCAGATATTGTGCTTGAACCTTCAAATCTTACTGCACTCACAGACAAAATCTATGGTCGTCCATTTCCGGGCCTCAATATTGATGCCTTGCCATTTTTTGTTCCGATTGCCACTCAAGCAAAAGGTCAAACCTTGGTTCACGACTGGGCTTACGAAAATCGGGCTCTCTATAGTCTTGAATTTCAAAAATTTGGAGCCAATGTGATATTGATGGATCCACATCGTCTTTTGGTCCAAGGGCCAAGTAAACTTGTTGGAAACGAATCTGTTTGTCCACCGGCAATTCGTCCAGGTATGGCAATTCTTATTGCTATGATTGCTGCAAATGGTAAATCTATTTTGCGTAACGTTGGTCCTATTGAACGGGCCTATGATAATTTGATGGAACGTCTCCAAAATTTGGGTGTTAAAATTGAACGTTTTGATTAAATTTTTTATGAATGATCAGCCAACAAATCGAAGGAAAATTTTTTTGAGTATCATTATTTTTGCCAATATTATTCTTGCCTTTGCTGCTGGATATATTGTAGCTTCTTATCGTGGAGTGCATACATTATTATTTGATCAAAATGGGGCGGTGAGTATTACTGCTGTTACGAACTTGTATGAAAAAACTCGTTCAGATAAAGTGAGTTTTGATCAGTTTTGGCATGTGTGGGACCAAGTAAAAAAACAGTATGTCAATCAACCTGCTGATGAAGTAAAAATGTTTTATGGTGCTATAGAAGGAATGGTTGCTGGGCTTGGGGATCCATATAGTGTTTATTTTCCACCAGAAAAAGCCAAGGAATTTACAACAGAACTTTCTGGTGAATTTGGTGGAATTGGTGCTGAAATTGGAAAAAAATCTGAGCAACTTGTTGTAATTGCTCCACTTCCAAAATCTCCTGCAGAATTGGCAGGAATCAAACCTGGAGATAAAATTTATGCGATTAATGGTGAAAGTACGAGTGGTCTTGCTGTAGATGTTGCTGCCAATAAAATTCGTGGTCAAAAAGGAACAGTTGTGACTTTGACTTTATCTCATGCCAATAAAGATGCTATTTTTGATCTTAAAATTACACGAGATATTATTACAATTCCGACGGTGATGAGTGAAATGAAAAAAAATAATATTGCTTATATTCGTATTGCACTTTTTAACAAAGATACTTGGCATGATTTTGATAAGGCGCTTAATGAATTGCTTCCAAAATCACCAAAAGGTTTGGTGCTCGATTTGCGAAGTAATCCTGGAGGATATCTTGATAGTGCTGTGCAGATTGCAAGTGAATGGGTAGAGAGTGGCACTATTGTTCGCCAAAGACTTAGTGTGGGTCCTGCCCAAGAAAGTACGACGCTTGGAACGCATCGTTTGGCCAATATGCCAACCGTAGTTTTGATAGACGGTGGAAGTGCTTCTGCTGCAGAAATTGTTTCTGGTGCTTTGCAAGATCACAAAAAGGCAACTCTGCTTGGACAAAAAACATTTGGAAAAGGATCAGTGCAATCATTTGATGTGCTTCCAGATGGTTCAGCTCTCAAGGTAACTATCGCAAAATGGTTTACTCCAAACGATCGTCAAATTCATGAAAAGGGGATTGAACCAGATATATTTATAAATTTGGCAAGTTCTACACCAAAAGTAGCTGTTGATACAGAACTTGATAAGGCTCTTGAAATTCTGGGTAAAAATGATATAAAGAAGTAATGGAGTAATATAACACTGACTTTGAATATGTTTAAAGGAACTGTTGTTCACGGAGATAAAATTGGTCGAATACTGGGCTATCCGACTGCTAATTTGGATATATCCATAAAAGATACAAAATGTAAGCCTGGGATTTATGCTGCGATAGTAACATTGAAAAAGAAAAAATATAAGGCTGCTTTGGTTATTAACACGGTAGAAAATAAAGTAGAAGCTCATCTTTTTGATTATCTTGGAGAGGAATTTTATGGTTTGGCAGTTGAAATCGACCCTGTTCAAAAAGTAAGCGAGCTTGAAGAATACGACAATCTTGAGGCACTTAAAGCAAAAATTGACGAAGATATCCGACTTGTAAAAAAGGTTTTTAAGATATAAGTATGTTTACTGGAATTGTGCAAGCGTATGTGCCTGTAACAAAGTTGGAGTTGAAACCCAGTTTACTTATATTTTCTATAGATTGTGGTTTCGACTTGGTAAAGGGGCTTGAAATTGGTGCAAGTATTGCTATTGATGGTGTGTGTTTGACTGTTGTGAGTGTAGAAGGTACAGAAGTAACTTTTCACGCTATGATGGAAACACTTCGTCTTACTACTTTGCAATATCTTACGCCTGGTAAAAAGGTGAATATGGAAAGATCTTCTCGAATTGGAGATGAAGTTGGAGGGCATAGAGTTTCTGGACATGTATCCAATATGGCACAGATTATTGCTGTTCAAGAGCCTGTGAACAATCGTGTTCTTACTATTGAAGTGCCACGAAATTTTATGAAGTACGTCATTCAAAAGGGTTTTATTGCTCTTGATGGATGTAGTTTGACAGTTGGAAGCGTAGATCGAAATGCCTGTACTTTTGATGTGTGGCTTATACCAGAGACTATGGCTCGAACGGGTTTTGGGGTAAAGGGTATTGGGGATTTTGTAAATATTGAGTTTGATCCTACAACACAAGTAATAGTCGACACGGTTGAACGTATTATGAAAGAATAGTATGAATTTCTGGATTTTGGGAAGATAACCCTACATTTACTATAATTTTTTTATATGAGTAAAGGTGTAAATTTTGAAAAAAAAAATGGATCAAGATTGAAAATAGCGTTGGTGTGCACACGTTGGAATGCACATATTACAGGAAAGCTTCTTGAGGGATGTCTTTCGGCATTATCAGAATCAGGTGTAAAACAAAAGAATATTACGGTTCTGGATGTTGCGGGAGCTTATGAGCTTCCCTTTGCCTGTAAGCATCTTATGAACAGTAAGAAAAAATATGATGCTATTGTAGCCCTTGGATGTTTGATCAAGGGCGAAACTATGCATTTTGAGTATATTGCCAATGCTGTAGCACAGGGTCTTATGGCACTTAATGTAGATGATGATACTTCTGTTCCAGTTATATTTGGGGTGTTAACTTGTCTCAATGAAAAACAAGCTCTTGCTCGATCCAATGAAAAAAATAACCATGGTATTAGCTGGGGGCACACGGCGGTTGAAATGGGACTTTTGAAAAAAATGAAATAACAAAAAAGACCAGCATTAGGCTGGTCTTTTTGTTTCAATTATTTGCGTTTTACCTTTTGTCCCTCTTTGGTATCTTCAAGATCGTATCCTGCCGCAACTATTTCATCTCGAAGTTCGTCACTGCGAGCCCAATTTTTTTCGTCTCGTGCCGTTATGCGTTCATCGAGGAGCTTTTGAATTTCACTTGGGATTGCTTCGGCTTCAACTTTTGGTTGATGTAAGTTGAGTCCAAGTACTTTGTCAAAATGAATAATTGTTTCGATACTGAGTGTCCCATCTTTTACTCCGTTCCAGAGTACGGCAAGAGCCTCTGGCATATTGAGATCATCGTTGATGGCCAAAAGAAAGGCATCACTGTGATGTTGGTCTTTTGCTACATGATCTGGGATTTCTGCAATCTTTTTGCGCAGATTGTGGAGACCATTTTGTGCTGCTTGAAGCGCATCCCAAGAAAAAGAAAGTTGTTTGCGGTAGTGTGCAGAGAGTAAAAAATAGCGATAGGCGAGTGGCTCAAAACCTTTTTCTTTGATGCTCTCAAGTGTTAAAAAGTTTCCTTGGGATTTTGCCATTTTCCCTCCATCGATAGTGAGAAATTCTCCATGCATCCAGTATTTTACCCAGGGAGTTATACCTGTTGCAGATTCAGTCTGGGCAATTTCGTTGCTATGATGGACGGGTTTATGATCAATTCCACCGCAGTGAATATCAAATTGTTCACCCAAATATTTTGTGGCCATGGCAGAACATTCAATATGCCAGCCAGGAAAACCCTTGTGTTCAAAGGCTTCCCATTCCATTTGTCGTGTTTCTCCTTCGGGAGTAAATTTCCAAAGTGCAAAATCATGTGGATTACGTTTTTCACCCATATCTACGCGTGCACCGGCTTGAAGTTCTTGGTTTTGGAGGTCAACAAGTTTGCCATAGTCAGAAACTTTTGTGGTATCAAAATAAATAGCGTCACTGGTTGTATAGGTAAAGCCTTTTTGTATAAGTTGTTCAACCATGGCAATTTGTTCGGGGATATGGTCTGTAGCTTTGCATATGGTTGTTGGCTCGAGTATATTGAGATCAAGCATGTTTTCGTTGAATTTTTTTGTATAAAATTCTGCGATTTCCCAAGCGCTTTTTCCTTCGCGGCGTGAGCCTTTTTCCATTTTGTCTTCACCCTGGTCAGCATCGTCAGTGAGGTGTCCAACATCAGTAATATTCATGACGTGATTGACATGGTATCCATTATATTTCAAAACACGTTTCAAAATATCTTCGAAAACATAGGTTCGAAGATTTCCAATATGCGCAAAGTCGTAGACTGTTGGGCCACAGGTATACAAACCAACTTCGTGATCGTGCAAGGGGTGAAAGGTTTCTTTTTGCTTATTTAATGAATTATATATGTTAAGCATAGAGAGTATAATATAACGCGAAGTGGCTTAGACACGTTCAATCCAGTGAGAGTCGACCTCAACTTCAAGATCAAGGAACATTTTTTTGTTGGTAGCGGCTTCAAGTTCGCGGCGGGCCATTTGACCAATTTCTTTAATTTTCAAACCACCTTTTCCAATAATAACTTTTTTGTAGCGTTCGTCACTGGTGAGGATACGTGCGCTCACAACGGTGATGTCTTTTTTTTCTTCAACATTTTCTACTTCAACAGTGGCAGTATAAGGGACTTCTTTGTCAAGGACAGAAAACAATTTTTCACGGATAATTTCACCAATCCAAAAATAGTTATCAATGTTAGTGAGTTGTTCGGCATCATAGAGAGCTTCACCTTCGGGGAGCAGTTCAATTACTTTTTGACGGAGTGGTTCGATGTGGCTTGCTCGCAATGCAGAAAGTTGAAACGTGGCATCAAAATATTTTGACCACTCGAGATATTCTTTTTCAAAAGGTCGTTCGTCGCGTTGGAGATCACATTTGTTGATAACAAAAATTTTTGGGGTGCTAAGGTGGCGAATCATACCAAAAGTAGAACGTTCTTCACTTCCAATTTCTTTGCTTGGGTCAACAACGTAGATAATAAGGTCAATATCTTTGAGTGATTCTTCAATTTTTTTGTTCAGTTTGCCACTGAGTGGATTTTTTCGATCTTTGAAAACACCAGGAGTATCAATAAATACAGCCTGGCCATCGGGAGTATTCATGGCTCCGTGGATGATATGGCGGGTCATTTGGGGACGAAAAGAAACTGCTGAAATTTTGGTTCCAACAAGGGTATTTAGTAATGTTGATTTTCCGACGTTACTTCTTCCGACGATTACTGCAAAACCACTCTTCATAGGATAAAGGTTAATATTTATCTAGACTATCATAGTTTTTGGGTAAAATCAAGTTCATTTTTGGGGTGGGCGAGAGAGCCTTTTTGTGTTATACTACGAGAAGCAAAGATTATGCACATTTTTGTTTATGCAAAAAATAGAAAATCATCATAAACGTAGTTTTTTTGGTGAAAAAAGTCGCAGTTCGAGTAGCAATTATGATAAGCGTATTCAAGTATTTTTTATTATTTTGTGTACTCTTTTTTTGATTGTGGCACTTCGACTCTTTTCTCTGATGATTCTCAATGGTGAATTTTATAAAAAACTTGCTGCGGGTGCCCAAGAATTTTATGCAGAACTTTTACCAAAACGTGGAGAAATTTTTACGCAGGATTCTCGTACAGGAGAAAAATTTCCCTTGGCTTTAAATAAAGAAAGTTATTTGCTTTTTGCTGATACTCGTCTCATCAAAACAGAAGATGATGCCAAAAAAGTTTTTGATGCTTTGAATGATATTTTTCATTATGAAGGAAACCGTACAACGACTTTGTGGGCGAGTTTGAATAAACGAACTGACCCTTATGAGCCTATAGAAAAAAAAGTTGAACAGGAACAAATGGAAAAAATAAAAGCAATGAAACTTCCTGGTATTGCCTTTGTAAAGATTCCTACTCGTTTTTATCCAGAAGGAAATTTGGCTGCAACAGTACTTGGATTTGTGAGTAACAATGATCAAAATCGTGAAATAGGAAAATATGGTATTGAAAGTTATTTTCAAAAAGAATTGGCTGGAAAAGAAGGGGAACTGACTGGAACTACTGCACATGGTGGTGGTTGGATTCCTTTTGATACTCGAATTTTTCGTTCAAGTGAAGCAGATGATGGAGCTGACTTGACGCTTACCATTGACCGTACGATTGAATTTCAAGCCTGTGAACGCCTGTATCAGGGTATGCTCGAGTATAATGCGAGTAGCGCGAGTTTGGTGATTATGGATCCTTATACAGGAGCAATTCGTGCTATGTGTAGTTATCCAGATTTTGATCCAAATAAGTATGGGGAAGTAAAAGATATCCGAGTGTATAACAATAGCACTATTTTTACTCCTTATGAGCCAGGATCTATCTTTAAAGCTATAGCAATGGCAGCTCTTTTGAATGAAGGCGGAGTCGATCCCCATAGTCCTTTTCATGATCCTGGGGTTCGAAGTGACCTGTGTAAAACTCCAATTCGCAATGCGGAAAACAAAAGTTACAATGATACAGATATGACGGGAATTTTGGAAGATTCGATTAATACTGGAATGATTTATATTGCTGAACGTCTTGGCACAAATCGTTTTCGTGATTATGTAGAAAAATTTGGTTTTGGTGTGAAGTCGGGGATTGAACTTGATACAGAAACTCCTGGTAATATTGAATCATTGAATAAAAACAAAAATCCCAAAAAAATTGACTGTTATACGGCGACAGCTTCTTTTGGACAGGGTCTCACCGTGACACCGCTTCAGATGGTCGCTGCGTATAGTGCAATTGCCAATGGGGGAATTTTGATGAGTCCTTATATTGTTGATGAAATGACTTTGGCAAATGGAAAGGTTATAAAGACTCAGGCAAAGGAAGTTCGTCGTGTGATAAGTACACATGCTGCATCTATGCTATCGGGTATGCTCGTGAACGTAGTTGAAAATGGTCATGCTCAGGCGGCAAAGTCAAAGGAATATTATATAGCGGGAAAAACAGGAACAGCCCAGATTCCGGGTCCTGGTGGATATACAGCGGATACGATCCATTCTTTTGTAGGTTTTGCTCCTGTGGATCATCCCAAATTTGTGATGATTGTAAAATATGAGAAACCAGAGAGAAAGTATGCCGAGAGTACTGCTGTGCCTGTATTTTCGGATATTTCCAACTTTTTACTGCAGTATTATCAGGTGATGCCTGGGCGTAAATAATACTTTATTGACAAAAAATTCTCTTTTCAGTATACTATTGCTACTTTATGGCCCGTTCGTCTAGTGGCTAGGACGCCAGGTTCTCATCCTGGTAACAGGGGTTCAATTCCCCTACGGGCTACTAGGCAAACAATTATATTATGACAGGGTAGCTCAGCTGGTGAGAGCGGAGGATTCATAACCCTCAGGTCGGGAGTTCGAATCTCCCCCTTGTCACACAAAAAAACTCTCCATATTTTGGAGAGTTTTTTTATTTTGAGAAAGTTTATTTTTTCAAGATATCTTTCAAACCTTTTCCTGCTTTGAATTTTGGAACTGTTACTGGTGGGATTTGAATTTTTTCTGTAGGGTTTTGTGGGTTTACACCAACGCGTCCTGCACGAGTTTTGGCACTAAATTGTCCAAATCCTGCAATATTGACAGTCCCTGCAGCTTTGAGTTGGTTCATAGTGATCTCGACAAAAGCCTTGATCATATCTTCTGCTTCTTTCTTTGATACTCCGACACGTGCTGAAATGGCATCTGCGAGCATCGCTTTGTTTATGGTACTCATAAATGTATAGAGTTAAAAACATTATCTTTAAGGCCTATTGTACTCTTTTGTCAAATTGTTG
>JBPOIO010000064.1:0-2678 GCA_052034405.1 Candidatus Magasanikiibacteriota bacterium | reverse complement strand
ACAGTATCACCGGAGACGACCGTCAATGCCATCCCGATGGAGATTCAGGATCCTTGGGATTTTGGCGAGGTGTATTCCACCCTGTTTGATTTTGCGCGGCAGTACACCTTCAATACAGACGAGGAGGCGTATTGGATACACATCACCACCGGCACCCATGTCGCGCAGATCTGTTTGTTTTTGGGGTTCCGGGAAGATCCCGCCAAATGTTACACAAATCGCCTGGAACCCATGCCGCTTCTAGCCTAGAGCCAAAATGCCCCTTTCACCGTGACGACAAAACCGGCTAATTGATCAATAAACAGACGAAAAATATTTCCCGGTGCTGGGTGTTTATTGTTCAAATCTGAGCACCAGGCACCTTCGTTACCTCCTTGACATGACTAAAATCTGACCTTTTTTGAGTGAGGTGAGGTCATGGCGGAAAGCGACAATAGAATAAGTATCCTCGAAGAGTCCGAAATTGATGAACTCTACGGCGTTCCCCAGTTTACCGACGCACAGCGAGACCATTTCTTCGATTTGGATGAAGCTGAAAAGTCGTTGATATCCCCGCGTAATGACCCGGCCACCAATGCGTACCGCATATTGTTACTGGGATATTTCAAATGTAAACCGGTTGTGTTAAATCCTACGGTAGCCGAGGTAAAGGATGATCTCATCTATATCAGAAACAAATATCGTATTCCCATCAAACTGACCGACGCAGAGTTGAGCCCCACACAAAAATCCAGGATCTACAGCACGCTTCTGAATTTCTGTGGTTGCGAAGCCTTTAACGAGGAGCGACATCAGCTCACCGATTTCGTTATACAGCTGGCCCGCCAGATAATTGAACCACGGGCAATTTTTGATGGCTGCATTCACCATCTCGTTGCCCGCAAAGTCGCCATACCCGCCTACAGTACACTTCAAAAAATTATCTCTGCCGGTATTCGCCATGAAGAGAAAGCGATTGAAGAAAAATTGCTGGCTCGACTCACCGATCAAGAGGTAGAAGCGCTCAGGAAAATGGCGAGCACAGAGGAAAAAAATCCACTCATTACCCGCATAAAAAAGCTCCCCAAAACCTTCAAGCAGAAAGAGATCTATGCGGAAGTGGATGTTTTGAACAAGCTTCAGGATATTTTTCCCAGGATCAGAGGTACTGTTGAGTCGCTTGGACTGTCCAAGAAAAATATCGAGCATCTGGGCAAACAAGTAACCTACTACACCGTATCCCGGTTACAGGAGTTGTCGAAAGGAAAATTTACGCTCTATCTCACCTGTTTTCTCTATCAACGCTACTTCCAGATTATGGATATTATCATACAGGGATTTCTTTTTCATGTTCGAAAACTGGTGGATGAGGCACAGGCTTATGCCAAGGAGAAGCATCATGGCGAAATGCAAAACATGGAAGATAAAATCAAAAAAGCAAGCTCACTGTTGAATATTTACGTCGATGACAAGGTTAAGGATGACATTGCCTTTTCAGTGGTTCGACAGAAAGCGTTCAAGATTCTGCCAAAAGATGAGATTCCTGGCATCAGCAATTTTATGGCGGAAATCAAAACGGATTTAAAAAAATACCAATGGAAATATTACGAAGAAAAGCAGGCGAGAATTAAAAACATCTTGCGCAAGTTATTCCTTTGCCTTGCGTTTGACTCTCAGGACGAAACGGCTCAGCCATGGTTGCGGCAGGTGCGCCTCTCCCGGCAGGAGCTGATGGACACCGGTAAGATGCATACGTTTGACGCTCGATTGATCAAGCCTGAACTTAGGCCCCACCTCACCTGCGGACCGGATGCGGAATCCAGTGGTGTTAATATGGTGCGCGCGGAAATGCTGTTGTATATACGCATCAAAGACAGAATAGAGGATCTGAAATTTTATGTTGGAGAAAGTCTGTCCTATAAGTGGTATGAGGACGATTTCATTCCGGCAGAACGCGTCCCCGAGCTTATATCTTTATCTAATTTGGAAACCTTGAAAACGCCGGTAAAAGTACTTTTAGCGGAAAAAGCCGCCATACTGGAGCAAAAACGCAAAGAGGTAGGGGCGCGTATCGCTGCCGGAGAAAACAACTCTGTTGTCTTTATCGACAACAACGGCAAGAAAAAATGGAGCATCAAGCATAACGCAAAGGAAGGTGACAAATCAGAAAACTTCTACCGTAAACTGCGCCAAATTCATATTGGTGACGTCATCGCCCACGTTGAACGAGATACCCAGTTTTCAAAGGCACTCACCCATCGGCGCCTCCGTAAAGCGGCGACCGATCTGAATACCCTTATCGCTTGCATTGTGGCTAACGGTACTCGTTACGGTACCCACCAGATGGCAACGTTGTGCGGTTTCACGTACGACGATTTACGCGAAGCGGAAAGAAACTACCTGCGAGGCGAAACCGTTCATCGTGCCAATGATTTGGTGAGCAATGCAATCGCGAAGCTGGATATTTTCAAGTACTACAATATTCAGGAGGATTTATTGCATGCCAGTTATGACGGCCAACGTTTGGAAAGCCGGTTCAACACCCTTCGCACCCATTTTTCTTCGAAATATTTCGGGCGGGGAAAAGGTCTCTCGGCGGTCTCTTTGATTGCCAACCATGTGCCGGTGAATGCGGACATCATGAAGCCTTACAGTCATGAATCCCATTATCTGTTTGATGTGCTACACGGGAATACCTC
>JBPOIO010000021.1:0-10083 GCA_052034405.1 Candidatus Magasanikiibacteriota bacterium | reverse complement strand
GGTTATCAAATACTGCCACGATCAAAAGATGATTTGCTTTTGATTGCTTCTTCAACAGAGACTCTTGCTCCTTCAGTAAGTGGAAGTTCAAATAGTATGAAAAAAATTATGACAGCAATATTTGCCGTCATGTCGAGTATATTACTTGCTGTCCTTGTAAAAACACAAATCCCACCCAAATCTCCTCTGGCTATTTCCAAGAATGGAAACAGGCGGTGACTTTTTGGGTTGGCTTTGTGGGTGGGTTTAGCGGCGGCTTACGGGGGCATCGAAGACGGGGGAATCAGTTGAAAACGCGGGGAGTGAGGTGTCAGGGTTGACTCCAGCACGACCGCCGCCGGCAGCGACGAGCTCTTCGGGAGTTCGCTGCTCCTTGGGGGCGGGGTGACCCACCACCAGGCGGTTGTTCGTGGAATCGGGATTTTTATCCGCGACGGTACTCATGGTGAGCTCCATTTTTTTGACCCATAAACAGTATAGTATAAAATTGAAAAAATAAAAATGTGTATAAATTTTTTCAAAGACAAAGAAAAAAAATTATGCTATAATAGACAAAGAAATTTTTGTTATGGCTGAAAATATTTTTTTACAAATGGCGGCGCTTCTTGGCATTACAGTCACGACGGCTTTTTTTATTCGCATGTTGAAGCAGCCACTCGTTGTTGCCTATATTTTGGCAGGAATTTTGGCAGGTCCTGTATTTTTGAATGTTATTAGTGGAAACGAAGATTTTTTTGCCGCCTTTGCACAGTTTGGTATTGTATTACTTCTTTTTGTAGTTGGACTCAGTTTCA
This sequence comes from Candidatus Magasanikiibacteriota bacterium, assembly GCA_052034405.1. Lineage (GTDB taxonomy): Bacteria > Patescibacteriota > Patescibacteriia > Magasanikbacterales > UBA922 > CAYTKU01. The sequence goes on along the minus strand of JBPOIO010000021.1, from coordinate 9,289 downwards.
ATTTGACGCATTTACGTTTTGTTGGACGGGATATTTTTATTGGTGGAACATTTCAATTTTTGATTACTTCTGTATTAGGTCTTGCCATACTAAAGTTTTTGGGTTTTACCTGGCTTTCTGCGCTTTTTATTGCGATTGCGATTACATTTTCAAGTACCATTATTATTGTAAAACTTCTTTCCGATAAAAAAGATTTGGAAACGGTATATGGTCGCTATATTGTTGGCCTCTTGGTAATTCAAGATTTGATTGCGATTGCCATTTTGATTTTTTTGACTACATTTGCAAATGCTGAATTTTCTCTTTCTCAGTCAATATTTTTGACCGTGATCAAGGGCGGATTTTTGGGTATTGGAGTATATCTGGTGGCACATCATCTCCTGCCATTTATTATGCCAAAGGTGGCCAAGTCCAATGAATTGCTTTTTATTTTTACAATTGCTTGGTGTTTTGGTATCGCGAGTTTGGTATTTACGGCTGGTTTTGGTATTGAAATCGGTGCTGTTATTGCAGGTATGACTTTGGGAGCTTCTCCTTTTCAATCCGAAATTATGGCGCGGATAAAACCACTTCGCGATTTTTTTATTGTGTTATTTTTTATAGTGCTTGGAAGTCAACTGGAATTTGGTGGGGCTTTGGGTGCTCTCGGACCTGGAATTTTACTTTCTCTTTTTGTACTTTTCGTAGAACCTATTATTTTGTATACAGTAATGCGATCTCTCAAATACACGAGAAGAAATGCTTTTTTGGTAGCCCTTTCTGCCGCACAGGTCAGTGAGTTTGCTTTTATTTTGGCATTTAAAGGGAAAGAATTGGGTTATGTAGGGATAAATGAATTTCAAATTTTGACTATTGTGGCATTGGTGACGATTACAATTTCTTCTTATTTCATGGAATATAATGAAATTTTATACAAAAAAATGCTTCCTTTTTTCAATAAATTTGGGAAAGATAAAATGCAGGAAAAGCAGTTTCCAGCAAGTGAAAGAAAACAGTATGAGGCATATATTTTTGGATATCATCGCATGGGTTGGAAGATTTGTGAGGCTCTTCGGAGCAGGGGTGTGGATTTTGTGGTGATAGATTTTAATCCCCATGCAATAGAAAAGCTTCGCCGCCAGGGTATACCTTGTTATTTTGGGGATATCTCGGATATTGAGTTTCTCTCGGAGTTGCCCCTTCATAAAGCACAGATGATCGTTTCTACGATTCCAAATGCCGAGGATCAATTGGTTTTGATTCACCATGTTCGAAGTCGTAGTCAAAAAACTCTTATTATAGCGAATTTATCCCATCAAGATTATCTCGATGAATTATATCGGGCAGGGGCCAATTTTGTCCTTATGCCACACTTTTTAGGAGGAAATTGGATGAGCGATATTTTACAAAAAAAGTCCTGGACCAAGAGAACTTTTTCTTCTCTTCAAAAAGAACAAAAAAGTGAAATTGATATGCGTGTTATTGCAGAAACTTTGAAATAGTATTATCCTCTGCGCGGCTATTGACTTTTTTTTTGATTTTTCGTATACTATTTCCACATTGATATTATGGGCTCGTAGCTTAGTTGGTAGAGCGCCTCGTTTGCACCGAGGAGGTCAGGAGTTCGAATCTCCTCGAGTCCACTAGGCCTAAATCTTTTGGATTTAGGTTTTTTAAAAGCCAATGCCGTGGTAGCTCAGTGGTAGAGCAGAGGACTGGTTTTCGGTCCACCGAGGAGTAATTCTCGTGTTAAAAACTGGGTGAATTCGGGGAAACCGTAGTTGATATCAACCGGCAATCCCGAGCCAAGCTCTCATGGGTATAAGTGTGAGAGAAGGTGTAGAGACTAAGAGGTGAGTCCCAACAATAATCCTCTAAATAGCGCCCAGCCCCCTTATGTTTATCGTAAAGGGTGATGATATAGTCCAATCCTTATAGAAATATAAGAGGAAAAGGAAAATCCTTGTGTCGCCAGTTCGATCCTGGCCCGCGGCACGAAAGACTGTTTTAAAAGACAGTCTTTTGTTTTATACGGATCTTTTCCATCAGATTATAGGGTGGATTGACGGAATTCGAAAAAGGGTGTAATATAGTCTCACTTTAACGGAGTGTAGCTCAGTTGGCTAGAGCGGATGGTTTGGGACCATCAGGCCGTAGGTTCAAGTCCTATCACTCCGACAGGGTAAAAAACAGCTTTTCTTAGCTGTTTTTTTGTTTTTCCCAAATTTAGTATATAATTCTTCTTGTGGGAGTCTTTATTATCTCTTGTATTTTATGTTAAAAAAAACCCCCCTTTTCTTCATGGTAGTCTTGGTAGCTTTTGGGGCCTATTGGTTATATGCTCAAAAGGTCACACCTCTTGAGAACAATAAGCCAAGTATGACAAGTTCAACTGCCTCTAATATACAGCTCAAAATTTTTGATACACATAACAAAGAAGGAGATAATACTTTGGGATATATTATTGATGTAAATTATCCTCAGATTTCTGGACTTCCAGAGGAAGCACAAAGTGTTGCAAATCGTCTTATTGAAGATTTTATTACAACTACAACAGCACAATTCAAAAAAAATGTAGCAGATTTCAAAACAGATATTGCTGATCAGCAAAGTAGTTTACAAATAGATTATACTTTGACAGCACTCAATACAAAAATTCTTAGTTTGGAATTCAACGTTTATGAATATATAGCAGGGGCAGCACACCCAAATACTTTTGTTCACACGTTTAACTATAATATTAAAGATTTGAAAGCAGTAGTTACTTTGCAGGATGTGTTTATCTCTGGTGCAAACTATTTGCCGCTTGTTGCAAATTTTGCACGAACAGATTTGAAGGCGCAATTGAAAAATGATTTGGCGGGTATTGAAAATGATATTGATAAAGGCACAGAAGCAAAAGAAGAAAATTTTCGAGAGTTTGTTCTCACCACACATGGGTTAAAACTTATTTTTAATCCTTACCAAGTAGGGCCTTATGCGCTTGGAAAACAGCAAGTACTTATTCCGTATCAAGAACTTAAAGAAATACTGCCTGTAAATTCATTTTTATTGGATTTCAAATAATTTTTTATGCCAAAAGAAACAAAAACGTCTTGGGGTGGGGTGGCTGACTGGTATGATGCAATGTTGCACGACGAAAAAAGTTTTCAAAAAAATGTTATTGCTCCGAATCTTTTGCGTCTGATGGAAATACAAAAAGGGGAAAAGATTTTAGATCTTGCTTGTGGTACAGGATATTTTTCGAATATTTTTTTTGAAGCGGGTGCTGCAGTACAAGGAATTGATATTGGAAAAGAACTTATTGAAATTGCTCGTCAAAATTCACCAGACAAAATTGAATATAGTATTGCTTCTGCGGATAAAATACCACAAATAAAAACAGATAGTATAAATAAAGTAGCGATTATTTTAGCTCTGCAAAATATTGAAAATGTTGCAGGGGTCTTGGGAGAATGTAAAAGAGTGTTGAAAAAAAATGGGTCCCTTTTTCTTGTTTTGAATCACCCAACATTTCGAATCCCTGGTGAAAGTGAGTGGGGCTATGATGATCAAAAAAATATTGAGTATCGTCGTATTGATGGGTATTTGTCTGAGAAAAAAATAAGTATTGATATGCATCCGGGGGAAAAAATAAAAGATAAAACAATTTCCTTTCATCGATCTTTGCAATATTATTGTAAACAATTTGCAAAACAGGGTTTATGCATTGCTCGTTTTGAAGAATGGATTTCTCATCGACAAGGGCCAAAAGGAAAACGTTTTTCTGCGACAGAAAGATCTCGTAAAGAAATTCCTTTGTTTTTGTTTTTGGAAATTAAAAAACTTTTATAATAATTTATATGGCAGGACTTGAATCTAAAATAAATAAATTGACAGAAGGTGGGAAAGAACTTCGTCTTGAAATAAGTGAACAACTTGTGGGTTATATTGGTGCGGGTTTTGGACTTATTGCATCGCTTGCGTGGAATGAAGCGATCAAAGCACTTCTCGAGTATCTATTTCCTTTGAAGCAAGATTCTATTACGGCAAAATTTTTGTATGCTTTGGCAATGACGGTTATTTTGATTTTTGTAACACTGTATCTCGTCAAAATTTTAAAACTCCATAAAAAAATTGAAGGAGTTAAAAAATAATATATGATTTTTTTATTTCTTTTTGTTGCAATGTTTTTTGTTGCAATTGTTTTTTATAAAAAGCAAAGACCCCAGTGGAAAAAAACAATTCTATTTCCGCAAGAAGAAGTTTTGTATACTCAAATAAAAACTACGATAAATACTATTGGGCGTGATGGACGTCGTCGTGGTATGGCCTGGGCCGTGCTGCGTGTGACCAATAAAAGAATATTTTTTTTGTATCCAGATAAAAAAGCTATTTCAAAAATATTAGATTTTTCTGGGGAAAAATTAAAAAATGCAGATGAAAAAATACAAAGAAACACACTGTATATTAATCGGGCAGGTATGCGTATTGAAGCAGGTTCTGTTGGGCGATATAATTTTGTTGGAAAGGCTGTTGATCAATCTGGCGAAACTATAGAATATCAATTTTTGGTATACGAAGGAGAAAAATTAAAAAATATTTTAGGAATATAAAATTATATGTATATGAAAAAGAGATTGTTTTATTTTTTGTTTCTACTTTCATTTTTATTTGTTTCAAAAGTTTTTGCAATAGAGCATATATCACAATACACTGTTGATCTTGAAGTACAAGAAAGTGGAGATTTGAACGTGCAAGAAACAATTCGTTATGATTTTGACACATTACAGCGTCATGGTATTTATCGAAATATACCTACGCAATATGTTCGAAACGGAAATAAAACATTTTTGGATATTTCACATATCGAAGTATTTGATCAAGCGGGGAAGTCGTATCCATTTGTTACTTCTCATGAAAATAATCAACTTGTTATAAAAATTGGTGATGCGGATACCTTGATCACAGGAGTTCACGACTATGTATTAAAGTATGATGTCAAAAAACCAGTGGTATTTCAAGATACATTTGATCGTTTGAGTTGGAATGCTATTGGTACAGAGTGGAATGTCCCTATTGATGCGGTAGACATTCATATTCAAGAACCAAAAAGTTTTGAAAACAAAGTATTAAAAGTAAACTGTTATCGTGGGGTTTACGGAGTCGCACAAAGCTGTGGTTTTGGAAGTGTAGAAAAAACAGGAGCTACTTTTAAAACGAGTAATCTGGGACAAAATAAAGGATTGACTATTGATATTGATCTCAAAAAAGGAACCATATTTCCTCCAAGCGCTTGGGAAATTTTTCTTGAGCAAGTAAAAAAGTGGTGGCCTGTACTTATTCCATTTCTTACCTTTGTTGTATTATTTAGGGTTTGGTATAAAAAGGGACGGGATCCTCGTGGAGCAGGGACAATTGTGACCCAATTTGATGCGCCAGAGGGTTTGACTCCGGCTGAAGTTGGGACTCTTGTGGATCAAGGAGCTGATGATAAAGATGTATTTGCAGAAATTATTTATCTTGCGACAAAAGGATATCTGAAAATATTTAAAGAAGAAAAAAAAGGAATCTTGGGGACAGAAGATTATACACTGACCCAGCTTAAAGATGAACAAAGTCTTGAAAATATTTTTGATAAACAACTAATGCAGGGGCTTTTTGCGAGCGGTCTTGGAAGTAATTCTGAACTTCGAAAAACTGTAAAAATGAGTGATTTAAAAAATAAATTTTATACTTCACTTTCTGAAATAAAAAAGACTTTGTATAGCACTATGACAGCAGAGGGGTATTTCAAAGAAAATCCTTGGCGAACAAAAATAAAGTATATAATTCCGGGTGCTGTGATTTTGCTTTTTTCTTTTTATATTGTAAAACTTTTGGAAATGAAAGCAGGGGAACCTTTGTGGGTTTTGCGTTGGAGTGTTTTTTCATCTGCTTTTTTGTTTTTTATTTTCGCTCCCTTCATGCCGGCTCGAACGGCAAAAGGAGTTGCTGCAAAAGAACATATTTTGGGATTTAAAAATTATTTGACTGTTGCAGAAAAGGATCGTATTGATTTTCATAATGCACCAGAAAAAAATCCTGCGACTTTTGAAAAGTTTCTTCCCTATGCTATGGCTCTTGGTGTAGAAAAAGTTTGGGCAAAGCAATTTGCCGACTTGAACCTTCGACCTTCGTGGTATGGTAGTAGTAGCGGCTCAACTTTTAATGCAATAGCGTTTACATCGGGGATGTCACATTTTTCCTCTGTAGCAAAATCAAATATGGCATCGAGTCCATCTTCAAGTGGTGGCGGGGGATCAAGTGGTGGCGGATTTGGTGGAGGTGGTGGTGGAAGTTGGTAAAAAAATAGCCCCGATGATGGGGCTACTTTTTTATTTGAATTACAGTGTAAAGTCTGTACCGACAAAGTGAAAATTGTCGAGAAGAGTATTGTTTTTTGGGAGTATTTTTTGTATCAGTACTCTGTTTCCAAAAAAGTTTTCCATAAACTCTCCAGTACTTGCAAATAATTTTTCTTCTTTCATAACCTCTGCTTCGGCAAAACCAATTGAGATAGGGAGTGTTGTTTTATCATTGTCTGTAAAAGATTTGAAATCTTTTGCTGACAAATTGGATTGAAGTAAAGTAGGAATACTTGCTTCATTATTTATTGTATAAAAATATTTTACCATATTTTCAAGTCGTGCAGCTCGAAAGTCTGCCCTCGGTGTTAGTTTTTTGAATGTGTTTGGCATTACAATATGAAAGTTATCTATATCGGTTCCTGTTCTTTTGAGTATTCCAACAATTTTTATTTTTTCAACACCAAAGAAATTTTCTAAACTGTCTTCTGTCTTGGTAAATAATTTTTCTTCTCGCATCATCGATGCTTCGTCCGCTCCGAGAAGCATTTCGTCGATATTTGTTGGATAACGACCCTCTGCCAGAGGAAGCAAATTTTCCCCACCTTGTTCAATAAATATTTTGGGACTATTTTCTGCAAAATTTATTTTGAGATTATTTTTTGTAATCATTGAAATGATTTGTTCTTGTGTACTGCGGTCAACTTGTATTTCTTGAGACATTGCGTTTTTATTTTCATTTATAGTATTTAATTTTCCAAATTGAAAAAATAAAAAGAGAAAAACGAGAGTCATAATAACTGGCGCAATGAGAGAGAAGTAATTTTTTCTTCCTGGACGAAAATATTTGAGTAAAAGTGAATTTGATACAACCGAAATGGAGCTCATTGCCATCGCAAGCCCTGCAAGTTCTGGTCGAAGTACAAGGCCATATGTGCTAAAAATTCCTGCCGCAATGGGGATACCAATCACGTTATAGAAAAGTGCAAAAAACATGTTTTGTTTTATTTTGCTGACTGTCTCTCGTGAAAGATCAATCGCTGTAATAACATCTCGTAAATCACTTTTTATAATGATAATGCCTCCGCTTTCCATAGCCACGTCTGTTCCTGTTCCCATCGCGATTCCAAGATCAGCCTGAGCAAGTGCTGGCGCGTCATTGATACCATCACCTACCATTGCGACATAAAATCCTGCGTCTTGAAGCTTTTTGACTTCGGCCGCCTTTCCTTCGGGTAAAACTTCTGCCAAAATATTTTTGATACCAAGAGTTCTTCCAATAGCCGCAGCAGTACGCTTGTTGTCACCGGTGATCATATATATTGCAAGTCCTTTTTTCTCAAGTGCACGAAGTGCTTCGAGAGTTGTGTCTTTGATAGTATCAGCTACGGCAATAAGTCCGATAATTTCTTTTGTATTGGCGAGTATCATCACCGTTTTTCCAGATTCTTCATGTTGTTGAATTTGTTTTTCAATTATACGGAGTTCAAATCTGAGTGTTTCGCAAATAAGTTTTCTGTTTCCGAGATAATATGTTTCATTGAGGATAGATCCTTGGACTCCTTGTCCGGGGATTGCTTTGAAATTTTCTATGGGAATAATTTTAGAATTTTTTTCTTCTGCGTAACGAACAATTGCTTCTGCAAGTGGATGTTCTGATCGTTTTTCGAGGCTTGAGGCAAAAGAAATAACAGCGTCTTCATCTGCTTCACCAAATGTTATAATGTCAGTAACTTCTGGTTTTCCTTTTGTGAGTGTGCCAGTTTTGTCAAAAATAATAGCATTGATTTTGTTGGCTGCCTCGAGTGGTTCGCCGCCTTTGATAAGCACCCCATACTCAGCGCCCTTGCCGGTTCCAACCATAATTGCTGTTGGAGTTGCAAGACCAAGGGCACAGGGGCAGGCAATAACAACCACTGCTGTGAAAGCCATGAGGCTAAACTCAAGTGTTGCTCCCAGGATAAAAAACCAAACGAGAAAAGTAATAGTCGCAATAATAAGTACGGTTGGTACAAACCAAGCAGAAATACGATCTGCAAAATTTTGAATTGGGGCGCGTGAACCTTGTGCTTCTTCAATAAGGCGAATGATTTGAGCGAGAGCAGTTTCACTTCCAACTTTGGATGCTTTGAATTCAAGCGTTCCGTGTTTGTTTATGGTGGCACCGATTACTTTGTCTCCAGTATTTTTTTCAACAGGAATACTTTCGCCTGTAATCATGGATTCGTCGATGCTCGAAGTTCCTTTTGTTACTATGCCATCAACTGGAATTTTTTCTCCAGGACGGACGATAATAATATCTCCGACGATAACATTTTCAATCGCAATATCGAGTTCTTTGCCATTTCGAATTAGGCGCGCTGTTTTTGGCTGCAGTCCCATGAGTTTTTTTATGGCATCTCCGGTTCGTCCTTTTGCTTTTGCCTCGAGCCATTTTCCAAGAATTACAAATGTGATGAGAAATGCTGCAGTTTCAAAATACAGATCTGGAATTTTTTCTCCAGTAAGCCCAAGGATACTTTTATTTCGAATTGCAAAATCTGTGAATCGCCAGAGACTATAAAAAAATGCAGTGCTGGTGCCGATGGCAATGAGGCTATCCATGTTGAACATCTTCATTCGAAGTGAGCTCCACATGCCTTTGTAAAATCCGGCACCAATAATAAACTGAATCGGAAGAGTGAGAAGAAGAGAAATAACTCCCATGTATGGCATAAGAAATTCTCGCAGTGGAAGCGCAAAAAAATCAAGCAGCATGAAGTACAACATCGGAATCGATAATGCAAAACTTACAAGAAACTTTGTGAAATAACTTTTGATTTCTTGTTCTCGTTGTTTTTCTCTATGTTCTTTTGTTGCACCAAATGTTGCCGTATATCCTGTCTTTTTTACGATTTCAATAATTTTTTCTGTAGTTATTTTTTCATTTTCAAATATGACACTTGCTTTTTGTGCAGCATAATTGACGTTTACATTTTGTACGC
>JBPOIO010000003.1:0-9711 GCA_052034405.1 Candidatus Magasanikiibacteriota bacterium | reverse complement strand
ATATTATTGATCTCGTAAAAGAAGCTGCAAAACTTGAATATACTTTTGCTAATACTGTTTTTCCAAAAGGAATTTTTGGAATGAATGCAGAAGGATTTACCAAATATATTGAGCACATTGCAGATCGCCGACTGACTCGTATTGGACTCCCAGAACAATTTCATACACCAAACCCATTTCCTTGGATGAGTGAAGCAATTGATCTTTCAAAAGAGAAAAACTTTTTTGAAACGCGCGTGACAGAGTATCAGGTTGGTGGAACATTGGATTGGTAAGGGTACACTTATACTGTAGGCTAAAAAAATCTGCTTGTCGTGGATATGAAAAACTTGTTCTGTAAAGACAAGTTTTTTGTTTGACATTATTCTTTTTTTAGAATAAAGTAAGAATAATTTATAAAATTTTTTTATAACTGATAAAAATATATTTTTAATGTGTGTCATTATGTCTGAATTTGAAAGAGAAAGAAATATTAATTTTTTAATTTCAAAGATTAATAATGAAGTTGATACCTATTTAAGTCGAGAGCCGAGGCCAAGTCTCACTATGATTGCAGACTATTTTGGTTTTTCAGATTTGGTAGAAGTTAATTTAAGAAAAAAGTCAATGACGCTTCATATACCAGATTTAAAAAAAAGATTGGTTGAAATAGGACTCAAAAAAGCTATGGAGAGCGATCTCACTACAAATCCGATTGTATTTCCCGAGTATCTTCCTGATACTACTATTACTCCTTCAGACGATGGCGAAATAAATATTTCGGGTAGTGGAGTTGGTCTAGAAATTTTGGATGTCATTCCTCGTTCTCAGTATCTTGTTGAATTATTTACAGAAAAAAATATAGTTTTTGAAAGACCTTTTGCTGGTAAAAATACTTCTACAATGGTTCGTGGTGATCATAGTTATTATTTTTACTATCTTCCAGATTTAAAAATAGCTATAAGTGTAAATAATCAAGAAGGAAATAAAACTTTTATTTTTTATAATGTTCCAACCAGAGAGGATGTTCGTGAAAAACTACTTTCTTTGACGAAAAGTCAGTATGAAAATAAAGAATGTAATCCTTTCGAATTTTATCCACTTGATTGGACAGGCGATGTAGATTCTTGGAAAGAAAGAATATATGAATTGTGTACAAAAGAAGTTCCAAAATATAATGGATTGAGTAATGTAAAAAAAAATGTGTTAGATCGGAGATTAAATCAGCTTTTAAAAGCCTATGAAATTTGGTCAAATGGTGATAGGTTAAAAAAATTTAATACTGAATGGTTAAAAATGCACGGTTTTGCGGGGTTATATGAATTTGCGAGAATAAAAGGTGGGATAAACGATCTTGTGGATTTGTCATCTCCAGAAGTTCAAGCTGCTTTTGAAAAAAGAGAACCATATGAAGAAAAGACAGTAGAAACAGCAACACAAGAATTTTTACAAGCGTATGATAAATGGAAAAATGCTGATAAAAAATTTGGATTTAATCCAGATTTTTTACGAAATCAAGGATTTGAAGGATTATATAAATGGATTAATCGGAATGGGGGATTTGAAAGATTTATTTGTAAATTTTCTTTTGATGTCCAAAATTCATTTGAAATTCAACAACATGAAAAATTTGATGAGATACAATTTTTGAAAAAATTTCAAGATGCATATGAACAGTGGAATAGTCTTCCTTTAGAAAAAAAACCTTTATTTAATCATACTTGGCTACGAAAGAATGGTTATGATAAATTACGTAAAGCTGTGAAAAGACACTATGGGAATTTTGAGACATTTTTGTCGAGAGCTTCTGAAGACGTAAGAAAAAATTTTGTTAATAAAAGATATAAAAGTGAAGAATAGAAGTATATGGATCAGTCTTTACAAAAAGAAATACAAGAAAAACAACTTGTGTGTGTTCTCAATAAGACAAAATGGAGAGAACTCGTAAAAAAAATTGAGCACCTTGGCGACTTTGGTCCGAAATGCTCAATTCATTATTTTTTTGACTCACATTCTCCTTATGATTTTTCGTATATTCGATGGGAAGAATTTTTGCAGGAGACTGAGTTTGTTCAATATCTTATTTTGCAATGCGAAAAAGATTCTCAGGAATTAGATTTTGAAGTTTTGAAAAAGATTCTCAAAGAAATTAATATTCCATTTTCACTTGAAGGTGAAAATATAAAAATTTGGGGTTATTATTCATCACAGGAAAGACCAGATTTTTTTAGCGAAGAATAAAAGGATTGGGAGCTTGTTCAAGCCGTGTAACCTTTACAGAACGAAGGTGGTGTTCGCGTTTTACAAGAGCTGTTTTTCCTGTTATGTTGCTGACAAATCGTACCTTGACGGGTGTATTTGCTGGAATCATCACCGTAAAAGTATATTTTTTCCAAACATCACGATCCACGATTTGCATATCTGCATGAACAAGATTGATTTGTGGAATATATACTCCCATGGAAAAAAGTTGATCAAGTGTGTTTACTCGAGCTTCGAGTTCAAAAGTGTACCATTGTTTTTGGAGATTTGCCGGAATTTGTATATATGAATACTCACCGATGTTATCAAATACGTGATAATCTTCACGAATTTCTGTTGAAAGAGGATGTAAAAGAGTTTGTGTTGTATATATACGGACATAATCTGGGGTGCGACTACTGCAGTCGTTATTTTTTCCATCATTTGTAATTTCAAAAGCCTCTGGATGAACGCTTGCATCATTATCATTACAATCGGCATTTGCCATATATCCGTCGCGGTCATTGTCTGTCATCGATGGGATACAAGCGAGAGGGTAGGAGTTGTATTTCATGACCCGTGCGCCAGCTCCACGTACTAGGGGGGCATCTTCTACAATGATTATTTGTGCATTTGCATTTGGACAGCCTGGAAGAATAACAAGTCCTTCTTGTTCAATTCCTGGAACATCAGTAAATTCCGCTCGTAGTTGGTCACGAGAATCATATTCTTGGATCACGTTTGCTGTATCAAAAAGTGCATAGACACGGTTTGTTTCGTTTGAATAGTTGAGTCCAGCAATATCACCTCCTCGAACATTCATGTGAGTATCGATCATCCGGGAGAAGTTTGTATCAGATGGATTTGAAAGGTCAATATTATAGACATATATATTTCCATCACTTTGTGCTCCAACATAAAATTCATGTGTGAATTTATTATAGGTAAGAGCTTCTGCACCATCTCGGCTATTTCCAGGCATACCAAGAAGGTTCCAGCGTTGGCCTGTGAGTCTCCAATTTGAAATATCATATTCGACAATTGCTTGTGGAAATTCTTGGAGGAGGTAAACAAAATTGCTTTGTTCGTCAACAACCGTAATGTCTTCAATATCGTATCCGCCACCAATGAAGACTGAGGGGTGAAGAATGTTTCCATCGATGTCCATTTGTGTAACATATCCATTATCCCAGACCATAAAAAGGCTTTGGAGACGATTGTGCCAAACAATACCACTTGGTTCATAACCTTGATCGAGCTTGTAATTATTATTTTGATCTCGAGAAATGTCTATTCCTGGATCATTGGCAGGGAATGCGATGGCATGAGTAGTTTGGGAAAAAGCGAGTAGTAAGAATAAAATGGCAATACTAAAAAGGATCTTTTTCATAAAAGAAAGTTAAGATTATGACATGTAAGTGTATTACAATATGACGTATTTGTCAATATATTCTTACAAAAAATACCCTCAATGGAGAGGATATTTGAATGTTTTGGAGGGGGCCGATGCTGTGGGTGAGCTGTGCGGTCGGCCGGCCGCGGAGGGGAATGAACGGATAGAGAAATCACTCACGGAAGAGGGCATGAAGACCCTCTCGTGGGCCTTGGGCGTAGATGCGCCGGAGGGCCTGGTAGAGAACAGGGTCTCTCCCAGGAGGCATGATGTCTTCGGGGACGCCCTGTTCGCGGATCTGTGCGAGCAGGCGTAGGGCCAGAGCACTACCGATGCAGTCTCCGGCAACCATCACCTCGAGGAAGGCCTCGGACCCATCGATGGTTGTGATGCGGAATCCTCCCTCGTCACAATTTTCAGAGAAACCTTGCGAGGTTTCCACGATGCGTCCATGTGGAGGGCGTGGTGGGTTGTGTGTGCAGGTGCAGGGAATGTATGCGAAGTTTTTCATGTCGCTCTCCTTTGTATTTATTATACAAGTTTGAAGATAAAGTTTTTCTAAAGTTTTATTAAAGTTTTACAAAAAAAAGAGCTGTTATCCACAGTTCTTTTTTTAAATGTCATTTTTTTATTGATTTTACTTTCCATTATTTCTCTTTTGTTCATGGAACCAGTTGAGTGCCTGATTCAAATCTTTATCTGAAAATTCCGGCCAATAGACTGATGTGAAATACAGTTCTGCATAGGCTGTTTGCCAGGGGAGATAGTTGGAGAGTCTTTGATCGCCACCTGTGCGAATCATGAGGTCCACATCAGGAATTTGGACAGTATCAAGATAGTTTGCAAATACTTCTTCTGTGATTTGTTCCACCTTGAGTTTTGCCTCAATAATTTTTTTTGTAGCGCGTACAATTTCATCTCGTCCGCCGTAGTTAATAGCAAGGGTGAGAACAAATTTTGTATAGGATTTTGTTTTTTCTGTGAGTAGTTGAAGGCGTTTTTGTGTTTTTTCCGGAAGTTTTGAAATATCTCCAATAATGCGAAATTGTGTTTCTGTATTTTCAAAATCAGCGAGGTATTCGGGGAGTTTTTCAATAAGAGAAAAAAGGTGCTTGAGTTCTTCTTCACTTCGTCCGGTGAGGTTTTCTGTAGAAAGGGTATAGAGCGTCAAAAACTGTATTTTTTTGGCCTGTGCGGCTTTGACAATACGTCTCAAATTTTTGGCTCCTTTTGTATGTCCTGCCATTTTTGGAAGGCCTCGTTCTGTCGCCCAGCGGCGGTTGCCATCCATAATAATAGCGAGGTGTTTGACAGATGTTTGGACGCTGTTCATAGAAAAAAGGATTTAAGAGCTTTTACTATACTGGTTTGGCTTGATTTTTTCAAGTGCTTTTGGTAGTATTATTTTCATAAGTCAAAGTTCTTTAAAAGGTAAACGCATAAAATTACTAATTGTTAAACCTATGCCATTATGTTATACTTGTTTGGTATGACAAAAGCAAGAAAGTGGACAGAAAAACAGTTAGTTGATGTTGCAAAAACTGCTACGAGTGTTCGGCAAGTTCTTTTTGCTTTGGGTCTAGAACCAGCAGGAGGTAATTATTCACAGATAAAAAAATATTTACAAGAGTTTAATATAGATATTTCACATTTTAAAGGGAAAAGTTGGAATAAGGGTATGAAAGGAATAGGTTCTCCTAGAATTCCTTTAGAAAAAATTTTAGTGAAGGGAAGTGATTATCAAAGTTTTAAATTGAAAAAAAGATTATTTTTTGCCAACTTAAAAAGTCCCGCTTGTGAACTTTGTGGCTGGTCAAAATCAGCGAGTGATGGTAGAATTCCACTGGAGCTTGACCATATTAATGGTGATAGAAAAGATAATCGTTTAGAAAATTTAAGAGTGTTGTGTCCTAATTGTCATAGTTTACAAGCAACACATCGAGGTCTTAATCGAAGAAAAAAATAAAAATGCCGCGGTGGTGAAATGGTATACACGAGGGACTTAAACTAATTTGAGTGCTTCAGAGGAAACTTTGAATGTAGAACTTGTCAAATTCGGGGAAGCCTGTAAAATGGTAACCCCGAGCCAAGTCCCGGCTGAGTCGGGAAAGGTGTAGAGACTTAATGGCAGGCACCTAAATCATGTGATATGGTGAAGAGAAAGTCCAGACCACAAACTTTGATTATCAAAGGCAGTGAAAACTGTAGTGTGTAAGAAAATCCCTTGATCGCAAGGTCATGCGGGTTCGATCCCCGCCCGCGGCACCAGACGTGAACATGTCGAATTGACCAGTTCAAAAAAGACAGCGCATGATTGCGCTGTTTCTTTGTTCTACGTCGTAGTTCGAGCGGGTGGGAAATCGACTTCCCGGTTGTTCGAACTGGGCCGTTTACTAAGACAAGAACTCGAACTACGCCTCATAGAGGGGAAGTTCTGGAAGTACGGGATTGTCCTCGAGCTCCTGCGCCAAGTACTGCCGAACGACCTCGCGGACTTCATGGATCTTGAAGGCATCGGCCTGAAGAACTTCGCCGAGTGACTCGTCGTCGAGGTCAGACAGCGTCTGGACCTCGGTAACGCCCGCGAGCAGAAGCGCTCGATAGTCCGACCTCGTCAGTCGAGCGCCCAGAAGTTCGGCAAGAGAACCCATAGCCGAAGGGGCGCCGACTTCGAGTCTCGCAAGCAGCCGCTTCATACGCAGTTCGAGGTCCAACGTCGGGTAGAAGATCTCTGCCAGACGCGCCACGACTGGAATGACATCGTGGGTTCGAGAAGAAGCGCCACGCACTGGCCCCGCCGCTCCGTCCAGACCTCCGTGCTTGTTCATCGTCGTTTCGACATCTTCAATTGAGAGGCTCGAAATCCACAGAAGGCAGGCGATAGCCTTCTTCATCCGTCGCGTCCCCGTCTCGATGTCGACGCCATTACGAAGGTTCTGCACCAGGCTTGCTGGAATTCCTTGGCGCGCAAGTTCGTCTCGCCACGACTGCGGCTCTTTGATTGTGCTCTTCTTGTTTATCGGAAAGTAAACTTGGTCCAACTCGACCGAGAACTGACCAAGGACGATCAACACCGGGTCTGTTATCGCCGTCGCGTTCAAGCCACGAAGTGCTGCTGCGACGCGGACAATCGTCTCAACTTCGGTGCCGCCGCGGCCGGCCAAGTGCCCAAGTTGGGTCAGCCGGTAGAGACCACTGGAATCACGCAAGATGAGCTGGTTCTGCTCCAAACTCGAAATTGCTGTCCGGACGGATTCAGTGAGGCGTCCTTGCGCTTGTCCAGCGTAGGCGATGAACGCGCCAAAGCTATTCGTGATGAAGTCTGAAATCTCGGTCTGGCTTGAGCCCGCCGGATTCCCGCGCTCAAGCGAGATCAAGAGCCTCACCACAAATGACCTCAGGTCAGTGTTCGCGGCAAAGAACCTTGATGTGATGTTCTCGGGCGTGGCGGTCACGTAACGCGTCCACACTTCCTGCTCATCGCGTGGGGTCATGACAACGATGTAAGAAGCGCCCTTTTCCTTGATTCCGAGCCGGCCGGCGCGGCCAACAAGGTTCTTGTATTCGGCAACGCTGTAGGGCGTCGGCTGCGCGTCTCCCGGGTGCTCAAGACCAACGATCACTACGGCTTCAGCGGGGGTATTCACCCCCATAGCGAGGGTAGTGGTGGCGACGATTACCCGGATGCCGCTGTTCAATCTGCGGAATTCTTCCTCGACGACTCGCCGTTCGTCACGGTCAAGATCAGCAATATGGATCGCAACCCCACCCTGCAGAGAATCGCGCAAGGCGCGTGATGCAGACGAGGGGTCGCCTTTCGGTAACGCCGCAAGAGCGCCGTCCGCAGGCGCAAGTGAAAGGTTGCGCGCCAAGTAGAGAGCGCAGCCCCGCGCCTCCCCGCGCGTTTCACGGAAGACGATGACCTGCTTTCCCTCTGCGACAAGTTTCCGGACGAGTGGTATGACTAGCGTCTGACTACTGCTCTTCCCGGTCATCTCCTGCATCACCAGATTTCGAATCGTCTCCTCGGTCCGAGTCGCAGTATCGATGAATCTGAATGTGCCGGCAGCGTTGAGAACGCCCTCCTCGAGTGGAACCGGTCGCTGGTCCCGACGGAGGAGACGCCCTCCGAGCCACCGTTCAAGACCGCTCGTATCGCCGATGACAGCAGACAACGCAACGACCTGGGGCTCGATTCCTTGAGCGCGACGCGAGCGCAGCAGCGTGAGGATGAACTCGAGATTCGCCCCGCGGTGGAGGTCTGCCAGCATCTGGACCTCGTCAACGACTACGACGCCAACTTGCTCAAGCAGGTGCGGCGCCGTCAGTACGAGTGCACCAAACTTTTCGTAGGTCATGAGGCAGATGTCGTACCGCCCGCGCAATACATCTGGAACGTCGTCGGTCGATTCCCCCGTCGCACGAACGATTCGCAGGCCGTACGCGCCGTACGTCGACGAGAAGGCCCGATACTTATCGTTGACCAGCGCCTTCAGCGGCATCAAGAAGATCGTTCGCTGGCGCTGTCCAGCTGCCCGGAGTGCGGCAAGTTCGCCGATCAGAGTCTTTCCGGAAGACGTTGGCGCCACGACGACGAGATGTTGGCCATCAAGAATACCGAAGTCATTAATGGCCGCGAGCTGTAGTTCGTTGAGGGACGGTATTACGCTTGATACGA
This sequence comes from Candidatus Magasanikiibacteriota bacterium, assembly GCA_052034405.1. Classification (GTDB taxonomy): domain Bacteria; phylum Patescibacteriota; class Patescibacteriia; order Magasanikbacterales; family UBA922; genus CAYTKU01. The sequence continues at coordinate 1,420 of JBPOIO010000003.1, read as the reverse complement.
CCGTGAGGATGGCGGGGTCGATGCGCGTGCCAAGTGAGCGGAGCTCGGAAGTCGCGACCAGCGGTGCGATATCGGGAAATGCTGCGTGGTATGCGGCGCCGGGCGTCATCACCGGCCACAGCAAGTCGCCGTCGATCTTGCCACGAAAGGCCGGCTCCTGAGTTCGACCCAACGCGCGCGCTGCGTCGATGACGCGAGCAGTGAGATAGCCAACCAACGCGTAGGTGCTAATTGAGCCATCCCGTACAACCTCGGGGGCGCCTTTCAGCGCTTGAAGCAAGGAGTACGTGAGCAAGCCGTGCCGCAGCCGACGATCTTCGAGGGCAGGTTGATCAGCCTTGGAGGCGGCGATGATAAACTTCCCTTCACCGCCCATCTGGTCGAGAAGGGAGTCGACCGAGTCGATGCTTTTCACACCAGAGCCGGTTTCGAACACCTTGGCGCCTGCCCCGCCGGAGAAACAGCAATCGAGAACGCAGACGAGGCGACGAGAAGGAATGCGCGAAATGCGTGCGACCAAATCAGCAAGCGGAAGAGTTGTCTCAGGTATGCGGGCCCAATCTGTATCGTATAGTACGAGTTCGTGAGTGTCGGTGCCGTGACCTGAGTACACGATGACGACCAGGTCGTCGGCTGAACATGTTTCGAGAGCAGTGAGACTGGCCTCCACGTCGACCTTCGTCGCCGCAGCATCATGGAGCAGTACGGCTCCGCCGCCGAAGGTATCGGTGAAGAGTGCATGCAACGCGGATGAATCGCGGACAGCGCAAGAGAGCCACGGAATGCGTGGCGATGCGTAACGATCAACTCCGATGAAAATTCCGTGGAAGGCCATAATGCTCCGCTATTTCTAAACGTCACCCAGCGTCAGTGGATGCGGGCCCGCATTCTCGGTCGCTGCGAAGTTGTTTCGATTATATCATGCTGGGGACCTGCTTGAACAGGACGGACGCAGTATCGCCGCTCGACTGAAGTTCAATGCGCGCAACCAGTTCATCTATGGCCTGTCTTTGCGAGACAGGGTCCGCACTCAGATCGAAGATTGGTGCGTGCGTGGCGTCGGCGCGCAGTGCAGCGATCACGGCGTTCTCCAAGTCGTCGGCGCGGGTCAGAAATCGGCAACCGGCTCGATGGCACCGGTAGTAGCGGTACAACTTCCCGTTCGTCTTCCTGTGCTGCTCCCCGACAAGGAAGCCCACGCATCTCGGGCAGACCAGCTTTCGTGAAAGCAAGAAATGGAGGTGCTGCCTGGGCTGACCACCCGAGTGCTTCTGCCGGAAAACCTCTTGGCAACGGTCGAAGAGTTCGGTGCTGATGAGATGTGGATGAACACCAGGATACGTCTTGCCGGAGACGAGCATCTTCCCCGTGTAGAACGGGTTGTGAAGGATCTCGCAGAGCTTGTTGGCGCCGAGTACTT
>JBPOIO010000009.1:0-28260 GCA_052034405.1 Candidatus Magasanikiibacteriota bacterium | reverse complement strand
AGCTCTGGCTGTTCTTCTTTGATCGCATTGATCATATTGATACCAAAGTTGAGATGCTGTGACTCGTCACGCATAATGTATTGGATTTGTTCTGCGCATCCCTGCATTTTATTTTGACGTTGGAATCCAAAAATTACAGCAAAAGAACTATAAAAGAAAATTCCTTCCATGATCAGTGAAAATACAATCATGTTTTCAAGAAATTTTTGATCTGCTTCAAAGGTTCCTGTTTTGAATTCTGGATTAAAAATACCTTCGTTAAAACTCAAAATAAATGAGGCTTTATTGTAAATAGCATCAACCTCACGATACATGTTGAAAATTTCACCTTCGTCGAGTCCAAGAGATTCTACAATATATTGATAGGCATGCGTATGAATTGCTTCTTCGTATCCTTGACGAAGCAAATACATCCGACACTCTGGTGAAGTAATGTGTCGATACAGAGCAATCACAATATTGTTTGCGGCGATTGAATCAGCTGTAGTAAAAAATCCAAGAACTGTCTTGAGTGCTTTGCGTTCGTCTTCTGTCAAAAAATTTGGAGATTTCCACTGTTCAATATCTTTTTGCATGGCAATTTCTGTTGGAAGCCAATGATTTGAATTTCCTACATTGTATGCATTCCAAGCAAAGGTATGCTTCATTGGATAGAGCTGCATTACATCTGCATCTTTCCCATTGATAATACGACGATCATTGATATTTACTTTTTGATTTGTTTTTGTTATTGGCATATAGATGACAGGCGATTAAAAATTATTCTCTGCTGAGGATTACTGACAGGATTCACATCCAGGATCATTGAGTTTACACAGTTTAATTTCTTTTCCATCTGGTCCCATAACCATAGGACTTGGCTCTGCTGCAGGCACTGAAGTACTCGTAACAGAAGCAGTTGCCTGAACAGCACGAGCGTCTGTAACAGATGCATTAAAAGATTTTCTTTCATGTGTCGAGCCATGTTTTTGTGTATCGACAGTCGATTTTTCTACTTGACTTGCCCCAAGCGTTCGCAAATAGTATGTTGTTTTAAGTCCCATTTCCCAAGCGTAGAGATAAATATCATTGATTTCTTTTCCACTCTTTCCGCCATAAAAAATATTGAACGACTGGCTTTGATCAATCCACTTACCACGCACAGCAGCCTGCTTGATACTCCATCGTGGATCAATATCAAATGTCTCTTTGTATTTATCTTTAATATGTTGTGGAATCTCATCAATTGCAGAGATATTTCCATCAAAATATTTAACTTTCCCAAGCATTTCATAATCCCAAAGACCAATTTTCTTGAGATCACTTACCAAAGCTTCATTTACAATAATAAAGTCCCCTGTTTGATTTGATTTCACGTAAATATTTTTGTAAATTGGTTCGATACTTGGAACACTTCCGTTGATTGTTGAGATCGTCGCAGTTGGAGCAATTGCCATCGTGTTACTGTTACGCATTCCATATTTTTTCACATGTTCACGTACAGGAGTCCAATCCATACTACTTGATTTATCAATTGGAATTTCCATACCACGTTCTTGCTCAAGAAGTGCAATTGTATCAATTGGAAAAAGTCCACGATCCCATTTTGAACCTTTATAGGTTTGATAACGGCCACGTTCACGAGCAAGTTCAGATGAACTCAAAATTGCATAATAGGAGATTGCTTCCATACTGGTATCGGCAAAACGAACCGCCGCCTCAGAATCAAAAGGGATATCCATAAGATAAAGCGCATCTTGTGTTCCCATAAGTCCAAGACCTACAGGACGATGACGCATATTGGAAATACGGCCTTCTTTTGTTGGATAAAAATTCAAATCCACGACGTTATCGAGCATGCGCATAGCACTTTTGACCGTATCGTGAAGTAATTCTTGATCCAAAGTACCATTTACGATATGACGAGAAATATTGAGCGAACCGATATTACATACTGCCGTTTCGTCAGCAGAAGTATTGAGTGTAATTTCTGTACAAAGATTTGAGTTGTGAATCACACCAACATGATCTTGAGGAGAGCGCACATTGCAAGCATCTTTCCAGGTCATCCAAGGATGTCCTGTTTCAAAAAGCATGGTGATCATGCGTCTCCACAAATCACGAGCTTTCAGGGTTTTGAACAAACGAATTTCACCACGAGCTGCCTTTTCTTCATAAAGCTCATACTTTTCTTTGAATTCACGCCCATAAATATGATGCAAATCTGGAGTTTCATCTGGTGAAAAAAGTGTCCAATCACCATCTTCTTTCACACGCATCATAAACAAATCTGGGATCCAATTACTCGTATCCATATCATGCGTACGACGGCGTTCATCTCCTGTATTTTTTCGGAGCTCAAGAAAATCTTCAATATCATAATGCCAGGTCTCCATATATACACAGGTTGCACCGCGGCGTTTTCCACTACGATTAATAGCAACAGTAGTATCATTGGCGATTTTCAAAAATGGAATAGTCCCCTGACTTTCAACTCCAGTTCCTTTGATCAAAGCCCCTGTTGCACGAAGATTTGTCCAATCGGTTCCAACTCCACCAGACCATTTTGAAAGCTGTGCATTGTCACCAAACACTTTAAAAATATGATCAAGTGAATCTTCAACAGTATTGAGATAGCACGCACTCATTTGAGGATGCAGTGTCCCTGAGTGAAAGAGTGTTGGGGTCGAAGGAGTATAGCGAAGTGTAGAAATAACTTCATAAAATTCAATGGCACGACTATGACGTTCTTCTTCTTTTTCAGCAAGAGCAAATCCCATAGCCACACGCATCCAAAAAAATTGTGGCCCCTCGTAAATTTCTTTCGTAACAGGATTACTTGTAAAGTAACGATCATTGAGTGTTTGCATTGCCATAAAATCAAGCAAGGCATCTCGTTCAAAATTCATTTTACTTGCCAAAAAATTCAAGTCATAAGTCAACATCTTTGGATCAAGACGTCCTGCAGCAACAGCTTTGCGAATACATTCTGGAAAAACTTCACGAAGCTGATCATCAAGATGTGAAAAATTTACTTTATCTGCCCCAATAATATCTTTATACAATTTCCACAAAATCAAACGAGCTGCAACTTTTGAATAGGCTGGGTCTTGCTCAATCCAGCTTCGTACTACCATGATCAAACTTTTCGTAATATTTTTTGTTTCAATATCCTCATGAAGTTCCAAACGACACTGCTCAGCAAGAGCATCAATATTGACTTCTTTTTCATAGCCCTTTGCGGCATAGGCAATGAATCTTTTGAGCTTCGCAATATCAAATCGCTGTTTCGTTCCATCTCGTTTTGTCACAAAAATTCCACCCTCTTCAATTTTTTTCAAAACTTCAATCTTTTTTTCTTCACGTACCTTACTGTGTTCGTAGCGATAAATAATATAGGTTTTGGCAACGTCAAACAATCCTTTTTCCATCAAAACATTTTCAACCATATTTTGAACATCCTCTACTCCAGGAGTACGATCTTCAAATTTATCTTCAAGATATTTTACTACTCGTTCTGTGATTTCGGATAATTGAACCTCTGCAACAGATCCATGAATACTAATAAATGCTTTTTGAATAGCACTATAAATTTTTTCTGTGCTAAAAGCAACAATTTCTCCACTGCGTTTTTTGATTTGAAGGATGCTCGAAACGGGTGCCATAGCAAAATATTTAAAAAATGAAATTATAGAAATATTACTACATATTGTGGTATCTAGTGTAGCAGACCACAACATATAGTATTTTAAATTAAGTATTTCCAATTATAACACATTTAAAACCTCTTCCAAAATCAATTTCAAAAAAAGTTTTTTTTCGCTCAAAACAGGCGATTTTTAAGCCCTCCAAAAATGTTATACGGAGCTTATCCACAATCAATTGTTTATAAATTTTTTTCATGATACCATTAGTAAACTATGGAAGAAGATTTCCTCGAAGAAAATGAAGAAAATCGACTCCTTGAAGCCTGTGAAAATCCCGAAGAGGCTGTTTTTGACGTTGGTCTTCGCCCTCAAACACTTTCTGAATTTATTGGCCAAGACCACATCAAAGAACCCCTCTCAATATCTATGGAAGCTGCCAAAGGACGAGAAGAAGCCCTCGAACATATTTTACTCTATGGCAACCCAGGACTTGGAAAAACCACACTGGCGAGCATCATAGCCCGAGAAATGAATGCCAATATAAAAGTAACTGCTGGTCCAGCACTTGAACGAGTTGGCGATCTAGCAGCAATTCTTTCCAATCTTGGCCCCGGGGACGTCTTATTTATCGACGAAATCCACCGCATGAACCACACCATTGAAGAAGTGCTCTATACAGCCATGGAAGACTTTGCCATTGATATCATCATTGGCAAAGGTCCTGGGGCGCGCACCCTTCGTATGCCGCTTGAAAAATTCACTCTCATTGGAGCTACAACCAAGATGAATCTCCTTTCCAGTCCTTTCCGAGATCGTTTTGGACACATGTACCATCTCTCTTTTTACGAACACAGTGATATTGAAAAAATTTTAAAGCGTAGTGCTGATGTTTTAAAGGCGACAATGGACGACGATGCGGCCAAACTCATTGCCACACGTGCCCGCCGGACACCTCGTGTTGCCAACCGCCTCCTCAAACGCCTTCGTGACTATGCGCAAATTCGTAATTCTGGTATAATTAGCTTATCTTCAGCCAACGAAGCACTTTCAATGCTACGAGTTGACCAAGAGGGTCTTGACGAAGTTGACCACAAAATTCTACGTACTATTATTGAAAAGTTTTCCGGTGGTCCAGTTGGTCTTTCTACACTCGCAGCCGCTATAGCAGAAGAAATGGATACTCTCGAGACCATTTACGAGCCCTACTTGCTCCAAATAGGTATGATCGAGCGTACACCACGTGGACGAAAAGCCACTTCAACAGCCTATAAACACCTTGGTATGAAAGCACCTTTATCCCAAGATACCCTTGTATAAAATTTTTATGACACTTACCCTCAATATTCCATTGATCCTTTACGTTCTCTTTCTTGCAATATATCTCATATTTATATTTGTAAATCTCTATCATATCGTAGCCAGTGCCTCTTTGAACATGGCAAGTTTTATCTTTACGTTTTTTATATTAGCTACAAGCATAATCATATTATACTTTACAGCAACACTCCTCATAAACACAGACTGGACAACAGCCCTTTTTTCAAACACAAATAGCGGATTTTCGACTACTCCTTTCTAATTTTGTATGCACCTCTCTACCCTTATCAAACAAAAAAATTACGAAAAAGTTGTTTACGTACTGCGTCGTGATCCTATTACTTTTGTACCACAAGTAATCCTATTTCTTATTCTTTCTCTTATCCCCGTACTTGGATATTTTTTCATAAGTCACTCTTTTCCAGAACTTCTAAACGGAGCTGTATCATTTCCACTTCTCGTACTTTTTTCTAGCCTTTTTTATCTTAGTATATCGCTTTTTCTCTATACAGAATTTACTCTCTTTTATCTTGATGTATCGATTGTTACCAATGATAGAATTGTCGAAATGGAGCAACTTGGACTTTTTTCAAGAACTATTTCCGAACTCGAACTCTTCAGAATTCAAGATGTTACCAGTGAAGTTGGAGGACTCTTTCCTTCTCTCTTTCACTATGGAAATGTCCTTGTAAAAACAGCATCAGAAAATAGTCACATTATTTTTTATAACATCCGAAACCCAGAAAAAATCCGTGAAGAACTTATAAAACTTTCACACGAAGATCGAAAATACCACATGGGAGCAAGCGCTCTTGAAGAACACTAATAGTATGATGAAATGGTTCTTTGAACTTTCCATCCTCGTACAAATTTTTAGTATTTACTTTGTAGTTATAAATAGTATTACATTTTTTGCCTACGGATTTGATAAAATGAAATCCCGTGGTGACGGAAGACGAACTCCCGAAAAAACACTCTGGCTTCTCACACTTCTTGGTGGATCCCCTGCTGCACTGCTCGCCATGCACTATTTCCGTCACAAAACAAAGAAACTTTCTTTTCAAGCTGTCCTCTTCCTTATTATTACTCTCCAAATTTTTGTAGGATTTTCTATTTACAACTATTTTCAAAATAGATAATTTCTTTTTATGCCTGTCAGCAGCAAACAACTTGAATTTTTCAAGGCTTTTGCAACTTCTTGTCGTAGAAGTATTATTGAAATGACTTCAAACACCAAAAGTGGACATCCCGGAGGATCACTCAGTAGCATCGATTACCTTAGCCTCCTCTATACCCAAATTATCGTCCATACAAAGGATCCTGTTATTATATCCAACGGACACATTTCGCCGGCTCTTTACGCAGTACTTGCCGAACTTGATATTGTTGATAAAAAAGACCTCCTCAAAAATTTTCGCAAATCAAAATCTATCTTTGAAGGACATGTTGCTCGCACTGTCCCCGGAGTGTGGTATGGTACAGGCCCCTTAGGAATTGGAACTTCTGTCGCAAGTGGACTCGCCCTTGCCCAAAAACTTGCAAAGCAAAAACAAAAAGTTTTTGTCACTCTTGGTGATGGTGAAAGCGAAGAAGGCCAGGTTTACGAGATGATGAACTTCGCTACAAAATACAAACTCAATAACCTCATTGCATTTGTTGACTTCAACCAAGTACAACTTTCTGATAGTGTAGAAAAAGTCATGCCACACGACCTTCACAAAATTTTTACTGCTTGTGGTTGGGAAGTTCTCACTGTAGATGGCCATGATTTTCAAAAACTTTCACAAGCTCTTGCAAAAGCATATACAAGCACAAACAAACCAGTTGTTCTTCTTGCCAAAACAATCATGGGCAAAGGTGTCAGCTTTATGGAAAGCACTGGCCGCCAACACAAAGCAAGCTGGCATGGGACAGCTCCTACAAAAGAACAAGCAGAAAAAGCGCTAACGGAACTTACTCTTACAAAAAAACAAGAAGAAATTTTATTGACCTTCAAAAAACAAAATAAATGGAAAATACATACCATAAAAAAAATAAAATCTCTCACAAAACTGAAGGTAAACATTGGAAAAGCAAAAATCTACAAAGCGACAGACTCACTTGACTGCCGCAGCGCTTATGGCAATACACTTCTTGATCTTGGAAAACTCAATAAAAATATTGTAGCCCTCACAGCAGACCTCTCAGAATCTGTCAAAACAAACTTTTTCCAAGAAAAATTTCCAGAGAGACATATTGAATGTGGTATTGCAGAACAACACATGATTTCCTGTGCAGGAGGGCTTTCTCTTACAGGCCTCATTCCGTTTGCTTCAACATACGGGGTCTTCATGACCAGCCGTGCCAAAGATCAAGCTCGGGTCAATGATATCAACGAAACAAATGTCAAAATGGTTGCCACTCACTGTGGATTATCTGTTGGCGAAGACGGACCAACCCACCAAGCCATCGACGATATCGGTTCCATGCTTGGCCTGCACAACACCATGATTATTGAACCAGCTGACCCAAACCAAACAGATCATATTATCCGCTATGTTGCGAGCCACTACGGTAATTTTTATGTTCGTATGGGCCGTCATAAGGTTCCCGTACTCACAAAAGCCGATGGCAGTCCATTTTTTGATGCAAAATACAAATACGAATACGGACGCTCGGATATTTTACGTTCTGGAAAAGACCTCACCCTCTGTGCTTCTGGCAGTATGGTGAGCGTTGCTTTGCGAGCCCTCACAGAACTCAAATATACCCATAAAAAACTTTCTATTGAACTTGTGATTATAAACTCAGCAAAAGTATTTGATACAACAGTTATTGATTCAATTCAAAAAACAAAAAAAGTTTTAACTCTCGAAGATCACAATACGCAGAGTGGTTTTGGATCACAACTAGCAAGGCATCTGCTCACAAAAAATATCCCTGTAGAAAAATTTGAAATGATGGGCGTAGATGAATACCAAAGATCCGGAACAGTTGAATCCCTCTACGAATCTGCAAAAATCTCTTCAAAATTTGTACAAGAAAAAATCCTGCAAATACTCCAGGATAAAAAAAAATCAACTCGAATGTTTTCTTTTTTCTAAGAAAATAAATCAATTTCTTCTTGTAAAATATCATCCAAATTTCCAACCCCATTTTTTATATATTCAAATTTTTTAAGAGAAAGAACCCAAAATGACGAGATCTTTTCTGGATATTTTTGAAACAACTGCAATAAAATTACTTGTTCTTGACGAGACAATTTTTGAATAGCTACAAACAGACGTTCTTGAATAGATTTTTCCAATCCAGAATTTTCAACTAGGGCCCTAAATTGTCTTTCCAAAATATCTTGCATAAAAATTCTTTCACAGAAAATCTGCCTTGATAGTGACAAGCGCATAGGCTCCGGTTGTAGCCGCGTCCACACTTGTACGAAGATTTACATCATCTGAAAGTGAATGCTCGAGAGCAAGCCCCGGAGTACTCAACTTTTTTGTCTTTGGAGTGAGAGCAGCAACTTTATCTTCGGGGGTATTTGATGGAATCTTATCCAAACCATTCAACTGTGAAGCAACAAATTCAAAAGGACTTGGCTGACCAGATTCTACAGCCAAAGTATTCATTGTCTTTTGTATCGACAAATCATCTGCCCGAGCTTCACGAGAAAAAGCTCCTTCGACCAAAACAGTTGAAAGAGCTGTGAAGCCCACCACTTTAAACCAATCCTTACCTTTTGAAGTTAGACGTCTCAGATATGCACTTTCTCTATCTTTCAAAGCAACTTTGCGAATCTCTGGACCCTTACGAACTTCCCGCTGTTCTCGAGAAAGAAACATACTTTCAAAATCAATTCTTTATGAACAAATAATATCATAAACTCATATAAAAAACAAAAAATCCTGACGAAAATCAGGATTTTCTTGAGTTTAAAAAAACTATTTTTCGTTCACACGTCCACCGTATTCACCCGTTTCCGTATTCACCAAAATTTCTTCGCCTTCTTTGATAAAAATTGGTGCTGCAATACGAAGATCATTTTCAAGAACAATTTCTTTTGTAACATTTCCACTCGAAGAGTCTCCACGAACCGCTGGTGGAGCTTCTTTTACAGAATATTGAATCTTGATTGGAAGCTGCATAGCAACGGCATTACCTTCATACATAGCAAGTACCACTTCAAGACCTTCTTTCAAATATTTTGCATCTTCTCCAACAGTATCAGCATTCACATCAATCGTTTCATAGGTATCTTTATTCATAAAAGAATAAAAAGTTCCATTGTTGTAGAGATATTGTACATTTTGATAATTTACCTGCACAACATCCACTGACTCACCACTTTTATATGTGTTATCAGTTCCTTTTCCTGTCGAAATACTCTTCATTTTTGTCTTTGTAAAAGCAGAGCCCTTTCCAGGATTTACAAATTGACAAAAAGTTACCACGTACAAATCATTGTTATGGCGAATGATAGCGCCTTTTTTGATATCAGTAGTATCTCCCATAAAATTTAGTTAAATAGCTTAGACGCCGGTAATACTAGCACAGAATCGATATTTTGGCAACCCGTAAAAAGTTGCACCAGTCGGTCTACCCCGAGGGCAATCCCCCCTGATGGAGGCATTTTCCCCACGGCTTCAATAAATTCCATATCAATGGCAAACAAATCTTTTCCAAGTTCTTGACGTTTTTTATACTCTTCTTGAAAGCGTTTGAGCTGTTCCCCGGCATCGCAGAGCTCCCCAAAGGCATTGGCAATCTCAAGGCCCCCCACATAGACCTCAAAACGTTCTGCATAGCCAACTTCTGTATCCGACATTTTTGCCAAGGCTGCCATTTGTTTCGGATAATGATGAATAATCACATTTTCAAGCTTTGGCTCAACAAAATTCAAAAATATTCGATAAAACAAATCTTCATATGCTTCGTTTTTTTCAGGATGAAATCCTTTTTCAATACAAAGCCCAAACATTTGTTCTTGTTTCAGATACTCGTCGAGATTCACTCCGACATATCTTTGCCATACATCACGCATGTGCATTCGTTCAAAAGAAAATCTCTTTTCAGATTGTAATTTTTCAGAAATAAAATTAAATAATTTTTCAACATCATCCATAATCGCCCAAAAATCCGAATGCCCGCGATACCATTCAATCATGGTAAATTCTGGATTGTGCGTTCCACCAAAACTTTCATAATCACGAAATGTTTTGCAAAGAGAAAATATTTTTTCATAGCCCGCAGCAAGCATCTTCTTCATTGTATATTCAGGTGAAGTATGAAAAAATCCTGTAAATTTGTTTTCCATTTCATTATGCAAATCCAATTTCATCGGTGACAAATAAGGTTCTTGTCCAGGCAAACGCAATAACAATGGTGTTTCTACCTCCACAAAATTTTCACTCCAAAAATACTCCCGGATCAAACGCAAAATTTGCCAACGAATATCCAAAACTTCTTTATTTATTTGTATATGTTCAATATGCCCCATACTATAATTATAAATATTCAAAGTGAGTATATTTTGAATCGTGTATAAAGTCAATGCTAAAGCTTGACTTTTTTAGCCTTTTTATTTAGTATCCCTCCACAAGGAGATCCCCAATGAACAAAAATAAGCGAAGGGTGCCGAAGCGTTTCCGCCGGACATCCCTCGGCCGGAGCCTCCGGCAGGAAATGGAGATGTACATCCTCATAGGATTTACAATTTTCCTCCTCTGGCACTTTCACTGATTCATAGGGGTAGGCGTAGGATCCACCTACGCAACCCGAATAGACAAAAGCTAACAGTTTCGACTGTTAGCTTTTATTTTTATACTTTCGGGTCAAACTCTGGTACAGAAAATGTTTGTATAATACTATTTATTTCAGCAAAGTGTGCCATCATTTCGTCATTGGCAACATCTCCACTCGTAGAAAAAGAAAATACAAAATCCTTACTTTCAGCAAGAGGTCTTTGAGGATAACGACCATCTGCTTCTTGCTCAGCAGCAATCTTTTTCCACTGTTCTTTTGTGTGAATAGCTATATTGAAAATTGTATTCTCTGTCCCAAAACCAAAATCGAGTGAATCACTTTTCCCAAAAGTTCCCCAATCAAGAGTTCTATGGGTAACAGTATACCCTTTCCAGGTTTGTGGAAACTTGAAGCTAAATCCATATTGATCATTCGTATATTCAATAACTTGAGATAGCTCAGCATTTTGAGAAAGCGGGACAACTTCCTTTTGAGACTCTGGAACTAAGGTAGAGGCACAACCCGCGAGAAAGGAAACCCCACCCAAAAGAACAAATAAAGCAATATATTTTTTCATAAAAATAATTTTTTGATACTAAATAAAAGAAATAATCGCCATAGATACGACAGTTACAGCCAGGGCAAACACCGTATTCATTGCAATATGGATCATCTTGAGATTCATAGATCTGTGTTAATATTTACAGTTATATAACGCTATACTGAATAAAATATTACAGTTTACAAATAAGCGCAGAATATCCCAATAAAAAAATACCCCTTTCAGGATACTTTTTTTATAATTTCTGCCTCCGAACTCCTTCCACTGTCTTCAAAACTTTGAATCCAATGAACTTTTTCGGAGGCAGGCTTGGCGTGAGCAAGCAGCGTGGTGGCGGAGCTCAGAGAGCGGCCAGGGCCAGAACAAAGCGAAGCGCCTCGTTCTTGCTGTGGCTCCGTCCGGGGAATTCTCGCCGGACAAAGGCCGAAGCCTTATGGACCAGCTCCTCGCTGATCCCGTACAACCTCAGGATATTGATATCCTGGAGAAGCTCGGCGAAGCCCCCCATGGGTTCCTCGCTGAGGACGATCGCCGCCTCACCGGCGATCTGGTAGATCTCCAGCAAATGCGGATGCACCATCAGGTGCAGCTCCGCAGCGGAGAGACCGAGAACCCGAGCGATTTCCACGAGGGTCGTATCACTCGGCCGGCGCTGTCCCTTCTCCAAGTAGACGAGATAGTTTGGCTGAACGCCGATCTTCTCGGCGACTTGTGCCTGGGTCAGCCCCAGCTCCTTCCTCCGCCGGAGGATGGCCTTGCCGAACCCATTGTCCTCGCTTTTCGACATACTACTTTCCTTCCCAGCTCTCCCATTAGAGCGGGCCTATACTTGCACATATTTTCTTTTTTGTCAATAAAAAAACCGCCTCTTCTTGGCGGTTTTTCAGTATTTTTTTCTTTATTGAAGTCTCTTTTCTACAACACTCCAATCAATGGCGTTCCAAAACGCTGCGATATAATCAGCACGTTTGAGACCATAGTCGATCATAAATGCATGTTCAAAAACATCCATCACGAGAAGAGGCACAGCACCCGCGAGGTGCCCAACGTCATGTTCATTAATCCAAACATTGAATAGTTCGTCAGCTTCTTTATCATAAGCCAAAATCACCCAGCCGATGCCACGCATAGCACCCGTAGCACGAAATTCTTTTTCCCAATTTTCAAGAGAAGAAAATTTTTCAATAATCTTAGCTGCAACTTTTGGAGCAACATCTATCTTGCCCCCATTTGTGTTCATATTCCCAAAATAGTATTCGTGCAGGCGCATACCGTTGAACTCCCAAGCAAAGCGACGTTTGAGTTCTGCAAATTCTGGACTCGCAGCTTGATCACTTGCCAAAAGCAAAGACAATTTTTCTAGCAAAGTATTGGTATTTTTTACATATCCTTGATAGAGGGTAAAGTGATTGTTGAGAAGTGTATCACTGAATCCAGACAGACCAAGAAGCGAGGAAAAATCTTTTGCCGTATACATACAATTTCAATTCAAAGATTAAATTTTTCCAACCAAATCTTCACCTGGTGTCAAAGTTGAAGCACCTGGTTTCCAATTTGCAGGACAGACTTCCCCACCATGTTCACGAACAAAGTTTGCAGCCTGAAGTTTGCGAAGGAGCTCTGCTGCACTGCGTCCAATATTATTGGCATGTACTTCGTAAGCTTGAATCACGCCGTCAGGATCCACAACAAAACTTCCACGAAGTGAAATTCCCTCGTGTGGAATATAGGTTCCAAGAGTTTTACACAAAATTCCTGTAGGATCAGCAAGCATTGGAAATTTTACTTTCGCGATACTTGGAGAATTGTCATGCCAAGCCTTATGTACAAACTTTGTGTCAGTACTCACGCTCACAACTTCACAATTCAGTTTTTGAAATTCTGGATAAAGATCCGCCATTTCTACCAACTCTGTCGGACAAACAAAGGTAAAATCTGCTGGATAAAAGAACAAAATAAGCCATTTTCCTGCATAATCTGCAAGATTTACTTCTTTAAATTTTCCCTCATGGTACACATCAAATTTCCACTCTGGAAGACGTGCATTGATAAGAGAAGGCAAAATATTGACCCCGTGATCATGTTGTTCATGCATATACAATGTATTAAAAATTATTGACTTTCATCCTTTTATCCTATATGAAAAGCGCCTGAAGGTCAAGCGGCTTTTCAAAATATATTCAACACCTTATTTTTATCGAGAAGATTTTTTTGCAAGAGTTTTTTTCAAATCTTTTAATAAAAGAATTTGCTTATTTTTTATTTTTTCCATTTTTTTTGCAAATAAAGTAAAGGCATCTGTCAAACTTTTATTTTGTTTCTTTTTTGTAGGCATATCTATAAAATCAAGAAATAATTTTTGCAATTCTTGCAAGAAGAAGATTTTTTCTTCGAGTAGCTTCATTCAAACGTGTTGAAATAGATATATCACTTTCTTCAAGACTCCTCAGAGTTTGTACTGCACTTTGATAAGAAGTCTCAAGGTCAGTACGAAAAAATTCAAGTTGAGATCGAAATTTTGTAAGTCTTTCACGAGCACCTGCTATTTCTATCTCTTTTTTAGAACTTAACTCTTTCATTTGACCGGTATAGTCTTCAAGCTGTTCAGAACTCACTTCTGGCAAGGACCTAAAACCATTCTCATCATAATAAGAAATTGACTGCTTACGACCAAAGAGACTACCAAATTTTATAGCTTTATTTTTTTCTAAAGCATCCGCAATACCCACTACTACTGAATTTGCATCCTCAATAAGTTTTATATTTGCAGCAATTCCACGCTCTAAGTTTGAGATAGAAGTGTCTATTTCACCCTGATCACGACACTTTCTTTCCAGCAAAGAGACAACATTTTGTAGTTGGCGCTCTTTTTCTTGAGTTTCTCTTTGAAAACTGAGCAAACGATCTCGAACCCTTGTCTCAAGTGCTAATTTTCTTTCATTAAATTTCGCAACAACAATATTGTTAAAATCTATCAAGTCTCTTCCACGACGAAATGCCTGAGTTTGCCTATCTATTTTTTGATCCCAAGATTTTTTTTCTTCATCAAGAACATCTCCGATAACATCAACCCTACTTTCTGAACCATAGCCAGACCAACGATCAGCTCTTTGCATTAAAGCCCGACAATTTTCGGCATATGTCTTCATCCGTGATTGCAAGTTACGAAGTTCCTCTTCCAACTGTTTTGCCTCCTCAGAAGTACAATTTGGGTCAGATAAACGACGCATTTTTTCACGAAAAGTATTTACATCTTGATCCAAATTTTGACCCTCGAGAGATAGAGGTTCCAGCTCTGCATCAAGACCTGCAAAATCTTTTTCGATAATGATTGCTGTTTCTCCTACTTTTTTACGAATTTCTGTATCACGAGTTGAATTTTCCAAATCTTGTGGAATTGTTAGATATTCTGTAGCCCTATAAAGTTCTGCTATAATATTTTGAACTTCCAAAAATTGAATTTTTTGATAGGCTTCTTTCTTCTCTGGCGAAAGAGTTAAAAACTCTTCATCACGCATATCAAATCTCGTATTGCCCTCAAAACCAACAACAGGACGGTCTCCATACTTTCGAGCCGCAATATCTTCGTCCGATGGAAACAGAGGATAGCCGTTGAAAGAAATATTATCTTCTGAAATACTGACTCGGTCTCGTCGTTGACCAATTTGAAAATTAGTACTTTGAGAAATATCCCCTCTCAAGGCTTTTCCAATTCGAACACGCTCAACTATTGACTCTACTTCATCTTGAAAAAGTCTATTTCTGGTATTACGCAAATCATAAAGTTCTTTTGCAAAAGCATTTTCTTGTTTGGCACGTACAAATTGAAAAAGCTCATCATCTTTCTTTTTATATTCCCCCCATAATTTTCCCAAAGGAGAATCGGCTCTTTCAAGACTATTTCGTGATGTTTGTTCAAATACATGATTTTCTGACAAAGCTCTGTGGCGAGACTTTAGCTCTAACAATTTTTCGCCAAAACTTTCTGACCAAAAAATCGGAGGCTTTACTCTTCGATCCACAGCCATAATCTCAGAAATATCGGAATAGGTCATTGCATCAACAACCCTATCCAAAACATCTTTGGGCAAAAAAATCATTTCACGTTTTGTCAAAGATGGCCACGATTCACCATAGGGTCTTTTTCTTTTCAAAATTTCTTCAGCAATTTTATCGGAAAGCTCTTCTGTCGATAAATTTTCATTTTCCAAAAATTCTAATAAATCATTCATTTGAAGATTTTCCAAAAGAACTTTTCGTTTTTCCGCATCACGTACCTTTAGTGCGTCAACTTCACGTTGAGCCAAAATAGGTTCTTGTTTCAACAGTTCCGATTCTTCTTCTTTTTTTAAGAGTAATCTTCCAGCTTCAATTTTGTTACTGTTAAATAAATTCAAATAAATAGTTGCTACTTTTTTTTCTTCCACAGAAAATCCATCACCCTGAAGAAGCTCTTTTATGCGAGATACTTTATCCGTTTTTTCAATATCATTTGCATTGGCTATATCCAACACCTTTGGATTGTCAGCAATTCGAAATACCAATTGCATAGCCTGCAACTTTGGAGAAGGTTCCATCACTCTTATACGATCAAGCGCAATATTAAAAACTGTTTTTTGATAGTTCATTTCAGATGCAGACAAAAGCTTATCCAAATCTGGCGAAGAAAGTCCAAGCAAGAGACCTTCTGCTTCTTCAGGATCAATTTCTTCAATATATGAAAATAATTTTTGTACAGGAATTCCACTTCGACGAAGACCTTGTACAAATCGCAGTCTTTTTTCTTGTTCTTCTGTTTCAACACTTCGTTCCAACTCACGATTTTGAAGTAAATCCAAAATTTGTTTTTTCATCCTATCAAGTTCCTCACGAAGTAATCTCAGCCCCTCAAGCCGCTCTTTCATTTGTACACTTTCATCTACGAGAAGATCTCCAAACAAAGCTTCTTCCCCTTCCGCTTCTGCAAGAACAAGAGCCTCATCCAGAGCTTTGATTTCAGAGTCAATATTCAAAATAATTTCTGAAAAACGAGATTCATATTCTTGTATAGTAGAGTCAGCTACATCAGTACTCAAACGAATTTCTTCAATAAACTTTTTCAATTCAGCTGCCAAATCTCCAACTGCCCACAAATTATCAAACGCTGCTTCGGGCAAAACAAGTGTTTCCCGAGTTTCTAGCGCTTGACCACTAGGACCCTTATCGAATCTTGATGACATATGACAAATATAAAAATACTTTTTTTATATTATATCATGGTTTCTATTTTCACCCAATAAAAAAACGACCCCTCTCGGATCGTTTTTCATTCTTTTTTTCTCTAAAAATATTTATACTCCAACATGAAAATAAATCACATCTCCATCGACCACAATATATTCTTTTCCTTCGAGTCGAATCTTCGCAGTTCCTTTCACACCACTCCATCCACCAAGCTCTACAAAATCTTTCCAATTCACCACATCTGCTTTGATAAATCCTTTGATAAAATCTGTATGAATCACTCCCGCAGCATCAGGCGCTTTGGTGTTTGCCTTTACTGTCCAAGCACGTGATTCTTGTAAGCCCGAGGTAAAATAGGTTACCAAATCAAGAAGTTTGTATCCAGCAACAATAATTTTATCAAGTCCAGATTGATCCATTCCAAGATCACGCATAAATTCCTTCGCTTCTTCTACGGGTAACTCTCCAAGTTCTTCTTCAACCTTGGCACACACATATACATGTGGTACACCTTCTTCAATCACAAGCTTTTCACCGTTCACAGCTGCTTGTTCGTCAACGTTGACCACATACATCATTGGCTTCATCGTGAGAAGACAAAGTTCCTTCATCACAATCATATCATCTTCACTATATTCAAGTCCGCGTGCAGGTTTTTCCGCTTCGAGCTGCGCTTTTACACGTTCACATACTTCAATTTCCTTTGCTACTTCTTTTGGAATCACACCACGTGCTTTTTTATGTGCATTTTCAAGACGCTTGGTCACGACCTGCAAATCTGCGAGAATAAGCTCAAGATTAATCACCAGAGCATCGTCTTTTGGATCCACGCGATTATGCACATGAATAATATCATCGTTCACAAATCCACGTACCACTTGCGCAATCGCATCACATTCACGAATATGTGAAAGAAATTTATTGCCCAGACCTTCACCTTCAGAAGCACCTTTCACAATTCCAGCAATATCAATAAACTGAATTGCGGTTGGAACAATCTTGAGTGATTTTTCTGTAGTAGAGAGTTCTGCAAGGCGTGCATCTGGCACCTCCACAACCCCTACATTTGGTTCAATCGTACAAAATGGATAGTTCTGAGCATTTGCTTGCTTACTACGAGTTAGGGCATTAAAAAGCGTTGATTTTCCGACATTTGGCAGTCCTACAATTCCAATAGATAACATAAATAGATAATAAGTATATAGCCAGGCTATTCTAGCAGAAATTAGAGAAAAATCAATCCCCCCACTTTCTCAATTCGTAAAATAAAATTCAAATAAAAAATCCTCGATTTTTATGAGAGGATTTTTTATTTGAAAATGTTATTTATATTGCTGCCGGTTCGGGAACCACTTCAACCACAGGCTCTTCTACAACAGGATTTTCTTCAACAAGGACTTCCTCAGGTGAAACCTCTTCTACAACTGAAACAATATTTGACGAACTATCCGAGTCCGAGTCACTATCCGAATCAGAATCTGACTGACTTGTACTTGTAGCAAGCACAGGTAACTCTTCGATCACTGCAGCAACTTCATCTTTTCTCGTCGCAAATACCAACCAATCAAAATTCACATTACTCGTTCCCTCATCTACTTCTTCTACATCAAATCCTGTTTCATCACGATTACTCACATAAATTCCTTTTGCTTTTCCCGCAAGTGTCAAATTAATACTCAAAGGTTTTGACGTATCTATAATATCCAAAATTGTTTGATCAAAATCTACACGAACCTTTCCGTCAAGCAAAGTTGCACTTCCAGAAAACATATATTGACTTTCTCCAGACTGCAGGGCATACAAAGTTTTTGCACCATCACTTGTATCCACAACTGAAGTAAACTGACCATTTTCATCAATATGCCATTTATCATTCAATCCCGAAATACTCCGCACTGCCAAAATTGAAAATCCATTCAAATTCAAATCACTTTCAATTGGATGAATTGTACCATCACTATTTTGTGAGACTGTCACCACATTCGCAGATGAAATATTACTTTGTGCCAAGGCTAATTTACTCAGTTCGCTTCGAATTTCAGAAAATGTTTGTTGGTACTGACCATTTACCCAACCCGTACGAACAAGTCCCATGATTTTTCCTTTTCCTGCAGGGAGTGATTCAAGCGCAACTCCAACGATTCCCGCAACATGTCCACCGTTGTCTTTTGTTGGATCATATTTCATGGCATATCCAGTACTCGTTGCGGTAATAAGGAGATCACCTCGCACAACCGGACCATTTTCATCTGATACTTTAATCGGCACACGTCCAACCATGGCCATTACCGCAGTATGCTCCGTTCGTCCATTACCAATGACGATCGTTGGATTCGTAGAAATAACACCAGATACTTCATCTGAATATGCAGAATTACTTCTTCTATATGTGTCGGTTGAATGTCGATCTACAACCACAACATCCCCAGCCTCAACTTCATCATCAATAGCAATATCAACACGTTCGGCCAAGTCTCCAGGAGCTCCTGGAGTTCCAATCGTTGCACCCTGTCCATAATATGTCCCTGTTGTATTTACGTTCCCATTTGCGGCAACAGAAAAAGTCGGCGTTCCATTATTTCGAATTGAAAATAAATACGATGTAGTGGCAACTGTAAAACTATTTTTTGTATTAAAAATAAAAGCATGAGTATCTGTTGCAGCAGCAAATGTTTCAAAAAGGACTGTATGAGAAAAATGTAAGGTATTGGTAGCGGTGATCGAAGAAGTTGCCAATGACATAGCAAAATTTCCATTGAGCAAAACTCCATTATTTCCTACATTAAGTCCACCACGAATTGACACCTGGCCACCAAATTCTGCATTATTTTTTATGTGAATATCTGCAACATTTGCAGTTCCAATATCTGTATGAGCAATATTCGCCCCAGAGATATCATAAATAGAAATACTATTGGTACCATAATCAGAAATAAAAAATTTATTTCCAATCACGGCAAGTGTTCGAGTAGAGGCAGAAGATGAGGTATCGTTACTTGCTATTCCTACGCCCGCCAGCTCCTCAACTAAAGTTGGAGACGTAGGATTAGATACATCAATGATAAAAAAGTATCCACCAGCCTTGAGGTAGACATACCTTCCCATAGGTACAATCGTATGAACACCCTCACCCGAACCGTCGTTGCCCGACCAGTTGACCGAACCAGCACCAGTATAACTTCCTACGGCAGAAGGATTTGATGGATCAGAAACGTCAATAATTTGCAAAGCATTTGATGTATCACTTCCAACATAAGCATATTTTCCAGAGACCGCCACACTTCGGGCGCCATTGAGTGCAAAGCTTCCGCCATTTGAAACCGAACTTACAAAACTTGGCCTATAGGGGTCAGAAACATCCAAAATAGTCAATGCATCACTTGTATCTGCAGCAACATAGGCGTACTTACCTTCTACGTAAATTGAATGAGCCCCATCCAAAAGCGGCCCTGCGACATTGTGACTTACCGTTGCAGCAGTCACTGGATTTCGAGGGTTGGAAATATCTACTATAACAACACTATCGCCCGAATCATTAGCAACATACGCATAATTCCCGGAAATAAACATATCTTTGGCACCACTCGCTATATCTACGGCTCCCACTAAAACAGGAATTTGTGGATTTGAAACATCCGTTACTTCAAAGGATCCTGTATTCCCTAAAACCGTATAAACATAATTTCCTGAATAAGCAATGGCACCAGAACTACTAAATCCTGCATCCAAGTTACTCGTAGCAATAACAGTTGGATTGGTTGAACTCGAAATATCAAGAATCGTGAGTAGATTCACCAAAGGAGCGAGCGCATACATATAATCCCCCGCCACCACCATGCCATCGACTCCGAGTAAATTATCCAAATCTTCCAAAGAAGACAAACCTGAAGGCGAGGCTAAATTTCCATTAAATGTATTTACTCCTGTAAACGTATTATCATCTGCCAAACCTACTCCTCCTGGCCAACTTGTACGCTGTACACCACCAAGCGTAATACCATTGTTTACAACAAGATCTTGCATTGTACTCGTCACAGAAAAAGTGGTGCTCGAACTAAATGTTGTTGTAGCAAATGTATTTATCCCCGTAAAATTATTATCTCCTGCAGCCATAACATCCCCTCCACCGGCGGGCCACGTTGTCCGTTCTACCCCACCAAGTGTGATGCCTCCATTCACGACCAAATCCGCCATGGTACTTGTCACAAAAAAAACAGTTGTTGAAGTAAAATTTACAAGACCATTAAAAGTTGAGGTTGTTGCGAACGTATTTACTCCCAAAAATCCATTACTATTGGCCGCCACAACATCTCCATTTGCCCAGGTTGTTCGTTGTACACCACCGAGAGTAATACCATTGTTTACAACAAGATCTTGCATTGTACTCGTCACAGAAAAAGCGCTTGTTGAAGTAAAGACTACTCTACCATCAAAAGTAGATGTTGTTTCAAATGTGTTTTGTCCTGTAAAGTTATTATCTCCTGCAGCCGTAACATCTCCCGCTCCACCGACAGGCCACGTTGTCCGTTTTGTCCCGCCAAGCGTAATACCATCACTTACTAAAACATTTGTAAAACTTGACGTTGCCGTTCCTGTCGCAGTTAAATTTCCCAAAAACCAGGCATCGCCTTCTTTATCGACACGAAATGTTTCTGTTCCGTTGTCGGCAACACCAAATAATGTTTCATTTGCTGCAGCAGAAATAGGATTAATATAGACACTTCCACCACCAACAGCACTTGATTGGGGATCACCACTAAAGACAAGATTTCCATTTGCGTCTGCCAGTGGAATATATGCACCTGTTGAAGTCGCCAATGCAGAGTATCCCATCAGATACATACTATTTATAGCATAGGGAGTTGCAGTCAAACGCTTACGTGGAGTCAAAACCTGCCCACCAATCCATACTTCTAGATACAATGTGCTATTATCCGAAAAAATACTACTTGTAACTGCATTTGTCCCAGCCGCCCCCATATTCACAGAAAAAATTCCATTACTCACTGGTACAGATATGGTCGAAGGGGCACCAATCGTTCCTCCTGCGGTATATTGAAGTGTTCCAGCATTTGGATCATCGTAAATCAAAAACCTCATGGTTGTTGTTGCGTTAACCGCAGCCCCAGAATCCAAAAGTTTTCCTTGATAATTAATAATACTTGGAGGATTTGCAGATTGAACAACACCCACAAAAATACCCAAAATAGAAAAAAGAAAAAAAGAAACTATAAATAAAATACTAAACACAGGAATTATATCCTGTATTTTATTTTTCAATTTTTTTATGACCATTTTAAAACCAGACATAGCAACATTCTATGGCAAAACCTCACAATAGTATACCACAAAAAAACTATTTAAAAAACTATTTTTCTTTTTCCAAAGAAACTTTTTCTTTTATCACAGAACTTTTTGCATCTTCTGTAATTTGAAAGCTCTCTGTTGTGTGTGGTTTATATCCTTTTTTCTCATACGTAACATAATACTCACTCGGACCAACCAAAAAAGCATAGTGTCCTTCTTTATCTGTTACCTGTGTTGAAACAAGCTTATTATATTGTTTTGTAAATAAACGAACAACAGCATTGCCAAGAGGTGTTGTTGATTCTTTTTCCGATACCAATCCCCAACCACTCGGTTTTTTTGGTTTTACAAATTTCATAAAACCAAAATATACAAAAACATGTACTGCCAAAAATACCCACATATACCATACGGGGCTGATATAAATTCCAAGAGCCGTCATCACAATACCTGACACAGAAATTGCATGTTGCAACACAAGCCAACGACGCTCCCACACAATACGACGCGGTGTTTTATCTGCACCAATTGGATCGAGTGGAATATTTGGTGTAATACCAATTCCCGCACTGGTCACTTGTATAACTTCCCCATGATAAATATCCAGCAACTTTCCATCACTTTTTACTCCTTGAAGAAGTTTTGAAGGAAATTGAAATCCGGGTTTTGCAACCTCAAGTAAATATTCGCCCGGATCAACAATAAATAAATATCGTCCCTGAGCATCCGTCACACGAGATTGTATAATACGTTTTGTTTTTGGATCTACCAAACGAATCATCGCCAAATCCACCGGCAATTTTGTCAGTGTATTATAAATTTGTCCCCATTCTTCTCGTTTTTTACGACCAAACAGTAAAAGTGGCTGTAAAAAGAGAAAACGTAAAAGTGGTATTGCTACACTTGCAAGAGATGGCGCGACACTCGCCACAACAACAGCAACCGTAGTTGGAACGATAACTGTTTCGGTTACTTTTTCTACTTCTGGATTATCTGCGGCCTTTTGTACCAGATCTCCAACAACTTTTGTTTCAGCCGCCAAAAACTTTACCGTATTCACGACATTTTTACTCACATTCTGTACGATAACAGTAACATTTTTTGTAAGAGAAGCTTTTTTATCATAACCTTCTAAAACTGGAGCTAATACAGATGGGGTTGAAGAAACATTTGAATTTTCTTCACTGCCATTGACGGGATCTTGGTTTGGATTTACTTGATTTGGATCTGCTTGATCAGGATTGACCACGATAGGTATAAGTGGATCCGCATTTTGGCCGGCAGCCTGCCCCTGTCCATTATTTCCATCGACAATATCTTCGTTTTGACAAGCGCCACTACATCCATCTCCAGCAGCAAGATTTCCGTCATCACACTGTTCCCCAACTTCTCGAACTGCATTTCCACAAATAGTTCCAGGGATTGGGACAAATTGACAGAGTTGATTACAACCATCATCGTTATTTTGGTTTCCATCATCACATGTTTCTCCCCGTTCTTTCACTCCATTTCCACAAATGGGTGCTGGTTCATTTCGACAAAAACCAGAACAACCATCTCCACCGACAAGATTCCCGTCATCACATTGTTCTCCAAATTCTATTAGACGATTTCCACAGCGAGGGAGTCGTTCAGGAAAACACTGTGACGAACAACCATCATGATCTATCACATTACCATCATCACACTGTTCTCCAAATTCAAGAAAGCCATTTCCACAAATAGGCGCGGGATCAATCAAACATTGTGCAGAACAACCATCTCTATCCAAATCATTTCCGTCATCACATTGTTCTAAACCTTCTCGAATTCCATTTCGACAAACAGCTGGAATTTCAATAATACAGACTTGACTACAACCATCATTATCCACAAAATTTCCATCATCACATTGTTCATTGATTTCTACAACACCGTTTCCACAAATAGGAATAGTCGCTGTACATTCATTTGAACAAAAATCTCCGTTTGCAAGATTTCCATCATCGCATTGCTCTGCCCCCTGTTTTTGACCATCTCCACAGACTGGAAGCCTGCAGACATTACTACATCCATCATCATTATTTTGATTTCCATCATCACATTCGTCCGCACCATTTATATTTCCATCTCCACAAATCGGCAATACAGGTACTGGATTTGGGACAGGTACAGCTCCGCCCCCGCCATTATGTGGTGGCTCAGGTGCTTCTGAAACACAAATATTCGAACAACCATCTCCACTCACAAGATTTCCGTCATCACAGGTCTCTGCCCCCTCAACGGCACTATTTCCACAAATAGCAGGGACCGTAGCATTCACTGTTACAACGGCCCTCGCGTTTTGTCCAATAAAACCAAAAACGGCGAAGATAATACTCAACAAAAATATTTTTTGTATCCGAAAATACTGCAACATATACCATCTATTTTTTTTCTTTGAAAAAACGAACCCCAAAAGTAACCCCAAAGACAAAAATCAATCCGAATAATACGAAATACCAAGGAACAAAATAAAAACTTTTTTCTGCAACAATATCTTGTTCTGTTACACCATACTTCAAAAATAAACGCGCATGCAATTTTCCTATATTCCAAAAATGAATTTCCTTCAATTCTTCTACTTCTTTCCATTTTTCATTTGGTAAGATTTTTCGATTTGTGATATTCACTGGAATCTCGGCAATTTTTTTTCCCCACCAATTCAAAATATCTATTCTACCCTGTGGAATAGCATGAATTGTTCCTTGATTTTTCAATTGTACATGCATTTTCAAAGGATTCCAGAAATACCAATTTTTTTCAGATGAAAAATCTTGTAAAGAAATAGATTCGTGCACTGTTCCAGAAACATGTAAAAATAATAACGACGCAACTCGCTCTCCAATACTCAACTGACCTTTCACAGGATTTTGCTTTGCAACAAGCGCCAAATAATGCGAACTTGGGGGCGTACCAACCGGGATATGAATCATAAAATTCACACGCCTTGTTTCTCCAGGCTTCAAAGTAAGCACTGGATAGTTTGGAACTACCCAAGATTTTGCTTCATCATTTTTTCCAAACTGAATATGTCCTGTATCTGGATCAAGTCCAAAAGCATCTGTTTCAAACAAAAAAGTCTGTTCAATCTCTGAATCATTTTTTATATAAACAAAAGCAATTTGATCTTTACCTGCATCTACCACAAGTGTTTCACGCACAGGAGAAAGTGTAAGGGCTTTTACATTTCCAACGCCAACAAAAAAAGACAGCGCAAACAAGCAAAAAACAAAAAAATGTGTTTTATAAATCTTCATGTTATGAAAATTATGGATTGGCACTCAAAGTCGCAGTAATTATATGCGAATAGCTCCCTGCCAAAGTTGCCCCACCAACAGTAGCAAGAAATTGAATTCCAGTTTCTTCACCACTCACTGGCCCAAGAGAAGAAGCAACTTCAAGACCATTCACAATAGCAACATTAGCCAAAGGAGAGGTTCCACCTCCACCAATAGTTTGCAAACCATATTCTTCAAAACCAACAGTCACAGAACCATCAAGTACATCATCAATCGTTGCTCCACCATTACGCAAATCTCCATCTTCGTCAAAAGTCAAACTATACCCTGTTGAAGAATCTGTAGAGATAGTAGAACTCACAGTACTGCTTGCCAACTCCAAAAGCGATAAAGTCCCAAGGCTTGCCGTCGTCGTATTAAAAGAAAGTGACAAACTTGCCTGTTCCATTGCCTGAAAACCACCTTTCAGAGTATAGGTTCCCCCCGTCAAATCCCCCGCAGATTCTCCTGCACTACTGCGCAAAGTATAGGTTCCCCCCGTTGAGGCCGCAGGATCATCGCTTGCAGAAAAAGTATCAGCATAGATACTATAGGCCCCCCCAGACATTGCTCCCTGACTTACAGAAAAAGGCAATGCCAAAGAAAGCACGACAAAAACCAAGATAAATTTATATATTTTTTTCAAAATCATAGAAGACTTCAATAGTATACCACAAAATAGCAGAATTCTCCTAGCACTTCTTCTCTTGACAAAAACAGTATATATGGTATAGTAAGCCAATCAAAGTTTTGGGCAATTTTCGCCTTTCTGTCCAGCTTTTCTAATGCTCCTTCTGTATCTAAAGGGGCGGCACATAAAACAGTTTCTTAAATATGAAAAATTACGAACTCTTGGCCGTTCTCCCAGGTACCCTGACCGAGACCGAAGCCCATGAAATCGCCGGCCAACTCAAGGATGCCATTGAAAAAAATGGTGGTTCTGCCCTCGCAATGGAATACAATGGCAAAAGTCGCCTCAGTTATCCAATGCGCCATATCCGTTATGGATATTTCTTTCTCTTCACCTTTGAAGCAACAGAAGAAAAAGTTCGCGTTATCCAAGAAAAAATTCGCTTGGTAAACCAAGTTTTGCGCCTTTTGTGCAAAATCTACAACCCTGCTCAAAAAGTAAGTTTGAATCTTGGAGAAACAAACCCAGCAGTAGCAGAAACAGAAGTCAACACAGAGAAAACAGAAGAAGTTGTTGCTGTCAAAGAAGTCCCAGAAATGCCACTTGAACAAACAGTTCCTTCTCTCTCAGAGGCAACTCCAGAAGAAGCTCCAGTAGCAGAAGAGGCAGCTCCAAAAAAAGCCAAAAAAGCAGCAAAAACTGACATTTCTATGGAAGAAATCGACCAAAAACTCGATGAACTTCTTCTCAAAAGCGATGTCTAATCTTTAATTTCAATTCTATGGATCTCAATCGTGCCACCCTCCTTGGTCGCCTTACCCGTGACCCAGAAATCCGCAGCACCCCAACTGGCCAAAGTGTGGCTACCATTGGTGTCGCGACTGGCCGAGTTTGGACAGACCAAAGCGGAGTCAAACAAGAGCGTACTGAATTTCACAACTGTGTCTTGTGGGGAAAACTCGCAGACATAGCTGGTCAATACCTCTCAAAAGGACGCCGTGTTTATCTCGAAGGACGCCTTGAAACCAAAGACTGGGCAGGACAAGATGGTGTAAAACGCTACCGAACAGAAATTATTGTAGAAAACATGATTATGCTCGATGGCCCACGTGGTTCTACAAGCGGAACCCCAAACGCCGCTCCTATGCCACAGGCAGATTATGGTGACAATGCACCTTCTCAAAGTAACCCAGACGACGAGATCAAAGTAGAAGATATACCTTTTTAAAAAAATTATGAAACCACGCACAAACAACCGAAACAATGCTCCAGTTTCTACAGAAAAAAAACAATGTTTCTTCTGTACCAACAACAAAATGATTGTGGACTATAAAGATGTTGATGTAAACAAAAAATTTGTTTCTTCATTCCACAAAATTGCCCCACGTCGCCGAAGTGGACTCTGTGCCCTTCACCAACGCAAAGTCGGTCGCGCTGTAAAACAAGCTCGCATCGCAGGGCTCATGCCATACCTTCCTCGCTAAAAATATCTTCAAAAGAATCCCGACACTATGTGACGGGATTTTTTGTATACTTTGTTTTTTTTTGCTATACTAATGTATGAAGAAAAAATATATTTCTTAAAGTTGATGATATGAAAATCCAAAAAGTCAGAAAAGGAGTGATCACGGTCGCAGGAATGGGAACAAGACTTCTTCCCGCTACAAAAGCCATGCCAAAAGAAATGCTTCCCGGACTCGATAAACCTGTACTTCAATATATCGTCGAAGAAATGGCCGCAAGTGGCATCACTGAAATTATTTTTATTACCAGTGCCCAAAAACGCGCCATTGAAGATCACTTTGATCGAGACCGCGCCCTTGAATCTTTTCTTGAACAAAAAGGAAAACTCGAAGCCCTCCAACCACTTATCAACCTTACACATAAAGTTCGATTCTTTTATACCCGCCAATCCGAACCTCTTGGAAATGGTCATGCCCTTCTCTGTGCTCGTGAGTTTATTGGAGATGAACCTTTTGTCTTTTCAGATGGTGACAGTATTATCGATGCCAAAACTCCTGTGGTAAAACAACTTTTAAAAGTTTTTAATAACAAAAAATCATCGGTTATTGGTGTCCAAAAAATTGCAGACAAAGAAGCCATGAGAAAATATGGAAACGTTTACGGAAAATCTCTTGGAAAAGACACCTACCGAGTCAGTAAATTCCAAGAAAAACCATCTCTTGAACAGGTCTCACCTCATGGACTCATCGTTGGTGGTATGCGCTATGTCTTTACAAAAGACATTTGGTCCATTCTCGAAAAACAAAAACCAGGAAAAGACCAAGAAATCTGGCTTTCTGATGCTGCCAATACCCTTGCCCAGAAAAAAGCATTTTTTGCTTATGAATACGATGGTATTTATTTTGATACTGGCAATAAAATGTCTTTGCTCAAAACTGCAATTCATTTTGCATTGAAAGATGAAAGAAAACAAGAAATTATCGATTTTATCAAATCTCTCAATATCTAAAAAATATTTCAAACTCTATGCGTCTGCATTTTCAAAAAAAAGTATTGGTGCTTTTTTTTAGTCTTTTGTTTTCAATAGTACTCTTTCATCCAGCACCAGCTTCT
>JBPOIO010000056.1:0-6861 GCA_052034405.1 Candidatus Magasanikiibacteriota bacterium | reverse complement strand
GCTCCGATACAGCAAAAGATTGTGGAGCATGGTAAGATGAGGAAAAAATTAGCATACATTTTTATGAAACGTCACTTTCTCCGCTTTTTCCGAATTTCGGCTCGGGTTTTTTCGGTGTCGGCATTTATAGGGCTATTAGCGGTTGGTTTGGATAGCGCAAATTCATCTCCGGAGGAGGCGGAGAAAAAATCAGATTTTGTACGATTGTTTACGGAACAGGAGGGTAACTTTTACGGAGGGGTGATAACTCGAACATTGGCGGCTGATCAATCGGTGTGGGTGAGCGCCTCGCAATCCGGGAAGGTTGATGTCGATATCTACCAAGCAGATGAAGGCGATTTGTTTCAAGCTCTTGCCTACAAAGACAAAGAGAATGCGGATACCGGGTTGCGTGACGTGTCTTTTCGCGCGGCGCCGTTTGTCGTGGATCGGAAAAAGTTGCATCGATTGGCAGCAACGCAAACAATTTCTGTACATGGTGCGGATGATCGTATTCGTGTCACTTTGCCACTTAAGGAGTCGGGAATTTACTATGCGCGGGCATCACAAGGGGAAATTATCGGGGATGCATTCTTTGTGGTGAGTAACAACGCAACGCAGGTCAAAGAAGCTGACCAAAAATTGGTAGCCTGGACGGTGGATACGAGAACCGGTCGCCATGTGGGTGAGGGGAGTGTTGAAATATACTCACTGTCCGGAAAGTATAAAAAAACTCATGACGCATCTATTGGTCGGGATGGTGTGGCGGAAGTCGATTTTACTGAGAAGGATGATGTTTTGTTGGTTCGGTCGGGCGGTGAAGTGACCGTGACCCCGCTCAATTTTGCGGACCATTCCGATCGGTGGTTTGTGAATGATTGGCAATCTTTCGCGCCGACACGAACCACGACACGAAGTTTTCTCTTTACCGATCGCCCACTGTATCAGCCGGGAGATGACGTGCTTTTCAAGTCGATACTGCGTGACGATCATGATGCCGTCTATGGTATCCCCGGCGGAACGGTACGGGCGAGATTGTATAAAGGTGGATATTGGGACGAGAAAAATATCGTATTTGACCAGGTCATTCGACTTTCGGACGAGGGGTCTCTGGACGGTTCTTTTCGTTTGCCGGTAGCGCTCGAGACGGGAGAATACTCGCTCTCGATTGAAGCGGTTACTACTTCAAAGAATATCAATAGATACGACTATCTGAATGGTCGAACTATTTACGGATCTGCTTGGATTGAAGTCCAGTATTACCGTAAGCCGGAATTTGGTTTGGATATTGAAATGGAAAATGACCGACTTATTGTGGGAGACACTTTGCGGGCCACGGTTTCGGGAAGTTATTTCTCCGGCCAGCCGATTGAAGGAGAGACATTGAAATATGCCGTATATGCTTCGGACTATTATGATTCCCCGTATGACAATGGGGTCGAGAATGATTCTTTTGAAAATGATTATCGTTTTGGATCATGGTACGGTCACGTTGTGAGCTCGGGAACGATCACGCTTGGCGCCGACGGCAAGGCGATTATCGAAGCGATAACGACGAATGAAGATCAGAACAATACCAATTCGTACGGAGCCTCTGATCGGCGGCACGATACGACGCCGAAAGTGTATAGTGTGGAGGTTTCCGTGGATGGCGACGAGCAACATTCTGTTTTTGAAAACAGAAATGCATTGGTAATGCCGGGAGATTTTTCCATTCGTCAAAAAGAGTATCTCTCCGGTTCAAAACAAGGTGAAAAAATAGCTCTTCCGGTGGTACTAAGGAATAATCCGGGAAGCTCGAATCGTGTCGCCGGGCGGGAGATTGTGGTAAAACCGTATATGACAAGATGGATTAAGGATGAAAATGCGACGGAGGATCAGAAGAAATATCCGTGGCGCTGGCCATATCACATGGAGGAGCGGGATTTCGATACGATATCTGTTCGCACTAATCGGGATGGCGAGGCGGTGATTGATTTTACTCCTCCGGAAGAGGGAAGCTACGAGTTTTTCCTGGAGACTCGAGATGATCGCGGAAACCAGTTGAATCGGACATTGTATGCGTGGGTGTCTGATCGATCGGGAGCTTACTATCGTGGAAACGAATCGAATCAATCGAAGTTGCTGACGCTTCAGGTGGATAGCATGGAACACCGTCCCGGAGAAATGGTGAAAGTCTCCCTTTCTTCTCTGATACCAAATCGCGAGGTGTGGCTCACTTTTATTCGGGATCATGTGCGTCGTTATCAAACGGTATTCATCGAAGGTAATTCTGCTATCGTTGATCTCCCGTTGGAGGAGAATGATATTCCGAGCATATATCTCTCCGGGACGATTTTTGATGCGACCGGTATTTCGACGGATCAAGCGGAGGTAAAGATGAATTCCGAATCAAAGGAAATGCGCATTGATGTTCGAACAGACAAAGAACGCTATGAGCCGGGAGACATAGTTTCTGTTGAAGTTTCCGCGAAAAATTATCAGGGTCAACCGATTTCGGGCGAGGTGACGCTCTGGGCTGT
Organism: Candidatus Magasanikiibacteriota bacterium; assembly: GCA_052034405.1. GTDB lineage: Bacteria > Patescibacteriota > Patescibacteriia > Magasanikbacterales > UBA922 > CAYTKU01. Next base: position 4,360 of record JBPOIO010000056.1, on the reverse strand, counting down.
CGATAAAGCTCTTTTTGAATTGATGGAGCGGGATGCTGGCAATATTTTCAAGGCATTTTGGTTTCCTCGCTATGACGAAACGGAGACAGCGCATTCGCTCCAAGGACTGACTTATTCGGTGAGTATGGCTGAGCGAGGAGGTTGTTTTTCTGGCGATACGGAGGTGCTTATGGAGGATGGAGGCTCTCGAGCGATTCGCGATGTCCGCGTGGGTGACCGTATAATGACTAGAAAAAGCGAACGTGACAGTACACTGGTTGCCGCTTCGGTTCTGTCAACGCACGAAATTCAAGAAGACGGCTATTTGCTGATCAATGGGAGCATAAGGGTGACTCCCGAACACAAGCTCTTTGTGAATGGCGTATGGAAAGCGGCGGGCGATATGACGATTGGAGATAGTATGGTTGGACCCGACGGAAACGCGGTTCCGGTAGAGTCGCTTGAGTGGAGACGCGGGGTAATGACGGTATATAACCTGACGGTGGAAAATACACATTCGTTTTTTGCGGGTGGAATCTTAGCCCACAATGATATTGGCGGAAAGGACGGCGGAGCACGGAGTCGGTTTGTCGATACTGCCTACTGGAATCCTCGATTGCAACTTGGAACTGATGGAAAGGCGAAAATAACATTCAAAGTTCCGGACAATACGACTACATGGGTCATTTCCGCCATTGGAGCGGACACATTGACGCGTGTCGGTCAAACGAAACGCGAGATTGTTGTGTCGAAGGATGTTATCGTTCGAACGGTATTGCCCAATGAGATGCGAATTGGCGACTCGGTTCTTGTGTCGTCTATGATACATAATACGACCGATACATCTCTTAATCTTTCAGTTTCAGCTTCGTTTGATGCCGGTTCAATAGAGGATGGCTCGAATCGTATGGTATCGATCGGCGCACGCGCGGTCGAGAAAGTTACTTTCAAAGTGAAGCCCGAGAAAGCGAACGAAGAAGCGAAATTTGCCGTTAGAGCATTGCCAAAGTTCGATGAGTCGGAGGATGCTTCCGGGGACTCGGTAGTTCTCACGGTGCCGGTGGTGGCGTATGGATTTGCGCGGAATACGTTTCAAAGCGCAGTTGGTCCGACAACGTTTTCTCTTCACTGGGACGAAGACGATGATGAGGTAAAACGTCGCGTCTTGCTGGATATTTCATCCGATCTGTTTGGAACACTGCCCTCAGCTATGAAGTATCTTCTTCAGTATCCGTACGGTTGCATTGAGCAGACCACGAGCCGTTTTGTTCCTCTGGTGATAGCGAAACAATATCCGAACGAATTTGGCGAGGCGTTAAAAAATATTGAGAGTTCCAAAATGATCGCGGAAGGGATTAAACATTTGTATGAACTGCAAAATGACGATGGATCGTTCGGTTTCTGGCATGACGGAAAGGATGACCCGTTTATTACGGCGTATGCCGCCGAATATGTTTTGGAGGCCAAATCTTTCGGAATTGAGACGGAGTTGATTGATTCAATGCTTGGAAAATTACGAACGTATGCGAAAGAAAAGTCGGAAGCCATACAAAAAAAGCTTTTTTCCGGGGAGAAAGAACTTCGAGAGTCGGAAAACTGGCGGAATGTTTCGCGTCATTATGAAGGGGAAATGATTTCGCTTTCTTATGCCAAATCAATTCTTGGGCTCCCGATTGACCCGTCCGAAACACATCCGGGAAAGAAACTTGCCAGTTATGAAAATCTTCCTCCCGATATTTTGTCCTTGGCGGTTTTGACAAATGTGCGACAGGGAGATCGTTCAAAAGATAACGGGTCCCAATCGCTCCTTGCAATGGCGCATCAAGATGGCGCCGGGGCTCTTTCGTGGATGAAGGGGAATTGGACGGGATATTACGCGTCTTCGCAGGCTTCAACGGCAATGGCCATCCGCGCCTTGGTTGCTTCTCAAATCGATCGCGAGCTTCTTGCAAGGGCTATAAAATCGCTGAACACGAATCGAAGTGAAAATTACTGGGGCAATACATTTGGTACCGCTCAGACTATTCGCGCTTTGACTGATTTTCACCGCATAGGTTCCTCTGATGCCGCTCCGGATTATACCTATCGAATTCTGGTTGATGGAAAAGAGATATCTTTCGGTTTAATGAAGGGAATTCACGAACGGAAAACCATAGAACTTTCTTCGGAATATTTTTTACAACCGGAAGCATCTCTCCAGGTGATTCGAGAGGGGACGGGAGATTTATACAGTACTCTTTCTCAGGAAGCGTTTTCTATCGACAGGAAGTTTCCGGGAACATCCGAAAAACTTACTGTCAAGCGGGAGTATAAAAACCTTCGTGAATTGAATGCTCCGATTGCCGTTGGAGACAGGGTGGAGGTTGTTCTTACGGTGAATATACCCGATGCCTCCTCTTTCAATGAAGTGGACAGGCTTGTTATTGACGACGTTCTTCCGTCCGGCCTCATTCCCGTGAATGACCTATTCAAGAATGAACAGATTGCCGGAAAACAGACTTCGAGAAACTCTTCTTATCCATATTTTTCGATTGATCAGTATAAGCGCAACGGGGTGGTATTAACCGCCGAAGCGGGCGCTACGAAAATTTTTCGCGGTACTTATATGGCTCGGGTTGTAAACGCGGGAGAATATTCGGTTCCACCGGCATTCGCGGGGCTTATGTATACGCCGGAATATAACGGGTATTCATCGGCAGACGCCCTAACGATTACGGAAGAGAAGTTGCACGCCGCGACAAAAGGGGAGGTTTTGAAAAAAGAAAAGGCAAGCGCACATTGGGGATCTGTTCTGGTGAGAGTAATTGTTTTCAGTCTGGAAGCGGGCGTTCTTGTGGGTTATATTGCGTGGAATCGTCGGCGAAAAAAGCTTGAAAGTATGACTTACGTGATCAATTCTAAAGAGAAATGAGATGTTTGCTATTCAGGAACAATGTATGTATTTGAAGCGAAGGGGAGCTGTCTTTGTTGCTGCGATTGCGGCGTTTTTTATTTTTGGAGCAACGGTATTCGTATTGTTGAGGCTGGAGAGGGGAGAAGTTTCCAATAAACAAAAGAACACGGCTTACACATCTGAAGCATATATCCCTTCGACTGATGAGTACATGCGCGTGCCTCTTCATGACTGGGAGTTACATTATCATGTTCCGGAGCAGGATGAACAAAACCGTGTAGCGAGAGCAACGAGAATTTTGGGGGGGATTGTCCCGCATCATTTAGCGGCGCAATCGTTCATAGCCGAGATGTTTTCTCTCTTGGCTGATCGGGAAAATCGTCCAAGGACGGTTGTTATTCTGTCCCCCAATCACCTGGAAGCGGGGGAATCATTCGTCCAAACCGCCAATATGGTATGGGAGACTCCAGATGGTCCTATTGGGACTGATGCCGTGAAGTCGGAGGAGATTGCAGTGTCTTTCAATGCGTCTTTTCAGAACGAGAGCATGCGCAGTGAACACGGTGTGTACAATATTATCCCTTTTGTGAAGCATTTCTTGCCGGATGCAAATGTGGTTCCTATCACTCTGCGCTTTGCGACGCCAGCGAGCGATCGAGATCGTCTGGTGGAAATTCTTTCGAAATGGCTTAAACAGAACGATGATGTTGTTTTTATTGCATCGATTGATTTCTCGCACTATCTTTCATTCGAAGAAGCACAAAAAAAGGATGATGAGACACGTGCTGCTATGGAGCGCTATGACTTTGCCGAAATAGCCTCCTATCGTTCAGATCATTTAGATACCCCTGCCGGGTTGATAGTGCTTCTTCGGACGATGCAGTTGCTTAATGTGAACCGACAGACTTTTCTTCGATATGACAATTCCGGGCAAAAATTAAACCGACCATTTGCAAGAACAACCAGTCATTTTTTAGTTTCCTTTACGCAGATGTAGCAAGTGTCGTTTCTTTGGAGATCGGCATATTTCTCTCCCTCATTGTTTGTCTCGTGATACTCCCTTGGTGGCGGAAGAGGGAAACGCAACTGTAGTCATATCATTTTTTGTGATCGACGAGCTCCATGGAAGGAGTTTCTTGAAAGATGAATCAAAAGAAATAGAAAACCAGCTCCCATATGAGGAAGCTGGTTTTTGAAAGATGTGCTCCGGAACGCCTATCGAATTGATTCGGCGAAGACCTTGAAGATAGCGGGATGCTTCACGGCAAGTTCGGAGAGAACTTTGCGGTCGAGTTCGATATGCTTTTCTTTTTCGAGCGCGATGAAACGCGCGTACGTAAGACCGTGCTCGCGGAGCGCGTTGTTGAGGCGGACGATCCAGAGACTTCGGAAGGAGCGCTTCGTGGCGCGGCGGTCGCGATGCGCGTACTTGCCGGCTTTGAGTACGGCTTCTTTGGCGGCGCGGTAGTTGGACTTCCGACGCCAGAC
>JBPOIO010000029.1:0-19993 GCA_052034405.1 Candidatus Magasanikiibacteriota bacterium | reverse complement strand
GTGCACGAAACAACGAAGATAACAAAGGAGGACAAAATCCATTTGGAATCTAAAAAAATATTATCAAAAAAAGCAGCCTTTGTACAAAGCTGCTTTTTCATGTGGCCGAGTCTTGCATCCCCCAATGCAAGCTCAGCCGATCTTCCGCCACCGTGGCGGTGTTCCCCTTCATTCCACGATCAAGGCCGCGTCGCGCGAGCCTGCCGCAACTCACGCTCGAGGAGCGCAAGAATCGTGGACAGCGTTTCTTCTTCGACCCTGACTGCACGCAAAAAGAATGCGCGTGCAAAGGTCGTTCCCCTGAGTTTGTACAGGGCGTCCAACCTCGTGAGCAAGGTCGAACATTGCGCCCGCAGATAGTCATAGCGCTTTTGCGCACGACCAAACTCTTCAAGTCGATAGTGTGGATCAATCATCTGATTGAAGAGCTCCGACTCAATGAGCTCTGCGAGATGCCGAATCTCAGACAGCACCAGGGAGCGGAACACGGAGTCTTCACTGAGCAGAAAGATTTCCGTCTGCCAAGTGTTGAGCTTTGTAATGTCCACCGTCATTCCAGAGTCTGCCTTGGAGACAAACTCTCGCCAGGTAGCGACAAAGCTATTGACCTCATACCCCAAGCCGCATACAGCAATGGCGTGGTGGACCACCTCGTCACTGCTGACATGATTTCCACACAGCTTTTGCTGAAGCTCTTTTCCTTCAAGCTCCAGCTTCTCCCAGAGCCCTCGGCCCTGAGTCGAAATACTTGAAAAACCCTCCTTCGTTTTTCCCCCAAAATGCTGATATCGAAAAATCTCAGTCTGCTTCGGGAAAGCAGTCTTGAGATCATTCAACACCCGCAACACACCTTCGAGCTGTCGAAGGCGAGGCCGCGCCTCATGCTTGAGGCGATAGGAGAACTGCCACATGGCCACCAGGACCAAGAGCAGAACAACGAAGAGTTCCAGAGACGTTCGATCGTGACAGTCTTTTCGTGCAAGTTTTTCTTGCAGGTCACTTGCCTGCTTCGACAACTTGAGCGAAAGTTCGAGAATGTCCACGACCTGTCCGGATTTTGCCTCCTTGGCAATACGCAGATCCTGAGCAATCCCTTCCAGAAGGTCTGGAAACGAGGCTTTCACCCTTTCCCGCAACTCCTCCAGGCGAGAAGCCTGGTAGTCGAGGTCTGACGCAGCGACCTCAAACAAACGAGCCTCCTTGGCAATACGCTCCGCCTCGCCCTCTGCCCAGGCCAAGTCTTCTTCTGCCTGAGACAGGGCAAGGGCCAAGTCCTTGGCACGCTGCTGCTGGACTTCCTTGTCCGCAGCCATACGAGCCTGGTCGATTTCCTCGAAAAGCCCGAAGACCTTCGAGAAATCAAGCCCGACCCCGCGGAGCAGGGACAAGTAATCTTTGTCCGGCTGAAACTCAGCAGGAAAAGACAACTCAATCCAGACCGGCGCCAGCATAGCGACCTCCGTGGTCGCCAGCTTGCTCTTGTAGCCCGCCCGCGTCCATGCGGACAAAAGCTGCTGAGCCACTGATGGCATATCCTGCGTCCGATAGCCCGGCGCAAAAAACACAAAATATGCCGGATAGTGCAGCCCTGCCAGCTGCGTTTCAAGCTGGGCCAAGCCAGCCGAAAGCGCCGGCGACAGCCGGTAACCCGGCAGAGTCGTCTGGATATACACGTGTTTGCCCGGCACAAAGGCCGGGAGCGGCACAGCCTCCACCGCGCCGCAGAAAAGGTTGACGAAAGCGCAGAAGAAGGCCACCAGAAGAGTCTTGGACATCGAAATTTCCTTCTCGGGCCGCGCCCGAAGTTGAAAACTTGAATTTGAGAGAACGAATCAACCAGGCATTATTGACCTAGATTGACTGTAAACCCTAACATAAGTCAACTTTTTTGTCAATAAAAATACCCCTCTTTTAAAGGGGTATTTTTTCAACTTTTCAATTTATTTTACAAAGCGTTTCTTTAGATAATAAACTATAGCAGCAATCCCTCCCCAGACCGGGATAAACACAAGAAGCCAAATAACCAAATTTACCAAGCCCTGTCCTACCGCAAGCAAACTTCGCAGAGCAGTTTTGACAATAGCTAGAGGTTTCCACTTTTCACCCTCGTCTACTATTGGAAGTTGGTCTGCACTCGTCGAAAGATTTACGGAAATCACCGAATAATCAACGTTTTGATCCAAATATTTTTTTCTTCCTTCAAGAGATTCAATTTCTCCTCTCACCTGCGAAAGCTGGGCCTGTACTGCCAAAATATCCTCGATCTTTTGTGCTTTTTTCATAATTTCAGCAAACTGCGTCTCAGTCACACGCAAATTTTTGAGCCGCGCCTCAAGATCCACATATTCCTCTGTCACATCTTGTCCCTGCACTTGTGCTTGTTCAAGATCCCCAAATTTCTTGAGTTCACTCATACTCACATCAAACTTTTCTGCAGGAATCCTCAAACTTACAGATGCTGTTGGAAAACGACTTGCCTTTGACATATAGGTAGAGACCACATAGCCTTCTTGCGTTTTTGCAAAGCCTGTAATTTTTTCTACAGCAAGAGGAACATCTTCTACCACAAGAGAGAGACTTCCCGTTTTTATTTCTTTTCTTACAACTCCCTCGCTTGGAGCACTTGGCGCAATCTCTTGTGCCATACCTCCAATCATCCGAGAAGGCATCCCAGCTGGGGCATCCATATCTTTGGCAAGCCCAAAAGATTCAACACCGTTATACGAAGATCCTGTTGTCTGAAAAAGAGCTCTATTTACAAAACTCAAAACAAACAACAAAGCCCCAACGACAACAACACTTATAACTCCCAAAAAAAATATTCGATTGGACTTCATAGAGTAGAGATTAAAAATTAATTTTTTACATCAATATTCAGCGGCAGCACCTCAATCCAAATCTTTCCTGGCGCAAATCCAATTTCACGTCCACTTGCATCCAAAAATTTTGTCCGAGCAGTGCGAGAATCTTTCACCCAAGTCCCCTCAATTTTATTTCCGAGCATATACACTTCGGCCTTGCCCGAACCAATAGTCCCAAGTGCCCGACGCCCTACATCATCCAAAATTTTATCCGTCACATGCTGAACGACGACCGTATTGGCCCGCACAGGATTTCCTTCACTATCAAGGTGCGCCACTCGCCCATGAAAGCGATCATATTTTCGTATATCTGCGTTATATTTCCACACAACATTATATGATGGCAACAAAAATGGAATCTCGAGATGATCAACACAATTTTGCGCACAAGTTGTTGTTGCATCAGAAAATTTCCAACTTTCAAAATTTATATCTGCATTTTTATCTGCAAATTTTTCATACACACTGGCCCACAAATCACTCGAAGTAAATGCATTATGTGGAGCAAATTTATTTTCATCTCTCCAAAAATACAATCCCCGATAAAATTCATTCACATCAAATATTTTATATGCCGCCAATTTTTCAAGAGCATCAGGAGATCCCCCAACATGCATATACATAGCTCCAGGATACTCAGAAATCCAGTCAAGATAATAGGGACGCGCACTTCGTATTGGTCCAGCCTTTTTCACTTCATTATTTTTTTCAAATATCGCCAAAAATCTCGTAATATTTCCCTCTGCTGGAGCCTCATATACCACACTTGCCTCGGCAATTCCAGACTGTGGCCTTGCATCCACAAAATCTTCAATCATCACCCCAACAAGCGGCGCAGCTACATCACTTTCACTCGCAACACATTCTCCTGTCAGCAGACTTTTGTAGGGACAGCCTGTTATTTGCGCAGTCGAGGTCGAAGTCTCAACTACAGGGGCAAGATCTACCCCAGTATTTTTCTGAGTACGCAAAAAATATAAAAGCAAAACAACAGCAAACAAAAATATAACTCCTGCAAGAATATAATACAATTTCTCTCTATCCACTTTCACCTTTTTAACCATATATCTAATGATTATATTATTTTTTATGGAGCTGGAGTAACTCTTTTATTTTTTTTACAGCGAAGAACTGTTTGAGCCGCGTAGACGGCGAGTTTTCTGAGCGAGAAGAAAAATAAAAAGTTATGAAGCGAATAAAAAATAATATTACCCCTTCATTATACCATACAGCATCCACTCTTCTGCTTTAAACACCTCAATCTCCACAATCTTCCCCACATAGGACTCATCCCCTTTGAATCTCGCCCGTTTCATCTCCCGTGTATTTCCATTGCACCAACCATTGGCACACTCTTCCACAAGAACAGATACAGTCTTCCCAACATAAGCCTGATTCTTGCGCAAAACGATCTCTTCCTGCATCTTTTGCAAAACCCACCAACGACGTTTTTTCTCCTCGCGAGTCACATCGTCGACAAAAGCCTTTACCGCCAAGGTCCCACTGCGCGTCGAATACTGCGCCGAATAAGAAATATCAAAATCACACTGTTTATACAGATCCACAGTCTCTTCAAACTGCTCTGGCGTCTCCCCACAAAACCCAACAATAATATCAGTCCCAAGCGCAATATCAGGCTTTTTTTCACGAATACGTTTTACAAGATCAATAAAAAAATCTCGCTTGTGCCGACGATTCATTCGGCGCAGTACTTCATCGCTGCCCGACTGCACCGGAAGATGCAAAAAATTCACTTGTTTTGGCAAAGTCAGCGCATCAATTACCTCTTCGGTCATAAAAATTGGATGCGGCGCCGTATAGTGAATACGCTCAATCCCAGAAATTTGATTCAACTCCCAAAGAAGTTTTGCAAAATCACTCTGTTTATAGGGATTTTCTGGGCTAAAAAATTCTGGGTCCGGCGCGATATAATGATTAACAATCTGCCCAAGCAAAGTAATTTCGAGACATCCATGCGCTGCCAAATCCCGTACCTCATCCAAAATTTGCTTGAGGGATCGATTGACCTCAAGTCCGCGCGCAAAGGGCACCACGCAGTAGGTACAAAAATGATTACACCCTGTTTGAATGGTGACAAAGGCCTGCGTAGTTTTTTTCACAGTTGGGCGAAGTGTCAAATAATGTTCTTCCAGTTCCTCCATACGCGCCAACTCTGGATTGAGCTGCCCAAGCCATTTTGGTAAATGCACCATATCTTTGGTCGGAAAAAAGAGATCTACCGAAGGCATTTTTTTCTTCATCACATCATCCTTATCTCGACCAGGCATACAACCCGTCACAGCTACAATCAAATTGGGATTTTTCTCTTTCAAAACCTCAAAATTATGCACCATGCTATAAATTCTATCCTCCGCAGCCTGGCGAACCGAACAACTATTGAGCAAAATCACATCCGCCTCCCCTTCTACATCCGTTGAAAGCATCTGCAAACGCGAAAAAATCGACTCAATGCGCTCGGAATCATTTTTATTCATCTGACAACCAAAAGTAATAATATGGTATTTGTATTGACGTTTGTTATTCATAGGAATTCCCAGTATACCGAGGAAAAATAGAAAAATCAAATCGACAAAACACCCCTTTACTCTTATACTAAACATATATTTTTATCTTCAAATATATGGGTAGAGAAAATGCGGCAATGAGTGCAGAGCTCGCACAAAGCTTTGAAGCAAAAAAATCTGGACCACCACCAATTCCCGAAACACCCGACTACTTTGCAAATCGACGCCACGAGGCAGACTCCCTAAGAGCTGAAAATGCGACAAATGATTTACTGGCAAAATTACAAGCCAATCGAGAACGTATAGTACCACTCGCTCCAGGGACCGAAGAGGCCGTAAATTTGGCAGGAGCACAAATCGAGGCAGCCCGTCAAAAAACAAAAAACACAGAAAAGGCAGCACAAAGTGCAGAAGCAACTGCAGAACTTTTGGCACAAGTAAAAGCTAATCGAGAACGTATAGTACCACTCGCTCCAGGGACCGAAGAGGCGGTGAATTTTGTTGATAGACAAATTGCCGAAGCACAAGCCCTTGATGACAAACGTATTGGAAGAAACGAAGATTCTATTATAGTTGACCAAGCTGCTATTGATGCATCTCTCGAAGCCGAAGCACGCGATATACAAAAACAAGCTGAAATCACAAAAGCACGAGAACTTTTTCAAACAATGGAAGCAAAAAAAACAGAGCTCCAAAAAAGAAAGGCTATGGAAGCTCAGGCAAAACTTGAACAAGCACAAATTGCAGAAGCACGAAGAATTATTGAAGCCCAAAAAGACGAACCAAAAGCAAAACTACGAGGAACTCCAATAAGTGAACTCGGCCGCTCTCGCGAAATGCCACTCAAAACTCGAAATGAAGAAAGAACAGAATCCGCAGAAAATGCAATGAGAGGAATGGAAGACCGAATAAAAAGTGAAATTTCTCGTTTACAGGCAGATCTCAATTTACCAAATAACCAAAAATCTACCGACCAATTACGAGCTCTTCTCACAAATCTCAACACTTTCAAAGCACAAGGCGAAATGCAAAACGCTCTCCAACTTGGAGAAAAAATCATTTTCAAAATCCAACAAATGGCTGCAGAAAATAAAAAACGTGCAGAGGCTGCACGAATAGCAGAAAGACAAGCACGTGAAAAAAGTATTACTCTAAGTAATCCAAAAGCTACAAGACCAAGTGTCCTCTCAAAAATTGGAAAATTCTTTGGCTTTGTAAAATAAAATATCAATTTCTTTACTCTTATTTTAAAAATCCTATGGGTGGCGAAGCACTCCGATATAACCCAGAAAATGAAGCAGCAAAACCAGATCTCCGTGTCCTTCCTGGAGGTGGCGAAGACCTCCACATACTGCATGAAAAGCCAAAACTTACTGTTATCTCTGGAGGAGGAGAAGCAAAACCTCCTCAACAAGATGAAACACGAGACCCAAACCTCGATGATTGGGTTTGGAAAAATAGAATAAATGATGTAAAAGAAGGACGTATAAAGGTATCGACAGCACAAACAACCGAAGAACAAATAGCAGAACTACGCCAAACAATTGCAAACAACAAAGAAAACCGTGAGTATAATCAGGCTATCAAAACTGCTCATGCTCGAGAAAACTTACTCGAAAAATTTTCTAATACCCAATGGAATGAAAAAATTGAAGCTGCACATGTACGAGAAGCCACAAATGAACGCATAAAAAATACTCAAGAAGTTGTTGTCCCTGATTTCATGGAAAATATAAAATCACGTATCGACCGCCTTTCTGGATTTCTTTCTCCGAGTGAAATGGCAGGGTTACGATCTTCTTTTGCAGAATTACAACGCACAGATAAGCTTATTCCAGCAGAATCAAAGGAACAAACAGATGAATCTAACCCATTTGAAATTTCGGATGAATCTGACACACAAGAACGTGTACGAAAAAGCCACAACGAAGAGCTCTACCATGCCCAAGACCTTCTCGAATACATTGAAGATCGAGAAAAAGAAATGGCTCGAAAACAACAAACTGAAAGCCTCCCCAATCTTTCCACTCCAGTCCTCACTCCACCAGAAAAACCAAAAGGATTTTTTTCAAAAATTAAATCTTTTTTTGGAGGAAAATAAAAAAACATATTTCATAAAACACTGTTTCAAAAAAACAGTGTTTTATTTTGTACACAAATTCAAAATATGCTATAATAACAAAAACTTTCTTCAAACAAATACTACACATATGGCAAATACTCCCCCAAGAGGAACTCAATTTACTGGTGAAATCCCTCTCACACCAGAGCTCATAGAAATTCGAAAAAAAGCAATTATTTTAGATCAAATTGAAGAACTTCTCAAAAGAAAGTATAGCGAACCAAGAAATACCAATCTTTGGGCACGACTTATCGGAAAAAACAGTTCAGAACTACAAAAATTTTTAGAATTAGAACAAAACGAAGAACGAGACGAACGTGAAGCACCGGAAAAAGCCAACAAGCTCCAAGAACTTCAAACAGAACTTGAATCAATTACAGAAAATCCGTCCCAAAGAGATGGTCTAATATCCCTTTACCAAGAAAAAAACATTAAAGAAATTGATAACTTTATAAAACAAATTCAAATTTTTAAAGCTCAAAGAAGTGGGACATTAGAATACCTCAATCAAATTCTAAAAAATCCAACATTTTATCATCTTGAAGAAGATACAGATCTATACCAAATAAAAGAACAACATAACTATTTTTCACAAAAAGAAACTCTTTCTACCCAATTTTTACAAAACCCACCGAGAATGCTCGACCATTTTGATATACTTACAAAAGAAATTGATTTTATTCTCGAAATAGCACAACGAAAATATTTAAGAGAAAAGATCGATAGAAAAATAGAAAACTGGGACGATTCTTACGCTCGTATATCTCCCGAACAAGAAAGACAACTTCAAGAGCTTCTTACAAATTTTTCAAAAGGAATCACCGATGACTCCGGTCTTTTACGCTTAGATAAGCTTTTAACAAGCTTGTCTCCAGATGAAACAGACTCCGTAGAAATGCAATTTCCATCAAATGGACGTCCTGTCGAAGAAATAATCGATGAATTTCGCAGACAAAATCAATTAGATCCACATGATACACTAGAATCCTCCGCTATTGCTTTTGCTAATACTCCCGTCACAACAGAACAAGCCACGACAGAACCTATAGATAATGGAAAAACAGCGAAATTAAGTACTATAGAATATATACCAGCAACAGAAGAAGAAAAAAGAAACGCCGAAATCTATAAAGCTTTTCGAGACTACAAATCTATCAACCAAACAATAGAAACAGATCATTGGCAGGAGTACGAAGATATTACAAAAACATATGAAGCAAATGAACAAGATGAAAGCAAACTTACATCAGAACTGAGTAAAATACGTTTTCCAGCAGAAGCGCACTATCTTGTCATTTTACGTGTAGATAACCCACTTGCAAACCTCAAACTCACAGAAGAAGAAATAGCCAGACTTCCAATAGAAACAGTTCCCTTTTATAAGGTTGTTAAAGAAAAAGCTACTCTTACCTATTGTAAATCTTCCATTTCTTCTTCTACAGAAATACCTATAGATATCCCCAAACAAATTCCCGGAGACTACCGGGCCAGTCTTCGTGCCTATATACAATATAACCACTTTGAACAAAAAACCGGAAAAACAAAACGATACTTTGACCGGCTTATTCTTGAATTAGAAGATCAAAACAAAATACATCACAGAGAGGCAAAACCTTTTTGGGTAATGGAAAAGAGTAGTTATGATATTGAAAGAAAAAACGCACTTCTTTTTTTGGAGCATGATTGGGCAGAATATAATGGAGATCAAAATTCTTGGATAGAAAGAAATGTAAATTTCCGAACAGGAGAAACTCCAGCATGTATATCTATTGCAAGCATGCCTCTTATCCCCGGGAAAGAAAGACCAACAAAACAATTTATTCGCTTCCACCGATACCCTATCAATTATAAAAAAGTTCCAGAATTTGAAAGACAAATTGAATCTCTTGGAGCAAAAATTGAACATTTTTTCATTCACACAGAACTTACTACACGTGGAACAACACCAGTTATCATCGATGCCAAACGCTCGTTTATTCCTATTGAAATAATAGAAACAGATCCAAATCCAATTCAAAGTAAGGACAGAGAAAACCCAACACCCAATCATGAATTTACGCTCCTTGGACTTGGATATAATGAGGCATCTTTTGAAACGATAAGAAATACACTTCTTAATCCTGGAAATTATTTTAGCAAAGAAAATCGCTTTGCTTATTTAACAGTAGTCGCAATAGAATACAATGGTACGAGGAAATTTCATACACATTTTTTTAAGACGCTCAGTGAAGCAGAACAAACAAATTATAAACTCAATTCTTTGGGTATTAACCACGAAATACACAACTACCCACTTGAAAAAATATACCAAGATGAACGTCAATCTTACTCAACTGTTTCAGAAGATTCGCCTATTGAACTTGGAGTCTATCAATCACTTGAACCTACAGGATTTAGTAGATGTCCAGAGGCTATTTATACATGGTGGAGGCAGCAAAACCAAGATAAAAAAGAAAATATTAGTTCCTGTTTCCCAGATGGCACAGCTCTCACTGTTATAACAGTGGAAAACCCAGAAAATCCAAACGAATCTTGGATTTTCGTACGAACAGAAAGAACCCACATAACACCAGTACTTCCTGAAGGGCTCAACATCAATAAATATAGCATCGAGCATTTTATTATTTCTTCACGAGATGGTCTTGTTCAAACTTCGCCAAAAGAAACACGCAACAGAGCAAAATTTGATTTAAATGCGGAACCAGAAAGACTCGCAAAAGAAAAAAGTGAAAAAGATATACGAAAGTTTAATAGAGATTTTGAAGCTCTTCGTGAACTCAATACACAACTCAATACACTTCGTAATACACAAGGAATTATTCCAGAAATTAAGGAATCTATTAACCAGATCTTAGCTCTTACTGAACAAGTAAACCAAAATAAAGAAGTCAAAGGATCTCTTTCTGATTCTGAGCAAGAACAACTCATCAAGAACGCACAAAATCTGATAAATACAGCTATATCTATCATAAAGGGTCTTATTGAAAAAGAAAAAACAAACATAATAAAAGTCACAGCTCCAACAAAAAAACCCAAACCATCTTTCTGGAAAAAACCTTGGACTTATGTTGCTGCGAGTGTTCTCGCCGGCTTTGTCTGGGTAGCCAGTAAATTTTTACCAGAAAATACTGTTAGTAATGATAACAAAAACGTTCCCGAAGCAAATAACAATGAACAAAACAGAGAGCCTCTCGTCATCAAGGTAGAATCACCAATTCGCGATGCCACTCGTATTCCAGATGCTGCTTCAATAGTTCCAGATTTACCACTCGTAGCCTCGAAGGATGATAAACCAGCTACCGTACGATCTTTTGAATCAAAAGCTACTCCTTCTACAAGTCCAGCAGTAGAAAGCGCAAAACCAAAAATCACAATTGAACCTGTCGCTACACCTTCTCCACGTACAGAAGAAGATATGCCACGAGTTGTTCGTACATTCGTATACCCTCACAAAGCAGAAGCTCCAAAACCAACAATTGCCGAGATAGAAACAACAAAACCACAAAGTACCATTGAATCTGTACTTATTAAACCAGGTGACACGACTATTGGACTTGTTGTAAACGCTCTTTTGGAAAGAGAACCCCAACTCAACAAAATTGACGTACGCCGTGCAGTGGCACAATTTGCTCTTAAAAACCCCACATACAATTCTATAAAAGAAGGAAACAGCCTTCAATTTGACTACTCAATTAGTCCTGAGGGAAAGATTCGTATCAATTCAATCGAAGAAATCGAAACGACAAAAGAAATCCAAGAAAAACTAGAGGTAACAAAAGCTAAAACAAAAACTCCTGTACAAAAAACAACATTAGAAACAAAAGTTGAAAAATCTACTCCAACAAACATTCATATTGGTGCACATACATATCAAATTGGTCAAATAATTGAGTATATCCCACTCGCTTCTCAACCAGGCAACTACAAAATCGTAGGACTTTCCGAAGATGGAAAAGCCGTACTTTTGAAAAATGCTGACAAAGAAAACGCTCCTCAATTTGCAGTGAATCTCAAAAATGCAGAAAGTCGAGTATTATCTCCAGATACAGAAAAATTTAGTATTGATGGTCTTCGTTTTGAAAAACTTCCTGGTGGCGCATTCGATATTCACTATACAACTCTTTCAGGAAAAGGTGTTCAAACAGCAATTGAAGTTCTTTCACTCTTCATAAATTACGAGAATAACAATACAAAAGAAAATCGTGAAGCAGCCAAAAATGAAGCCAGAATTGCCCTGCAAAATGCAGACAAAGATGGACACATTGTTGATACCTATGATCCAAGTCTTGAATATGCCGAGATTCCTGATCTTGTTGTACCCACAGATAGCTTCATCGTTGCTTGGAAAAATAATCAATGGGTCATTGAATCTGCTCACTTTTCAAGAGGAAAAGCAAAAAAGATTCCACTCGAATAAAATTTATAGATATAAAAAAACCGACTCATTCAAAGAGCCGGTTTTTTATTCATCCCTATTTCTTTGTCTTTGTTTCACTCACAACTCTTTCGATAAACACAGACTTGTCCATCTTTTCTTGGGCCTCCTGACCGCGTATACGGACCATGAGAGGCTCTCCACCGAGTTCTTTGTCTCCTACTACCAATACATATGGAATCTTCGCTCCTGCGCTCTTACGGATCTTATTGCCAACTGTTTCATCCGCACTATCTACCTCGGCGCGAATTCCTGCATCTTCAAGTTCCTTCATCATCGCACGCGCTCCTTCAAGATGTTTTTCATTGGAAACTGGAAGTAACAATACTTGTACAGGAGAAGCCCATACTGGAAGTGCTCCACCATGGTGCTCCAAGAAAATTGTCAGGAATCGTTCAATAGATCCCATAATCGCCGCATGAATCATGACAATGCGCTCTTTTTCTCCAGCTTCGTTGACACAAGACAAATCAAATCGCTCTGGGAGATTGATATCCAGCTGAATCGTTGCAACCTGCCATTCACGACCCAGTGAATCTTTGGCCATAAAATCTGCCTTTGGCCCATAAAATGCTGCTTCGCCAGGAGCTTCGACAAAATTCACACCACGCTCACGAGCAAGATTGCGAAGTGCATCTTCTGCTTCTTGCCAAAGTTCACGAGTTCCGAGATAATTTTCAAAATGCTCAGGATCATGGAGCGACAAACGTACACGCAGTTCTTTAAATCCAGAAGCTGGATAAAAAGTATCAATAATATCCCAGACCTTCAAAAATTCTTCTCGAACCTGAGATTTGCGACAAAATACATGCGCGTCATCTTGTGTAATAGCACGAACACGAGACAGTCCATGCAGCTCCCCTGTTTGTTCATCACGGTATACCATTGTTGTATTGGCATAGCGCTGTGGCATTTCACGATAACTATGTGATTTGCGAGCAAAAATTTGTGTATGGTGCGGACAGTTCATTGGTTTCATGGCAAATTCATGACCTTCACGAGTTTGAATTTTCATGAGCTCATCAGAAAACTTTGCCCAATGACCAGAAGTCTCATACAAATCTTTTTTGGTAATATGTGGAATTTCTACACGCTCATATCCTCGAGCCTTTCGAAGCTCCCACACATAGTCGTTGAGAAGATTACGAAGAACCGTTCCTTTTGGAGTCCACAGTGGCAGTCCTGCTCCTACAAGTTCAGAAAAAGTAAACAAATCCAATTCTTTTCCAAGTTTTCTGTGATCGCGCTTTTTTGCTTCTTCGAGCATATTCAAATGCGCTGCCAAAGCTTCGGCGCTCTCAAACGCTGTTCCATAAATACGAGTCAACATTTTGTTTTTTTCATCCCCTCTCCAATATGCGCCAGCAACAGAAAGTAATTTGAAATGTTTCAATTCTTCAGCAGGATTTTCACTATGTCCTCCGCGGCAAAGATCTGTAAAATTTCCACAAGTATAAAAAGTCAACATCTGCCCTTCTCCAGCAAATTCATTGATGAGTTCACATTTATATTCATTCTGTGCAAAGTATTGTTTTGCCTCTTCGGCGCTCACTTCTTTTTTTTCAAAATTTTTCCAAGACTTCAAAATTTCATGCATTTTTTCTTCAATTTTTGGAAGATCTGTATCCGAAATTTTTATATCCAAAAAATCAAAATCATAATAGAATCCAGTGTCGATCGCTGGACCAATCGTACGTTTTGCTTCTGGGTACAATTCTTGAATTGCTGCTGCGAGCAAATGAGAACAGGAATGTCGCAGGTGTTCCAATTGTTCTTTTTCCATATATGTAAATTAATAAAATAAAAACCCCAGTATATATACCCTCACAAATTCTTGCGAAAATATATATACCGGGGTCAAGAATATACATTCAAGACGGTTCCACCCGAAATTTCACTTTTTCTCTATTGTCTTGATACTCATAGGGTTAGTATCCCCTATTCAAACGTATCTTTCTACAGACTACCCCATTTTATTTTCCCTGTCAAATACTATTCAACTTCTTTTACAATAACCTGAACATGGTCTGAAATATGTGGGACAGATTGCATCCAAGCTGGGTGAAACTGTACATCCACACTATGAACATGATCAAGAGTCAACAAATAACGTCGAACTTCGTCTTTACTCTTTCCAAAAAACACACTTCGTTCAATTTGCTTACTTTGAGAATTGAGAGTTGCAACTCCATCATAAAAAAGGTGAACTGTTGCGCTGTGTGTATCTTTATGATATTCAGCCAATGTTACGGTTGGATCTTTTGTACCTGTTTCAATACTTTCACTATCATCAATGGCGCGTTTTACAAGCAAAGTTTTTGCCAGACTTGTTATTTCAGCATTGTCATACAAAATACCAATCACTGTTCCTGATCCTCTCACTTCAAAAGTGCCAATATCAGAACCCACAACAGCGCTCGAAGTTACAACGAGATTATCTAATGCAAAGACTGCTTTTTTACCTGGAAATTTTGTAGATAAAATTTCTTGTCCTTGTTTTTGTAATTCATCTGCAAAAGCACGTTTGGCAGATTCAAAATCATCTGCCCCAAGTGATCCAACTATTCGTACACCACCAACCATAGGAGATTCACTAGTAGCATAGACTACTTTTTGTTTTGCTTCGTTAAGTCCTGGAATAGTGAATTTTGATGGACCAATATTACTTTCTTTTCCTGGCTTATCTGCATATACCTCGGCACTCACTTTTCCATTGGCAGGAACAGTCACCGCATTTTTGATATGAAATAATACTCCAGCCTCAGAAAGGACACGAGTCGTAGCAACCAAAGCTTGTGGGGCAGAACTATCATTGTGCAATGTTACTGTACCAGTCGAAGGAGCTGGTTCTTCGTGATTACCAGTTACCTGAAATGTTTTTGAAAAATTTACAAAAGTAGAAGTCACCACACCATCAACATCGTCGCCATTTGCCACAGATCCAATATCTATATCCGTATTTACGTCAACCGGAGTTGCTTTTGCAACAATGGTAATCTCTGCACGTTTTGCAGACATAAATACAATGACTCCCAAAAGTACAAGCGTAATAATGAGAAAAGAGAGTGCAACAAATTTATAAAATTGCACTGGTGGATCGTTTTGAAGTGACGTTTGACGATGACGTGACACCATAGAAAGACAGGCTAAAATGTTATGTGTTATTTATTATATCACATTTTTGCAGTATTGAGTAATTTTATTCAATTACACGGAATACTTCATCGATACTCGTAATACCATCGAGTGCTTTCAAGACACCATCTTGAACCATTTTGATCATACCATTTTCAACAGCAATGCGTTCAATTTCGTATTCAGAAACTTGACTACTCAAAACAATTTCTTCAATTTGTTTGTTCATCACAAATACCTCATACAAACCAACACGTCCTTTATATCCAATTTTGTTACAGGCATCACAACCGTTTCCTGTATAAAATACTTTTGCTTTTGCTTCAGCCTCTTTTCGGGCTGCTTCTGGCATTTCTGTAATAATTTTTGCAATACGTTCTATTGTGGCCTGATCAAGTTGTACTTCTTTTTTACATTTTTGACAAAGCTTACGAGCCAGACGCTGACCAATGACACAATTGAGTGCTGGTGCGAGCAAAAATGGCTTTACCCCCATAGACAAGAAACGTGGAATTGCACCAGATGCACTGTTGGTATGAATCGTAGACAAAATCAAATGCCCCGTCAAAGCTGCCTGAACCGCAATATCTGCAGTTTCAAGATCGCGGATTTCTCCGACCATGGCAATATCTGGATCCTGACGAAGCATTGAGCGCAAACCCTTGGCAAATGTATAACCACTACTCAGATCAATTTGACTTTGATTAATTCCAGCCATTTTATACTCCACAGGATCTTCAAGAGTCAAAATTTTTACACCCGGTTCATTCAAAATAGTCATCATGGCATACAAACTCGTTGTTTTACCACTTCCTGTTGGACCGGTTGTAATAATCATACCATTTGGACGCTCCATCTGACGCTTAATCTCATCAAATGCAGCACCACGAATACCCAAATCTTCGAGACTGAGTCCCTTGCGATTCTGCACCAAAAGACGCATAACCACACTTTCACCATACACAGTTGGAAGAGTCGAAACACGAACATCCACATCCCCTGTCGAAAGCTTCAAAGTAAAACGTCCATCTTGAGGTTTGTCACTAATATTAATCTTGAGGGAAGAAATAAGTTTCAAACGAGAAATCAAACCCTTGTAAGTATCTTTTGGAAGCGTTGCTGCATCGTGCAAAATACCATCCAAACGAAAACGTACCACCACACCTTTTTCTTCTGCTTCAATATGCACATCAGAGGCACCGAGCTTGAGTCCTGCCCCCATCACCGCAGTCACCACCGTCGTTGCATTTTTTCCATCTACTTGTGTTTGAAAAGATGCAAAATCATTGACCGTAGATTGAAACTGCGCCAAATCTTCTTCACGAATTTCAACATCTTTGGTAATTGCTTTTACTGTTGGCAAAGTCGCATAGAGCTGAATAACACGTTCAAAACTTGCAGGTGAAATTGTATAAAGTGCGCCATGTGCATTATTTTTTGCCGCAATATCTTCCATAAGAGCAGTGACTTCTGGTTGAGAAGGATCTATAGCACCAATACGAACTTCATCGTGATCTACCAAAAAACAAACTGCTCCGAGTGTCTCCGCCTGATCTTGTGGCACCTGACGCAAAGCCTGCTGACTCACTGGAAATTTTTCTAAAGAAATATAAGGAAAACCTGCCATACCAGCAAATCTTTGCGTTTCTACTTCTTTTTCCTTATGTGCAACCTGCCCCATTTTTGCTTGAAATTTTTCTTCTACCTCACTTGAAGAAATTTTCAACAGTGGTTTTTTCGGAACTTGTAAATCATCAGACATACAGAAATATCAATACACTATTTTTTAAATGGAATAAATCGAGCTATATGATGTACCAAACGACTTTCGATTCCATGAGAATGCATTCGAGAAAACAAATAGGCCCAAACAGAAGTCGTAAGTACAGTAAAAAAGGATCCCAAAGCCACAAGATATACGATACAGCAAAATATTCCACTTGCACCAACAGCAAACCAAATATATGGATTGGTAATCATGTTATAAAATAAAAAGCTGAGCAAGAGCGGTGAGAGAAATATGGCCGCCCCGATACAAGCGACAATAGCAAGCGCGAGGTTTGCAACAAGCACTACAAATCCAACTTCAAAAGACACCAAAATATGTTCTTTGAAAAGAATCCAAGCTGCTTTGATTGCATCCCAAAATCCATATTCTTCAATAACAATATAACCCACAGTATAAATTGAAAGACAAGAAATAATAAAACCAAGAACAAGAGAAATACACAGGATCACAACAAGTGCCAAACTACTAATAGCCGAACTATGTTCCAAAGCTGCCATCGTCGCACGACTAATAGCAATGGTGAGAGCTATAATAACAAATTTTCTTACAATATGAACAGAAAAAATTTTCCAAAAATGCCCTACACCGACATGCCAAGCACGAGCGATATTAACACGTGTTTTTGCCTTAAGTTTTTGTCCTGTAACATAGACCAATGCCCCCTGTGAAACCACCCCTACAAACAAAAATACAAAAGCAATTCCGAATATAATCACCCAAAGCCACACAGACCAGATAATTTGATCAAAGGGAAGATGAATAGAGGTAAGAAAAGCAAAGGACGAAGCTGCAATAGATGGAAGATTGCCCCAAGATTCATGTGCATTCCCCTGCCGCAACGCAGCAAAAAATTTACCAAGAATTTCTACCAGGCCCATTTGTCCAAGAAATGTAGCAAAAAGTCCAAGTGGCCAAAGGACTTTGTGTTCCAGCAAAATTCTCCAAGCATGATGCCAGGCTTCTTTGTAGGTTGGTTCTTTGTGGGCAAGCATAAAAAATACAAAAAAAATTGTTCGAAAACTCCTAAGTTCAAGTATAGCATATTTTTGTATGATTGAAAAAGTTTGTACAAGTCTTTCTTGAGAGTTCTACAAAATTTTATTCACAAATAGTAAAAAAACATGTATACTAGAGATACTAAACATTCTTTTATGCCTGTAAAAAACAAAATGGATTTTAAAAAAGTCCAAAGTATCTTCTTTTTTATAATGATAGCAGTCTTCTCAATTGCTGTTCTTTATATTTTTCAACCTTTCTTCTACCCCATGTTTTGGGCAGCCGTTCTTGCTGTGATGTTCTATCCCTTATACATACGTCTTGAAAAATTTATAAAAATTCCAAGTCTTAGTTCTGTTATTATACTTATTCTTGTAATAGCACTTGTCGTACTGCCACTTCTCACTATTGCAATGCTCCTCATCCAAGAATCTGCAACACTCTACCAAAATCTTACAGAAACCAACCTCTTTGGAAGTGTCCAAGACATGAGCACACACCTTGACCAAATCCCTCTTATTGGGCCATATCTTGATCAAGCAGGAATCCAAGGATCAGCATATGCTACCAATGCAGCCAAAAGCATTAGCTTATTTCTCCTCAATAACATCACGAGTATTGCCCAAAATTCAATTCAATTTTTGCTCATGTTCATGATAACACTTTACACGCTATTTTTCTTCCTCAAAGATGGAAAACGCATGTTGACCCGTCTTATGCACCTCTGTCCACTTGGAGACGAATACGAAGAAATGCTCTACCAAAGATTTACCTCTACAGCTCGGGCAACTCTCAAAGGAACACTCGTAGTTGGTGCAGTCCAAGGACTTCTTGGAGGTCTTCTCTTCTGGTTCGTAGGAATAGATGGAGCTCTTGTGTGGGGAGTTCTCATGGCATTATTTTCTCTTATTCCTGGTATTGGAGCAGCCATAATTTGGCTCCCTGCTGGGCTTATTCTGTTAGCCCTTGGAAATATTAGTCAAGGTGTTACAATACTCGGAGTCGGAATGTTTCTTATTTCTACGATTGATAATGTTATTCGTCCACCACTTGTTGGAAAAGATACACAAATGCATCCTATACTCATCTTATTCTCCACACTTGGAGGAATTGCCTTATTTGGAATTTCTGGCTTTGTGATTGGTCCAGTTATTACCGCACTTTTCCTCGCGGTAGTAACTATTTACGAACACTACTACAAAAGAGAATTACAAAACAACTAAAGAAAAAAAATAAAAAATACTCCGTCATGGAGTATTTTTTTGTGCACCGCGAGAACAGAAGTCAGAACCCTGGTCGAGAACATGTTGAATCAATGTTCAAGAACTGAACATGGTGCGACGGGACAGGATGTCCATCCAGATGTATCGTGGAAGATGTATGATGAAGAGTGTAATGCTTAACTCTTCACGCATATGTCAGTCATCCTCTATGCTCGTGTCTCAACGAGCAAACAAGGAGAGAAAGACCTCTCCATTCCTACCCAGCTCCGCACCCTTCGTCGACTGTGCTCTGAGCGCGGTTGGATAGTGGCAGGAACGTTCACGGATGTTGCGAGTGGGACTTCATTCCGTGGCCGGTCTGGTCTGCTCTCCGGAATCGAGCGGGCCTGTCGTGACCGTGACGTGGACACGCTTTTCGTCCACCGAATCGACCGACTTGCCCGCGACATGTTTACTTACTTGACCATCAAGGAGCGTTTGCTTCGACACGGTGTCCGAGTCATCTCGGCCGTGGAGAACTGCGAGCCGACTCCGGTTGGTCAATTCATCGAACGTATTATGGCAGCACAAGCAGAATTCTACAGCGCCAGTCTGGCGCAGCAAATCAAGGGAGGAATTGAAGAGCGACTTCGTCGCGGCAAGTGGTGCGGACTCCCTCCGCTCGGCTACATCAAGAAGAACGGCGAAGTCCTGGTAGACCCAGCTCGGAGCCAGTTCATCCGACTGGCATTCGAGCGCTGGGCAACTGGCCAGGTCGGCACCCCTGCCCTGGCTACCGAGCTTCATCAAGCAGGCCTCGTCAGCCGTCACGGGAAAGTACTCGGCGCCAACAAGCTCTGCGAGATCCTTCACAACCCGTTCTACACGGGGAAGATGCTCGTCTCCGGCAAGACGTATCCTGGTGTTC
>JBPOIO010000047.1:0-3773 GCA_052034405.1 Candidatus Magasanikiibacteriota bacterium | reverse complement strand
GGGGAGGCTTATACCATGCTCAGTTATATCAGCCAGGATTCAGAGGAACGCATGCGGCATGTGCGCCGCAAGATTGCCCTGATGGATCAAAAAGCGCTGGAGCGAGATGCCAAAGAGGCGCAGGCTCGGCTGGAGGCAGCAGAGAAAGAACTCAGGGAAGCAGAGCAACGCATCAAGGAAAGCAAAGAACATTGCAATGAGATCGAACAGCAGTGCAGGTCAATCGAAGCCGAGCGTCTCGCAATAGAGGAGCAACGCCAAGCTGCGGAGAAGCAACGCCAAGCTGCAGACGAGCAACGCCAAGCTGCAGAAGCTCGTGCAGCAGAAACGCACCACGTCGCCAGCCAGCGCCTTGAGAAGGCTCGTGCGGCCATTCTCAGCGTCACCAAGACACTCTTGACCCAACGTTTCGGCACCCTGCCTTCGTGGGCTCAGGAAGCACTTGAATCTGCCTCGCTCGAGCAACTCGAACTCATTGGCGAAAAGGTCATCACCGGCCACGGTATCGAGCACTGCTTCAATAACTAGCGCCACTAAAGGCGGATGCCCGAGCCCGGTCGTCCGCCCTGTGACTCAATGCCCCTGTTCCTCCCTTAACCGCTTCAACGCCTCCCGTGTTTTCGATCGCTCATCCCGACGAAACTGCGCCTCATAAAACCGACGCTTTTGCTCGGGTGTTTCTGCCAGTAGCGTGGGCACCACCGCCGGTTTTCCTTCTGGGTCCAACGCCACAAACGTGAGATAGGCCGACACAATGTGCCTTTGCTCACCCGTGTAACTGTTTTCGGCATCGACCTTCACGCCAATTTCCATGGAACTGCTCCAGGCACGATTAACGGCCGCCTTCACTACCAGCGTATCGCCATCCTTGGCGGGTGCGATGAAATGCAGGGAGTCGACAGACGCCGTTACACACACCTGCCCGCTATGCCTCTCTGCCACCACCAACGCGATTCGATCGCAGATCGACATGACAAGGCCGCCGAATACCGAACGGTGGGCGTTAAGGTCGTTGGGAAATACCTTATATACGTGATTATCCACACTGGAAGCTGAAACGGGTTTTTGCGCGGGCGCTGCAATCATGTTGAATGACCTGCTTAAAAATTGAACTAATGTCCGATTGTAGATATACGCGATGTCTTGTTTATGTGTAGCTAACCCATTAAAAAATTTCAGGAATAAATTTGAATTGTTAAGTTTTGTAGACAATACTCGGACGAAATCAGTTAGCCCGTCCGGCAACTATAAGAACTATTACAAGTAGCAGAACAGACGCGATGGCCAGCAAGATTGTATCCGCATTACTGTATTTCACGTTGTTTTTCGCTGCAGCGGCCGCTGCGGTGACGCCGACGCCCCAGCAAATTGAGCAATTCAAGCAACTGCCTGTTGATCAGCAGAAAGCGCTGGCGAAGCAGTATGGGGTAGATCTGGATGCGGTGGGCGTTAGTGGCAATTCGCAGATACCTCCGCCGGTGGTGGAGGCGCCAACAATAACCCCCCGCTCAGCAAAGCCTAACGATACGGTTCTCGAGCAGTCGATTTCAGACACCCGAAAGCCCATTACGCTTGAGCAAGAAAACAAGAAGAAAACAACCGAGCAAAAGCTGGAACAATTCGGTTATGAGCTATTCGCAGGAACCCCGTCAACATTCGCTCCAGCAACCAATATCCCCGTGCCTACCGAATATATCGTCGGGCCAGGAGATACCGTCATTGTGCAGTTGTACGGCAAAGAGAACGTCGTGCATGAGCTGCAGGTCAGTCGTGATGGCGAGCTGCAATTCCCTGAAGTCGGGCCGCTATCGGTTGCCGGGCTATCCTTTGATGACCTCAAGAAACTGATCACAGACAACATCTCCCAAAAAATGATTGGTGTGAATGCCAGTATCACCATGGGAACGTTGCGATCAATCCAGGTATTCGTACTTGGCGAAGCCTTTCGCCCCGGCAATTATACCGTTAGCTCACTGTCGACGATGACCAACGCTCTGTTTGTGAGTGGCGGCGTTACAAAAATTGGTTCACTACGAAAGGTACAACTCAAGCGCAAGGGCAAAACCATCAGCGAACTGGATCTCTATGATCTGTTGTTGCGTGGTGATACCTCTGATGACGCCCGCCTGATGCCCGGCGACGTGATTTTCATACCGCCGATAGGCAAAACGGTTGGTGTTGCTGGCGAGGTGCGTCGCCCGGCCATCTATGAAATCAAGAATGAAAAAACATTCGGCGAAATCGTTAGTTTGTCGGGTGGCCTGCTCCCCACCGCCTATACCAAGGCAACACGAGTGGATCGCATCAACGACCGGGGTGACAGAACGCTGGTAGACGTGGATCTCTCAAGTTCGCGTGGAAAACAAATCGCCGCACGGGATGGTGATGTCATTCAGATAATGCCTGTACTCGACAAGGTAGAAGGCGTTGTGCTCTTGACCGGACATGTTCAGCGTCCCGGCGGGGTTGCATGGCGCAGCGGCATGACGGTCAGCGATTTGTTGCCTTCAGTCAACTACCTGCTGCCAAACCCGGATTTGAATTACGCTGTCGTCAAGCGCGAAAACGACACAAACAAATCAACAGAAGTCGTGACCATCAATCTCGGTAGAGCAATAAAGGAAAGAAGCGCCATTGATGATGTTGAGCTCATGCCTAGAGATGAGTTGTTCGTGTTTAGCGTCGTAAAAAAAGACAGAGAGGATTTACTCAAAAAGATCACTGAGCTGCTCGAGAAGCAAGCTAGCGCAGACAAGGCAGCATTGGTGGCATCAGTCTCTGGAAATGTTAAATTTCCTGGCGAATACCCGATTTCCAAAGGAATGTCAGCGCAGTCGTTAATCGATGCAGCTGGCGGCTTGACAGAATCTGCCTATAGAGTGGAAGCAGAAATTACGCGGGCTGCACTCGATGACGCCAAGCGTCAAATATTCAGTCGGATAAGGCTTTCTCTCACTGGTATGCCCACCGAAGGTGGCGGCAGTGCAAAAATGTCGCTTGAGCCTAGAGACCAGCTCTATGTAAAGAAAACGCCTAACTGGAATGAAAAAGAATTTGTCGAGATTCTCGGGGAAGTGAATTTTCCGGGTGTCTACCCGATCTTTCCAGGCGAAACCGTACGATCAATGGTTGAACGGGCAGGCGGTATCAATGAAAGAGCTGATCCCAATGCCGCTATTTTCTTGCGTGAATCTTTAAGAGCCCGTGAAGCGGAGCAAATAACCAAATTCAAAAAGCAGCTGGAAACAGATCTGGCGCGAATGAAGATCGAGGCTTTACAGAGCAAGGTGCTTAACTCAGAAACCGAGAAGCTGGGATCTGGACTGCTCAATGAAATCTCATCTGCGCAAGCTACAGGTCGACTGGTAATAGATCTTCCTCATATTTTGTCAGGTGAGAGTATCACCGACATCGAACTGGTAAAAGGCGACAAACTGGTGATACCAAGAAGATCCCAGGAAGTCACCGTTGTCGGTGAAGTACAGTTTCCGACCTCGCATTTATATCGAGACAAGTTCGGAGTGTTTGATTACATCGATATTTCGGGCGGACTATCGCCGAAAGCCAACGAAGAATTTATCTATGTGATCGCTGCAAATGGTGAGGTCAAACCGGTCAAGAAGAAAATTCTGTTCGGTTCGGATGCTGGCGTACGCCCTGGGGACACGGTTGTTGTGCCCTACGATACTTACGCGGTGAGTTCGATGACGAGTTGGATCAATGTGAGTCAGATCTTGTTTAACTTGTCGACGACGGCTGCAGCTTTGAAAACG
>JBPOIO010000004.1:0-137094 GCA_052034405.1 Candidatus Magasanikiibacteriota bacterium | reverse complement strand
GGTGCAGATGTGCTCGACCTTTTTGTCGGTAAAAAACGTGGATCCGACGTTGAGCCAGAGCATCAGAATCGAAATTCCGATCAAAAAGATGCCAAAGTCGTGGTCCATTTCTGTCTCCGAGCCTGTGAGCTGAATGACTTCGCCTCCCAGGAATTGGGCGACAAAGAATATTTTCAACCTAGCACAAATATTTTGCTTTGTAAAGGGATATATACGAAAAAAGTTTGCATATTTTGCAAACTTTTTTGAATAATTGTGTCTCCGGCGCGGTGGGTGGAGACTGGCGCCGGTCAGTCGAGACCTGCTTCACGGTCGTTCCTCTGGCAGTGAGGGGGCCTCGGGGAGGTAGAAGAAGAGTTGTTCCATTTTGTAGAACGCCACTTCGTACATGTCATCGTCAAAGTCTGGATCATCGCAGAGGGCGATGAAAAACTTTGGCAGCTTCCAGCGGAAGCCGTAAATTCGACGCCACTTCTTCGGGAGGGGCTGTCCCTCGGTGAAGAAGGCTCTGTGGATTTGGTCAATTTTCCAGTAGATCTCCTGGAGCTGCCTCATTTGCTTTTGTCGCCTGAGGAAGTTGTCCATTTCCTCTACCGTGGGGGTAAAATTGATCGTATTCCGGTCCACGATGCTCATGGGGGTCCTCCGAATTAGGTTTATGCTCAATCTAGCATAGTTTTTTTATTTTGTAAAGGGTATAGCCCTCGGCCAAGACAATTGACAAATCTGATTTTTTTTGTTATTCTAGCCACATTCTTGAACATTTATCCTCACTATGTATTTATCCGTTATTGTCCCAGTTTTCAACGAAGAAGGTGCTATTGAAAATCTTCACCGCGAGATTTTGGCTATGTGCGAAACTCTCGGCCAAGACTATGAAATTATTTTTGTAAACGACGGTTCAAGTGACCGTACTCTTGAAGTATTGAAGAGCCTCAAAAAACTAAAGATTATTTCACTGCGCCGCAACTTTGGCCAAACCGCTGCCATGGACGCTGGTATCAAGGCCGCCAATGGAAAATATATTGCGACGCTCGACGGCGATGGGCAAAACAACCCAGCGAGTATTCCAGATTTGATTCGAAAACTCGAAAGTGAAGACCTTGACGTGGTGTCTGGTTGGAGAAAAAACCGCCAGGACAAAAAAAGTAAACGCTATGCCTCTCGAGCAGCTGCATTGCTGCGCAAGTTTCTTATCAACGACGGGATTCACGACAGTGGATGCTCTCTCAAAGTCTACAAACGAGAACGTTTTGACCATGTGGACCTCTACGGCGAAATGCATCGTTTTATCCCCGCAATTCTCAAGATCAAGGGATTTCGTATTGGTGAAGAAGTCGTAGATCATCGCGCGCGTACGAGCGGCAGTACCAAATACAATTGGAAGCGTGGTATCAAAGGCGGCCTCGACATGTTTGCCGTGTGGTTTTGGCACAAGTGGGCACTAAGACCACTACATCTGTTTGGCAGTATGGGGCTTGGGCTGGTTTTGCTCTCGGGCCTCGCAGGAATTTTGGCAGTGTACAAAAAAATATTTTTGGCACAGGACCTCTCGAACAGCGCACTCACCATGCTCTCGATGTTTGGATTTTTTATCGGCATCGTGCTGTTTGTCTTTGGACTTATTTCTGACATGCTCTCCAAGATATATTTTGGTGCTACCAAAGATCGCTCCTATGATGTGCGTGAGGTGATTGAACTGTAAAAAAATTATGAAAAAAATTTTGGTACTCAATTATGAATTTCCGCCACTCGGGGGTGGGGCTTCACCAGTCTCATACGAAATTGCCAAACGCCTCTCTGAAACAGGGGATTTTGACATTGATGTCGTAACCATGAAGTACCGAGGACTTGCCGCATACGAAGAAGTAAATCCACATTTTCGTATTCATCGTGTAAAATGTCTTCGAAGTAAAAAAGAAATTTGTCATCCATGGGAACAGCTGAGCTATCTTTTTTCGGCTTGGTTTAAATGCAAAAAACTTCTCAAACAAAATACTTACGATATTTGTCACACACATTTTATCATCCCTACGGGCGTTATTGCTCTCATGCTCAAAAAGAAGTTTGGGCTTGAGTATGTGATTACAAGTCATGGGAGTGATGTCCCTGGATTTAATACAGACAGATTTCAATTGCTCCATAAATTTACCGGTCCATTTCTTCGCAAGATTTGTCGTGAATCAAAACATATAATTTCTCCTTCAAAGTATCTCAAAGATTTGATTCTTTCCAATATTTCAAAAGAACTCGAAGATAAAATTGTTGTGATACCAAATGGTATTGATACAAATAAATTTACTCCCCAAGAAAAGAAAAAGTATATTTTTTCATCAGGTCGACTACTCCCAAGAAAGGGTTTTCAATATCTCGTTCAAGCTGTATCTGAGGAAGATATTGGCTATGAAGTGCATATAGCAGGGGATGGTCCAATGATGTCAGAGTTGAAGCAACTTGCGGAAAAGTCAAAAACAAAGATAGTTTTTCATGGCTGGCTGAATAATAATGGAAAAGAGTATAAAGACCTAGTTGAACAATCTGCCATCTTTGTTTTGGCATCTGAATCAGAGAGTTTTGGTATGGTTATTGCTGAGGCGATGAGTGCTGGATGCGCTATTATCACTACGAATACATCGGGTTGTGCTGAAGTTGCAGAGGGGGGTGGTTTATTTGTAAATATGAAAGATCGTGAAGATTTGAAGTCAAAGCTCAAATTCCTTCTGTCTGATTCTTATAAACGAGAAGAATATCAAAAAATGGCATTTGTCCGTTCAAAAAATTATGATTGGTCTACCATTTTAAAACAAAATATGGATACTTTAAGTAAAAAAAATACAAATACAAAAAAAGTATTACTTGTTGGTTCATACCACGGCAATAATAAAGGTGATGAAACAATTTTTTTAACTTTTCTAAAAGAGATTAAAACTCTTTATGGAGGGTTACAATCTCTCACTGTTGGAACCAAAAATCCAGCTTATTTTAGAAATAAGTATTTTATAAATGCAATAACACCCTTTCAAATTATTTTTTCTATTTTTAAATATGATTTGGTGATATTGGGAGGTGGTGGTTTGATCTTTGATTATAGCCTGATTGACACTATACAGATCGTAAAAAAATCTCAAATTTTATATTGGCTTATAATTTCGTATTTGGCGAAGCTATTAGGTAAACAAGTAATTTGGCTAGCAGTTGGGGTTGGTCCCGTGACTACAAAATTAGCCCAAAAGCTGATTCCTTTTGTTGTTAACAAACTTGACTATATTTCTGTAAGAGATAATGAGTCTTATCTACTTATGAAAAAATTGGGAGTGACTTCTCTTGAAGAGACTCGGGATATTGTTTTTGGTTTTGAAGATGCTTCGATTGTTAATATACAAAGTGATATGTTAGTTAAAGAATACGTTTTGGTTATTCCACGCTTATGGGAAGATAAAGAAAGTGAATCATATAATTTATTTCGAGATATCATTGAACATCTTTTACGTTTAGGTAAAAATGTTGTATTGACTGAAACTAATTATATAAAAGATCGAACTTTAAATAAAAAATTAGAAGAGAATTTCAAAATAAATCCTTCTTTCAAGTATAAGCCGTTGCTTCCTGAATCTGATATAAATGACTTTCTTGAACTCATCAAAAATAGTTGTTACTTGATTTCTATGAGAATGCACCCTATAATTATTGCATCTTTGTATGATATTCCCGCAATTGCTATTGAATACAAAACTCCAAAAATTTATTCAGTCATGAAGAATTTGCATATTGAAGATTTGTGTATTTCGCTTGATACTTTTGACATATCCTGTATTGAAATAATGGAAAAAGAGTATTCTGAGAAGAAAAAAGCAGTGCATGATGGATGTAATTCAATGAAAGATCTAAATAAAAAGAATATTTCTGCACTTCAAAAATTTTTGTAAGTTATGAATAAAAACTTTAAATTTTATATAAAGTTAGTTTTTCTAGCAATATTTATTTTTTTGCTATTTTACAAGGTAGACTCACAAAAATTATTACAAACGTTGGTTTTGGTTAAATATCCATACATCGCGACTTCACTACTTCTAAAGATATTTGGGATAATCGTCAGTACAGCAGTGCTTTATTTCTCTATCTGTATGGTTGGAGAAAAAGTAAAGATTGGTACTCTATTTAAAATTTATTTTTTAAGTTATTTTTTCAATAACTTGGGCTTAGGTAGTCTTGGCGGAGATTCATATAAATGGGTAAAATTGAATAATATTATAAAATCAAAAGTGAAGACTGGATTTTCCTTGGTAAATGAAAAAATCATAGGATTTAGCACTTTGGTATCTTTTGTTGGAATATCTTTTATCTTATATTTCTACAACGACTTTAACATTTTATATTATATTTTTACCTATCCTTTATCAATTATAATTTTATTTATTTTGCTTTTAGTTTTTAGATGGTTTACAAACGTAAGTTTACTTCAAAGATTTAAAGTTATACAACACGTGAATAATTATCACTTTGACTTTAAATTGCACGACAAAATATCCATCTTTGTATCACTGATCTTTTCTTTTCTTTTTTATGTATTTACAATTCTTTCTTTTTTCTTAATTTATACTTCTTTAGATCCGCATTTGCCACTGTGGCTTGCTTTTTTTGTTATACCGGTTGTTATATTTATAAATACTATCCCTATTTCTTTTCAGGGCATTGGTATTAGAGAAGCCTCAATTGCTTACATGTTTAGTTTTCTGGGATTTTCCTTTGAAGTAGGTGTCACAGCTTCAATAATTTTGTTGTTTGTAAATATTATTATAAGTATTTTATCAGGTATTTACTATATAAAAGAAAAACATTACATAAAATAAGTAATGTTTTTTAGAAGATTGTTTTAAGAGCCTGCTTTGAAATTTTATTTGTTTGTAAATTTTACTATTCGATAACAGTCATTTGGATTGTTTGGAATACAATATGTGAAATCTGGAGTTTTTTCATAATACGGTAATATTTGTGGGGCTATAGCGTAATATTTTCCTTGTTGTGTTCTCAACGAATCTCGAAATATTTTTTCGCCTCCTCGAGTTAAAATAAGAAAATTAATATCAGAAATAGTAAATGGATTATCTCTTCCTCTCCAATACTTTTCACCAATAAAAAATTCATTGACGCCCTCCCGATCTGACCATATGATTGGATTTTTTTTCTCAAAAATTTCCTTATTGAATATTTGTGCGACTTCATATCCTCCAAATCCCCAAATATCAGTAATAGGAGTTTTTTCCTTATTAAAAATGTTATTGTAGGTAAAGAAAAATGGAGATATTTGAAAAAGTAAGATGATTGAAAATAAAAGTGAAAAATATATGATTTTTTCTCTTTGTGATTTGAAGATGGAAAAACCAAATGTGGCTAAGAATGCATACAATGGATAGAGTAATATTTGATATCGTGCTGTGGCAATAAATCCTCCAAGAGTCGTGCCTCCTATATATAAAAGTATAAGAAAGAATATGGAGCTTATCATCAATGTTTCAAAAGTATCTTTATGTTTTTGTTTGAAAAATACAAAAGGCAATGCGAATATTCCTAAAAATACTGGTGGAGTGAGAGTAAAAAGGATCGTATAACCAGATGTCATGAGATTTTTGAGTATTTGTATATTTCCTCGTTGGAATGATTTGAGAACATAATCTCCGGGGTCAAATATTTGGTATTTTATAAGTACATTTATAAAGAGAAATAAGAGCGAAAAATAAAATATTCCACCTAAAAGAATCGTCAAATAATTTTTTATTTTTATTTTTTCTATAATTTTTCCTTTGAGTAAGTGAAATTCTACGAGTAACAATGTAACCGCAATGAGGATTATTGATTTACCTGGACTTAAAATTTTTGCAGCGATAGTACCTCGTAGTATTTGAAGTGTATCAACCCATGTAATTGGAAATAAAAGTGTGTAGACTCCGACAGATAAAAGAATTATTTTTATGAAGTTGAAAAACCTATTTTGTAATTGTTGTCTATCCGTAATTTTTAATAAGTATTCTAAATAAATAACTCCAAAAAAGAATATATATAATATCGAAGCTGAATATTTTGATATAAGAGCCAGTCCTAAAAATATACCACTGTACCAAATATATTTATTTTCATTTGTTTTCAAAAAAAGAAAAAATGTGAGAAAACTAATAAATGCGGTGCTCCATAATGTTGAATCTGGATTTACTATTTGACTTATCCCGATAAGAATTGGGTTCAGTGCAATAAACCCTGTCATGAGGACTGATTTGTCCTTTGTTATTAACTTTTTACCAAAGTGATATATTAAAAATAACATGAAAAAATTAAAAAAAACTATTGGGGTTCTCCACCAAAATAAGTAGTGACTATACTCAATAGGGTTATTTTTGTAAGTATTATGCGGAAGAAATATATTTACAGTACCTGATAGAAAAGCGGGAAGTACCCCCGGTTTATCGTTAATATATGTATCTGCCCAAGTCTGGTTTTTTATAGCTTCAAATAATTGTGGTACTCGTGTATCAACCCATTTTGGTTCATCCACGCTCATAAATTTTCCGATGTGCATCAACCCAAAAAATAAAAAGGATAAAGTGATAATAATAAGAGAAATTGAGTAAAACCATCCTTCTTTATTCATTGATCGAAATATAGCAGAAAGAATAGGAATTTTTTGAATTTTCGGAAATTTTTGTCGAAAATTATTTTCTTGTATTTGTCTTTCTATTGCGTTATGAGTATCCAGTTTTTGTTTTATTTGGTTAATTTGTTTTGAATATGTAATAAATCCACAAAAAATTAATGTAGCAAATATGATGATTGGAGTATTTTCCGAAAGGTTATTTTTAATTGATGGAATAAAATTGAATAAAATTAAAAAGGATATTGTTGAAAAAAATAAACTTCTAAAAAACATGAAAATGGCTTGTCTGATAGATTCTTTTTGTATTGTTTTTATTTTTAAAAATAACATCCATAATGCAGATGTTATTCCAATATAAAAAATTAGATTATTATATATTTTAATTTGAAGAGAAAAACTTAAAAATAAAACGGTGCAAATAAGTACAGAAAACAAAAAAGGGAGTATAAAAATACTGCCAAGTTTTTGAAATATGTTTATATTATCTTTGAGTTGCATGTAAAATGATTGTTCGAAAAAATGTTGAGGATGTTTCTGGTGTGAGAGGTATCTTAATTTCATTTTCTGTTGATGAAATAAATTTAATTTTTGTTTTTTGTTCGAGTATGCTTTTTTGTATTATTTGGATAGAGTATAAATTTCCTTTAAAAAAAGGCGCGTTTCCATGACTACTTTTTCCAAAACTCAAATTTTTATTTCCGTTATAGTTCGCATATATCGTACTCGTACCAAAATACGTTCGGTCAGCAAATTTTCCGTCGACATAGAGTTCAATATACCCGTTCTCTCCTGGGTTATATATTGCGAGGGCCGAATGCTTTTTGCCCCAAAATTCTTGGTCTATCATTGAATGTATTTTATAAGTAGGACCCTTGGCATCGTTCATACGTCCAACTTGAAAACTCACGCTGTTTTTGTTTTGCCAGAGTTCCCAGTTGTAGTGGCCCACGATTTGTTGGCTGTCATGTTCTGCATCTGTGGGCGTCCATTCGGCGTAGATACTCATGGTACTGGTCTCAAACATGTTGTTGCTTTTTGGCAGTTCTACCCGTGCTGTGCCGTCAAAATACGTTGCGCCATCAAAGAGAAATGCTTTGGTATTTTTCATTTCTTTTGGCAGCGCCTTGGTAAAATCCAAGGAATAGTCCCAGCTTGTGGATGCTGGGTTGAAATCAATGGTTGGGGGGATCAGGTAGACGCCTGGGTCGCTGGTTTCTACGCTGATCGTGGCGTTTTTGAGGATGGCATTTGGTTTGAAGACGGCGGTGGCAAGGCCACTGAGTGTGCGGTAGGGGTTGCCACTCTCGTCGACTTGGCGATCTGACAGTGTGGTAGATGGTTCGAGGTAAAATTCGCCGGGGGTCGTGTCTGTGGCGCTGCCGACGTTTATGACAAATGTTTTGTCATATCCAAAAGGGAGATAGTTCTGGTACAGCACATAGCCGAGGAAAGCGAGAGGGATGGCGTAGCCAAGGAATTTGGCCCAAAAGATTGGGTTTTTGAAGAATTTTTGCATATTTTTTGTGAGCTAATGAGTTTGGATTTATACCCTAAATAGGGGCAAAAGTCAAGTTGTTTGCGGGTCTGTGGAATATTTGGAGGAGAATGATTGTTCTGTTATAATAAGAGTATGTTTATTCTTATTTTTATTTATATGGATAATATTGAAAATGGGGGTGGTCGTATTTCGGTGTTTAGTGGCGCCGAGATTCGCAAGGTGTTTCATGGTGGGGAGTGGTGGTTTGTAGTGGAGGATGTAGTTTTGGCGCTTATTGATAGCGCAAACGTAAAAGACTATATAAATAAAATGCGCCTTCGAGATCCGGAGTTATCAAAAGGGTATGGACAATTTGTCCACACCCTTGAAGTTATCACAAAAGGCGGTAAACAAAAAATGAATTGTGCTAACACAGAAGGTATATTTCGTATTATTCAGTCTATCCCTTCACCCAAAGCCGAGCCATTCAAACTCTGGCTTGCCAAGGTCGGGTATGAACGCATCCAGGAAATTGAGGATCCAGAGCTCGCTACAAAGCGCACACGGGAACTGTACAAGCAAAAAGGATACTCAGAGGCTTGGATTGAAAAAAGAATGCGAGGGATTGAAATTCGTGAGGAGTTGACGGATGAGTGGAAAAATCGGATAGTTCAAAATTTGATTTTTTGCGAATAAATTGTTATATTTAAGCTAATATATACTATGCTTTCCACTCTTCAAAGGAAACAGTTTATATCATACTGGCAAGAAAATTCGAAACAAAAGGTAGAAGTAATGGAGACTCTTTATAAAAGCAAAAAGTATTCGGACTGTCTTTTCTTTGGTCATTTAGCCTT
The DNA here is from genome assembly GCA_052034405.1 of Candidatus Magasanikiibacteriota bacterium. GTDB lineage: Bacteria > Patescibacteriota > Patescibacteriia > Magasanikbacterales > UBA922 > CAYTKU01. The sequence continues at coordinate 128,114 of JBPOIO010000004.1, read as the reverse complement.
GGAATGTATTTTGAAGTCTTTTGTTGTGGAGAATACAAAGGACAATGCTCCGAAAATACATAATCTTTCACGTCTGGTTGAATTGACCGATCTGGAATTGTCTACTGAAGAAATAAAATTTTTGGCAAAAGTAAATGAGTTCAATATGGAAGCAAGGTACCCTGACGTCAAGTTTGCTTTTTACAAAATGTGTAATAAAAAATTTACGGATGCATATTACAAAGGTATAAAAGCTATTTATAAAAAGTTATGTCAAAATCTGAAGCAAAATTAATTGTAAAAAGATATGCAAGTCTCTTGAAAAAGAGTGATTTTGTGTTTGCTGAAATATATATGTTTGGCTCTTATGCTACAGGCAAAGCAACAAAAAATAGTGATATTGATGTAGCTGTAGTGACAAAAGGGAAAAGAGACAAAAAATATTTGAAACAAAAAATGCAGCTGTGGGAAATGGCGGTTGAAGTGGATAGCCGTCTCGAACCAATTCTTCTTTCCAAAGATGATTTCAAAAAAAATAGTGCTTCAATTCTTGCTGAAGAAATAAAAAAAGAAGGTGTGAAGATTGTTTAGTCTATTTCATTAAAAAAGGAATGTGCAAAAAATGCATATTCCTTTTGTTTTCGCTGGAAAGATTTCTCTAAAATCGATACACCCAAATTTTGGAATAGCTATTTGTTTCGTCGAAGTAAAATTGCTGGAGATTATTTTGAATATAGCTTGTTATTTCTGGTGAAATTTTGCCATCTCGGGCCATGTAGTCGTAGATGATATATCCGTGATTTGTCTCGATCAAAGTTTTGAGTTCATTCAGATTGTTCACCACGTTTGCGCCGACATAATATTCTTTGTTGTTTGTGATTGTTTTATTTGTATCTTCCATTCCGAGGTAATTGTATTTGAGCCAGTATCCCGCTGTATTCAAAAATATTTTGTTAAAATGTGGGTGGCTCGAAATTACAATATCCTCGGGCTTTTTTTCGGCTCTTATCGCTGCGTAGGCAGTGTTGAAATTTGGTTGTGGTGTATAGGCATAGTAGGGGCGGTTCATGACACTCGGATCGTCTGCTTCAAGAAGATAAAAATTTCGCTGTGTGGCTACTCCATGACCTGTCGCAAAAAATATTCCAAATATTGCAAATACGATCCAAAAACGTTTTTGTTTGTTTGCGATTTTTGCAAGAGTGTCAATTATTCCAATACTGCCAATGATATACATGGCGACTGTTGTATGAAAAAGGTATCTATAGTGTACGATCTCTGTGAAAAATGATAAGAAAAAAAGATAGACGATAAATGGTGTGGCCAGCATCCAAATCTTTTTTTGTATTTCTTTTTGTACATTGAAATATCCGTAGAGTCCAAGGAGTAGGAACATCCAATAATTTCGTATATAAAAATTGAGATAGTAGGGGAGAATGTAGTGAAACGAAACGTTTTTGAGAGCATGAGACACAAAGTGAAGCCCTAGGCCAAACTCGGCAATGAGCAGAACTGCGACGCTTATTGCGCTTCCAATGACAATTTGTTTTTTGCTGGGCTTTTTTTCAATGGCGTACCAAATCAACATTACGATAGGGAGCATGTATGCGAGTCTATGCGTGACAATAGCGAGCAGTGTCACGACAATACTACTGCCCAAATAGATATATTTTTCTTTGTTTTTGGTTGCTTGGAGAAAAAGATAAAAAAGAAAAAGCGCAGCCCAAAAGAAAAATTCAAGCTCGGTATACCAACGTGCTTGGCGTGACCAGGCGATTTGCCAGTAAGAAAAAGTTGTAAAAAATGTAGAAAGGACGGAGAGAGAGGTGTTTTTGAAAAATTTTTGGGTGAAAAAATATACGAGTGGAATAAAAAGAAGTCCAAAGAAAACCGAAAGAATTCGGTAGGCTGCGGGGTCTTGATTTGACCACTGTACAATTTTGGCTGTAGGGCTGCAGTAAAGTGGGCAAAAATATGTTTCGCCAGAGTCAAGCTTGGCGGCAAAATTTTCTGTTCCATTGCGAATCTGTGAATCTATGGCATTGACGGTATAGCCTTCGTCCATCCAATAGGGGGCAGTACTCAGATTGGAAAGTCGAAAAAATATTCCTGCCAAAACAAAGACAAAAGTCACTAAATAAAGTTTATTTTTTTGTTTTTTGAGCATAAAAATTTTTCTTTTATTCTAGACTATCACAAAAGCTATTGCCTGGCAAAAATACTTTCTTGACAGCATAGGCCCTCCTATAGTACTATCCTCTAGATTCTTAAGTTATTTATTATAGTTTTATCTTTATTTATGAACAAGTTTCTCAAAACTGGTTTGGTAGCAACTGCGGCAGTTGCACTCTCTTTGGTCGGATTTGGCCATGCTTTTGGTTATGGTGGTGGAGGTGAAGGTGGTGGACATCGTGGTGGTGGAGGTGGTGGAGCTCCTCGTCCTGACCTTTCACTTCATGTGATTATCAATAACGATGCCGAGAGTACTGCATCTACAAATGTTATGCTTCATCTCGAAGGTGGAAAAGATGCAAGTGGAATGGCAATCTCAAATACTCCAGATTTTGCTGATACAACAGTAATTCCATATCAATCTTCTCTCCCTTGGACTTTATCTGAAGGTGCTGGGGTGAAAACAGTGTATGTAAAATTTTTCCGCCCAAATAGTAATAATAACTCACCAGTTTTGGCAGATTCAATCAATTTGAATGCTGCTCCACAAGAAGTTTTGGGTGAAAAAATCACTGATATTGATGGATTGCTCGCTGAAACTCGCCGTGGTGAGCGTAGTGAAAAAGTAAAAATGCTTCAAGACGCTCTCAAAAAGGCTGGATTTTTTCCAGCAGGATTTCCTTCAACTGGATTTTGGGGACCTGTGACAGAAGCTGCTGTAAAAAAATACCTTGCAAGTGTGAATACTCCTGCAACACCAGCTCCTACTCCAGCTCCAGAAACTCCAAGTACCGATGATATCGTTGGAGCTTTGCACTTTGGAATGCGCGGACCAAAAGTAGTAGCACTTCAAAATACTCTCAAAAAACTTGGATTTTTCCCAGCAGGAGTTCCTTCAACAGGATACTTTGGGCCAATCACTCGCGCAGCGGTAGAAAAATACCTCGCAAGTAGATAAAAATTAAAATCTTTGGAGACAAAAAATCCCCTGAATCTTCAGGGGATTTTTATTTGGAGACTTTTCTCTTTTGTGTTAAAATATGGGGGTATTATGAGTCAGCATCTGAAACATTTTTTTATACCACATGAGGGAAACAATTATCACCCTCATATTTTGCATACCAAGCGTGCTGTTTTTTATACGGCATTTTTTTTGTCTCTCAAAGCAATGGTTTTTCTTTTTGCTATGCTTATCCCGAGTGTGGTGTTTGTGATGCCAGATGTTTTGCAGGGTGAAGAAAGTAAACTTTTGACATTGACCAATAATCTTCGTGCCCAGAAAGGGATTGCGCCTCTCACAGCCATGGTTCCGCTGCATGTATCGAGTGATCTCAAGGCAACAGACATGGCGGATTTGCATTATTTTAGTCACACTAGTCCAAAGGGCTATGGTTTGGCGCATTATCTTTCTACTGCGGGTTATCGCTACGAAACAGCAGGAGAAAATCTTGCTATGGGATTTAGTAGTGCCGAAGAAATTTTCTCGGGTTGGGTGAAGAGTCCGACGCATTATGCCAATTTGATTGATCCAGATTTCAAAGAATTTGGGGTGAGTATGGAAAGTGGTACTTATAATGATCTTTCTACGGTGTATGTTGCACAGCATTTTGGAAGTCCCAAAGTTGTTCCCGAAAAAGCATTTCCAGAAAGTTTGGAAAAAGTTGCTGCAGGGACTGCCGCACTCCGAGTAAAAGAATCTGCTCCACTTGCAAAAACTGAGCTGAAAGCAAAGACGGAAGTAAAAAACGAAGTTAAGACAGAAACAAAAGTTGCAACGATTGCGACGCGAGCTCCGACAGCTGCTGTTCTCAAGGAAGAACCCAAGATTGTAAGCTCTAGCGTAACTTCGACACTTGCTGCTGTACCCGTTCCTGTACCTTTGGCTGTTATTGATGTGGCTCCTGGTCGTTCTGAAACAATTGTTCGCCAGGCGCATTTTATTGCCGAAGATTCATTTTTGGATTGGAAAGAAGAAAATAACAAAACGATTTTGTCTGCCACGGTGCATATCCTCGGAGATGTTGCTTCTGCAGTATTGACCGTAAACAACCATTCTTTGAACTTGGAAAGAAAAAGTGACGATGGATTTTTTTATGCGACGCTGACAGTAGACGAAGCGGCAGATAATTTTTTTAAACCTGTCCTCGAACCTTCACTCCAAATCTTGGGAAGAGATGGTCAAACTATCAACGCTGTAGTATCTTGGAAACAAATAAAAGTGCTCTCGCCAAGTCCTCTTGAAAAGTATATGCGTGCGCGTGATGTGGGCAGTTCTGTTTCTCGTATTTTTGATTTTTCTCGCGGCGTGTATTTGTTTTTTCTTGTCTTTTTTTCTCTGGCACTTATTTTGTCTATTGTTATTGAAATTCGTCGTCAGCATCATCATATTATTGTACAAACAGTTGGGCTTATTGTGCTGCTTGCAACGTTAATTTTGAGCTAATTTATTCCCTTATATATGCCCTGTGGGCTATATAATTTTCACTCATTCGGAAGTAAAAATTTGTTCATAAAAACTTATATAAATATAATTTTTTACTCACAAACTTTTACTTCTCTCATTTCGTTCAATTATGAAAAAAGTATTCATGGCTTTATTTGGACTGCTTATTCTTGGTGGAATGGGCTTTGGTGTTTGGTATTTTTTGCAGCAAAAAAGTGCGGGGAATTTTCACCAAATGCTCTCGGCTGCAGATACTGCTGAAATCACTTTTACTGATGCTGCAGAAAATAAAACATACCGAAAAACACTGCAGTACCAGCCAGGAGTTTGGCTCATAACAGGTACTATTACAGATAGCAATGTTCCAAATATAAAATGTGATTTTACTGGGACCATTCAATTTTATGCCAAGGGAAAAGCCTTGTTTGTAGAGCCTGCAATGATCAATTTGGATCCACAGTGTCAGCAAATTGCTTTTTCTTACAATGGAAAAGTGTATCACAAAAGATTTTTGCAAGAGGGTGTCGATTATTTGAAGGATATTTTGCTTGAAGCCAAGAAATAGTTTGTTTTTAAATATTTTGCGCTATGGATGAAGAAATTGTTGAGCAGAAAAGTGCGGGGAAGTCTGGTACTGTTTTTGGGGTTGTTTGTATTGTGTTCGCTCTTGGGATTGCTGGATATATTTTTCGGGATAAAATTTTTAAAAAATCTCTTCCACCACAAAGTCCTGTATCACAGACTGCTTCGAGTACGCCTGTTTTTACTCTTGATATCAACAAAGCCATTGATCAATTTATTTCTACGCGTATTATTGTACTGTCACCTGTGGCCCCGGCAACTGGTACAGCTTTTACGGTGAGTTCTATTGAACACACTGGCCCTGGAGAAACCCGTGTGGTTTATAGTGATACGACCCAAACCTATACTGCCAAAGGGGTTTTTGAAATTACTGGTACAAAAAATTTGAATATTGTATCGTTTGATATTATTGCCTCGTCGAGTCCTGCCCAGGCGGTGGATGAAGGTCAAGAACTTGTTGCCAAATATATTGCTTTGCATCTTTCGCAGCTTTCACCAGAAAAAGCCGTTTTGGGCGGAAAATTTTATATTACACATATTACTTTTGAAAACTCGGGCAATGCTATTGTCGAATACGAAGACGGGCATAATGCTTTTCGTGCTCGGGTGGGCTTTTTGCTAGAGGGGGGCAAAAATGTAAAGATTTTGAAGTGGGAAATGTTGCCCAAAAAATAGGGGACCGACTCTTGCTTTTTTGGAGATTCTTTGCTAAGGTATCTCTATCTTTTATTGATTATTTTATGTATCGAACACATACTTGTGGGGAATTAAGCCTCAAAAATGTTGGAGAAGAAGTCATGCTCGCTGGTTGGGTGCACAAACGCCGCGACTTTGGAAGCCTTGCTTTTGTGGATTTGCGTGATCGCTATGGTTTGACCCAGGTTGTTTTTAATCCAGAAAAAATGGGGGATATGTCCGTGGTTGAGGGTTTGAAATACGAATATGTTATTTCTCTCAAGGGGACCGTAGTAAAGCGTGATGAAAAATCTATTAATAGTGACATGGCAACAGGAGAAATTGAAATTGTGGCAACGAGCGTTGAAGTGCTGAGTACTGCCAAAGCAATGCCATTTGAAATTTTTGAAACTGCAAAAGGTGAAGATGACGAAGAACTTCGTCTCAAATATCGTTTTTTGGAACTTCGTCGCGAAAAATTGAAAAATAATATTTTGTTTCGTGCAAAAATGATTGGATTTATCCGCAAGTGGATGGAAGAAAGACAATTTGTAGACATTTCAACTCCAATTTTGACGGTATCTTCTCCAGAAGGTGCACGTGACTTTCTTGTCCCAAGTCGTATTCATCCAGGAAAGTTTTATGCGCTTCCTCAGGCGCCTCAGCAATACAAACAGCTGCTTATGGTAGCAGGTTTTGATCGCTATTACCAAGTAGCGCCTTGTATGCGTGACGAGGATCCTCGTGCAGATCGTTCACCTGGAGAGTTTTATCAACTTGACTGTGAAACCAGTTTTCTTTCACAAGATGAATTTTTTGCGCTCATGGAACCACTTTTTATTGAGCTCACCGAAAAAGTTGCTGGCAAAAAAGTACAAAACAATCCATTTCCTCGCATTCCATTCAAAGAATGTATGGAAAGCTATGGATCTGACCGACCAGATTTGCGTTTTGGACTCAAGATTCACAATGTGAGTGAATGGGCAAAGGCGAGTGAATTCAAGGTTTTTCAAGAAGCCGAATACGTTCGTGCTATGTTTGTGCCAGGTGGACATGAATTTTCTCGAAGTGAAATCGATGGCGAACTCACTGATGTGGTGAAGCGTGCCAAGGCAAAAGGACTTGCGAGTTTGAAGTTTGTTGACGGGGTACTTGATGGATCTATTGCCAAATTTTTTAATGCCGAACAACTTGCTGCGCTTGTCTCTGTGCTTGATCTCAAAGAAAACGGTATTGTGTTTTTTGCCGCAGACAAGTACGAAGTTTCTTGCAAAGCCCTTGGAGTTCTTCGAACTCATCTTGGGGAAAAACTCAAACTTGCGGATCCAGATGTAATTGCCTGGGCCTGGGTGGTAGATTTTCCATTTTTTGAATGGAATGAAGATGACAAAAAAATTGACTTTGCGCACAATCCATTTTCAATGCCTCAGGGCGGTATGGATGCACTTTTGAACAAAAACCCACTTGATATTGTTGCTTATCAATACGATATTATTGCCAATGGGCTTGAACTTTCAAGTGGTGCAGTGCGCAATCGTGACTCGGCTATTATGTACAAAGCCTTCGAAATGGCTGGGTATGGTCACGAAGTGGTGGACAAAAAATTTGGTCACATGATCAAGGCCTTTGAATACGGTGCACCTCCTCACTGTGGGTTTGCTCCTGGAATTGATCGATTGGTAATGCTTTTCACGGGTGAAAAAAATATTCGTTCGGTGGTGCCTTTTCCAAAAAATGGACGTGCCGAAGAACCAATGGTTGGAAGTCCTAGTGAAGTAGACGAAAAACAACTCAAAGAACTCCATATCAAGACAGATATTCACGAATAAAAAAATTAAAAAACACGAGCACAAATGAGCTCGTGTTTTTTGTTGCGATGAATTTGAAATTTTGGTATAATTGTATACAGAAAATAATAATAATGAGACCCCATTTTTTAGTGGCACATATATTGGAATATGTTTAGGGGGAAATTGAGTCCAAAAAATTTCATCTTTTTTGTAAAAAAGATTTTTTTGCTTTTCATGATTGTGTGGGGGGCTTTTGGTGGTTTTTCTGGAATTTTTCCGTTTACTGCTTTGGATATTCAAAAAGTAAAGGCTGCAACATTTAGCATGCAGACTGGGTATTATGTAGGTACTGGTGCAGCAAAATCTATTACTGGTCTTGGGTTTACCCCGAATCTTGTTATGATCAAAGCCGATGATGCCTCTGGTGTTGGTATGGTGGTAAAGTCCTCTGCCATGCCTGCAAGTCATAGTCAACTTTTTGCAGGGACATCGGCGAATGATACGAGTACCTTGATTACTCTTGATGCGGATGGATTTACCTTGAGTTCTGGCGCCAATGTAAATACTTCTGGTGTGCGCTGGGAATGGGTTGCTTTTGGTGGTTCTGATTGTACAGCGAGTGGAACTTTTTGTGTGGGAACATATTCTGGAACCGGTGCTGCACAAAGTATTAATACAGGTTTTCAACCTGATTTGGTGGTGACTCGTGATGCTTCTACTGTTGCCGCTATTTGGAAATCGTCTTCTATGGGTGCCAATGAAAATAACTATTTTCATGCGGCTGCTGCTGATACAGGGGGACAAATGATCAAAACACTTGATGCAAGTGGTTTTACGGTAGGAACTGGGAATAATGCCAATCGAAGTGGGCATACTTTTTACTTTTTTGCATTCAAACAGGTTGCTGGTGCCATGGATGTGGGTACCTATACTGGAACTGGAGCAAATAAAACTATTAGTTCCAGTGACGACGCAGGGCTTACCTTTCAATCAGATTTTACTTTCATGAAAAATTCCACCAATGCAGCGGCTGCAGGAGTTGCTACCTTTGATCGTGGAAATTTTTCGGTTGCTTTTACAGATGCTGCGGCAGGAGGAAAATATTTTCGGGAGCAAACTTCAACGGGGGGATTCAAAGTAGGAACATTTTCTTCGGTAAATGGAAGTGGTGCCCCTATGTATTATGCCTCTTTTGGTGGAGCTGCGGCTCCAAGTACTAGTGGTACTTATCGCTATGCAAGCGGTACTTATACGGGTACTGGAAGTGCACTTTCTGTAACAGGGCTGGGGTTCAAGCCAGATCTCGTTATTGTTAAAGCTGCTAATGCTGCATATGCTTTTTTTCGTACGAGTAATGTTCCTGGTGATAAATCATTTTATCTTGGTTATAATGGAGCCGCTATTGCTGCACTTATTACATCTATTGATAACGATGGATTTAGTATTGGTACTAATCTAAACGCGAATAATACTGGGGTTGTGTTTTATTGGGAAGCTTTTGGAAATGCTTGGGACTCTGATTCAAATAGCGGGGCAAAAGATTTTGCCATTGGTGCCTATACTGGAAGTGGGGTTGACTCTCGTGATATTTATCGTCTTCCTTTTACTCCAGATTTGGTTGTTGTAAAAGATTCACCAGCTTTGAGTATTGCTTCTTGGAGAACATCAGCCATGAGTGGAGATTTGACAAATGCGTTCCATGCTGTTGCTGCACAAGCGGATATGATTCAAAGTATTGGAGATCATTCTTTTCAGGTTGGTATTGCTGTTCAACCATATGAAGTAAATACTGTTAATGAAATTTGTTATTGGTTCGCTTTTGCTGCGAGTAGTTATTTTTCTGTTGGAACTTATACAGGTACTGGAATTGCTCATGATGTGACGGGTATAGGGAATGATCCAGATTTGGTGTGGGTGAAAAAACGTAGTGGGGGAACTGCACGTGCGGGTATGTTTTTGGCAAACAATTTAACCGATGGAAATTCTCAATATTTTATAAGTACTGCTAATGCTGCGAGTAAAATTACGGCTCTTGGAACGAATTTATTTACTGTTGGTACAGGAAATGAAACAAATGAAAGCACTTATACCTATGATTATGCAGCTTGGGAATCTCCTCCGACAAGTACTCCGGCTGTCTCTATTGATGCTTCGAGTGGTTCTACAGATGTCAGTGAAGCGGGTACGACTGATACATATACGGTGGTACTCAATTATCGTCCGACAGGAAATGTTGAGGTTACTCTAACAGCTGATTCACAAACAACACTTTCTACTTCGAGTATTGTCTTTAGTACTTCAAATTGGAGTACTGCCCAAACAATTACTGTAAGCGCCGTCAATGATAGTATTGCAGAAGGAAGTCATAGTAGTACGATTACTCATACTGCAAGCTCTACGGATAGTACTTTTAATAATATTAGTATTGCAAGTGAAACCGTAAATATTACAGATAATGATACTGCTGGGTTTACGGTATCGGAAATTTCTGGTGATACGATTGAAACTGGTGCAACAGCAACATTTACCGTCGTACTCACTAGTCAACCTACAGGTACTGTAACTACTACCGTGCATAGTTCGGATACTACAGAGGGAACGATCAATACCAGTACTTTGGTTTTCAATGCAGCTTCTTGGAATTTGCCTCGTACGGTGACGGTTACTGGAGTAGACGATAGTGTAGATGACGGAGATATTTCTTATTCAATAATTTTGGACACTGCGACGAGTAGTGATCCAAATTATGATGGGGTAAATCCAAATAATGTATCTGTTACAAATACTGACAATGATACTGCTGGAGTAACAGTGACCGAGAGTGCTGGAACAACAAATATTACCGAAGGAACGGCGACTGATACCTATACTATGGTATTGAATTCGCAGCCAACAGATAGTGTTTTTGTGAATATTTCTGCAGATGCTCAAAGTACGCTTTCGACTTCGAGTATTGTTTTTACAACAGCAAATTGGAATACTGCACAAACGATTGTGGTAACAGCGGTGGATGATAGTGTGGTCGAGGGAGGACATACAAGTACACTTACACATAGTGCGACGTCTACTGACGGAACCTATAATGCCATACCAATTTCAAGTGTTGTCGCGAGTGTTACAGACAATGATACGGCTGGATTTACGGTATCAGCAATTTCTGGAAATACCAGTGAAGTTGGTGGGGCTGCTACTTTTACCGTGGTACTCACCAGTCAACCTACAGGTACTGTGACTACTACTGTGCATAGTTCGGATATCACAGAGGGAACAGTCAATACCAGTACTTTGGTTTTTGATGCTACTTCTTGGAATTTGCCTCGTACGGTGACTGTTACTGGTGTTGATGATGCTGATGTAGACGGTGATATTGCGTATAGTATTATTCTTGACACTGCGACCAGTAGTGATCCAAATTATAATGGAATAAACCCTTTGGATGTTTCTGTAACAAATACGGATAACGAAGCTCCTGCCTCTGCGGGGGTTACGATCAGTCAAAGTGCTGGTTCTACCAATGTTACAGAAGCTGCTGCTACAGATACCTATACTATAGTACTGAACTCTTTACCAACAGGAAATGTTTTTGTAAATATCGCATCGGATTCACAGGTTTCTTTTTCAACATCAAGTATTGTATTTACTCTTGCAAATTGGAATGTTGCACAAACTATCACAGTGACAGCTGTTGACGATGACTATTCAGAGAGTTTGCACAGTGCTACTATTACGCATAGTGCTACGAGTACTGACAGTGATTACAATGCTATTGTAATTGCTTCGGTTACTGCTAATATTACAGACAATGATAGCGCAGGAGTAACAGTGACTCAAAGTGGGGGAACTACTGATATAAGCGAAGCAGGTTTGACAGATTCCTATACTTTGCTGTTGACAAGTGCTCCAACAGGAACCGTCAACATTGCTCTTGTTTCTGATACAGAATGTACTGTTTCGACAAGTTCTATTTCTTTTACTTCTGGAAACTGGAATAGAGCGGTAACGGTTACTGCTACAGCTGTGGATGATAGTGTTGTAGAAGGTGGACATACTTGTGTTATTACGCATACTGTGACTAGTACCAATGCAAATTATGATGGAATTGCTGTTGCGAGTGTGACTGCCAATATTACAGACAATGACACAGCGGGATTTACAGTATCAGCAATTTCTGGAAATACGAGTGAATTTGGTGGGACTGCTACTTTTACTGTTGTTCTTGATAGTCAACCAAGTGCAAGTGTAACGACAACGGTGTATAGTTCGGATACCACAGAGGGAACGATCAACACGAGTACTTTGGTTTTTGATGCTGACTCTTGGAATTTGCCTCGTACGGTGACAGTTACTGGCGTTGATGATAGTGTTGATGATGGAGATGTTGCTTATTCTATAATTTTGGATAGTGCTACAAGTACGGATCTTACTTATAGTGGTATGAATCCTGCTGATGTATCTGTTACAAATACCGATAATGATACTGCAGGTATTACTCTTGTAGAATCTTTTGAAGCAACAAATATTACAGAGGGTGGAGCAACGGATAGTTATACACTTGTACTTGATACAGAGCCAAGTGCTCATGTTGCGGTAAGTATTTCTCCAGATGCGGAATCTACTCTTTCTACGAGTAGTATTGTCTTTACTCCTGCGAATTGGAATGTGGCCCAAACTATTACGGTTACAGCTGTTGATGATGCTATTGCAGAAGGGGGACATACAACTACAATCACCCATACGGTTACCTCAACAGATCCTGGATACGATGCTTTTGTTCTTCCAAATGTAACTGCTAATATTACAGATAATGATACTGCAGGATTTGACGTCTCTGCTATCTCGGGTGATACGAGTGAAGCCGGAACTACATCAACGTTTACTGTTGTTTTGACTTCGGAGCCTTCAGGAATTGTCACTACAACCGTTCATGTTCTTGATGCGACAGAACATTCAATCAATACAAGTACTTTGGTTTTTAGTCCTGAGGATTGGAATCTTACCCGAACTGTGATTGTGACGGGTGTTGATGATGATATTGATGATGGAAATCAGCCAAATAGTGTTATTTTGGATATTGCAACTTCGACAGATCCAAATTACGATGGTATGAATCCAGATGATGTAAATATGTTGGTCAATCTTGACAATGATAGTGCTGGCGTGACTTTAGTAGAATCTGACGGTACAACGGATGTTACCGAAGGGGGAGCTACTGATACCTATACTATTGTCTTGAATACTCAGCCTACGGGAAATGTAGCAATTCATCTTAATACAGATGGCGAGTCAACTCTTTCAACCAGTAGTATTACCTTTCAAACTTCAAATTGGAATGTGGCACGAACCGTCACTGTGACAGCGGTTGATGATGCCGTTCAACAGGGTGAACATAGTAGTACCATTACCCATACCGTCACAAGTACGGATGAGGGGTATGAGGGTATTGCGGTTGGAGATGTGGTTGCCACCGTAACGGATAACGACACTGCTGGATTTACCGTCTCTGCGATTTCTGGAAATACAAGTGAAGCTGGTGCTACTGCTACTTTTACTGTGGTATTAAATTCTGAGCCAAGTGGAGTTGTGACGACCACTATTCACAGTAGTGATACAACTGAAGGTACGATTACTACCAGTACACTCGTATTTCATTCCAATGACTGGAACATTCCTCGAACCGTGACCGTGACCGGAGTCGATGATTTTGTGAGTGATGGTGATATTGCATATACAATTATTCTTGATACTGCAACGTCTACTGTGGATGTAAATTATGCAGGAATAAACCCAAATGATGTCAATGTTACAAATACAGATAACGACACTATTGGAGTGACAGTGACCGAGTCTGCAGGGACAACAGATATTACAGAAGGCGGAGCAACAGACTCATATACCATTGTTTTGAATACTCAACCAACAGGGAATGTTGCAATTAGTGTGAGTGCTGATGCTGATGCCACTGTGTCTACCAGTAGTATTGTCTTTACTCCAGCAAATTGGGATACCGCACAAACTATTACTGTAACCGCTGTAAATGATGCTGTAGTTGAAGGAGCCCATACGAGCACCCTTACTCATAGTGCAACCAGTACCGATGGTGCTTACGATGGTATTATGATTGGGTCTGTCACCGCAAATATTACAGACAATGACACAGCAGGATTTACTGTATCGCTCATTTCTGCGAGTACGACAGAAGCTGGTGGTACTGCAACCTTTACGGTTGTTTTGGATGCAGCTCCTACAGGAATTGTAACCACAACGATTCATAGTAGTGATATAACAGAAGGAACGATTACAACTTCAACTTTGGTATTTAGTCCTGGATCTTGGAATTTGGCACGAACTGTGACGGTTACTGGGGTAGACGATATTTTGGCAGATGGGAATATCAATTATTCAATTATCTTGGATACGGCGACTTCAACGGACGATGTCAACTATGCTGGAATAAATCCATCAGATGTTGCTGTTACAAATATTGATAATGATGTTGTTGGGATAACTCTTGTTGAGTCAGGAGGAACGACAGATATTACAGAAGGTGGAGCGACAGATAGTTATACGATTGTTTTGAATTCGCAACCAACAGGAGATGTTGCTGTGAGTCTAAGTGCTGATGTAGACTCGACTATTTCTACTTCGAGTATTGTTTTTACTCCAATAAATTGGAATGTAGCTCAGACTCTTACAATTACTGCGGTCGATGATATATTTGATGAAGGGGCTCATTTTTCAACGATTACTCACTCTGTTACCTCAACTGATCCAGGATATGATGGTATTGCTATTGTGGATGTGGTAGCAAATGTCATAGACAATGACACAGCAGGATTTACTGTATCACTCATTTCTGCGAGTACGACAGAAGCTGGTGGTACAGCAACCTTTACGGTTGTTTTGAGTACTCCTCCTACAGGAATTGTAACTACAACAGTACATAGTTCTGATACTACAGAAGGAACTATAAATACCTCTACCCTTGTATTTAGTCCGGATGATTGGGATTTTGTTCGAACGGTGACAGTGACAGGTGTGGACGATGCTCTTGTTGATGGTAATATTGATTATTCGATAATTTTGGATACAGCAACTTCAACAGACTTGAATTATGATGGGTTTGATCCAGCAGATGTATCTGTAACCAATATAGATAATGATAGTGTTGGAGTGACTATTAGCGAATCTGCAGGAACAACGGATATTAGCGAAGGGGGAGGAACAGATAGTTATACGATTGTATTGAATTCAGAGCCAACAGGAAATGTTGCTCTGAGTTTGAGTCCTGATGCTCAAAGTACAATCTCAACAAGTTCTATTGTATTTACCCCTTTGAATTGGAACATTGCTCAGACTATTACGGTGACAGCGCTTAACGATGCTATTGCCGAAGGTGACCATACCAGTACGATTACACATACAGCAACTTCTACTGACCTTGGATATGATGGAATTGCGATTGATAGTGTGATTGCAAATGTAAGCGACAATGATGCTGCTGGGTTTACTGTTTCTCTTATTTCTGGGGACACAACAGAGGCGGGGGGTACTGCTACTTTTACGGTTGTTCTTGATAGTCCTCCAAGTGGCACAGTCACCACAACAGTACATAGTTCGGATACAACAGAGGGAACGATCAATACCAGTACTTTAGTTTTTGATGCTGCTTCTTGGAATTTGCCTCGTACGGTGACTGTTACGGGTGTTGATGATGATTTGGTCGACGGAGATATTGCCTATAGTATAATTCTTGATACTGCAAGTTCTACAGATGTTCACTATGCGGGACTTAATCCTGCTGATGTATCTGTTACCAATAGCGATGACGACAGCGTAGGAATTACTCTTGTAGAATCTGCGGGAACAACCGATATTACAGAGGGTGCTGCGGGTGATAGCTATACTTTGGTACTCAACTCACAGCCAACAGGGGACGTGTCAATAAATATTACCTCAGATGCACAGAGTATAGTTTCTACTTCAAGTATTATATTTACAACGAGCACTTGGAATATTGCAAAAACTATTAGCGTGACTGCTGTGAATGATCATCTTGCTGAGGGAGGACATAACTCTGTTATTGCTCATAGTGTGACGAGTACTGACCCAGCCTACGATGCTTTGGCTATTCCTGATGTTATTGCAAATGTTACAGACAATGATAATGTTGGGATAACTTTGACAGAGTCAGCGGCTGCTACAAATATTACAGAGGGTGGGGCTACAGATAGTTATACACTGGTGCTTACTTCTGAGCCAAGTTCTACTGTGGGCATTACTCTAACTTCAGATGCACAAAGTACACTTTCGACTTCGAGTATTATTTTTACAAGTACAACTTGGAATATTGCACAGACAATTACTGTGACTGCTGTAGATGATAGTCTTACAGAAGGAGCGCATGATTCAACAATTACTCAGACTGTATCGTCAGATGATGTGCAGTATAATGCTGTGATTATCCCAAATTTAACAGCACATATTACAGATAATGATAGTAATAGTGTGGTTCTGACAGAATCAGCTGGTACTACAAATATTACTGAAGCTGGTGTTACAGATAGTTATACAATTGTTTTGAGTTCAGAACCTTTGGATACTGTTTTTGTGCATATTGCAGCAGATGCAGAGGCGACACTTTCAACAAGTTCCATTCAATTTACTACCAGCACTTGGAATATCGCCCAAACTATTACTGTAACGGCGGTAAATGATCTTGTTGCCGAGGGAGCTCATGACTCTACACTGACACACAGTGTTACCAGTACTGATCCTGGGTATGATGCTATTGTGGTGGCAGATATTACGGCACATATCACCGATAATGATAGCGCTGGAGTGACCCTTGCTCAAAGTGCGGATACGACAAATATTGCCGAAGGGGGAGCTAGCGATAGCTACACTATTGTATTGAATTCCAAGCCAAGTTCGGATGTTACTATTACGCTTACTCCTGATGCGGAGTCGACACTTTCAACAACTTCTATTAGCTTTAGCAGTTCGACTTGGAATATCCCTGTATCTGTAAGCGTTATGGCAGAAGACGATGCGGATGTAGAAGGACCACATACAAGTGTGATTACTCACAGCGCAGATTCTCTCGATGCAGCGTACAATGCAATTGCTATTGCTGATTTAACGGCAAATGTTATTGATAACGATACTCCAGGCGTAACAGTGACAGAGTCACTTGGAACAACTGATATTACCGAAGGTGGTGTTGAAGATTCTTATACCATTGTATTAAATGCACTTCCTCTTGCAGACGTAACAATTGAAATTACTTCGGATGCGGCCTCAACAATTTCGACAAGTTCTCTGGTGTTTAATATTGCCAATTGGAATATCCCACGTGTAGTAACAACTACTGCTGTCGATGATGCTGTGAGCCAAGGGTTGCATATTTCTACAATTACTCATACCGTAAGTTCTCTCGATATCAACTATGACCTTATTGCAACAAGTGATGTAATCGCAAATGTTACAGATAATGATACTGCAGGTATTACTGTTTCTGCTATTTCTGGTGATACCAGTGAAAGCGGAACAACTTCTACCTATACTGTAGTTTTGGATTCAGAACCAAGAGATGATGTCTTTATTTCAGTATCAAGTTCAGATGCAAGTGAAGCTACTGTGGATCAAGCTTTGCTTACTTTTACAGTACTCAATTGGAATATCCCACAAACAGTTACTGTAACTGGAGTTGATGATTTGATTGCGGATGGTCCCATCAACTATTCTCTTGTAAATGGCGTTGCAAGTTCAACTGATGATAACTATGATGGACTCAATGCCAGTGATGTAGATGCTCTAAATACAGATAATGATGTTGCTGGAATAAGTCTTACCCAAAGTGGTGGAGCAACAAATATTACAGAAGGTGGAGCAACAGATAGCTATACACTTGTGCTTGATACAGAACCAATAAATGATGTCACTATTACAATAACTCCAGATGCACAGTCGACGGTTTCAACCAGTAGTATTGTTTTCACTTCTACAAATTGGAATGTTGCTCAAACAATTACAGTAAGCGCTTTCAATGATGATAGTGTCGAAGATCCTCATGACTCTACAATTACAGCAAGTGCTTCTTCACTCGATGCAAATTATAATGGTCTTGCGATTGTTGATGTGACTGCTCATATTACCGATAATGATATTGCTGGATTTACTGTATCTCTTATTTCTGGAGATACCAGTGAAGCAGGAACAACGGCTACTTTTACACTTGTTTTGAATTCTGAGCCAAGTGGTCCTGTAACAACAACTCTTTCAAGTTCGGATTTAACAGAGGGAACAGTGAATAGCAGCACTCTTGTTTTTGGGCCTGCAGATTGGAATATTCCACGAACTATAACCGTAAGCGGAGTTGATGATTATTTTGATGATGGAGATATTGATTTTAGTATAGTTTTGGATGCTGCAGTTTCTGGAGATGCACATTATAATGCACTCAATCCTGATGACGTAAGTGTCACAAATATTGATGACGATGGAGTTGGAATAAATGTAGTAGAGAGTGTTGCTTCGACTGATATTTCTGAAGCTGGATCGAGCGATAGCTATACTCTTGTGCTTGGTTCTACTCCTACAGCGGATGTAGTTGTTACGCTCGCTTCAGATGCACAATCAACGCTTTCTACAACCAGTATTACTTTTACTCCAGATCGTTGGAACATTCCAGTAGAAGTGACTGTTACTGCAGTAGATGATGCTGTCGATGAGGGTGCTCATACAAGTACTCTTACCGCAACGGCACTTTCTGCAGATATCTCATATAATGGTATTGTGATTGCAGATATAACAGCACATATTACAGATAATGATGCTGTGAGCGATCCTATAAAAGCTGGAGGTGGTGGAGGGGCTATGACTATTCCAAGTGTTCCTCTCGTTCCGCTTTTGAGTAATAACGGAGAGAGTGATATCTCTATTGTATTTACGACAAAAGATAGTGAATCTCTCAATTTTCCTTCATCTTCTCACCGTGTGATTCGTGTATCTGCAAGTGCTGATGAGGCTGTACTTGTTATTGAATCAGAGCCAATTGTTGTTCATTTGAAAAAAGACATTGCTCAAATTTTGGATACGGATAAAAATGGAATTCCTGATCTTCGTGTTGTGTATGATGGTTTGCTTGGTAAAAATCCAAAATTTACTTTTACAGAAATACAAGAACTCCTTCCAGTGTTTATCAATAATGGAGCAAAGCAAACATTCTCTCGTATGGTACATATGCAGTTTAATATCGTAAATGCATCTTTTGTTGCAATTTCAAATAATCCTGATTTTAGTGATGCAACCTTCCAAACATTTACTACCAGTTCTGTCTGGGCGCTTCCATTTGGAGATGGACCAAAGACCGTATACGTACGATTTCGTTCAAAATCAGGAGGTGTTTTTGACACGAGTGCGAGCATTCAGTTGCTGCATAGTATGACAAGTTGTTCTTTACACTTGGGTCGTCCTTACAAATCTCCCGACTCAAATGCTGTGTACTATATTACTCCACCTTACAACAAAGATGGTCAGCCAATAGAAGGTTCATGTACAAAACGTGCATTTAAAGCATCTCCAATATTCTTTAGTTATTTTGCTTCTTGGAGTGATGTCCAGGTAGTTCCAAAAGCAGATTTGGCAAATATTCCAGATGATGCACTTGGATTTATGCCACGGGGTCCTCGATATGCTCCACAAAATGGAACTCTTATGAAAGTGGTATCTGATCCAAATGTTTATTTGTTGGTAAATGGTAAAAAACACGTTATTACGAGTGAAGAAATATTCAAGAGTCTTGGTTTTGAGTGGAATTATGTAGAAGATGTAGCGCAGGAACTTTTGGATATGTTTGCAGAAGGTGATGTCATTTCAAAAAACGAAGCACCTGCTTTGAGTGTGATTGGGTATGCAGACTCTCCTCGTTTGTATTTTCTTGAACCAAGTGTGGCAGACAGTTCAATTTTTCTGAAACGTTATATTGCGAGTGAATCAGCTTGGAAAAGTTTAAATTATAGAACCGATCGTATTATTCGTCTTCCTGCTTCAAGCATTTATGGAGATGGAACTCAAATTGGAGAAGAGTCTTCTTTGTTGCCCAATAGACAGACACTTTCTTCGGGTTTTACTTTTACACATTCACTTGTTCTCAATGATAGTGGCAGCGAAGTAGAAGCCCTCCAAAAAATATTGGCTTCCCAAGGATTTTTCAATCATGAAACAACAGGACTATATGGACCTGTGACTGTCGAAGCTGTAAAAGCATTTCAGCGTGCTCATGGCCTTGAAGATCTTGGAATTGTAGGTCCTGGAACTCGCTCGGTGCTCAATTCTCTTTAAAAAAAATGTTATAGAAAAAGCCCTCATTGAGGGCTTTTTCTTGTAAAATATGAATTTCTTTGCTAGTATGAGTCTATTATGAAATTCAATATCATTACCATTTTCCCAGATATTATTGAAAGTTACTTCAAAGAAACCATTCTTGCTCGTGCCCGAAAAAATAAAATTATTGATTTGAATGTTGTGTATTTGCGTGATTTTGCCGAGGATAAACACCAAAAAGTTGACGATACACCCTATGGTGGGGGAGCTGGTATGCTTATGAAACCAGAGCCACTCTATAAAGCATTGAAGAGTCTTGATGCTATACCTTTTGGCAAAACTCCAGGGCTTCAAAAACTTAAAAAAATTTTTAATGGAGATATCAAAAAGAAAAAACGTACTATTTTGCTTTCGCCTCGGGGACGTCAGTTTGACCAACGTATAGCAGAAGAATGGAGTAAATATAGTGAACTCACCTTTATTTGTGGACGTTACGAAGGAGTAGATCAACGTGTAGTTGACTATATGATTGACGAAGAAATTTCGATTGGTCCCTATGTGCTTGCTGGTGGTGAACTTGGCGCACTGGTGATTGCCGAAGCTGTATCTCGTCTTATTCCAGGAGTGCTCGGGAATATAGATTCTCTCAAAGAAGAAACCAATAATACAGATATGAATGGCGGAGAATATCCACAGTATACAAAACCTGCAGATTTTCAAGGGCACAAAGTTCCAGCTGTTTTGATGTCCGGAGATCATAAAAATATTGCAGAGTGGCGCAAAAAACAAGGCAAATAACTTATCCACAGTTTTTCAAAAATAGCAGCACTTGACAGGGGATAATTCTTCATATACAATACGGCCACAAAACAAGAAGAGCTACAACTTAAAAAACTCCCTTCCTCAAGGCTCTGCAAATGCAGAAAACTAGGATAGAAAAAAGAGCAACTGAACATATATTGGTTTCTCTTTTTTCTTTCTTGGCTCGTTCGAGAAAGCGTTCTCTACAATTGAATACAACCAAAATGCAACAAAAAGGTAAGGAAACAAAAATGTAAAAAATTCACAATAAAAATGTGACAAGAACCCGTATTCGAAAGAATACAAAACAAGAGTCTATAGATTTATCAAGATCTCAAGCCCCATTTATTTGGGGATTTACATCTGTAAGATAGTTTACTATTTTACTTTTCATTGAGAGTTTGATTCTGGCTCAGGATGAACGTTGGCGGCGTGATTAAGGCATGCAAGTCGAGCGACGTGTCCCTTAACACTTTTCTTCTGAAAAATTCGGAAGCAGGGTGTTAAGGGATTACGAGCGGCAGACGGGTGAGTAACACATTGGTAACCTACCTCCGAGACGGGCACAACTCACCGAAAGGTGAGCTAATTCCCGATAGTCATGAAGGGGCTCAAGACTTTTCATGTAAATGATTTTTCGCTCGGAGAGGGGCCTATGTCCTATCAGCTAGTTGGCAGTGTAAAAGACTACCAAGGCTACGACGGGTACCGGGCGTGAGAGCGTGACCCGGCTCACTGGGACTGAGACACTGCCCAGACACCTACGGGTGGCTGCAGTCGTGAATATTCCGCAATGGACGAAAGTCTGACGGAGCGACGCCGCGTGCAGGATGAAGCCCCTTGGGGTGTAAACTGCTTTTATAGGGGAAGAATTTGTGACGGTACCCTATGAATAAGAGGTTGCTAACTCTGTGCCAGCAGCAGCGGTAATACAGAGACCTCAAACGTTATCCGGATTCATTGGGCGTAAAGCGTCCGCAGGTGGTTTGATAAGTGAGTGGTTAAATCCCGGGGCTTAACTTCGGGGCTGCCGTTCATACTGTCAAGCTAGAGGATGGAAGAGGTAAGCGGAATTCTCGGTGTAGTCGTAATAAGCGCTGATATCGAGAAGAACACCAAAGGCGAAGGCAGCTTACTGGTACATTCCTGACACTCATGGACGAAAGCGTGGGGAGCGAATAGGATTAGATACCCTAGTAGTCCACGCCCTAAACGATGTGCACTAGGTATTGGGAGTATCGACCCTCTCAGTGCCGTTTAAAAAAGCTAACGCGTTAAGTGCACCGCCTGGGGAGTACGGCCGCAAGGCTAAAACTCAAAGAAATAGACGGGGACCCGCACAAGTGGAGGATCATGCGGTTTAATTCGATGGTACGCGGAAACCTTACCAAGGCTTGACATGTAGCTGCAAGACTGATGAAAGTCGGTCCGCTTTCGAAGGTGCTACACAGGTGCTGCATGGTTGCCGTCAGCTCGTGCCGTGAGGTGTACCGTTAAGTCGGGTAACGAGCGCAACCCTCATTGTGTGTTAAATGTACACGCGATACTGCCCGTGCAAACGGGAGGAAGGTGGGGACGACGTCAAATCAGCATGGCTCTTACGCCTTGGGCGACACGCATGATACAATGGCCGGTACAGAGGGTTGCCAAACCGCGAGGTGGAGCTAATCCCAGAAAGCCGGTCTCAGTTCGGATTGAAGGCTGCAACTCGCCTTCATGAAGTTGGATTCACTAGTAAACGCGCATCAGCCACGGCGCGTTGAATACGTTCTCGGGTCTTGTACTCACCGCCCGTCACACCACGAGAGTTGTTAATGCCCGAAGGCTCCTTAGGGGGACGAAGGTAGGAACAATAATCAGGGTGAAGTCGTAACAAGGCATCCGTAGCGGAAGCTGTGGATGGATCACCTCCTTTCTGGAGAAATTTTGACGAAAGTCAACATCTCTTTAGTCGACTCGATCTTTTATAGATCGTGTATATAGAGTACTAAATAATAGACTACTGTTGGTTTTTGTCACATTTTTGAAGTGAAAAAAACATTTTTCTTTCCTACATTTTGGTTCCATTACAAATCGCCCGCAAGGCGTTTTTTTGTTTTCAAAAACTTCTGATATTTCTCTTGACTCAAGAGTCTTTCCTCGATATAATCAAAATATACACTTCGATAATGAATGAGTAATTTTTTTGTACTGTATGAACCAACTTTTGAAAAGATTGTTGAAAATGTCAGAAGATCACAATGTTCCTGTAATTGTGTATGACTCAAAATACGATCGTGCTGGAGTACTTATGGGGCTTGACTATTTTGAAGAAAATTTTGGAAAAATGTCTCAAAATAGCTACCCTTCTCAAAATGCTCATGGCGAAGAGCTGTTGCAAAGAAACTATAGTGCGGTAAATCTTGTTGATGATCTTGAAGAACTTGAAGAAAAAATAACAGAAAAAATTGATGCGGCGAAGGAAGGGAAAGAATTTGATGAAATCGAACAAAGCAATGAAGAACTGGCTCTTTGGAAGGCCAAACGTGAAGAAAAAGAACGTGAAGAAATAGAAAAGACTTTGGAAGAAGAACTTCTCGAAAATCCACCAGCAGATCCTTTTGAAGAGGATTTGATCCATACTCCAGAATGGCACCAATTGGGCGAAGAATCTTCAAAGATAGAAGTAGCAACAAAGGAAGAACTCGCAAAAGAAGAACCTGCGTATTATCCAGTTCCTAATCTTGCTGGAGCACTTTCTTGGACAGATTGGACTTTTACAGGAAAAAATTTTAGTCCCGTATCTCCAGAATCTGTGAAGGTTTTGAGTTTTGAAGAAAATACAAGTGAAATGGCGACAGAAATAGAGGGGGAAGATCCTATTTTTTTGGAAGAGCCTGTTTAGTCACAACCCCCCTCTTGACGGCACTCGTAATTTCGATTATACTATCCTCACTTTTGAAAAACGTATTTATTTTAATTTACAAGGTCCCGCTGGACAACAAAACTGTCTTTGACCACTCAAAGTACAGTGCGGCGACAACATTACACGTATGGCAGACTTTGCTCGTACAAAGCCACACGTCAACGTAGGAACTATTGGTCACGTAGACCACGGTAAAACTACAACGACTGCAGCTATCTTGAAAGTAGCTTCAGCTCAAGGTTTGACAGCTGATATCAAAGACGTAGATGCTCTTGATAAAGCACCTGAATCAAAAACTCGTGGTATTACTATCTCTACTGCTCACGTTGAATACGAAACAGCCACTCGTCACTACGCACACGTTGATTGTCCAGGCCATGCTGACTACGTAAAAAACATGATTACTGGAGCAGCTCAAATGGATGGAGCTATCCTCGTAGTTTCTGCAGCAGACGGTCCAATGCCTCAAACTCGTGAACATATCTTGCTTGCTCGTCAAGTAGGTGTACCTTATATTATTGTATACCTCAACAAAGTTGATATGGTTTCAGATCCTGAACTTATCGACCTCGTTGAAGAAGAAGTTCGTGATCTTTTGACAAAATACGAATTCCCAGGAGCTACAACTCCAATTATTCGTGGATCATCTCTCAAAGCTCTTGAAAACCCAACAGATCCAGCAGCATCAAAACCAATTTTGGACTTGCTTGCTACTTTGGATTCTTATATCCCAGAACCAGTTCGTGATCTCGATAAACCAATGCTCATGCCTATTGAAGATGTGTTCTCAATTGAAGGACGCGGAACAGTAGTAACAGGACGTATTGATCGTGGTATCATCAAAGTTGGTGATGAAGTTGAAATCGTTGGTATCCGTGAAACTACAAAAACAACTGTGACTGGAGTTGAAATGTTTAATAAATCATTGGGACAAGGTCAAGCTGGAGATAACGCGGGTATCCTTCTTCGTGGTACAAAGAAAGATGACGTAGAACGTGGAATGGTACTTGCAAAACCAGGTACTATCAAACCACACACTGAATTCGAAGCTCAAATGTATTGTTTGACAAAAGAAGAAGGTGGACGTCACAAACCATTTTTCAATGGTTATAAACCTCAGTTCTACATCCGTACAACAGATGTAACTGGTGAAGTGACTCTTCCTGCAGGAACCGAAATGGTTATGCCAGGAGACACAGTAAATGTTACTGTAAAACTTATCGTTCCTGTTGCTCTTGAAGAGAAAATGCGTTTTGCTATCCGTGAAGGTGGTAAGACTGTTGGAGCTGGAGCAGTTGTTAGAATTATTGCATAAGACAATCTGTCGAGGCGGGAGTTATTACTCCCGCCTCGCTGGTTTTGTTCATTATTTATATTCCTATGGCACAAGTTGCATTGAAAAAAGACGAAAAACAAACAAGCACCGAACCACGTGTGCGCATTAAGATTTTTTCTTACGATAACAAAATTATCGATGAGGCTACAAAAATTATTTTGGATACAGCTGAACGAAACAACGCAAAAGTTGTTGGTCCAGTACCTCTTCCAACTGAAAAGAAAAAATTTAGTGTGAACCGTTCAACTTTTGTCCATAATACATCTGAAGAACAATACGAAATGCGTATCCACAAACGTATTATCGATATTACACAGCTAAATCCAAAAGCAATGGATGCACTTATGAACATCCACTTGCCAAGTGGTGTGGACATCGAAATCAAAATGTTATAATCTTGGCTAAAATAAGCCAAGATTTCCGGGAAAAAAGAAGTCAAGAAAAACCCTTGACAGGGGTCTAAAAATAGTATAAAATAGGCCCACGTTTACAAAATCTAAGATATACAGATAAGATCTCCCATTATTGGGACGAAAACATCTGCTCCAATCAAGGATTTTCAGTGAGGAACTTACAAATTTAAAAAAGCCTTCCACAACTGTTTTTGTACTTATAAAAGGCTAGAAGTAGTACCCTATTGGTAAGATGCTACTTCTAGTTTTTTGTTACCATTGAATTGCGCACACATTATATGAAATGCATTTTAGGGAAAAAACTTAGCATGACACAGGTATTCCGCGAAGATGGTACAGTTGTTCCTGTAACTCGTGTACAAGCCGGTCCATGCTTTGTCACTCAAGTAAGACAAGAAAATGGCACTGCCAAAATTCAGATTGGATTTGGCATGCAAAAGACCTTTCGCTTGAATAAAGCGGAACTCGGGCACTTGAAAGACATCAACCACGAAAATGGTGTGACTGTTCGTTATTTGCGCGAAACAGAAAGTGATCAGGCTTTGAATCGTGGAGATAGATTCACGGTTACTACCTTTACTCCAGGAGAAAAGGTAAAAGTTATTGGAACTTCAAAAGGAAAAGGTTTTCAAGGTGTTGTAAAACGTCATGGATTCCGTGGAGGTTCTACAAGTCACGGACACAAACACGACTTGCGTGCTCCAGGAAGTATTGGTGCAGGTGGTGTTCAGCGTGTATTCAAAGGTATGCGTATGGCAGGTCACATGGGTGATGCTCAGATTACGGTAAAGAATTTGGAAGTTGTTGAAGTACATCCAGAAACAAACGAAATGTTGATCAAAGGAGCTTTGCCAGGTGCATTTGGCTCACTTGTCTTTATTTCTACAGAAAATGGAAATATCGAAGTAGAAAAAATGAATCAAGCTCTTATTGAAGAGGTCGCCGCTCAAACTGCGCCTGAAGCCGCTCCTGTGGCTGAAGAAGTAGCACAATAATTTTATGACACAAGTAAAAGTTTACAACAAAGAAGGAAAATCAGCGAGTACTTTGGAATTGAACGAAGCTGTTTTCGCTGTTCCTGTACAAACAAGTTTGGTACACCAAGTATACCAAGCTATTCGCGCGAATCTTCGCAGTCCTTGGGCTGATACCAAAGACAAAGGTGAAGTTCGTGGAGGTGGTAAAAAACCTTGGAAACAAAAAGGAACTGGACGTGCTCGTCATGGTTCTATCCGCTCTCCAATTTGGAAAGGTGGAGGTGTCACTTTTGGTCCTTTGAGTGTTCGTACTTATAAACAAAAAATCAACAAAAAAATGAGTCGAAGTGCTGTGATGATGACTCTGTCTGAAAAAGTAAAAGGCGAAGAATTTTTGGTACTTGAAGATTTTATTACAAAAGGAAAAACAAAAGAAATGGCAGCTTTACGAAAAGCACTTCCTGGTTCAGGAAAAACAACTTTGTTTTTGCTCCCTTCAATGAATGCAGATTTGATTCAACCATTGAAGAACTTGCCAAATTGTGAATTCAAACAAGCAGTTGATGTAAATGTTATGGATCTTCTCCATCACAAATATATTATTGCAAGTGTTGAATCTGTTCGTATTTTAGAGAAAAGATTGTCCTAATGGCACACTTATACAGTGTATAAATTTTGAAATATGGGTATTATCGAAACTATTAAAAAAAGAACTCCAAAAAAAGCTACTGAAGTAGCCTCTGTTGAAGCGTCTGCTGTTTCTGCTGAAAAACCAAAAAAAGCAAAAGCAAAAAAAACTGAAACAGTATCTGCACATGGAAAAGTAAGTTTGCATGGTAATGCTCATCGCGTACTTCTTGCTCCTATTGTAAGTGAAAAATCAACGTTAACAGAAACTTTGCATAGTTATACTTTCTTGGTAGATAAAAATGCAAATAAGATTGAAATTGCAAAAGCTATTGAAGAAGTATATGGAGTACGACCTTTGAAGGTTCGAACCATTCATGTTCAAGGAAAAGAAACACATTTTGGACGTCGCCTTGGACGAAGAAATGATTATAAAAAAGCAATTGTAAAAGTAAGCAAAGAACAAAGACTCGCAATTCACGAAGGAGTATAAGTGATACTGAAAATAAGAAACTAACTTTATATGGCAATTAAACATCACAAACCAACCAGTGCCGGACGCCGCAAATCAAGTGTGCAGGATTTTTCTGATATTACTAGTTTCAAACCAGAAAAATCTCTTATTGAACCACGAAAAAAACACAGTGGACGCAATAACATGGGTATTATCACGGTTCGTCACCATGGTGGTGGAGCAAAACAGATGTACCGCAAAGTTGATTTTCTTCAAAATAAATTTGATATTCCAGCAACAGTAAAAACGATTGAATACGATCCAAATCGTGGATGCCGAATTTGTCTTGTGGAATATGCGGATGGAGTAAAATCATATATTCTTGGATTCAATGGCGTAAAAGTAGGGGATACGGTTATTTCTTCTCAGAAAAAAATCGATCCAGCTCCTGGAACTCGTATGCCTCTTGAAAATATTCCAGTTGGTCTTTTTGTACACAACGTAGAATTGGTTGCTGGACAAGGTGGTCAAATGGTTCGTGGTGCTGGAAATTCTGCACAGCTTCAGGTTATTGAGGGTGAATATGCACAGCTCAAAATGCCATCTGGAGAAGTTCGCTTGGTAAAGAAAAACGCATCTGCTACTATTGGAACTCTTGGAAATGCTGATTACGGACTGGTACGATATGGAAAAGCTGGACGTATGCGTCACCGTGGTATCAAACCTCGTGTTGGTGGAAAGAACATGAACCCAGTAGACCATCCACATGGAGGTGGAGAAGGACATAGTCCAATCGGTTTGCGTGGAGGTCCAAAAACACCATGGGGTAAAAAAGCTATGGGTATCAAAACTCGTAAACGTGGAAAGTGGAGTGATGCATTTATTGTGTCACGCCGTAAAGGAAAGAAATAAATAATTCTATATGTCAAGAAGTTTGAAAAAAGGGCCATACATCGATGAAAAGCTCCAAGAGAAAGTAGCAAAAGCAAAAGCCGCAAATGATAAAAAAACTATCAAAACATGGGCTCGCGCAAGTACTATTACTCCTGAGATGGTTGGAATGACATTTGCTGTTCATAATGGCAAAAACTTTTTGGATGTATTTGTTGATGAAAACATGGTAGGACACAAGCTTGGAGAATTTTCTCCAACTCGTAAATTCCTTCATCATGGTGGAAAAATGGCAAAAGATCAAGGAAAAGACGCTAAGAAATAATACACGTAACGTTTTCAATATTTTATGAAAAAAACTGCTACAGCAAAATTACGATACTTGCGCATGGCTCCACGAAAAGCCAGACTTGTGATTGATATGATTCGCGGTATGAAAGTTGATGAGGCATTGCTCCAGTTGCAATTTTCAAAACGACATGCTTCTTTACCCGTGCACAAGCTTCTTGCTTCTGCCGTAGCAAATGCTGAGCATAATGCAAGTATTAATCCAGAAACATTGATTATCAAAACTGCTACTGTTGATGGAGGCCCTATTCTGTATCGATCAATGCCTCGTGCACAAGGACGTGCAACTCCGATTCGCAAACGTACAAGTCATATCACTTTGGTTATCGAAGGCGACGTGCTTGAAGAAACTAAAAAAGTAAGCAAAAAAACAGCTAAATAACATTACGACTATGGGTCATAAAGTCCATCCGAAAATTCATCGAACACAAGTTATTTATACTTGGGACTCTCGCTGGTTTAGTAAAAACGACTATGCTCTTTTGGCTGAGCAAGATATCAAAATCCGTGAATACCTTTTGAAAAAATTCAAAGATGCGGGTATTGATTCAATGAGTATTGAACGAGATCAAAAAAGTGTAAATATTACAATTTTGGCAGCAAAACCTGGTTTTATTATCGGACGCAGTGGCGAAGGCTTGAATGAAGTTCGAAAACATTTGGAACGATCTGTTCTTAAAATGAAAGGAAAGATCAAACTCAATGTTCAAGAATTGAAATCACCTGCATTGTCTGCTCATGTAGTAGCTCAATCTATTGTTGCTGATACAGAAAAACGTATTCCATTCCGCCGTGCAATGAAACAAACTATTGAACGTGTGATGAAAGCTGGTGCACAAGGAATCAAAATCCGTATGTCTGGCCGTTTGAATGGTGTAGAAATTGCTCGTACAGAAACATTAGCAAAAGGAAAAATTCCATTGATCACACTTCGTTCAGATGTAGACTACGCTGCCGTACCAGCACAAACAATGTATGGTAAAATCGGTGTCAAAGTTTGGATCTATCGTGGTTTGGTATTTGGAAGAAAAGACGCTTTTGCTCATGCAAGTGAACCAGAAGAAAAAAAAGTACAACAAAATAAAAAATAAGATTACTGTATGTTGATACCAAAAAAAGTAAAACATAGAAAATGGCACAAACCACGCCGACGTAATAAAGGTGTTGCTTCACGCACAAATACTATTGCGTTTGGTCAGTTTGGTCTTACTTCTACAAGTCATGCATGGGTGACTTCACGTCAAATTGAAGCAGCTCGTCGCGTGTTGACCCGTTATATCAAACGTGGTGGAAAATTGTGGATTCGTATCTTCCCTGATCGTCCTGTAACTTCAAAAGGTGCCGGAATTCCGATGGGTGGAGGAAAAGGTTCTCCAGATCATTATGTTTGTACTGTCAAACCTGGAACTGTTTTGTTTGAAATGACTGGTATCACAGAAGAAAAAGCAAAAGAAGCCTTGGTATTTGCTTCACACAAATTACCTTTGAAAGGGAAATTTTCACAGAAAATATAAAAAAGCCTTATGGATTTTAATGAATTGTTACAAAAAGATGCAGAAACTTTGACAACATTGCTTAGTGAAAAACGAGCATTGCTTCGTGAGCTTCGTTTCAAAATTTTGGAAGGTCAGCTCAAAAATGTCAAAGCAATTCGACCTGTTCGTGAAGAGATTGCTCAAATTGCAACTGCACTTACAAAACTCAAGAAACAATCATAATTATTTCAAATATGGAAAAAAAGACTGTAAAAAAAGAAACGAAAGTCCCTGAAGTGCGCAAGCGCCAGTTTGAAGGTGTTGTGGTTTCTGTTTCTGGAATCAAAACTGTGAAAGTGTGTGTTGAAAGTATCAAAGTACAAGCAAAATATAATAAACAATACAAACAACGCCGAAATTTTGCAGTTCATGATGAACAAGGTATTGCAAAAGTAGGGGATGTGGTAACGATTGAAGAATGCCGACCACTTTCAACTCGAAAACGTTGGTTTTTGGTAAATAAGAAATAAATTATATGATTCAACATAGATCAATGATCGCGGTAGCCGACAATACCGGTGCCAAAAAACTTATGTGTATTCGCGTGCTTGGTGGTTATCAAAAACGCTATGCTCGTATTGGCGATATTGTGACTTGCTCTGTGAAAGAAGCAGTGCCTCGTGGTATGGTCAAAAAAGGTGAAGTGGTACACGCTGTTCTTGTTCGAAGTAAAAAAGAAGTTCGCCGCAAAGACGGAACCTATATCCGTTTTAGTGAAAACGCTGCGGTGATTATTGACATGAAAAACAATGAACCAAAAGGAACTCGTATCTTTGGGCCGATTGCTCGTGAGCTTCGTACAAAAGGATACCAAAAGATTATTTCTCTGTCTCCTGAGGTTGTATAAACATTAGCAATTCACTACACGTATGAAAATCAAAAACAATGACAATGTAAAAATTATCTCTGGTCGTGAAAAAGGAAAGACCGGAAAAGTAATTCAAGTACTGAAGAAAAAATCTACGGGACAATTTTTCGTTGTTGTTGAAGGTGCAAATATGCGAAAAAAACACCTTCGTACCCGTAAAGCTGGAGAAAAAGGTCAGATTCTAGAACTTGCTGCGCCACTCCACGCTTCAAAAGTGATGGTGATTGATCCAAGTACGAAAAAACCAACTCGTATTGGATATACCAAAGATGGTGAAACTAAAAAACGCATTGCTAAAAAAAGCGGTGAAATGATTTAATGTTATATATGTCTCCACTGTACGAACAATACAAAAAAATCCAAAAAGATTTGAAGAGCGAGCTTGGATATACTAATATCATGCAAGTTCCTGCCCTCAAAAAAATTGTGGTCAACGTTGGGTATGGGCGTCATGTCAAAGACAACGCTTATATTGAAAATGTTGCAAATACTGTTACTTAGAATACTGTACAAAAGCCAGTTCGAAATAAAACAACCAAATCAATTTCTAACTTCAAAATTCGTGAAGGAATGGAAATTGGTATGTCAGTAACACTTCGAGGACCATCAATGTATAACTTTTTATATAAATTGATTCACATTACTTTTCCTCGTGTTCGTGATTTTCGTGGAGTTTCTGTGAAAAATTTTGATAGACAAGGAAATTATTCAATTGGTTTTAAAGAAAACATTGCATTCCCAGAAATCGGTATTGATGCAATTGATAAAATTCATGGACTCCAAGTTGTTATTTCGACTTCTGCAAAGAATCCAAAAGAAGGTCAACTCCTTTTGTCGAAACTCGGTTTTCCATTTAGAGATGCAAAATAATTTATAAACATTTATGGCTACACAAGCACAAATCGCAAGATCCAAAAAAACTCCAAAATTCCCAACTCGTATTGTACGAAGATGTTGGAAATGTGGACGTGTTCGCGGGTATATGAGAATGTTCAAGCTCTGCCGTATCTGTTTCCGAGAACTTGCCAATGAAGGCAAATTGCCTGGAGTTCGTAAGTCAAGTTGGTAAATTTTAATATAAAGAGTATATTTATACTATATACACATAACGTATGATGACTGATCCTATTGCTGACATGCTCACATCAATTCGCAATGCACAACGTGCACACAAACGCGTTATTGAAGTGACATTTTCTAAGCTCAAAGAAAACATTGCCCAAATCTTGCAAAACCAAGGCTATCTTTTGAGTGTAGAAAAAACTGACGCTGAACGTCCAGCACTGCGCATCACCCTCAAGTATGATGGCAGAACTCCTGCTATTTCATCTATCAAACGTGAAAGTAAGCCAGGACACCGAATGTATGTGAAAGCAGAAGATTTACCTCGTGTTCTCAATGACTACGGTATTGCTATCGTTTCAACTTCTGTTGGTCTTATGACAAACAAAGAAGCTCGACAAAAAGGAATTGGTGGAGAAATTATTTGTAGTATTTTCTAAATTATATGTCACGTATTGGAAAACAAGTTATTACCATTCCTGCGGGAGTTACAGTCGATTTGAAACCTGATTTGGTTACTGTAAAAGGACCAAAAGGGGAACTCAAACGCGCTGTTCCTGCAATCGTTCACTTGACGATGGCTGACAATGCTATTACTGTTGATGTTGTCAATAAAGAAGAAAAGAAAGAACGTTCACTTTGGGGAACATACAGTGCTCATATTCAAAATATGGTCAATGGTGTTACCACTGGTTTCAAAAAACAACTTGAAGTAAACGGAGTTGGATATAAAGTTGCTATGCAAGGAAAAGATTTGCGACTTGATGTTGGCTTTTCTCATCCTGTGATTTTCAAAATCCCTGAACATTTGACTGTTTCTGTAGAAAAAAATGTTATTACTTTGGAATCATTTGATGTAGAACTTCTTGGTGCGATTGCTGCCGAAATTCGTCAGATTCGTAAACCAGAACCATATAAAGGAAAAGGTATCAAGTATATGGATGAAGTGATCCGTCGTAAAGCAGGAAAAACTGCTAAATCTTAAAAATAAATAGACCTGTATCAAAAATATATGAAAAAACTTACGACTCGAATTCAAAAGAGAAATCGCCGCAAAGCTCGTGTTCGCTCTCGTGTACTTGGTACAACAGAACGTCCACGTTTGTCTGTTTTCAGATCTCTGAAATCTTTGTACGTTCAGATTATTGATGATACAAAAGGTACAACACTTGTTGGAATGAAACATGATGAACCACAAGAACTTGGAAAACAGATTGCTGCAAAAGCTATTGCTCTTGGAATCAAGAAAGTAGTTTTTGACCGCGCTGGATATGCCTACCATGGTCGAGTAAAAGCAGTTGCTGATGGTGCTCGTGAAGGTGGACTTGAATTCTAAAATAAAAATAGATTCTAAAATTATTTCAATATGGTACAGCAAGGAAAAGGAAAATTTAGAGGAGAAAAAAAAGAAAAACCTGAATTTGACCAGCATATTTTGGATTTGGCTCGCGTAACTCGTGTGACCAAAGGTGGAAAACAAATGAGTTTTCGTGCCACTGTTCTTATCGGTGATCGTAATAGTCGCGTTGGTTATGGTGTTGACAAAGGAAAAGATGTACAAATTGCTGTAGAAAAAGCAGTAAATCAAGCAAAAAAATGCATTATTCGTGTTCCTTTGAAAAAACAAACTATCCCACATCGTGTAGAAGCCAAATTTAAAGCAGCTCACATCATGCTTAAACCTGCTCCTATCGGATCTGGTATTATCGCTGGTGGTGCTACTCGTATCGTTCTTGAAATGGCTGGTGTTCCAAATGCTTCTGCAAAAACACTCAGTAAAACAAATAACAAAGTAACAAATGTAAAAGCGACCTTTAAAGCTTTGGAACTCTTTAAAAAAGAGGGACATCGTGCACCTGCTTCAAAAAGTGAAGCTCCAAAAGTTGCTTCTGAAACTGCAAAAACAGTAAAGAAAGTTGCAACAAAAAAAGAAACTAAAAAAGCAGAATAATCATTGAATTATGAGTCTTCAACTTCATACCCTACAACCAAGTGTTGGTTCTAACCGTAAAAGTAAACGCGTTGGACGTGGTAATGGTTCTCAAAAGGGAACTACTGCTGGTCGTGGAACCAAAGGGCAAAAAGCTCGTTCTGGTGGACGTGGTGGAAATGCTCGTCGCTCTTTTAAACATGCTCTTCAAAAAGTACCAAAACTTCGTGGTTTGGGATTCAAAGCTTCACTTTTGAAACCTCAAGCTGTGACTCTTTTTACACTTGAACGCGTATTTGCTTCTGGTGCAAAAGTAAGTCCTCAAATTTTGGAAGACCGCGGACTTATCCGTAGTGCCAAAAACGGAGTAAAAATTATTGCTTCAGGAAAATTGACAAAAGCATTGAATCTTACAGGATGCCTTGCTTCAAAATCAGTTATTGCTTCTATCGAACAAAACGGCGGCACATTGAAATTCTAGTGCCGTTTTTTCTCTTTACAATTATATGTTTGAAAAATTGAAACGCATTTGGGGGATTCCTTCTGTTCGCAAAGATTTGCTTTTTGTTATTTTTTTGCTTGTTGTTTTCCGTCTCGTTGCTCATATTCCAGTTCCTGGAATTAATACTGCGGCCTTGAAAAGTTTTCTTGAAGGAAATCAGGTTCTTGGTCTTCTCAATGTTTTTTCTGGTGGAACACTCAAAAGTTTCTCTATTGTGACTCTTGGTGTTGCTCCATATATTACTGCTTCAATTATCTTCCAGCTTCTTGCTATGGTGATTCCTTCTCTTGAAGAATTGACCAAAGAAGGTGAATCAGGACAACAAAAAATTAGCATGTATACACGTATCGCAGCTGTACCTCTTGCGATGCTCCAAGGATATGGACTTATCAAACTTCTTTCTCGCCAAGGTGGTGGAATTTTGACAGATATCTCTCCATTTTCTGTGGCTGCAATTATGATTACTGCAACGGCCGGAACCATGTTCCTCATGTGGATTGGTGAACTTATTACAGAGCGAAAAGTAGGAAATGGTATCTCACTTCTTATCTTTGCGGGAATCGTATCTTCTCTTCCTCAAACATTGCAAACAGTTATTGTCAACTACGATTCTTCAAATATTTTGACCTATATTGGATATCTTGCGGTTGTTGTTCTTACTATCTTTGGAGTCGTACTTATTAGTGAAGGTCAACGAAATATCCCAGTAAGTTATGCCAAACAAGGCCGTGGTGGATATGGGACTGCTGGAGCAAGTACACACCTTCCACTTCGTGTGAATATGGCTGGTGTAATTCCAATTATCTTTGCTATATCTGTTGTGTTATTTCCAACCGTAATTGCTCAATTCTTTGTTGGAGGAACTGGTCGTGGAGCTATTTTTGCTCAGCAGGTGATTACTTTGTTTCAAAATCAATTGTTTTACGGAGTAGCATATTTTGTCTTGGTATTTGGATTTACCTATTTCTATACTGCTGTTATTTTCCAACCTCAAAAAATTGCAGAAAATTTGCAGCGTCAAGGTGGATTTATTCCAGGTATTCGTCCAGGAAAACAAACCGAAGAATATATTGGAACTATCATGCATCGTTTGGTTTTTTCAGGAGCTTTGTTTCTTGGGATTATTGCCGTACTTCCAAATATCTTACAGTTTTTTACAGGTAGTCAATCTTTGATTATTGGTGGAACAAGTATCCTCATTGTGGTGAGTGTTTGTATTGAAACAGCAAAACAAATTGAGGCACAGCTTACACTTCATGAATACGATCACGTTTAGAAAATATTTACAATTTTCAAAATAAAAGAATTCTGGTGAAAAGCCAGGATTCTTTTTTTCTTGCATAGAACCAGGTTTTTTGTTATAGTACGGACGTCTTGTTCTAAGTTCAATTTTGACATTTTTTATGGCCGATAACAACAAGTGGAAGGTGATTATTCTCATGGGAATTCCTGGAAGTGGAAAAGGTACAGAAGCACAGCTTTTGGCACAGGATACAACATTTGTACATATCTCTACGGGACAGCTTTTTCGCAATATTGATTCTGATCCAAGTATTGCTCCAGAGGATAAGGATTTTGTGCATCATATGAAATCTGGTGCCTTGGTGCCAGATGCATTGGTCTACAAAATTGCTTTTCATGCTATTGACGAAGCTTTTGCACAAGGAAAAGTGGCAATTTTGGATGGTGCTATTCGTACCTATGAGCAGGCCAAAGAATACGAAAGATATTTTGAATCCAAGGGAATTCAAGATCAAGTTGCGGTTGTGGAAATTCAAATTAGTGATGAGCTGAGTTTTCAACGTTTGACAAAACGTAAAGTATGTTCGCTTTGTCAATATATCATTCCATATTCACCAGATAATTTCAAAAAAGAAATTTGTGAAAAATGTGGAGGAAATTTGGAAGTACGAAATGACGATCATCCAGAAATAGCCGAGAAACGTATTGAAAGTCAGGGGAATGTGATGATTCGGCCAATTGTGGATTATTATAAAAGTATAGGGCATGTCTTTGTAATTGACGGAAGTCAAAGTATTCTCGAGGTAGATGCAGAACTACGACGTGTTCTTGGTATAAATTAATTTTGTTATGTCATATACAAAAAAATCTTCAGAAATAAAGTATTTGCGTGAAGGCGGTCGAAAGATGGGCGAAATTTTGGAAACCCTTGAAAAAATGATCAAACCTGGGGTTAGCAGTTTGGAGATTGACCGAATGGCAGAAAAATTAATTCTAGAGTCTGGTGGTGTTCCTGCTTTCAAAGGATACAAAACTCGTCGTGGAGATACACCTTTTCCAGGAACTTTGTGTTTTTCTCTCAATGACGAAGTGGTGCATGGGATTCCGAGTGCAGAAAAAATTATACAGGCAGGGGACTTGGTGAGTCTTGATATTGGTATGCAGTACCCCGCAAATTGCGGGGCTGGGCCAAATGGAAATGGATTTTTTGTGGATACAGCACTGACTGTTGTGGCTGGTAAAAAAATTTCAAAAGAATATAGAGACTTACTTGAAGTAACAAGAATTTCTTTGGAAAAAGGTTTGGAGCAGTGTGTTATTGGAAATACTGTTGCGGATATTGGTCGCGCTATCGAAGACTATGTTGATTCTCAAGGGAAGTATGGTATTGTACGAGATCTGGTTGGGCATGGTGTGGGTCATGCGGTGCACGAAGAACCTCATGTTGCCAATTATTATAACGAAGAACTCGAGCAGTGGATCTTGAAAGAAAATGTGGTGCTGGCTCTTGAGCCAATGATTACTCTTGGTACGTGGAGAGTAAAAACAGCAAATGATGGTTGGAGTATACAGACGGCTGATGGAAGTATGAGTGCGCATTTTGAACATACTGTTATTATTACAAAAAAAGGTCCAGAGGTAATTACCCGAAGACCAAACGAATAAAAATATTTTATGAAGATCCTCGCTATCGACTTTGGAACAAAAACTCTTGGTCTTGCTATGACAGATACTGATCTTGATATTGTGTTTCCTTTTGGAAGCATGCAAAATTTTGAGCCAAAAGTATTTTTGAATATAAAAGATTTGGTTTTGAAAGAAGACTTTGAAGAGATTGTTTTTGGTCTTCCTCTTGGAATGAATAATGAAGAAACCGAAGCCACTGGACGTGTTCGAACATTCGCCGAAAAGCTCAAAGAACATGTAGAAGTGCCTATGCATTTTGTGGATGAACGTTTTTCTACACACGAAGCCAACAATATGGGAGGGGAGTCGAGTGTGGACGAAAAATCTGCCATGATTATCCTTGAAACCTATCTTAGCAAAAAGAATAGTTCTCTCTAGTTTGTAGATCAAAAAAACTCCCTTCGAAAGAAGAGAGTTTTTTTTGCTGTGCCGACGGGTTCCCTCCTCGTGGCACAGATGGCGGGACACGCAGCCGTCGGCGACCTGCGTGTGGTGAATGAACGATCCCCGCGCATCGTACGCGCGGGGTGGTTGGCTCAGCCCCCCTTGGGGGTCCAGGCCAGAGTCTTGCGTTCGGGGCGCGGCGCCTCGGTCT
Source organism: Candidatus Magasanikiibacteriota bacterium (assembly GCA_052034405.1). Lineage (GTDB taxonomy): Bacteria > Patescibacteriota > Patescibacteriia > Magasanikbacterales > UBA922 > CAYTKU01. Next base: position 89,977 of record JBPOIO010000004.1, on the reverse strand, counting down.
CGGCTGGGGCCGTGTCGGCGGGGGGGATAGGATGCGCTGCCTTGGCTTCGGTCAGGGCAGCTGTTGCGCGGGCCTGGACGTCAGGATCGGCGTCTTCCAGTCGCTGCGCCGCTGCGCTGGGTTCGACCACAACCAGTTCGGGGGTGGGTTCGTCGTTGGGCGTTGCCGGTGGCGAAGAGGCCTGTGGCATTCCGAGACCTGGGTTCATCTGTGTCTTCATGCTTTCGGACTGTGCTTGCCTGTAGGCACGAGGAATCACACTGAACATCAGGATCTGCGGGACAATCAGAATCTTCTGGCGGATCTGAGCAATCCCAACATCCCAGTCGGGTTGTGGAGTGATCAGATTCGGAGGCGAACTCATATTCGCCGGGCGCGCCATCCTGAAGAAAGTTCCGTCAGCTCCGCTGGGGTGGGAAGCCAGGATTGCCGTCAGCAGAATCGGGCTATCTTGCCCGAGTCCGAGGAGCAGGCGTAGGCTGATCTTGCTGCGGACGTTGTAGAGTTCTACAATGTCCCAGGTTACTCCTGGATCTTTGATGTGGTTGCTCAGGAACTTCGCCACCTCGTGGTGGCTCGTTTGGAGATTTGCTTCTTCCTTCTTGCGGACTTCGGCCCGCTCTGTCTTGATTGCATTGTCGATGGCTTCATCGATCCGTTGTGGTTCGCCCCGCTTTTGCAGGGCTTTACCGATTAGGATCCCGGCGAGAATGCCGAGACCCGCGGACACGAAATACCAGAGCATGATGCACCCCCTTCTTGGGTGACGTTGGTCTAGTATCACCCTATCATTTTTAGCCTAAAAGTCAATATCCTTCATTGATAAACATATCTAAATCCGTTATACTATCTGTACTATGATTACCAAAAAGACTTCCAAAAACTCACCTTTTTTCCTCATTATCCTTGATGGCTTTGGTCTTCGTGACCACAAATTACCTGGGAATGCTATTACGCCCAAAACGGCACCGCATATTTTTGAATATATGCGCCAATATCCGTCAACACAACTTACTGCTCATGGCGAAGCTGTCGGACTTTTTCCGGATCAAGAGGGCAATAGTGAAGCGGGGCATTTCAATATTGGTGCCGGACGTATCGTCGAACAAGATCTTGTGACTATTTCAAAAGAAATTGATGACGGAAGATTTTTTAAAAATATTGCACTCAAAAAAGCCATTGAACATGCACACAAAAATAAAAGTGCGATTCATTTGATGGGACTTTTGACCGATGGACAAAGTGCGCATGCACATCCAGAGCATCTCTATGCTATTCTCGACATGCTCAAAAAAGAAAAAACAATTCCAGTGTATTTGCATCTCTTTACCGATGGTCGTGATTCTTCTCCACATTCTGCTACAGAATATATTCGAATTTTGCGAACACATATGACTGGCAATGAAAAAATTGTTAGTATCATGGGGCGCATGTATGCCATGGACCGTGCCAAAAATTGGGATCGTACAGAAAAAGCATACAATGTCTTGACGCTCGATGAAGGAATGCATAAAGCGCCAAGTGCAGAAGCTGCGGTGGAACACGGATACAATCGAGGAGAAACAGATGAATATATTACTCCGACGATTATTACCGAGCATGGAAAAGCTATTGCTCAGATGAATGATTATGATGCAGTAATTTTTTTCAATTGTCGTAGTGACCGTGCACGTCAAATTACCAAGGCGATTGTGCAAAAAGATTTTGAAGAAGAAAATATAGAAAGTTTCAAAAGAAAAAAAGTCTTGAAAGATATTTGCTTTGTGGCTCTTACTGATTTTGGTCCTGACTTGCTAGGGATTTTGACGGCATTTCCAAGTCCAGATATTCAAAATTGTTTAGCAAAAGCGATTGGTGAAAATCGCAGGCAGCTTTTTATTTCGGAGACAGAAAAATATGCCCATGTAACTTACTTTATGAATGGGGGATTTGCCAAAGCCATTAATGGTGAAATTCGTGAACTTGTTTCTTCTTTTGAAGAAATGTCCTATGCAGAGAAACCAGAAATGAGTATCAAAAAAATATCAAAACGTATTTTCAAATATTTGGCTTCGAGCAAATTTGATTTTTTCTGTGTGAATTTTCCAAATGCAGATATGCTTGGGCATACAGGAGATTTTGAAGCTGCAAAGATTGCTGTAACAGCAGTAGACCGGGCTGTGGCGCGTATTGTGGAGGCGACACTTCGTAGAGATGGAACCGTAGTGATTGTGGCAGATCATGGCAATGCCGAAGAAATGTTTGATGAAGTAACAGGGGAACATTTGACCGAGCACACAATCAACACAGTGCCGTTTATCATTGTGCAAAAAGATTTGTTCAAGAAAAAAATGAAGGCAAAGAGTGGAAAACTTGCAGATGTCGCTCCAACTGTATTAAAATTGCTTGGTATTAAAAAGCCAAAAGAAATGACTGGAAAATCTTTAATTTAAATTCATAATTACTCATCATGACGTATACACATTTGCTCTTTTTGCTTTCCTCGCCGTGGGCTCATCAGGGACGACCTGTGCGCAGGTCGTAACCCGCAAAAAATGCAAATGCTTTATACGCCACATGAGTAATTACAAATTTTGATACTATGCCTCGACCTAAACCACTCGTACTTGCAATTTTGGATGGATTTGGCGTTGCTCCAGACAGTGATGGCAATGCTATTACTCGCGCGAATAAACCAAATTGGGACAAATTTATTCGTGAATATCCAGTGATGACCGTGCTCGCTTCGGGTTCTGAAGTTGGATTATCATTTGGTGAAATGGGAAACAGTGAAGTAGGACACCTCAATATTGGGGCAGGACGAGTATATTACCAGACATTTCCACTCATTAATAAAAGTATTCAGGACGGAAGTTTTTTTGATAATACTGCTTTTGTAAAGGCTGCTGAGCATGCAAAATCTGCGGACAAACCTATACATTTACTCGGGCTTGTGAGTCCTGGGAATGTGCATGCTTCGCAGGATCATTTGTTTGCTTTACTTGAATTTTGTAAGCGTCAGGGCTTGAATAAAGTCTATGTTCATGTAATTTTGGATGGTCGCGATACGATTTTCAATGCTGGGGTTGATTTTGTTCGACTTCTTGAAGCAAAAATGAAAGAACTTGGAGTAGGAAAAATTGCAACATTGTCAGGTCGTTATTTTGCCATGGATCGTGATAATCGTTGGGATCGTGTACAAAAAGCATATCTTGCTATGACCGATGGTCGGGCAGATGTGTATGCAACTGACGCTGTGAGTGCAGTAGAAGCTTCCTATGCCAAAAAAGTATATGACGAAGAATTTGTTCCTACGGTTATTGGATCCGAAGGTGCTCCTACGGCCAAGATTGAAAATGGAGATTCAGTGATATTTTTTAACTTTCGTCCAGATCGTGCACGTCAACTGGCACAGGCTTTTGTGCTTCCTGGTTTTACAAAATTTGATCGGGTATACATGAAGGATCTGTTTTTTGTGACCATGGCAGAATACGAAAAAGAATTGCCCGTGACCGTTGCTTTCCCTCCACAGGTGGTAAGTAACTGTTTGGCAGAAGTGATTAGTAAAGCAGGACTGAAACAATTTCATATTGCAGAAACAGAAAAATACGCGCATGTAACATTTTTTTTGAATGGTACTCGTGAAGAAGCTTTTCCTGGAGAAGATCGCAAAATTATTCCTTCACCAAAAGTAGCTTCTTATGATTTGGCTCCAGAAATGTCGGCAGATGAGATTGTAAAAGAAACAGTAAAAGTAATTCAGGCAGAACAATATGATGTGATATTTTTGAATTTTGCAAATCCAGATATGGTTGGGCATACGGGGAATATGGAAGCAACAGTGAAGGGTGTAGAAGCAGTAGATCGTGCGATTGGTACATTGGCCGAATATACCATGGCCAAAGGTGGGGTCTTGCTCATTACTGCAGATCATGGCAATGCGGAAGAAGTAAAAAATTTGCAAACTGGAGAAATTGACAAAGAACACAGTACAAATTCTGTGCCCTTTATGATTATTGGTGAACAGTATCGTGGAGTGGCTGGTCCAGCGGGGGATCCTATTGAAGGGGATCTCTCTCTTATGCCACCGGTTGGGATGCTTGCAGACGTTGCGCCAACAATTTTGAGTATTTTGGGACTTGAACAACCGCCAGAGATGAGTGGACGGGCTTTGATTTAAATTTTGAGATAAAAAAAGAATCTTGTTTTATGCAAGATTCTTTTTTATTTCTGCGAGGATTGCTTCTTCGGCATCTTTTAGAGTTTTGCCTGTAATGGTAAATGATATTCGGCGACCTGTTCCTTCTGGATGAAATGTTTCGATAAGGCTGTGTACATCAATGTGGTCTGTGGTATGCAAAATTCCATGAATGCTTTTGTTCTCATGATCTTGTGGGTGTTCGTGAAGGATAAGGATAAGTTTTGCTTCTGGTGAGTTGGCAATAAGTTCGTCTACAATATCATAAAGATCGTGTTCTGTAGCGCCTGTGCGAGCAAAATCTTCTCGTGTAATAGTAGTTGAGGCAATACCAAATGTTGTATCAAATTCTAGGTGTGCAAGTGCTTGTCCCCAGAGTTTGAGGGCAGCGAGTGTTTTGGTACGGTAGAGTTCTTGGATAATATATTCGCGGTCAGCTCCCATGCCGATGAGACGACTGGCGAGTGCGAGTGTACTTGGTTTGATATCTTTTGTTTTGAAGCTGTTGGTATTGGCGATCATTCCTGTGAGAAGCGCTGTTGCAATATTGTGATCAATATCTGTTTCAGAAAGTTTACGGAGAAGTTCGGCTACAACTTCACTGGTGGAAGTAGAAGTGAGGGATACCACATTGATTTGTCCGTAGCGTTCGTTGTTTGCTTTGTAGTCAATATTGAGAATTGGAAGTGCGTAAAAAAGCGAAGTGTTCATTTCTGTGAGCGCACCAAGTGATGCCAAATCTGGGCTATCGAGAGTAATAATCAGGTCGTATCGAAATTCGGACTGTGCGGTTTGAATTTGGTCACGGTTAATAGATCCTGTTTTTGGTGTAATAAAAATTTGGAGTTTGTTATCTTTGATATCATAGCTCAGTTCTTGGGCACCACTGTTTTTAAGATCAAGAGTAATAATAAATTTTTGAAGATGAGGAAATTGTGATTTGATATGTTTTGAAGAAGGGAGAAAGGAAAACTTTTTGGCCAAGACAAAACGATCGACTACAATGTCGACGTGTTTGTTTTGTTTTTGTAAAAATAAAGCAAGCGCAAGAGATGATGCAATTGCGTCGCCGTTTCCATCTTTACGAAAAGTAATCAAAATATGTTTGCTTTCGTTCAAGAGATGCTGAATTTGTTCAATATCATTGAGGGCCATAAAAATTCCCCACGATCTTAAAATTCTGCTTTATAAAGCTAAATTTTAATGTTTTTGAATGCTTTATTTAGGGGGATAGGGCATTCTATCAGAGTAGAGTCTTATTGTCAAGGGGGAGATAAGAGGCGTTTTTGTGCTATATAAAAGCAAAAAGTACTCTTATTTTAATGTGGATAAAGAGTGTATAAAAATGCTTTGACAGGAGAACGTTTGTTCTCTATACTATATATAGAACATTTGTTCACTAAGTTTGTTTGTATGACTGAAAATTTGTATAAAAAACGAAAAGAAGAAGTTCTCCGTTTTTATAAGCGGAACCATCGTTTGCCAAGTTACGAAGAGCTTACCCAGGTCTTTTCTGTTAAATCCAAAAATTCTGTTCATTCGTATATTCAAAAATTTATTGATGATGGGCTTGTGGCCAAGAGCGAGACGGGCAAGCTTATTCCTACCAAGCGTCTTTATGGTTTGCGGGTTCTTGGGACAATTCAGGCTGGTTTTCCGACGAGTAGTGAAGAAGAAGCTATGGCAGAGGTGATTAGTCTTGATGAGATGTTGGTTCGCAATCCGGATACAGCCTATGTATTGACGGTAGAGGGGGATTCTATGATTGATGCTGGAATTATGAAGGGGGACATGGTGATTGTAGATCGGTCAAAACACCCCAAAAGTGGTGATGTGGTGGTAGCCGAGATAGATCAGGGTTGGACTTTGAAATTTTTTATTCAAAAAGGTGCAAATGCTTTTTTGCGTCCAGCCAATCGTAAATACAAGGACATTTATCCTCAGGATGAACTTCGTGTTGGTGGAGTCGTAACGAGTGTTATTCGAAAATACGCATAAAAATTGGCTACAACAGCCCCTTATTTGACAAGCATGGGGCTGTTGTGGTTATATAAACATATATGATAAATCATCTTGTACAGAGTTATCCTGTGGTCCGTGTAGCCCAATTCCTTTGAGGTGAGTTTTTCTGTATATTTTTAAAAGCTCATCCTCAAGGGGATGGGTTTTATTTTTACTTGATTTTTACTGTAAATTTCGATACTATAAGGTTACTAAACTGAAATTTTTATGCCAAAAGAACTTGATAAAGCATATGAGCCAAAAAAATATGAAGATGCTATTTATAAACGCTGGGAAGAAAGCGGATTGTTTAATCCCGATGTTTGTGTTGAAAAGGGTGTAACTGCGTCAGATGCGGATTCTTTTACAATTGTTTTGCCACCTCCAAATGTGACGGGGACACTTCATATGGGACATGCTGCGATGCTTGCAATCGAGGACTGTATGGTTCGATATCACCGGATGAAAGGGGATCGTACTCTTTGGATTCCGGGGACAGATCATGCGGCTGTAGCAACGGAGTCAAAAGTCGAAGGGATTTTGATCAAAGATGAAGGAATGAAAAAACCAAAAGAAGAGCTCGGCCGCGAGGTATTTTTGGAGCGCGTGAAAAAATTTGCGAAGGAGAGTCATGATACGATTGTGAATCAGAGTAAAAAAATGGGAAGTTCTCTGGATTGGTCTCGTGAAGCCTATACACTCGATGATGCTCGTACTCAAGCTGTCCGAACGGTATTCAAAAAAATGTATGATGATGGGCTTATTTATCGTGGATACCGTGTGATCAATTGGTCTGTAAAAGGACAGTCAACATGTAGTGATGATGAACTTGTATATGTAGAACGTCCTGCAAAATTGTATACTTTCAAATATGCAAAAGATTTTCCAATTTCTATTGCGACCACTCGTCCTGAAACAAAACTTGGGGACAGTGCTGTTGCCGTTCATCCTGATGGGAAGTGGAAACAATATATTGGTCAAGAATTTGATGTTTCTGATTTTGGGCAAGAGGGACATACTTTGCATATCAAAGTTATTGGAGACGAAGGAATTGATGATAGCTTTGGTACTGGGGCGCTTGGTGTAACAACAGCACATAGTCCAATTGATTTTGAGATGTATCAAAAACAAAAAGCACTTGGCAACGATATCGGCATTATTCAGGTTATAGGTGAAGATGGTTGTATGACGGCGAAGGCTGGATCAGAATATGCTGGACTCACAGTTGAAGAAGCGCGCGCCAAAGTTGTTTCTTGGCTTTCTGAAAGTGGGCTTCTCGAAAAAGAAGAAGATATTATGCAAAATGCTGGGACCAGTGATCGATTTAAAGATGTTGTGGAGCCACTTCCAAAGACGCAGTGGTTTATTGATGTCAACAAAAAAGTAGAAACCCATGATGCAAAAATTCCAGCACTCAATGGAAACCTCAGTCTCAAAGAACGTATGCAGATTGTGGTGCGTGAAGGAAATATTGAAATTGTGCCTGAGCGTTTTGATAAAACATACTTTCACTGGATCGACAATTTGCGTGATTGGTGTATTTCTCGCCAGATTTGGTTTGGGCATCAAATTCCGGTGTGGTATCGGGGCGAAGAAATGTATGTTGGAGTAGAAGCTCCAGCAGGTGAGGGCTGGATACAAGATCCTGATACTCTTGATACTTGGTTCTCTTCTGGTCTTTGGACTTTTTCAACTCTTGGCTGGCCAGAAAAAACAAAAGACTTGCAAACCTTTCATCCTACATCTGTTCTTGAAACAGGATACGATATTCTGTTCTTTTGGGTGGCGCGCATGATCCTTATGACAACCTACACGCTTGGGGATGTGCCATTTAAAACTGTATATTTGCATGGACTGGTGCGTGACGAACAGGGCCGCAAGATGAGTAAATCGCTTGGCAATATTATCGATCCGCTTGATATGATCGAGAAGTATGGAACAGATGCAACGCGTCTTTCATTGCTTCTTGGCTCAACTCCAGGAAACGACATGAAACTCTCGGAAGAAAAGATTGCCGGATTTCGAAATTTTACAAACAAGCTTTGGAACATGAGTCGCTTTATGCTGCTCAATATTTCTGATCCAAAAAAAGATAGTGCTGTTCCTGTTGCAAAAACTTTGTCCGATCGTTGGATTTTGAGTCGTCTGAGTCAAGTGATTTTTGACTCAATCAATGATCTTGAAAAATACAATCTTTCTTCGGCAGGGGAGCGTCTTCGTGATTTTACCTGGGGAGATTTGGCAGATTGGTATCTGGAAATTGCCAAAATTGAGGGTGAAAAATCTGATATTTTGAACTATCTTTTGAATAGTATTTTGAAGCTCTGGCATCCATTTATGCCATATGTCACAGAAACTTTGTGGAAAGAAATTTATGGCGAAGAAAATATTTTGATGGTAGAAAAATATCCTTTTATTGAAAACAATAGTATTAACGAAAACAATGCAAACACTTTTGTTACTCTGCAACATATCATCACTCAAATTCGAGCACTTCGTACTGAATACAAAATTGAAGCAGCAAAAAAAATCAAGGCAAATTTTGTAGCAGAAAATGAAAATTTGATCATAGAAAATAAAGCAATATTTTTGCGTCTTGCGAATCTTGAAGATTTAAGTATAAATGCAGAAAAAACAGAAGGTGCAATTTCATTTGTAGAAAGTGGAATTGAAGTATACCTTGATTTTTCAAGTGCGGTTGATATAGAAAAAGAACGTGCACGTCTACAAAAAGAAATTGCTCTTATTGCGCCATATGTTAAGTCACTTGAAGCAAAACTCGCAGGGGATTTTGCAACGAGTGCACCAGCGCCAATCGTCGAAAAAGAACGTGCGAAGCTTGCTGAGGCAATGGAAAAATTAGAAAAATTACAAGCTCAAATATCTACATTACTATGACAGAAAACCGAGGAGAATTTCGTAAATCTGGAATGGAAAAAGAACGTATCGAACAAGCGTATATGCTTCTTTTGGCTGACAAATTGAAGATACTTCAGTTATGTCACTTGGATGAAGAATCCGCTGATGAAGTATTTGGACGTATGACGATAAAAATAAATACTCCCGATGCTGTAAATCTAGATGATTTTTTGGTGAATAAACAATATCGCTTACAGCTTTATAAATATACACTTGTAGATTTATTACGGCACAGGAATTTTAAAATTAAAGTGTCCGGTCCTATTCTCGGAGATATGGATTATCCTTCGAATACTTCTGAAGAACGTTTTCTTGGTGGCGTTGATGAATATGATTTTCTCCATGATCATCTTGCGGAAATTTGGGAAGATATTGTGGATAGGGCTGAATCTAAAAATATTGACGAGCAATATTTAAAAAATATAAATATTATAATTCATAGAAAATTTGATGGATATTCAAATAAGGAGATTGCCAATGAATTGAAGTTGGATGAAAGTAGAATATCTCAAATTATTGTACGTCTTCGGGATCTTTTTCCTGAATATAATTATTTTTGGGAATTGGTAACAAATAAAAAAAGGGGTGATGCAACAGATATTGATGAAACTCTATCATTAAAAATCTCTCGAGAAAGACTTCAAAATGTTATTTATGATCTTGAAAATACCTCGGAATTAACAAACTTAGAGAAAGCTGCTTTGGTTTTGGCCAAGTGGTATCAAAATCCAACTCAGACGCTTGAAGAAAGAGATTTGGCAATTACTGTATTGGGTATAAAACCAACGCCTAAAAATCTTGTATTGTTGCGTAGTATCCTTGAAAAAAAAGCAAATTTTTTATCAATAAACTGGGGAAATTTATTAAAAGAAAATCAAAAGTTAAAGCCCTAAACTATTTTCTATGTCACATACTGATCACGAAACAAAACTTCAGACATTGCTCGAACGCGGAGTTGAAAATATTTTTCCAAACCGCGAATTTTTGGAAGAAAAATTGAAATTGGGCAAAGCTCTTACGATTTATTGTGGATACGATCCAACTGGTCCGACACTTCATATTGGTCATGCAATTACACTCATGAAGCTTCGAGATTTTCAGGAACTTGGTCACAAAGTAATCATGCTTATTGGCGATTTTACTGCCCTTATTGGAGATCCTACGGACAAAGGTGCTGCGCGTGTTCGTCAAACTCGTGAACAAGTTTTGGAAAATTGTAAATTGTACCAAAAACAAGCATCGACTATTCTCAAATTTGATGGAGAAAATCCTGCTGAACTTCGTTTCAATAACGACTGGCTTGGAAAACTTACTTTTGCCGAAGTTATTGACCTTGCAAGTCATTTCACTGTGCAACAAATGCTTGAACGTGATATGTTTGAAAAACGCATGGCAGAAGAAAAGCCTATTTACATGCATGAATTTTTTTACCCATTGATGCAGGGTTACGATTCTGTAGCAATGGATGTTGACGGTGAAGTAGGAGGAAACGATCAAACATTCAACATGCTTGCGGGGCGTCACCTCATGAAAGATTTGAGTGGAAAAGAAAAATTTGTTGTGGCTGGAAAACTCCTTACGGATTCAGTCGGAAAGAAAATGGGCAAAAGCGAAGGAAATATGATTGCCATGTCAGATTCACCAGAGGATATGTTTGGAAAAGTCATGCGCTGGAGTGATGAGATGATTGTCCCTGGATTTGAAATTTGTACGCGTATTCCAATGCACGAAGTAAAAGAAGTAGAAGAGGCAATGAAAAATGGTGCGAACCCACGTGATTTCAAGCTCAACCTTGCGTATCATGTGACAGAAATGTTTCTTGGGGACGAAGCAGCACGCCTTGGCCGCGAACATTTTGCCGCAGTGATTCAAAATAGTGAAAAACCAGCAGAAATTGCAGAATTGAAACCAAGCGCTTATGATATTGTTACAGTACTCGTTGAAGCTGGCTTTGTAGAAAGTCGTGGTGAGGCACGCCGTCAGATTGAGGGAGCCGGAGTCAAAATCAATGACGAAAAAGTTGAATCACTTGAAACCCAAACAAAAGCCGGGGATATTATCCAAAAAGGAAAACGATTTTTTGTCAAAATAAAATAAATACTATGGGAGAAAGACTTACTTTGAGAACTGTGTATGAACGAGAGTCAGAATTATTTAAACTTGAGCCATATCTAGAGATTTTGAAAAGATCAGATTCTTCTATTGAAGAGAAACAAGCAGCAAAAGAGTGGCTGAAAAAAAAGTTACTTGAATATACAAGAGCGGAGGGTATTTATGGAAATGGGGTTTCTAGTCGTGATTCTGCTGCAGAGCAGGGAGGGCTTCTTGTAGAACTTCGTGAAACCATTTTGGAGGTTTTTGCTCAATTTCCAGAATCTCTTTAAAACTTTTATTTTCGTATGAAAGAAATTATTGTTCTACAACTCAAAGACATTTTGAAAAATATTGGTATTGAAAATGTAGAAATCACTCTGTCACCAAAGGCAGAAATGGGAGATTTTGCTTTTCCTGTTTTTTCCCTTGCAAAAGAACAAGGGCGAAACCCCGCAGAGCTTGCAGAAGAAATATTTGGAAAATTAGCTTTGATAAGTAATCCTCTTATCGATCGAGTGGCTGCTTTTGGTCCTTATGTGAATTTCTTTTTGAATACAGGGGAACTTGCAAAACTTATTTTGACAGAAATTGCCTTAAAGCAAGAGAATTTTGGAGCAAATAAAATTGGTCAGGGAAAGTCTGTCATGATTGAATACCCTTCAAACAATACGCATAAAGAATTTCATATTGGTCACCTTCGTAATGTCTGTATTGGAAACACTCTCGTGAATTTGTATCGCAAAAGTGGCTATACAGTTGTTCCTGTGAATTATCTCAATGATTTTGGATCTCATGTTGCCAAATGTCTTTGGGGTGTGACAAAGCTCTATGATGGTATTATTCCAGAGGGAAATCGTCAAAAATGGCTGGGAGAAGTCTATGCTGAAGCAAGTAGCGCGGTGAAAGAAAATGATGAATACAAAAAAGAAGTATCTGCAATTCAACAAAAATTGGAAGCAGGGGAAAGTGAAATTACAAAATTGTTTCAAGAAACACGTGATTGGAGTATTGAAAAATTCAATGAACTTTTTGCCGAGCTTGGAGTGCATCATGAAACAACATTTTATGAAAGTACTATCAAAGCGGCGGGACAAAAAACTGTGGATGAACTTCTTCAAAAAGGTATTGCGCAAGTGGGAGAAGGGGGAGCTATTATTATTGACCTAAGTAAGGAAAAATTGGATGTTGCGCTTCTTCGAAAATCAGATGGTACAGGGCTTTATCTTACGAGTGATATTCCTCTTGCAAAAGAAAAGTTTGAAAAGTACGATGTGGACGAAAGTATTGTGATTACAGGTATTGAACAAAATTTTTATTTCAAACAGCTCTACAAAATTTTGGAGATGCTTGGTTTCAAAAAGAAGTTTACACATATTGGTTATGGCTTGGTAACAAAACCAGAAGGCAAAATGTCATCCCGCCTTGGAAATGTGGTGCTCTACGAAGATTTGCGTGATGAAATTGCTGATAAAATGTACCGTGAGAGTCAAGAACGCCATCCAGATTGGAATCAAGATGTACTTATAGATACTGTCAAAAAATTGAGTCAAGCATCTCTCAAATTTACCTTACAAAAACATGAAGCATCAAAAAATATTGTTTTTGATTTGAAAGATGCTACGAGTTTTGAGGGGTATACAGGACCTTATATTTTGTATGTACTTGCGCGTATCAATAGTTTGTTACGAAAAGCAGGAGAAAGAAATGAAACAACAAACTTTGCTCTTCTCAAAGAAACAGAAGAAAAAAATATTCTTCTTTTGCTAGCAGAATATGAAGGGATTATTCAAAAAGCCTTAGAAAATTACAATCCATCGGTGATTGCAAAATACTCATTTGATGTGGCGCAGGCTTTTAATGAATTTTATAATAAGCATGAGATTCTAAAAGCAGAAAATAAAGAACTTGTAGATCTTCGTTTATTTCTGTGTGAAGCGGTAAAAATAGTAGTAACGAATTCTCTTTCACTTCTTACTATTCAAACAGTAGATGAGATGTAATATCTACTGAATACTTTTATTATTCAAAGCTCCGATCCTCGGAGTTTTGTTTTTTTGAAATTTGTTGTATACTATATGTCAAAGTATTCATCTTTATTTTTTTGATATGTTTCAAAAACCATCTCCTCAAATTGCACTTGCACAAGAAGAAAATTATGCCGCAAATACTTATTCTCATGACGAAGTAGAAACAGTCGTTGGACCTTCTGTGCATGTTGAAGGAGACTTTGCCTCTGAAGGAAATATTCTGGTCAAAGGAACTGTTTCTGGAAGTGTGAAAACAAGTAAACTTCTTACGGTTGAACCAGGAGCCCGAATTATTGCTAATGTTCGTGCTGGAAATGCTGTTATTGCTGGAGAAATCAAAGGAAACGTTAAAGTTTTGGAACGTCTTGAAGTTACAAGTACGGCTCGTATCCTTGGGGATATTGAATGTGCTGTTTTGGTTGTTGAGGCCGGAGCTTTGCTTCATGGAAAGGTCGCAATGGACGGAATAGAAATGGATGGTGCAAAAGCAGAAAAGAAACGCGTTGTTCGTGGTCGTATAAAAGAAGATTTTGAAGTTTCGAGCGAAGAAGAGGAAAATCAATAAAATGTACGTTTATCTCTACGACAATTACCTCAAAGAAAAGCGCTTTGACTCTATTATGATGACTATCGAGACCCGCTTGACAGATTTTTGAATTGCGGGTAAAATAGTCAGGCTTCAGAATTTTACGAATGCTGAGGCCGTTATTGAAGATGAGATAAAAAAGGGGGCAAAAACCGTGGTAATCGTCGGAAACGATGTAACCTTTGGTCATGTCCTTTCTCGAGCAGCTACCTGTAAAGTATTATTTGGCTTTCTCCCTATTGGAGAGCAATACAATACTATTGCTGGGGTACTTGGGATCCCTACGGGGATTGAAGCCTGTGAGACACTCTCTCGTCGCCGTAAGGTGTACCTAGATGTCGGCTGGGTGAACAATCGCTATTTTATTTCACAGCTTCATATCGCACCAGCAGAGCTTTTGGTTGAATATGACGAAAAGTTTGCCGTACGAAGCCGTGGAAAAAATACGGCTCTTGAATTGGTGGTTTGTAACTTGCAGCCTTATACATTGAAAAATGGAAAGGGCAAGGCACAAACTATTCATCCACAAGATGGAAAGCTCGAAGCCTTTTTGCGGCCAATGCATAAGAAAAGATTCTTTGGTTACGAATACGAAGACCCAAGCGTCTTTCCTTTTGAAGAAATGGTCGTGAGTAGTGATCATCCATTTGTACTTGATGCCGATGGTCGTGAGTCAAAAGAAACAAGACTCAAGATTCGCTTGGCAAAAGGACAAATCCAGATGGTTGTGGGAAAGACAAGAAAATTTTAGAATAAGCGCGGGTGGCGAAATGGTAGACGCACTACCTTGAGGTGGTAGCGGGGGCAACCCCATGGAGGTTCAACTCCTCTCTCGCGCACAAATAAAAAAATCGACTTTTATGAGTCGGTTTTTTTATTGTCTTTTTCTTGCTCTAAGCCGAATTTTGTTCCCTTGCGGGTGACGATCATTTCTCTAGACTTGTCATTGCTGACAAGTTCAAACGAGCGAACTTTTCGACCCTTCTTACGAAGGGGACGCTGCTCTTTCTCCAAGTAGGGTTTACCACACGCATCTGTCGCCAAATGCGTCTGTAGAGTAGCTTTTGACTCGAGGACAAAAACCTCCCTACGCTTTTCACCTTTTCTACAAGCGAACTTGCAGTAGTATTGTCTCTGTGGCACTGTCCCGTACTACACCTCGCGATGCAGCAGGTGGGCGTTACCCACTACCTTTTTGATGGAGTTCGGACTTTCCTCATGAGCCGAAGCTCAAGCGATCATCCACAAGAAAAAGACGCTTGCAATATACCTTGTTTTAGCCTTTTTGTCAAGTTGACCTTCCTCAAATTTTGCGCTATTATAGAGGAGTTATGAAACGTTTTCAACTCTTTCTCATGGTGATCCAAGTTCCCTTGGATTTTGTACTTCTTCTTGGTGCTGGTATTTCAGCATATTTTTTGCGTTTTAGTACTTGGGCCTTGGAACTCAAATCGGTGAGTTTTTCTTTGTCTCTTGGTGATTTTATTCACCGTGCTATTTGGTTTGCTTTGCTTTCTCTTGTGTTTTTTGCTGTTCTTGGGCTGTATCGTCCAAATCCAAATCGTAAGCTCGGTACTGATATTGTTCGTATATTTTTGGCACTTTCAAGTTCTGTTGCTGTTGTCGCTTTATATATCATGTTTACACAACAACTTTTTGATTCTCGTTTTTTGGTAGCTGCGAGTTATGCCTTTGCTTTTGTCTTTATGAGTTTGGGACGGTTTTTTATGTGGCTCGTTCGTCGTTCTTGTTTTCGTATGAATATTGGACAGCGAAGTGTTGCTATTGTTGGGCACGATGCTATTGCACTCGAACTCAAAAACACTTTGGAAACGCAACCAGAACTTGGTTATACTATTTCTGACATTTTTGAAAAATTTGATACGGCAACCAAAGAAAAACTAGAAAAAAATCTTCCTGATGAAATTATGTTTGCAAATCCTCGTGCACACGAAAAAGAATCATTGCGTGCCTTACAGTTTGCTGATACTCATCATATTACCTTCAAATATTCTGCTGATTTATTTTCAACACTTTCTGCCAATACAGCAATGTATCCGATAGGAAGTGTACCTATTGTCGAGCTCAAGCGTACGGCTCTTGATGGTTGGGGAAGCGTGATCAAACGTATTTTTGATGTTATTTTGAGCTTACTGGTAATTGTGCTTGTAAGTCCTCTTATGCTTGTTACTGCTCTTATTATTTTGATTGAAACAGGACGTCCAATTATTTACAAAAATGAACGTGTTGGAATTCATGGTCATAAATTTTTTACTCTCAAGTTTCGTTCCATGTACCAACAAGATTCTACGGGAACACAGTTTGGTGGAAAACAAGCAGAAGAAAAAGAACGAGAACTTATAAAAAAACAAAGCATGAAGGCTGGTCCTATTTATAAAATTCAAAATGATCCACGAGTGACTCCTTTTGGTCGTTTTATTCGCAGATGGAGTATTGATGAATTACCACAATTTTTCAATGTATTTTTTGGAGATATGAGTATTGTTGGACCTCGTCCACATCAGCCCCGAGAAGTAGAATTGTATGAAGAAAGTTACCGAAAGG
This sequence comes from Candidatus Magasanikiibacteriota bacterium, assembly GCA_052034405.1. GTDB lineage: Bacteria > Patescibacteriota > Patescibacteriia > Magasanikbacterales > UBA922 > CAYTKU01. The sequence goes on along the minus strand of JBPOIO010000004.1, from coordinate 73,608 downwards.
TTTTTGCTTTGAAACCAGGTATTACTGGGCTTTCACAGGTTTCTGGAAGAAGTGATTTGAGCTTTGAAGATGAAATGCGTCTTGATGTTCTGTATATTGAAAAATGGAGTCTTGGTCTTGATATTATTATTTTTTTGAAAACACCGTTCATATTGTTTAAGAAAAGAAAGGCATTATGAAGATTGCATTGGTGCATGATTATCTGGCACAGGATGGGGGAGCCGAACGAGTTTTAAAAGCATTTCATGAGATTTGGCCTGAAGCGCCAATTTTTGTCTTATTTCATAAAAAAGGTTCGGTTGCTGGTTTTGACTCGGCAGACGTTCGAGAATCCTTTTTTCGTTTTCTTCCTTTTGGTCGTACGCACTATCAGTGGTATTTGCCATTTATGCCACTCGCTACAGAGTCTCACAATTTGCATGAATTTGATGTCGTCCTTTCAAGTACGAGTGCCTTTGCCAAAGGTATTTTGACTCGGCCGAGTACTCTGCATATTTCTTATTGTCATACGCCAACGCGCTATCTGTGGACTGATACACATGAGTATATTGCAGAGCTCAATTATAATTCGATTATCAAAGCTTTTTTACCTCGGCTTATGCATCATATGCGTATGTGGGATAAAGCCAGTGTTGATCGAGTAGATCAGTTTATCGCAAATTCTCGTACAGTGAAACAGCGTATACAAAAATATTACCGTCATCCAAGTGATGTGCTCTATCCTCCCGTTGATACGCATCTTTTTCAAGTGTCACAAAAATTGGGCGATTATTATTTGACGGGGGGAAGAATTGTAAAATACAAACGTTTTGATTTGGTCATTCAGGTATTTAATAGATTGGGGTGGAAGTTAAAAATATTTGGTACAGGACCTGATTTGGATCGTTTGAAAAAAATGGCAAAGTCAAATATTGAATTTATTGGATTTGTGGATGATAGTCAAAAAGCAAAACTTTTTGAAAATGCAAAAGCTTTTTTGAATCCACAACTTGAAGACTTTGGAATTACTGTAGTAGAATCTATGGCTGCTGGAACACCGGTTATAGCCTATGGAGTAGGTGGTGCAACAGAGAGTATTATTCAGCAAAAAACAGGACTTTTGTTTTATTCTCAAACATGGGAATCTTTGCTTGATACTATGCTTTCTTTTGATAAGATTGTTTGGGATCGAAAAGCGATTCGTGAACATGCAAAACAGTTTGATGTTGCCAAATTTAAAAAGGATATAAAACAGTACGTTGAGGATAAGTATAGAGATTTTTTAGAAGTTCAAAATTATGTTGAAAATCGGGATTGATATCTCTCCACTAACGTCTTCTTCTCGAACCGGGGTGGGGGAATATACCTATGAGCTCTTGAACGCACTTTTTGATATTGATAGTGAAAATCAATATTTTTTGTTTTATAACTCATTTGCCGATGTTTCAATAAATATTCCAAAGTGGACGCAAAAAAATGTGCACTTTGTGCATACATCCTGGCCTAATAAAATTTTTCATTTTTTGTTACAAATTTTCAATTATCCAAAATTTGATACTTTGATTGAATCAAAAACAGGAATAAAATTAGATTATTTTTTTTCTCCCAACATTGGTTTTCAGGCTATTTCCAAAAATACAAAACACATTTTAACTGTTCATGATCTTTCATTTGAAATATTTCCAGAATGTTTTTCTTTGAAAATGCGTTTGTGGCATGCTTTTTTATCTCCTCGTCGTCAATGTCAATCTGCTGATATTATTTTGACACCAAGTGAAAATACAAAACGAGATATTGTCGATTTGTATGCTATTGCAAAAGATAAAATAAAAGTATTGAGTCCTGGACTTTCTTCATTGTTTTCTTCTTTTGAAAAAAAATCTGATATACAAAAAGAGTATCATTTGCCAGAAAAGTATATTTTATTTTTGGGGACTATTGAACCACGAAAAAATATCGAAGGGCTCCTCAAAGCTTTTGATATTTTTCAAAAAGATTTTCCTGAGTATTATTTGGTGATTGCTGGAGCAAAAGGTTGGAAAAATAAGCATATTTTTGAGACAATTGAAAAAACTCGGAATGTACAGTATATTGGGTATATTAGTCCACAAGACAAACCGGCACTCTACGCAGGGGCATCAGTATTTGTGTACCCCAGTTTGTATGAAGGTTTTGGTTTTCCGGTGCTTGAGGCCTTTGCTTCGGGGGTAGCTGTTATTACGAGTTCGAGATCGTCTTTACCCGAAGTTGCGGGAGATGCGGCCTATTATGTGAATCCTTATAATAGTTTGGAAATCACTGAAGGAATAAGACGTTTTGTGACTGATCGAGAGTTGAGTAAAATATTTATACAAAAAGGTTTTTCCCAAATTCAAAATTTTTCTTGGAAAAAAACAGCCGAACAATTTCTTTCTTCACTTTAAATTTATGAATACATCCGATTTTGACTACAATTTACCAACGGAACTGATTGCCCAAAAATCTGTAGAGCCACGTGATCATTCACGACTGATGCTTGTTTCTCGAGAGAATAAAACTTTGGAACATCGAAATTTTTTTGATATTGTTGAATATTTGGAGGCGGGGGATTTGCTGGTTTGGAATAACTCAAAAGTTTTTAAGGCAAGACTTCTTGGAAAATTGCTGACACAAAATAACGAAGGTTTGTGGGAACATAAAAGAGATGTGGAAATATTTCTTGTTCGTCCAATGGAAAACGATGGTGTCTGGCAAGTTCTTGGAAAACCTGGGAAACATATTGAACCTGGAACTCGAGTAGAAATTGCCAAAGATTTTTTTTGTGATGTGATGATCAAAGAACCGACTGGGACCATTTTGGTACAATTTTTTTCGAGTGAAAATAGTAGTTTAAAAGAAGACGCAGTTCGTGAATCGGCCAATCGATATGGGCATATTCCAATTCCTCCTTATGTGAAAGACGAACCACACGAAGTAGAACTGTATCAGACCGTGTATTCGAAACACGAGGGGTCAGTAGCTGCTCCAACTGCTGGATTTCATTTTACAAATGAAGTAATTGAAAAGCTAAAACAAAAAGGAGTGGAATTTGCAGAAGTAACACTTCATGTCGGTCTTGGAACCTTTTTGCCCGTGAAAACAGAACGTGTAGAAGATCATACGATGCATAGTGAGTGGGTAGAACTCACACCCGAAAATGCAGAAAAAATAAATCGTGCAAAAGCAGAAGGCCGCCGTGTAGTGGCGGTTGGTACTACAACAGTCCGAACACTCGAAGGAATAGCGCTTCTCGATCAAGATCATGGACGAAATCATTTTATTCATCCCTATAGAGGAGAAATAAATATGTTTATCAAACCTGGATTTGAGTTCAAAATTATTGATGCCCTGATTACCAATTTTCATTTACCAAAATCGACACTTTTGATGTTGGTGAGTGCTTTTGCAGGAGATCAAGAATTTATGCTTGATTGTTATAAAAAAGCGGTTGAAGAAAAATATCGATTTTTTAGTTTTGGGGATGCCATGTTTATCTATTAATATTTTTTTATGTCACAAGATGCTTTGAAGTATCACGCAGATTTGAAGGGGAAAATTGAGGTTATCTCACGTGCAAAAATTGCATCGCGAGAAGATCTGGCACTTGCTTATACTCCAGGAGTTGCAGAACCTTGTAAAGAAATTGCTCTTCATCCAGAAAGAGTATATGACTATACTCGCAAGGGGAATATGGTTGCAGTGATTACAGATGGGTCAGCAGTACTTGGTCTTGGGAATATTGGCCCAGAGGCAGGCCTTCCGGTAATGGAAGGGAAGTGCGTACTTTTCAAAGAATTTGCAGGAGTAGATGCATTTCCAATTGCTGTCAAAACACAAGATGTAGATGAGTTTGTTCGAACTGTAGAATTAATTTCACCAATGTTTGGTGGCATTAATTTAGAAGATATTTCTGCACCTCGTTGTTTTGAAATAGAACGTAAACTTCGCGAAAAGCTCGATATCCCTGTTTTTCACGATGACCAACATGGCACAGCGATAGTTGTACTTGCTGGACTTTTTAATGCGCTTCCACTTGCAGGAAAAAATCTGGGTGATGTGCGTATTGTCATAAATGGTGCTGGGGCTGCTGGAACTGCTATTGCAGAACTTCTTTTTGCTGCAGGAGCCAAAAGTATTATGGCAGTAGATTCTGTCGGTATTATTTCTTTGAAACGATCTGACTTGAATGAAGAAAAAAAACACCTTGCAGGATTTACCAATAGTGAGCAAAAAGAAGGAAGTCTTGCAGATGCACTCGTAGAAGCGGATGTATTTATTGGTGTGAGTAAACCTGGACTTCTTACAGGTGATATGATCAAGACGATGAATGAAAAGCCTGTTATTTTTGCAATGGCAAATCCAACTCCAGAAATTTTTCCAGACGAGGCAAAAGAAGCAGGTGCCTTTATTGTCGCAACTGGTCGAAGTGATTTTGCCAATCAAGTCAATAACGTTTTGGCATTTCCAGGAATATTTCGGGGGCTTCTCGATGCTCGTATCAAAGTGGTAACAAATGATATGTGTATAGCTGCCGCTCGTGCGATTGCAGGAGTTGTAACAACGCCAAGTGTTGAAAATATTTTACCAAGTCCTTTTGAAAAATCTGTTTCTTCTGCGGTTGCCGAAGCGGTAAAAAATTCTGCACAAATTTAGTATATTTGTTTGTAAAGAAAAATCCGCATAAGAGCGGATTTTTTTAATCAAAGTAGAGTTTCAATTATATTTGATCTTGTTGTTGTGGATAGTTTTCTGGATAAAAAAGTTCAAGCGGTGGAGGGGTTTGTACGGTTTTTGTCCCATGATTTGATAGGGGTTCATTTTCTGAAGAGTCATAAGAATCTGTTTGTGCAAGAAGTCTTGCTTCGTCCTCTGCCTCTTCTTCTGCGCCTTTTGCTGTTTCTTTGGAATATATTTCATAGGGAAGTTTTACCCCTCTCATTGATGGGGAGAGATCTGCAGGGTTTAACTGTCTAGCAGCTATTTCTTCTAAATTTCCATTAAGAGAGACTGAATTTCTTTGTTTTATCGGTGCATTTGTTAAAGGTTTTTCTGTGTCTACCAAAGGATTTTCCTTTGTAAAGACAGAATCGTCTTGGGGTTTATGAAACATTGATTCACTTTCATTATAAAGCATATGTTTTGTAGTTAAAATTTTGATTTGAGTTCTAAAAATTTATTTTCTTTAATCGCTTCACGAATTTCTTTCATGAGATTCAAAAAGAAATGGAGGTTGTGGATACTGGCGAGTCTGTAAGACAAAAGTTCTTCGGCTTTGAAAAGATGGTGGATATAGGCTCGGCTGTGATTTTTGCAGGTAAAACATTCACAGTGTGGATCAATTGGTCCTGTATCATCTCGAAATTCTGCTTTTGTAATATCGATGCGATCATTCCATTTGCTATTTGTTTTTGTGTTTTTCAAAATTTCTGGATGAACATACAGTGTACCATTGCGAGCAATGCGGGTTGGGGCAACGCAGTCAAACATGTCTACTCCTCGCTCTACAACATCAAATAAATCCATAGGTGAATAGCCAAGTCCCATGGTGTAGCGTGGTTTATCTTCGGGGAGAAGTGGCACGACCCAGTCCAAAATATTTTTTGTGGCATCCATATTGTAGCCAATACTTTCTCCACCAATAGCAATACCATCAAAGTCCATTGCAGAAATAGCACGAGCAGATTCTTCACGAAGTTCACGGTGATTGGCTCCTTGAATAATTCCAAAGAGAAATTGTCGATATCCATGTGTTGCAGTATTTTTTCGGTGTTCATCAATACAACGCAGGGCCCAGCGATGGGTTCTTTCCATTGCGCTTTGAGTATATGTGGTATTCGCATCGTCCGGAGTACATTCGTCAAAAGCCATAATAATATCCGCACCGATTTTGTGTTGAATTCGGATGGCTTCTTCTGGTGAAAAACGGTGTTTGCTCCCATCGATATAACTACGGAATGTCACACCTTCTTCGTCGATTTCAACCATTTTTTCATTTTTGCTTTCTGTCTCAAGAGCTGTTTCTTTTCGTGTTTTTTGAGCACCAAGAGAAAAGACCTGAAATCCGCCACTATCGGTGAGGATTGGTCTATCCCAGTTCATGAATTTGTGGAGTCCTCCAAACTGCGCGATGAGATCTTCTCCAGGACGCAAATGGAGGTGGTAGGTATTGCCAAGGATGATTTGGGCTTCAAGGCTGTGGAGATCCTCAAAATCAAGGCTTTTTACGGTGCCTTGTGTACCTACTGGCATAAAAATTGGGGTTTCAATATCCCCATGGTCTGTATGGATAATTCCAGTTCGTGCCTGGGTATTTTTGTCTTTATGGGTTGTTTCAAAAAATGTCATATAGTCCAAGTCTAGCAGTTTTGTCCTTTTTATTCAATATATCCTTGACAAGAATGAGAATTTGGCGTTCAATGCTCGCAAGGTTTCAAATCTGGGGAGGTGAAGGTGTCAAAACACCGAAAAAAGGCATCGAGGCGGGCTCGGTCTGGACATCGTATTGATGAATGGTATAGTTTTTCCACGCATCACATGGTGCCGACGTCTACGAGCAATTCTCCACAGGTATATGAAAGGAAAAATCTCAAGCGTCTGCGTGTGGCCATCCACCAGGCCTGGCACACGCTATTTTCCAATATGACGCCCTTTGAGGTGCTTTGCCACCTCATTCGGCATGCCCCACGAGGATATTTCACAGAGTTTCGAGTGGAGGCTGTTTGGGGGGATAGCTTCTATTCTTTTTCTCAGGATGAAGATCATCGTTTTCCTCTGCATCCATGGGTCCGTAGCCGTGAGGATTGGGCCCTGCTCTTTGGCCGTCGGACCTTGGCCGAGGTGGTCGTCGATGTGGTGGAGGGCTGGGCGCCGGAGGGCTATTTTACGCGGGTCGACATTCAGGCCCGCGATGGTGGTCGTTATACATTTCACAAAGGGGGTGCGCTCTGAACAAGGCGCTGAGCGAGGGACACATCTGTGTCCCTCTTTGCGTTTTTCTGTGGGTTTCATTTCAATTTTTTTTGTGCTACACTAAAAACATATGAAACAATATAGATTTTTCAACTTTATTTGTGGATTTTTGATTTTCCTTGCCATTTTGGGTACAGGATATTTTGCTCGTGGGTATGTCAAACAATGGTTTGTAGCAAAACAAAATGCAGATATTCCTGTCGCAGTTTCACGAACTGAAATAGAAAAAAGAGTTCAGACTTCAACCGCTGCCGTTCAAGTTTTTTCAACTTCTTCACAAAAAGTAACCGTGACTTCAAGTAAATTTCTTGCCTCTTCAACGATTCAAACTCCAATTGCTGTTTCTTCGACTTCTGTTTCTATTCCGGTGGCTCTTGAAATTCCCGATTCCATTAATCTTGCTGTCCCTTTTGTCCCACAAGCTCCAGAAAAAAATTGGGATCAGCCCTGGCAAGATGCTTGCGAAGAAGCAGCAATTTTGATGATGGATGCCTATGAACAGGATAGGAGTATGTCGATTGATTCTGCAAAGCACGATATTCTTGCAATGGTAAAATGGGAAGAAGATTTGGGCTGGGGGCGTAGTATTGAAATAAAGAAAATACAAAAAATATTTGCAGAATATTTGACTGGGTATACTTCAAGTAATTTGCATATTATAAAAAATCCAACAGTAGATCAAATAAAACAATATATTGCGAGTGGTCATCCGGTGCTTGTGGTTGCTAACGGAAAAACTTTGCCAAACCCACATTTTCAAAACGGTGGACCTCCTTACCATGCTCTTGTAATTCGAGGATATACCAAAGATTCTTTTATTACAAACGATCCTGGGACGCAGTTTGGGCAAAATTACAAGTATAAATATCAGGACTTGATGAATGCCATTCATGATTGGAATGATGGAGATGTGTCGAATGGTCAGCCTGTGGTGTTGCTGATTGATTAGATATTTATCCACAGAATAATATTGACCTTGATAAAAAAAATGATATTATAAGAGTATATGAAACAGTATATACATAATTTTTATTTCTTTTTCTTTCGATCGCTTTCCCGGTGATTTGTTTGCATGTATAAAAATGTAAATGAACTGCCGGAAGGTGGTTCTTTTTTTGTGAAAGTTCTGAAAGAATATTTAGACAAGTATTTTTTCAGGACTTGCCACAGGAGGAAAAGTCCATGTCGTACGTCGGAAACGACGAGCCTATCGATCCCATGCAGAAGTATGCGGCGGATCCGTTGTGACCTCGCGGCGGGGGAGCCCTCGGGTTCCCTCGCCGCCCCTTCCATATATGAGGTACAGTCTTCCCCAGACTGTATTTTTTTGTTATGATATATGTTCTATGATCGACTATAAAAATGAACTCAATGGTGAACAGCTTCGGGTCGTGCTCCATGGTGATGGAGCCTGTCTTGTGCTTGCTGGAGCGGGGAGTGGCAAGACTCGTACGATTACGTTTCGGGTGGCATATTTACTTGAAAAAAATATTGCTCCAGAAAATATTTTGCTCGTCACCTTTACCAATAAAGCTTCGCGCGAAATGACTTCTCGGGTAGAGGGACTTATGCATGGCAAAGTGCGTTTGCCTTGGGCTGGGACATTTCATCATATTGGCTATAGAATTTTGGCACAGTATGCAGGACTCTTGGGTTATAAACAAAATTTTTCAATTCTCGATAGTGAAGATAGTAAACATATTTTGAAAATGTGTTTGAAAGAAGATGGCGCGGAACGAAGTGAAAAGAAAATTCCTTCTGTCGCTATTGTGAGTTCTATTTTGAGTTTTGCTCGAAATGCGGAAAAATCTCTTGAACAGGTACTCGAAGAAAAATATCCTCAGTGGTCAGAATTTCTTGATATGTTTGGTCGTATTGCTGCTGAATATGATAAAAAAAAGAAAAATGCCAATGCCATGGATTTTGATGATTTGCTTTTGAATCTTCGAAATCTTTTGCAAAACAGTGAAGCTGTACGAAAAAAATTTGCAACGCAGTTTCAATATGTACTGGTGGATGAATACCAGGATACCAATAAAATTCAAGCGAGTATTATTGATCTTTTTGCGAGTATTCACAAAAATTTATTGGTAGTGGGGGATGATGCACAAAGTATTTATAGTTTTCGTGCTGCCAATATCGCAAATATTTTGGACTTTGAAAAAAGATTTATTGACTCACAAGTATTTCGTCTTGAAACAAATTATCGTTCAACACCAGAAATTTTGGATCTGGCTAACGAGGTGATTGGAAATAATATCAATCAGTATAAAAAAGAACTGCAGAGTATCCGAAATTCCGAGGCACGTCCAGAAGTTCAGGTTTATGCAGACCAACGTGAAGAAGCCGAAAGCGTTGCCCAAAATATTTTGGGTTATATACACAAGGGCATTTCTCCTCGAGAAATTGCGGTGCTGTTTCGTGCCTCGCATCATTCACAAGCACTTGAAGTCGAACTGACCAAACGTCATATTGCCTATGACTATCGTGGAGGTACTCGATTTTTTGAAAGAGCCCACATCAAAGATGTTTTGGGATTTTTGCGTGCTTACAATAATCTTGAAGATACTGTTGCCTGGGGTCGTATTCTCACAATGCAAAATGGTGTTGGTCCTGGAGCAGCAGAAAAAATTATAGCAGAAATACGCAGTGCTGGGTCAAAAGATTTATCGGGCATAAGTGAAATTCTTGCTGCGCGGGCAAAAGTTGGTTTTAAAGATTTTTTGAATATTTGGAGAAACCTTGAAGGAAGTGATGGAAGTCCAAGCGGACTTATTCGTGCAGTAATGGATTCAAATTATAAAAGTTATTTGGAAAGTGAATATACTGATTATCGTGAACGAACAAATGATATTGAACAACTAGCAATTTTTGCCGAAAAAGAAAGTGATCTTGGCAAATTTCTTGCCGAAGCGGGTCTTCAAGAAAATTTTGCGCGGCCCCAAGAATCTGAAAGCCAGAATTCAAACGAAGAAAAAATTGTACTTTCAACGATCCATCAGGCCAAAGGTCTTGAGTGGGAAACAGTCTTTATTCTCAATGTGAGTGCTGGGCAGTTTCCAAGTGATCGGGCCCTCAATGAGGAAAAGGGGCTCGAAGAAGAACGTCGGCTTTTTTATGTGGCAATTACTCGGGCAAAAACCCATTTGCATATGTCTTATCCACTTGTATCCAATATGAACTTTGGAGCCTTGGGGGGTCCGAGTATGTTTCTTGAAGAAATAGACAAAAATTTGGTCGAAATGAGTGGGGCTGCTGGCAATAGCTATTTTCAAGATCTCAATGATGAAGATGAGGGGATTACCTATGTGGCGGATGAAGACGAGCCTTTTTCAAGTAAAACAAGGCCAAAAATGACCAGTTTTCTCAAAAGTATTGACGAATTATAAGGCTTGACAGGAGTGATAATTTATAGTATAGTAGGCCCAGTCTTTTAATGACTTTGACGTTGGTAGTCCTTATTCCAACCTCTCACTTTTATCTATTTTGTATGGATACCAACCATATTCGTTTCAACTTGAAGCCTGGAATGATCGTAAAAGTTCACCAGAAAATCAAAGAAACTGATACCAAAGGCCAAGAAAAAGAGCGTATTCAGCTCCTTGAAGGAACTGTTATTGCGGTAAAGCATGGCAGTCAAGCAGGTGCTACATTTACAGTTCGTAAAGTTAGTGACGGAGTTGGAGTAGAAAGAATCTACCCAATGCATTCTCCTGTTGTTGCAGATGTTGAATTGGTACGTACTTTGAAAGTAAACAAAGCAAAAGCTTATAATCTTCGTACCAGTAAAAAGAAATTGAAAGAAGTAAAGAAAGAACGAAAAGCAAAAGTTGCTGCCTAAATATTGTATAGTTAAAACCGACCGCATAAAGCGATCGGTTTTTTTATTCTTTAAAAATCTTTTTATTTGAGAAGTTCTTTGAGGTATTTTCCGGTAAAGCTTCTTGTTGATTTTATAATTTCACGAGGATTTCCTTCGGCTACAAGTTCTCCACCTTTGCTTCCACCTTCTGGTCCAAGATCAATCACCCAGTCTGAACATTTGATAACATCAAGGTTGTGTTCAATGGTAATAACTGTATTGCCTTTGTCTACGAGCTGTGACAAAACATGCAGCAAGCGTTTGATATCTTCAAAATGAAGTCCTGTCGTAGGTTCATCCAGAATATAGAGGGTTTTTCCTGTGGATCTTCGAGAGAGTTCGGTTGCAAGTTTGATGCGCTGTGCTTCACCTCCAGAGAGTTGTGTTGCTGGTTGTCCAAGGTGTAAATATCCAAGACCCACATCGCGCAAAACATTGAGTTTTTCACTGATTGCAGAAACGTCACGAAAAAATACATAGGCATCTTCAACCGTGAGAGACAAAACATCGGCAATATTTTTTCCACGATAGTGAATTTCAAGGGCTTCTTTGTTGTAGCGTGCGCCATGACAGTCATTGCATTCTACAAATACATCTGCCAAAAATTGCATTGGAATACGTCGGTATCCTTCACCACTGCATGATTCACATCGTCCGCCGCCTTTGACGTTGAAACTAAACATACCAGCATTGAATCCACGCATTTTTGCTTCGGGTTGTGCGGTAAACAAATCACGAATAGCAGTGAATACATTGGTATAAGTTGCAGGGTTACTACGAGGAGTACGTCCGATTGGAGTTTGATCAATACTAATAACTTTATCAATATGTTCAATACCTTTGATTTCTTTGTGGTCTCCTGGTTCTTCTTTGGCGCGATAAAAATGTTTGCTGAGTGATTTACTCAAGATATCAATAATAAGACTGGATTTTCCAGAACCAGATACACCCGTAATAGAAACAAAAGTTCCAAGTGGAATAGAAATAGAAACATTTTTGAGGTTATTGGCATTTGCTCCAATAATTTGAATTTTTTTGCCAGTACCTGTTCGGAATTTTTTTGGTACTTCGATACGTTCTTTTCCAGAAATATACGCCCCAGTCAAAGAATGTTTGCTTTTTTTGATAGCATCTGGTGTTCCCATAGCCATAATTTCACCTCCATAGGTTCCAGCGCCTGGCCCAATATCGACAACAAAGTCCGCTGCTTCAATCATTGCTTCGTCGTGCTCTACTACAATCACTGTGTTGCCAAGATCACGCAAGGTTTTCAAGGTATGGATGAGTTTTGTATTATCTTTTGGATGCAGTCCAATAGAAGGTTCGTCAAGCACATAAATGACATCCGTAAGGCCAGTAGAGAGTTGTGTTGAAAGACGGATACGTTGTGCTTCTCCTCCAGAAATTGTAGTGACAGATCGGTCGAGTGTGAGGTAGGGAAGTCCTACTTCAATCAAATTTTTGAGGCGTCCTACAATTTCACGGATGATCGGTTCTGCAATAACAAGTTGTTCTTTTTTGATAACTTCAAGAAGTGGACTCCCAGATTTTCGTTCTCCTTCAAAAAATATGAGTGCGTCTTCAATACTTTTTTCTACCAAATCTCCAATAGAGTAGTTTCCAATTTTTACAGCGAGTGATTCGGGTTTCAAACGTTTTCCAAGACATACTGGACAGAGTTTTTCTCGCATGTACTCTTGGATTTCTTTTTTGATATATTCTGAGTCTGTTTCCATGTATCGACCTAGCAAATTTGGAATAACTCCGTCAAATGTTACTGTTTTATTATCAATAGCATAGCTTTTTCGTCCTGTACCATAGAGCAAAATTTGAAGTGCACTGTCGGGAAGCTCTTGGACTGGAGTGTGTTCGGAAAATCCATGTGCAGTAGCAACTTCACCAAGAAGTTTTTGGTAAAATGATTGGTTGCCAACAATACGAGTCCATGGTTGAATAGCACCTTCTGCAAGTGTAAGGCGTGGATTTGGAATCACAAGTTCTGGATCAACATCAAGGGTGAATCCAAGTCCAGTACAACGATGACATGCACCATATGGACTATTGAAACTAAAGGTTCTGGGTTCAACTGGATCGAAATGTTTTTTACTTTCAGAAGAGTAGGGGAAGGTGCGATAAAATTCTTCCTCACCACTGTCTTCATCGATAGTGAGTACTGTACCATTACTGAGGTCCAGTCCTTTTTCTACGAGCATTGGAATTTTTTTCTTGTTATCTCCTTCAAGTCTGCCCAAAAGAACATCAATTTCATAGCTACTCACGGCATTGAAGACAAATTTTTTTGCTTCTGCAAGTTTTATTTTGTTTCCGTTGATACGGATAAATTCACAGTGTGTTGCATCAAGCCCGAGGATCATGTTTTTTGCATTGGCACCTGTTTGTTCTCCGAGTGGACAGAGGAGCGATAGCGTTTTATTTCGTGTTACTTTGCGCAAAATTTCGATAATTTCACCCTTGGTATATTTGAGTATAGGAGTATTGCTATCTGGATCATACTGTATACCTATGCGAGAAAACAAAAGACGCAGATAATCATAAATTTCTGTTGTGGTTCCTACCGTAGAACGAGGATTTTGGGAAATATTTTTTTGATCAATGGCAATAGTTGGGGAAAGACCTTTTATTTCATCAACATCAGGTTTGTCTTGCACATCCATAAATTGGCGTGCATAGGCACTAAGACTTTCTGCATAACGGCGTTGGCCTTCGGCATAAATGGTATCAAAGGCAAGTGAAGATTTTCCTGATCCCGATAAACCGGTAATCACGCTGAGTGTGTTTTTTGGAATTTCAAGTGAAATGTTTTTGAGATTATGTACCCGTGCATTCGTAATTTTGATTGACTTCATAGGTGGATCAGGCTGTATAATGAGTTATTATTTTTTATTTTTTGCATCTTTTACTTTTTTGATATAGGCATCCCACTGGTCTTGTTTTTCACTCAGTTCTCTACACTTTCCATTGAGGGTTCCAAATTCAGCACTTTCATTATCTGGTCTTGAATTTGTATCGAGCAGATAGTTGACTCCGGCATAAAATACGTAGGCACTATAGGCATTTCCCATATTTGGCATTGCCTCTACTGTATTGGTAAAATCACATTTGAATCCACGATCAATTTCTGCGGGGAGAAAAAGTTCTTGTGTTTGTATCATGGCTCCAATAAAAGGCTCGGCATCAGAATCATTGAGTGATCCATTGTAGCCATAAAATCCACAACTTGGTCCATTGATTTGGCAGAAAGATCTTCCTCCAATCCATTGATCATCGGTAGTGTTGAGAAGATCAGAGTCGTTTACTTCTATGGTAAAAAAGTATCCTGCTATATTTTTTGCTTCTCCACATTCACTTGCTCCTTGTGCGGTAACATCAGAAAATTGGTAGGAGTCAACCCCATCTCCGAGATTGGCGCTATCAATATCTCGTATCGTGCTATTTCCATTTTCATCATTACAGACAACTTTGAGCCAAATATCATCTAAATATTTTCCATCACGAGCGGTAATAGTTCCCGCAATACCACCTCTTTCTGGACCAGGTTTACATTTTCCTTCTTTTGCAAAACAGAGTTGTCCATCTGGACAGTAGGTAGTGGTACAAGAAGTTCCTTGTGTATCTTGTATAACCATTTTTTGTCCACAAGTTGCTCCTGGGTTATTTTCTGTTTTTTGAGGAAATACTTCTTGGTATCTATCATCTCCTGCATGAAGAGTATAAATTTCTTTGAATTGATCTTCTGGAATAGATTGGTAGTTTTCGCTATATGGTGCAATTTTTGGTATGGTGAATTTTCCTCGTTCTCCTGTAGGTACTGCGGGAACAGATACACAAAATTCATGTTGATTTTGGATGCGATCTTGGCGGAGTAGCCATATTTGGGGCAGACGCAGGTTGACCGTAGCAGGGTTTATGGTATTGAGGATAATATACGAACATGCAACGAGTATAAGTCCTGTGACAGCTCCTGTGATTCTATTTTTGGCAGATTCAATAGTGCTGCTGTTGCCACCAGAAGATGTCCATTGCAGTCCTGCTACGATAATAATGAGCACTGCAAGAATTCCTGCAAAGATAATACCGTAGCGATAAATATATTGTATAAAAATTCCAATATTGGCAAATTTTGTTGTACCTCCAAATTTTACTGTTGTAACTGCCTGTCCTGCAGGAAGACAAAAGCCAAGTTCTATACCTGCAGAATCTTTTTTGTTTTTACAGGCCTCGCGTGTTTCTGAGGTATTGTTATAAAACCCTTTGACTTGCTCTTCGATTGGCATGTTCATTTTTGCACGAGCTGCCTTACATTCTGTCTGCGTAAAACAACGTGCATCAAGAGGTTGGGCTGTTTGAGCTTGTACTACGCTTGGTATTGCTCCAAGAAAAAATGTGAAAAAAAGAAGCGTGAATAGAGATTTTGACATACAAAGCTTATTATCGAGTAATGTGATCGAAGAAAAATTTTATTTTTTCTTTTGAATTTCTTTGAGGAGGACTTGATCCCAGCCAGCACTGTCAAGTACTCCTTCAATTTTTTGTTGATTTACAAAATACGTTGGGGTTCCTTCTACGCCAAGTGCAATTCCATCTTGCAAATCTTCCATAACATTTTTGTTATAATCTTGTTTATCGATACAAGCTGAAAATTTTGTACTATCCAGTTTGAGTTTTGTAGCTTCTGCTTTTACAAGATCTTCGTTAATTTCGGGTAATGCAAAAATATCTCTGTAATAAGGCCAAAATTTGTTTTGTTCTTGGGCACAGGCACCAGCAAGTGAGGCAAGAAGTGCATGTTCGTGAATAGATTGAATAGGAAAATTTTTGAAGATCACACGGACTGTTGGGCCATATTTTTTGAGGACTTCTTCGAAAATAGGGTAAGATTTATGAGAATAAGGGCATTCAAAATCAATAAATGCAACTATTGTAATAGGGGCTTTTTCGGGGCCAAAAGTGGCATTGTGTTTTCGGATATAGGAAGCGACGTTTTTGTTTGTTTGGCTTGCTTGTCCACCAAGACCAGGAGCTTTGGTAAATGAGGGGTTATAGCGTTCGGAAAGTTCTTTTTGGACTTCTGGAGAGGCATATTTTTGCGCCCAGAGATAGTAAGCAAAAAAACAGCCAAAAACAATGAAAGCAAGGGCCAAAATTGAGAGAAGAATAAGCGTAACAATGCCAAAAAAAGTCTTAAAAAATGGTTTTTTTGGGTTCAAACTTCCTGGCATAGAGAGGGGAAAATATAAGGTGTTTATAGTATAGCATAAAATCGTCATTGTCAACAGGTACCCTTGACAAAAAGGCCCTGTTTCTGCTATACTTCCGCTATCATTTAATCCCTATTAATAGGGAAACGGACCTTGGATGCCCCCGGCTCAGTCGGTGTACATGCGAACCATAGGCCCGGTAAACTTTTGGCATGTATGTTAGAAAAAGACAAAAAAGGAAAAGTTATTAAGAAATTCCAAACCCACGCTGGGGATACTGGATCAAGTGAAGTTCAAATTGCCCTTCTTTCAACAGAAATTGATGAACTTGTAGAGCACTTGAAGCTTCATCCAAAAGACCATTCAAGTCGCCGCGGTCTCCTTCGTAAAGTTGGTGCTCGTCGAAGACTTCTTCGTTATTTGAAAAAAGAAAATGCTGTATCCTACGAAGATTTGGTGAAAAAATTGAAACTTAAACAAGCAAAAACACTTATCAAACAAACTATTGAAAACGACGAAGAAGAACCAAATGAATCAGACATTGCCGAATAAAAAAAATCCATTAAAACACCCCGACCAGCGCGTTGGGGTTTTTATTGATGTTCAGAACCTTTATTATAGCGCGAGACATCTTCATGGCAAAAAAGTTCATTTTGGAAATATTGTTCGAGAGGCTGTGGCTGGACGAAAATTGATTCGTGCTATTGCCTATGTAGTTCGAACAGAATCTCAAGATGAACAACCGTTTTTTGAAGCTCTGTACAATCAAGGTATTGAAACTCGTGAAAAAGATTTGCAAATTTTTAGTAGTGGAACAAAAAAAGCAGATTGGGATGTAGGACTGACAGTGGATGCAATTCGACTTTCATCAACACTTGATGCTATAATCTTAATCTCAGGAGATGGTGATTATGTTCCACTTGTAGAATATTTGCAAAAAAGTACAGGAAAACAAGTTGAGGTTGTTGCTTTTGCAGAAACAACATCGAGTAAGCTTGTAGAAGTTTGTGATGACTTTGTGAATTTGAGTGATGGAAAAGAAATGTTTTTGATTGGTGAGAGACTTGCTGCGCGATTTCGTACACAAAAAAGAAAGTAAATAAATTGTGAGGAGTTAGGTATTTGACCTTTGAGTGGGTTATGAACTCCGCAGAGGTCATCCCTGAGCCCAGGGCGAGGAAAGCGAAAAGGTCAAATACATAACTCCGAGTTAATTTATTTATCAAAGTTGGTCATAAGACATCGAGATCCCTAAATTTATAAAAGGATCTTTCGCCTTATGACCAGCACTAAGCATACATATATATGTTGCAAACAAAAAAATGGGAAATGTCCTGGGGAGGACGAACGCTTACTGTAGAAACAGGACGTTTGGCTCTTCAAACAAATGCCTCATGTACTGTTCAATATGGTGAAACAGTTATTATGGCGACAGTAGTAAAAAGTAGTAATATTCGACCTGGGCTCGACTACTTTCCTCTTTCTGTAGATTTTGAAGAAAAACTTTACGCGGCTGGAAAAATCAAAGGCTCACGTTTTATGAAACGTGAAGGACGTCCAAGTGACGAAGCAATTTTGGCAGGACGTCTTATTGATCGTTCTATTCGTCCACTTTTTGACGAAAGTATTCGTGAAGATGTGCAAGTGATTATTACAGCTCTTGCTGTTGACGGAGAAAACGATGCTGCTATTACTGGACTTGTGGCTGCTTCTGCCGCACTTTCACTTTCATCTATTCCTTGGAATGGTCCTATTGCTGCAGCGCGTGTTGGTATGAATGCAGAAGGTGGATATATCCTCAATGTTACTGCGAGTGAACTTGAAGCCAATAAAACACTTGATCTTGTGGTTGCTGGAACTGCAGAAAAACTCATCATGGTAGAAGCAGGAGCAAGTGAAGTTCCTGAAGGAAAAATGTTTGAAGCTATGAAATGGGGAAGTGAGCAAATGCAACCTGTCGTTGATTTTATCAAAAAAATTCAAGTAGAAGCAGGACTTGCAAAAATTACTCCAGAAGTGAAAGTTACTCCTGAAAGTGAAGTTGCTGCACAGGTAAAACAATTTATTGCGGACAACGCTGAGTCAATGATTTTCAATTCAAATAAAATTACAAAATCTGATCGCGTAGCAATGATTGATGCTATGAAAACAAAAGCAAAGGAATTTTTTGCTGATAAAGAAATTGATGAAAAAGTTCTTGCAGGTGCTTTGTCTCAGCTCAAATATAGTATTGGGGACGTTATTTCAGAAAGAATCCTGAGTAAAAATCAACGTCTTGATGGACGAAGTATTACTGAAATTCGTGAACTTCAAGTTGAAGTTGACCTTCTTCCACGCGTACACGGTTCTGGTATGTTTATGCGCGGAGATACACAGGTTTTGTCTATTGTTACTCTTGGTGCTCCAGGAGACGTACAGACACTTGATAGTATGGAAGAAGATGGTAAAAAACGTTACATGCACCACTACAATGATGCTCCATATAGTTATGGAGAAGCTGGACCACTTCGTGGACCAGGACGCCGTGCGATTGGTCATGGTGCACTTGCAGAACGTGCCATCGAACCAGTACTTCCTCTTGAGGCAGATTTTCCATATGCAATTCGCGTAGTGTCAGAAGTTCTTGGTTCAAACGGATCAAGTTCAATGGCTTCTACTTGTGGATCAAGTTTGTCACTCATGGCAGCTGGAGTTCCACTTCGTAAACCTGTTGCAGGTATTGCTATGGGACTTGCAAGTGATGACAAAGGTAATTACAAAGTATTGACAGATCTTCAAGATGTAGAAGATGGACATGGTGGAATGGACTTCAAAATTGCTGGTACGCTTGATGGTATTACTGCCATTCAAATGGATACAAAAACTCAAGGTTTGACTTGGAATATTGTAGAGCAAACTTTGAAGCAGGCCCTTGAAGCTCGCAAAGAAATTTTGGCAAAAATGGCAACTGTTATTGCAGAGCCTCGAGCTGAACTTTCAAAATATGCACCTCGCATAGTAACAATTCAAATCAATCCAGAAAAAATTGGTGATCTTATTGGACCTGGTGGAAAAACTATTAAGAAAATTGTGGAAGAAACTGGAGTTGATATTGATATTGAACAAGATGGACGTGTGCTTATCACATCAGTTGATGCGACAAAAATGCAAATGGCGATTGATCGCGTAAACGAAATTACAAAAGATATTACAGCAGGGGAGATCTATGAAGGAAAAGTAGTTCGTATTGAGGATTTTGGTGCATTTGTATCTCTTACACCAAATAAAGATGGACTCGTACATGTTTCTGAAATTAGCTATGAACGTGTCAATAAACCAAGTGATGTTTTGAAACTTGGTGATGTGGTAAAAGTAAAAGTGAAAGAAATTGACTCTATGGGACGTGTGAACCTCTCTATGAAAGCACTTTTGCCAAAACCAGAAGGCTATGTGGAACAAGAACGTCGCCCAATGGGACCTCCTCGAACAGGAAACGGTGGAGGATTTCGTAAACCATTTCCACCTCGTCGTGAGAACTAAAAAAGAAGAATAAAAAAGACCAGCGAAAGCTGGTCTTTTTGTATTTGGAAATTGGAGTGGGTGGTGGCGTCGAGGGTGAAGCGAAAACTCACTCCGGCCAGACCCTTGCGCAGGTCAGCCTATCCGAGTTTTCTTCGGGGCGGTCGGAGACTTGAACTCCGTTTCGGGTTTTTCGTCCCTGGAAGTAGTTTTTGGCCTCTGCGCTTGCGATGGCCTCACTCGGGCCACAGGCCACAAAACTTCCGTCGTGCTGGAGGCCAAAGTCCTTGGCCCCGACTTGCTCCAAGGGGCTTTCCTGTTCGCGTGCCGCTGGGGGCATCGTTTTGTGGGGTTTTGTGAACAGGGGCTTCGTGGCGCAGCCCAGCATTATCGTAGCGATCAGTAGAGCCGTCGTCATTTTCATGATTGTATTTCCTCTTGAAGGAGTGTTCTTATATACCCGTCAGACAGCAACCACTTCAATTTCCAAATTTTGAAAGTTTCGGAACTATACTTAAAATAATGCTTTTTGTCAATATCAAACTTGTCTTTTTCTGCTAAATGCCATACACTATAAGCTATATATTTAGCCCCGTAGAATTATGTCAAAACCTATTGTTGTCTCAGGTATTCAGCCGACCGGAAACCTTCATATCGGAAATTATCTTGGTGCTGTAAAAAATTGGGTAGAAATGCAGGAAAGTGGCAAGTATGACATGTATATTTTTATTGCAGATTTGCATTCATTGACAGGGGATATGGATGCCAAAACTCGCCGTGAGCAAATTACTCTCGTTGCGGCAGAACTTTTGGCTGCGGGTATTGATCCTCACAAGACAACACTTTTTGTTCAATCTCATGTGCCAGAACACACAGAGCTTGGATGGATTTTTAATACACTTACTCCTGTTGCAGAGGTTGAACGCATGACACAGTTCAAAGATAAATCTGCGCGTCAAGCAAAAAATATTAATACTGGACTTTTGACCTATCCAATTTTACAGGCTGCAGATATTTTGCTCTATCACGCAACACTTGTTCCTGTTGGTCAGGATCAAGTACAGCATGTGGAACTCACTCGTGATTGTGCGCGTTGGTTTAACAATCGTTATGGAAATTATTTTCCAGAAACAAAACCATTTCTTACTGAAACTCCAAAGATTATGAGTTTGCTTGAGCCTGAAAAAAAGATGAGTAAAAGTCATGGACTTGATACAGTGATTCAACTGTGTGATGAACCAGAGCTTCTTTTGAAAAAACTCAAAAAAGTTGTGACAGCAACCGAAGGTGGTGCTGGATCTCCAGGGGCCAATAATCTTATTGAGCTTTTGAAATATTTTGCTACTCCTCAGTTGTATAAACAATATAGTGAGGCGGAAAAAGATGGCTCGATTCGCTATGGGGACCTCAAAACTGATTTGGCAAATGCTATTTCAGCCTATTTTGAAGAGTTTCGTATTCGTCGAAATCAGCTTCTCTCCAATCACGATGAAATCGCCGATGTTTTGAATCGTGGTGCAGAAAAAGCTCGTAGTATCGCACAAAAAACAATGGAAGAAGTTCGTCGAAAAGTTGGAATTCGTTAATATCTTGAATTATGCAAAAAGAAAAAAAACGCATCGTTATTCTCGGTGCGGGTTTTGCTGGTGTTTATGCCTATAAACAACTTCATAAAATATATCATCATGATAAAAATGTTGAACTCGTGATGGTAAGTCGAACAAATTATTTTTTGTTTACACCACTGTTACACGAAGTAGCGACGGGTAGTATTGATCCCCAAAATATAGTTGAACCAATCCGAAAAGTTTTGGGTTGTTGTCTTGCAAAATTTCACATCAGTGAAGTGCAATCAATTTCACTCAAAGAAAAATCTATCAAAACAGCTGATGGGGAGATTCGCTACGATTATTTGGTACTTGGACTTGGAAGTACTTCCAATTTTTTTGCTATTCCTGGTGCTGAGGAAAATTGTTTGACGCTTAAAAATTTGGATGATGCCAAGCGTATTAAAAATCGCTGTATTGATGTTTGTGAACAGGCCTTACATGTTACAGATGAACGCGAACGACGAAAATTGCTTCGTATGGTAATTATTGGAGGCGGTCCAACTGGGGTAGAGCTTGCCGCAGAAATGATAGAATTTTTTCAAGGGACACTTGATAAATATTTTTGTAATGCAAATATTTTGCGTGATGCAGAAATTGTTTTGATTCATCGAGACAGAGAACTTTTGTCCATGTTTTCCGAAAAATTGCGTAAAAAAAGCTTTGAAGTACTCACAAAAAAAGCTGTAAAAATATTGTTGAATACAGAAGTAGTAAGTATTGATGAACGGGGAGTAATGTGTAAAAATGCTGAACTTATTGAAAGTTCAAATCCTATTTGGACTGCGGGAATTGCTCCTGTCTCTCTAAAATTTGATGAAGAAATTATAAAAAATAAAAATGGAACGATTCCTGTAGAAAGCACACTCAATATGAAAGACTATCCTGAAGTGTTTGTGCTTGGTGATATGTCTGGTTATATTGATCCAAAAACACAAAAACCTTTGCCAGCTCTGGCTCAAGTGGCGGTGAAAGAAGCTGAGGCTGCTGCCAAGAATATTGCGGCGTCAATTTCGGGTACAACACTTCAAGCCTTTGAGTATCATCACAAGGGTTCGTTGGTTTCCCTTGGTCACTGGATGGCTATGGGGGAAATTTCCAATTTTTCATTCAGTGGTCATCTTGCCTGGTGGATTTGGCGTACGATATATCTGAGTAAACTTATTTCTTGGCAAAAAAAGTTTAAAGTGGCGGCAAATTGGACCTTGAATCTTTTTTCTGCTCGTGATATTTCTAAATTTTAGGGTTTCTTTGCAAAATATTTTCAAAACTGTTATTCTTGAGAAGATAAAAAAATTACTTTTAATTTTTATACTTGATTATGAAGTATATTGTTTCAGCTTTTGTGCTTTGTGCTGGAATTTTGGGTTTTGTTCCAGCTTCTGTTTCTGCTGCGAGCTGTCCACTGAGTAGTGGTGGAGCTTATAAAACAGCCCAAAGTCCTGCGGTTTACTATATTACGGATCATTGCAGCAAGCAACTGCTCAATCAAGATGAGTATTTTTCTTATTTTGATTCTTGGAATGCGGTTCAAGTAACAAGTGGAGCAAAATTGTCTGCTGTAAAAACTGACCTTTTGCCTGCGACCATGGGACCAAAATATTTTCCACGTACAGGGTCACTTATAAAATCACCAAGTAGTGACAGTGTTTATTTGGTTTTGTCTGTTTTCAAAAATAAAATTGCGAGTGCGGAACTTCTTGCAACAATGGGTTTTGATGCTTCATGGGTAGAGACAGTTCCTCAGGCTACTTTGGATAAATTTGTAGAAGGAAGTGAAATCAAAAGTACGGATGAAGTATTTTTACAAGGAGCTTATTTGTTTCGATATAGTGATAATTTGTCAAAAATATATGTGACTTTGCCTGATGCAAAAACAGGTCGTATGATGCGTCACCATGTAAAAAATGAGACTTTGCTTGATTATATTGGATATCGTCGTGATCGTGTGCCTGTACTTTCACCTATTTATCAATTCCAAATTGGAGCGCCAATTGACAATATCGGTGAATTTTTTAGTCAGTATTTTACAGATGCCTTTGCACAAATGTTTAGTGGATTTGGAGACTCTTTTTCAGAGGATCTCATGAATAATTTGCCACTTGATAATAGTCTTGATCAAGATCCATGGACAAATCCAGATTTGAATTTTGATAACATGAATCCGCTTGATTTGTTTACTCATGGAATCGAAGATATTTCAAATCCATTGCCAATTGATGAACCTCAAAATGATATCAAATATTTGAAAGTTGATGATAATTTTGATCATATTACGGGTAATATGAAAGCAAAAGTGACTTTGATTGAATATGCAGATTTTGAATGCCCATATTGCAAACAGTTTCATGCAACAATGAAACAAGCTATGGCCCAATATGGAGATCGTATACGCTGGGTATTTCGTCAATATCCACTCGAGTCACTTCATTCACAGGCTCGGGCCGAAGCACTTGCGAGTGAATGTGCAGGGGAACAAGGAAAATTTTGGCAGTTTGCAGATATTTTGTTTGCCAATACCAATTCCAATGATAGTCTTGATCTGAGTAAATTACCAAGTTATGCTGTACAAGCAGGAGTGGATGTTCCAACCTTCAATACTTGTTACAAAACTGAAAAATATTCACAAAAAGTAGATGAAGATATTGCCGATGCCATGAATGCTGGGGCACAGGGAACTCCCTATACATTGCTTTTTAACACAAAAGGTGAAGTCACTCCAATTTCTGGGGCCCTTGATTTTGACAGTCTCGAAAAAGAAATACAAAACGCTTTGTAAGTCTGTATTCTTTCAAAGAAAAAACCAGTGGCAGCAGGCTACTGGTTTTCTTTTTTTCCTAAAAAAGTGTATACTAGAGAAAATTTTGACTTGCATTTTTATGACATATGTTTTTGGGCTTTTAGTGATGGTTCTTGGTGTATTTATGACTATTAAAGCCGATTGGTTTTTACAAAGTTTTGGAAAAAGTAGTTGGGCAGAGGAACACCTCGGAGGAGATGGTAGTCGCACGATGTATAAGCTTTTGGGTATTATTTTGTTTTTCGGGGCTATTATGGCAATGACAGGGACTCTTGGAAGTATAATTCTCAGTATTTTTGGAGGTATGTTTGGAGCATTAAAACAATAGTATGAATAATCTCATGATTGATCCTGGACTTCTTTTTCAAAAGGTACAGTTGCAAAAAGGCATGCATATTGCTGATTTTGGAAGTGATCGTAGTGGCCATATTGTGTTTCCTGCAGCTCTTTTGATTGGCGAAAAAGGGATTGTGTATGCCGTAGATATTTTGAAGTCTATTTTGGAAAATATCAAAAAACGTGCAGAACTCGAATCTTTTGTAAATATACATCCAATTTGGTCTGATCTTGAAAAAGGAAAAACTGCGATTCCAGAAAAATCACTTGATGTGGTATTTCTTGTAAATACGCTTTCTTTTTGTGATAGTCCAGATCTTGTTTTATTCGAGGCAAAGCGTTTGCTTTCTCCAAAATCACGTTTATTGATTGTGGACTGGGCAACAAAAGTAAATTCTGCGATGGGGCCAAAAGATGATAAATTTGTAGATTTTTCTCAAATAAAAACATGGGCGAAGCATGAAGGATTCCTCGTACAAGAAGAATTTCCTGTTGGAAAGTATCATCATGGTATTGTGTTGTTTCGACATGAAGAAAGATTATGAAGACAGTAAAACAAGAAATTGGTGCTTGGGGAGAGGAAAAAGCGGTGGAATTTCTTGTTCAAAAGGGATATGAAATTTTGGAACGAAACTATAAACTCAAAAAATCAGAGCTTGATATTATTGCTTGGCGTGAGATAAAAGGTGAAAAAACCCTTTGTTTTGTAGAAGTGAAAACACGTGCTTTTGATGATGGAAGTGCCGAACGTGCTACGGGTCATGAAAAGCTTGCTTTTCTTTTTCGTGGAGCAAAAGAATATTGTCTTTCAAAAAATATTTCTTTGACTGGGGTTCCAATGCAATTTGAACAGGTGAGTGTTTATGGAAATTTGGATTCAGATTGTATTTGTAAACAGTATATTATTCCCATAGAGTAAGAATCGTGTTATACTAGAAGTACTTTTAATATATATTTTATGCCTGTCAAATCTTCTGTCGCGCATACCAAAGAAGGTATGTACGAAGCCCATGACTGTTGTTTCAATAAAGACTGCAGTCGTGCCTATATGCGCCACCTCAAAAACATGGACTTTGGTCGCAAACTTTTAGCGACTTTGCTTGGAATCTTTTTGGTTTATTCCACAGTACTTGTAGGTACTTTGATTCGAAATAATTTGCGAAGTTTTTATTTTATTGGAAAAGCCGATGCTCCAGAACATACTATTAGTGTTGAAAGTCAGGGGAAAGTGACTGTTGTTCCTGATATCGCTATGACAACTATGGGTATGATTTCGGATGCTGCTACCGTTGCCGAAGCACAGCAAAAAAACACAGAAACCATGAACAAGCTCATTGATCGTTTGAAAGGACTTGCTATTGAAGCAAAAGACATTCAAACTGCCAATTACAATGTCTATCCACAGTATGAATACAGTGACAAAGGTGTTCAAACCCTCAAAGGTTATCAAGTTTCACAAAATGTAACTGTAAAAATTCGTAATTTGCAAAATTCTCAAAAAGTTTTGGCCCTTGCGGGTGAACTTGGAATCAACAATGTAAGTGGTATTACCTTTACTATTGATGATAGAGAAGTATACAAAGCGCAGGCTCGTGAAATCGCTATTCAAAAAGTTCAGGCAAAAGCTGCTGCATTATCAAGTTCTCTTGGTGTGCATATTGTAGGTATTGTAAATTATAATGAATACGAAGGTGGTCAAAATGACTATCCACTCTATAAAGCAAATGTGATGGCTGACAGTGTTGGGGCCGCTGCTCCAGCGCCAAGTATTGAACCTGGAAGTACGGATGTACTCTTGAATGTGAGTGTAACTTACCAAATTCAATAGTTTGCATAAAAACTCTCAATTCTGATACAATAGACAGGTAATTTACCTGTCTTTTTGTTTTTATGATACAAACATCTATCCGTACTGTATACGCTCGTGAAATTCTTGATTCACGCGGAAATCCTACTGTTGAAGCGACGGTGACGCTCCATGACGGTTCTTTTGCTAGCGCTGCAGTGCCAAGTGGGGCTTCTACAGGCTCACACGAGGCAGTTGAACTTCGCGATGGTGGAAAACGCTATGGAGGTCAGGGAGTTCTCAAAGCTGTAAAAAATGTAAATGAAAAGATTGCTCCAATGCTTCTTGGCAGAGATGCCAAAGATCAGCGTGCTATTGATAGTGCCATGCTTGAACTTGATGGAACAAAAAATAAAAAGAAACTTGGTGCCAATGCTATTTTGTCTGTTTCTTTAGCTACGGCTCGGGCCGCAGCTCTTTCACAGGGTCTTCCACTCTATCAATATTTGCGAAAAGCATTTGACCTCAAATATGACTTTTGGAGGATGCCAGTGCCTACCATGAACGTACTCAATGGTGGTGTACATGCCAGTAATGGACTTTCTATTCAAGAGTTCATGATCGTTCCTCAACACAAAAAACTTTCGGAACGTGTTCGTATTGGGGCCGAAGTATTTCATGCCCTCAAAGCACTTCTCAAAAAAAATAAATTGAGTGTTGGAGTAGGGGACGAAGGTGGATTTGCGCCAACTTTGAAAAATAACGAAGAGGCCTTGAAACTCATTATGAAAGCAATTGCTGGGGCAGGATACAAAGCTGGACGCGATGTAAAAGTTGCTATGGATATGGCCAGTTCTGAATTTTATAAAAATGGAAAATATTATTTTGAAGGCAAAAAAGCAATATCTGCTGATGGCATGATTACTCTTGTGAAAAAATGGGTGAAGAAGTATCCTTTTGTCTCTATTGAAGATCCATTGTCAGAAGATGATTGGAAAAATTGGGCAAAACTTACTGCCGAACTTGGTGATGTATTGCCTCTTGTTGGGGATGATTTGTTTGTAACCAATGTAGAACGTTTATCTTTGGGAATTGAACAACATGTTGGGAGTGCTGTTTTGATAAAACTCAACCAAATTGGAACTTTGTCTGAGACTATTGATACTATTTTACTTGCTCAAAAAAATAACTATAAAGTTTCGGTTTCACATCGTTCTGGTGAAACTGCTGATACATTTATTGCTGATCTTTCTGTTGCTGTAAATTCTGACTTTATCAAAACTGGTTCGATGAGTCGAAGCGAGCGTATTGAAAAATACAATCGTCTTATGAAGATTGAAATGGAACTTGAAAAATAAAAAAATTATGTTAGAAGCGATAGTGCTGAGACGGCAGAGTTTCAAAGAGTGTGATGAAATAATTTCACTCTATACGAAAGAAAAAGGAAAAATTGAATTGACAGCTCGTAGTACAAAAAAGTTTCTGAGTAAAAATAGTCCTTTTTTGGAACCATTTTCTTGTATTGAACTTGCTTTGGTTCCGGGAAAAGATATTGAGTATATTACTACAACTCAGTCACTGGAGTATTTTTCGGCTATTCGAAAAAATTTGCAAAAATCTTGGCAGGCGGGATTTTTTGTAAAGTGGCTTGATGGGATTTTAAAACCTTTTGAACAAAATAGCCAAGTATATGATATGCTGTTATCTTGGCTTGTGTTTTTAAATACTGTTCCCGAAACAAAAACAGTACTTTTGGATGCGGTTATTTTGAAGATGCTTTCTTTTTTTGGATTTGAACCAAATTTATCTGAATGCACTTTTTGTGGACGAGAATTGAAAGAAGAAAAAATGTTTTTTTCATTTTCGAGTGGGGGACTTATCTGTCACAATGACAAACTTCAAAATCGTGAACAAATTACTGTGCCTTTGAATCTGGCAACACTTTTGGCCTTGCGATATGTTTTGAATAGAAGCTGGCGAGAAAGTATGGCTTTTGTTACTCCAGAATTATCAAAAGAGATACACAAAATTGTGTATCTCTATAGTATGTATGCTCTTGAAAAGGAATATCCTGATTGGGTATTCGAATAAATTTAAGATTTTTTTTCAATGCTAAGTGCTTCACCATTGATATCAATTTTTATTTTATCTCCATCTTGAATAAGACCTTGAATGATCATGAGTGCGAGTTTATCAAGAACTTCACTTTGAATGACACGTTTGAGAGGACGTGCTCCAAGATTTGGATCATAGCCGCGTTTGCCGAGCCAATCTTTGGCTTTGGCACTCACATCGAGTTTGATACGTTTATTTTCAAGACGTTCCATGACATGTGCAAGTTGTAAATCCACAATAGAACGAATTTGTTTTTCGCTGAGGGGATGGAACATGATGATATCGTCGATACGATTCAAAAATTCTGGTTTAAAATGTTCTTTGAGTGCTTCCATGACTTTTTCTTTGATTTCTTTTTCATTGCTTCCTGCGTTTCCTTGGTGGCCTGCAGCAAAACCAAATTCACCGCGTTTGCTCATGCTCATGATCATTTCGGATCCAACGTTACTCGTCATGATAATGACTGTATTTTTGAAATTTACTTTGCGTCCCTTTGCATCGCTAAGGTGTCCATCTTCCAAAATTTGAAGCATAATATTGAACACATCTCCATTTGCTTTTTCAATTTCATCAAAGAGAATCACCGAGTATGGGCGACGACGAATTTTTTCTGTGAGTTGTCCACCTTCATCGTAGCCAACATATCCAGGAGGGGAACCAATAAGTTTGCTGACAGAATGTTTTTCCATAAATTCACTCATATCAACTCGGACAATAGCATCTTCATCGTTGAACAAAAATTCTGCAAGTGCCTTGGCAAGTTCTGTTTTTCCTACCCCTGTTGGTCCCATAAAAATAAATGATCCAATTGGTTTTTTTTCTTCACTCATACCTGCGCGTGAGCGGCGAATAGCATTGGAAATGGCGCTGATAGCTTCTTCTTGGCCAATAACACGAGAACCAAGTTCCTGTTCCATACGTTCCAATTTTTTGAGATCATCTTCAAGCATTTTGGTAACAGGTACTCCGGTCCAACGTGAGACTACCTCTGCAATATCTTGTTCGGTAACTTCTTCTTTGAGGATAGCATGGCCTTGTTGAATCTCAAGAAGTTTTTGTTGATTTTGTTTTATTTCATCTTCTTTACTTGGAATTTTTGCATAGCGAATTTCGGCAACTTTTTGGAGGTCACCTCGTCGTTCTGCAATGTCTGCTACTTGTTTCAATTGTTCAATTTCTTTTTTGCAAGCACGAATATTGGTAATAATTTCTTTTTCTGTTTTCCAATGAATTTCAAGTTCGTTGCTTTGTTCTTTTAAATTTTCAAGTTCTTTTTTGAGTTTTTTACTTCTTTCTTTTGACTCGTCGTCAGTTTCTTTTTTGAGGGCCTGAAGTTCGATTTCAAGTTGAATACTTCGACGTTTCATTTTGTCGAGTTCCATTGGCATAGAGTCAATTTCCATGCGCAAGGCCGATGTGGCTTCGTCAATGAGGTCAATGGCTTTGTCTGGTAAAAAACGATCCGTGATATAGCGACTCGAAAGCTCAACAGAAGCAACAATAGCAGGGTCAGTAATACGGACACCATGGTGCACTTCGTATTTTTCTTTGATACCGCGCAGGATTGCGATGGTATCGTCTTTGCTTGGTTCATTTACTGTGACTGGTTGAAAACGACGTTCAAAAGCCGCATCGCGTTCAATGTGTTTTTGGTATTCTTTGATGGTCGTAGCTCCAATGGTATGAAGTTCTCCTCGTGCAAGAGCAGGTTTGAGCATGTTGCTGGCATCGATAGCACCTTCACTACTACCAGCTCCGACAATGGTATGAAGCTCATCTATAAACAAAATAATTTTTCCATTTGATTCGGTGACTTCTTTGAGGACGGCTTTGAAGCGTTCTTCAAATTCACCACGAAATTTGGTTCCGGCAACGAGTGCTCCAACATCAAGTCCAATGACTTCTTTGTCTTTGATACTTTCTGGAATATCTCCATTCACAATACGCTGCGCCAGGCCTTCGACAATGGCAGTTTTACCAACACCCGGTTCACCAATAAGAACAGGATTGTTTTTGGTACGACGAGAGAGTACTTGCATAACACGGCGGATTTCATCATCTCGACCAATTACAGGATCAAGTTTTTCTTTGCGTGCAAGTTCGGTAAAATTTTTGCCGTATTTTTCAAGGGCTTGGTATTTGCTTTCTGGTTCTACAGAATCTACTTTTTGATTTCCACGAACTTGTACGAGTGTACGCAGCACAGCGTCATAGTCTGCTTTATATTTGGAAAGGTATTCACTGATTGGGTTTTTATTTTTCAAAAAAGCAAGCAAAAGATGTTCAACGCTAATATATTCGTCTCCCATTTTTTTGCTTTCTTCTTGGGCCCCTTGCAAAATATACATCATAGCCTGGCCCATGAGTATCTGTCCAAAGCCACCAGGGGACATGGCACCAAATTGTTTTGGAAGCATGTTGATAAGATTTTGAATTTCTATTTTGAGGCTGTTTACTTCAATATTGAGTTTTTTTATAACAGATACAACAACACCTTCGTTTTGTTCGAGAAGGGCAAGAAAAAGATGAGGCGGTTCCATATGCGGCTGGCCATTTTCGTGGGAGATAGTGGCAGCTCGTTGGAGGGCTTCTTGGGATTTGTTGGTAAAATTTTGTGGGTTCATAAAGGCTTTGGTGAAGATTGAAGAGTTATATTATCACTCGATAGTATAGAGTGATAATACCGCAATTGAAAAAAACTGTCAAATCCTGTATGCTTACCTCATTATTATAGCACAAATAAGGCTTATTTATGTACATTTTAGGCGTTCGAGTGGATAAAGTAGATAAATCATTGGCCCTTTCTAATGTAGCTGATTTTTTGGCATCTCACGAGGGTCACATGATTTTTACCCCAAATCCCGAGATGCTGGTAGATGCCCAAAAAGATCTCTATTTCAAAGAGGTCTTGAATGCAGGGGATTTGAATTTGTGTGATGGACGTGGGCTTGCCTTGGTAGCAAAAGAGTCGATTGAACGAATACCTGGCGTGGATTTTATGATAGATATTTGTGAATTTGCTGCAGGCGAAAACAAGTCTGTGTATTTGCTCGGGAGTGGCTCAAGTGAAGTTTTGAAAGGATGTAAAAATAAATTACTTGCAAAATTTCCGAATTTGAAGATAGTTGGCATGCATCCTGGAATCCAAATTGCACATGACTTTACGTTTGATAGCTCTGCAAACGATGCTGTGATTGATGATATTATTTTTGCGGCTCCAGATATTTTGTTTGTTGCTTTTGGCCACAAAAAACAAGAAAAATGGATTTATGGATTTTTGCCAGAACTTCCAAGTGTCAGAATCGCGATGGGAATTGGAGGATCTTTTGATTTTATCTCAGGGAAAGTAAAACGTGCTCCCGCAATTTTTCGACGTCTTGGATTGGAGTGGCTTTATCGCCTCGTTCGTGAACCTCGACGTATCAAACGTATTTGGAAGGCGACTGTTGTATTTTTATTTTATTTTTTACGGTATGATAGAAAGAAATAAAATACTTTTTATAAGTTTTATTGCTGGACTTAGTGTAATGATTTTTTTTCTTTTTGTTTTATTTATTTTAAATATTTTATCAAATACATGGGGGAGTCAATCCGATATTTTAATTGCTTCCTTTACGTGTATTTCTACAATAGCAATTGTTTTAACAGCCTATTGGGCAAAAAAAAGTTTTTGGTTTACAGATAGAAAAGATAAAATTGATAGAACTTTATACTATATTAAAAAACTCTCTAGTGAAAAAACTTCAGAAAACTTATATTTTATTGCATATGAATTACCAACAACATTATTAGATAATCCAAATAAATTATCTATAGATCAAATAAATAAAAAAATTCATCACATTCTTAGGGTTTTGGAGGAGATAGGAATGCTATTGAAAAGAGACTATGTAGATATAGAGTTACTATATGATTGGTTTTCTATTAGTTTAGAGGAGATTATGCCTAATTTGAACCGCTTATTTAAGTCACAACAATCTCGGGGTATAAAATCTCAAGCTTGGGAGAACGTAAGATATCTTGAAAAAAGATTTAATGAATATAAATCCTAATAAATATGCTGACAGAAAATATTCGAAAACACATTAAGAAACTCACACAAAAAAAATATCGTGAAGAATTTGGTGAATTTTTGATAGAAGGAGTGAAAGGTGTAGAAGAGGCATTGGCTTCGGGACTTTTCATCACCACCATTATTTTGGAAGAAGAAAAAACTGTGCCAGTGGAGTTGCCATTGTTTGTTGATGCTGGACCAACAGTGATGTATGCGACGAGGGCAGAGGTCAAAGAAATAAAAACAACAGAGACTTTTCCAGGGATTATGGCGATTGTGAAAATGCCAGAAGTCTCGATGGATGACTTTGATCTTGATTCCCCAATCATTTGTCTTGATGGAGTAAAAGATCCAGGGAATCTTGGAACTATTATTCGCAGCGCCGATTGGTTTGGGATAAAAAATATTTTACTTTCAGAAGATTGTGTGGATACCTACAATGAAAAAGTAGTGCGTTCAACCATGGGATCAATTTTTCGTTCAAAGATTTTTGAAAGTAAAAATTTGGTGCCAGATTTGAAAATGCTTCAAGCAAAAGGATATACGGTTGTTGGAATGCAGATGACGGGGGACTCGATCAAAGATGTAAAATTTGATAAAAAAACAGTTTGTGTCTTTGGATCTGAATCTCATGGAATCAGTATTCAAGTGCAAACGGTCTTGAATCAAAGTTGTACTATCCCTAGAATTGGTGAGGCAGAATCACTCAATGTTGCGATTGCTGCGGGGATAGTGCTCAGCAAAGTTTCTTTGTAAAAAAAATTCAACCCCGGTCGCGACAAAAGTCGGCCGGGGTGTCGCCGCGACGTCTGTCGGGCGGGGTGCCGAGAGCGCTGCTCGATCGGCTTTACTCACCCACTTCGGGGGAGTCAGAGTTGGGTTTTTCGTCGCCTGGGCTGGGGCGATAAATCACCCATCGGTGTTGGATTTCGGGGCTGAGGCTGATGACGAAGTATTCTTCTTCGTCACCGTCTTCTGTGGAACCATGATATCGAATCAGGTCCCGAAGTTGGAAAACGATTGGAAGTACTGTTTTTCCATCTTCTGAAACCCAGCGCACCACGATTCTGTGGGGGTTGATCTCGATGCCCAGGATTCTTCCTCGGCGCCCTTTTGGCCCTGTAATGAGCC
Organism: Candidatus Magasanikiibacteriota bacterium; assembly: GCA_052034405.1. Lineage (GTDB taxonomy): Bacteria > Patescibacteriota > Patescibacteriia > Magasanikbacterales > UBA922 > CAYTKU01. Next base: position 40,234 of record JBPOIO010000004.1, on the reverse strand, counting down.
CACCAACAAACCCATCGCCATTAACGAGGGTTTGAAAGAGGGTGTTATCTCGATGATACATCGTCTTTCTCCCTGTATGGTGTGAGGATTCTACTTAGACCCTAATGCTTATTAAAAGAGTTGTCAAGTGCCCTTTTTTTTGCTATGCTAGAATCTCTCTTAGCCTTAGTCTGATAGATATATGATAAAGACTCGTTTTGCCCCTAGTCCTACCGGAATGCTTCATGTTGGAGGTCTTCGAACTGCCCTCTATTCTTATCTTTTTGCCCGTCATCATGGGGGCACGTTTATGATGCGTATGGAAGATACGGATCAGGGACGTTTTGTTGAGGGTGGAATGGAAAATATGATTCAATCTCTCAAATGGGCTGGAGTTACGATTGATGAAGGGGTGGATATGGATGAGCATGGTCATATTATTCAAAAAGGAGAAAATGGCCCTTATATTCAATCTCAAAGATTGGATATTTATAAAAAATATGCCGAAGAATTGATTGCCAATGGACATGCCTATTATTGTTTTTGTACAAAAGAACGACTTGATGAATTGCGTACAAATCAAGAGGTGATGAAACAGCCAACTATGTATGATGGGTATTGCAAAAATTTGGCATCATCTGAAATTGAAGAAAAATTACAATCGGGTCAGTCGCATGTGGTGCGAATGAATATGCCACATGATGGAGATACAAAATTTACGGATTTAATTCGTGGAGAAGTGAGTTTTCAAAATAAACTTATTGATGATCAAGTGCTTATCAAGTCTGATGGTTTTCCAACCTATCATTTGGCTGTGGTTGTAGATGATCACTTTATGGGTATTACACATGTGCTCCGTGCGGAAGAATGGCTTCCTTCGACTCCAAAGCATATTGTGCTCTACAAAATGTTTGGCTGGGAGGCACCTACTTTTGCGCATCTTTCACTTCTTATAAACGAACAAAAACAAAAACTGAGTAAACGTCATGGGGATGTTTCTGTAGAAGATTTCAAACAAAAAGGCTATTTGCCAGAAGCCATGGTGAATTTTGTTTCCTTTTTGGGCTGGAATCCTGGAGATGAAAGAGAAATGTTTGAAGTATCTGATCTTGAAAAAGAATTTTCAATCGAAAAAGTATCCAAAGCTGCTGCTGTATTTAACAGAGAGAAGCTAAACTGGTATAATAAGGAATATATAAAGAAAATGGATAGTATGGAGCTTACGGAACGTGCTTTGCCATTTCTTATCAATGCTGGACTTGTGTCAGAGCACAAGAATACTCCATGGTTACAGAAAGTAGTTGCTCTTGAAAAAGAACGCATGACAGTTTTATCAGAACTTTCTGAATCTGTGGGATTTATTTTTGCAGAAACACTTGAATATGATCCAACGATTTTGATTTGGAAAAAAGATACGCGTGAGGGATCAAAAGAAAAGTTGAGTTTACTCTGTGAATTTTTGAAGGGTGTTGATGATAGTGATTGGACTTTGGAAATTTTGTCAGAAAAAATAAAAAATTGGATTACAGAAAAAAGTTTTGGAGTAGGGGATGTCCTTTGGCCAATGCGAGTATCGCTTTCGGGTCGGCAAAATTCTCCAGGACCATTTGAAATCGCAGATTGTTTGGGAAAAGAAAAAACGCTTCATCGTATTGAACAGGCGATTTCACAATTATAAAAAAAACATAGGGAATAAATGCTTGTCGCTCTATGAAAAATAAAAAGATATCATTTTTTATCACAGCTTTTCTTTTTGCTGTGGTTTTTTGTATTTCCAATTCGATTCCCGTTTTTTCTGTTCAAGAAACAGGTGGAAATGTAGAAGAAATAGACTCGCTTCAAAAACAAATTAATGAAAAAAAACAAAGAATTGCACAGCTTGAAAAATCTATCGCAGATTTCAAGAAAAAAATTCAGGAAAAACATCTTGAAGCAATATCTTTATCAAATCAAATTGGTATTTTGGATGCACGAGTTTCTGAAATAACAACAGATATTAATGCGACACAAGAAAAGCTTGATGTTTTACAGTTAGAAATTTCTCGAACACAGCTCGCCATGAGTCAAAAAGAACAGCAGATTGCTCGTCAAAAAAGTATTGTGAGTGAACTGGTTCGTTCGCTTCACCAGCAGGATGAAAAGAACTATATCGAAATTGCCGCGAGTCATGATAATTTTTCTGATTTTTACAATCAACTTCATTATACCAAAACAGTAGAAGAGGATTTGAGTCGTACTATGCGAGGACTTCGTCTTGCAAAAGAAGAACTGGAAACACAAAAAAAAGATTTGGAAGGTCAGAAAACAAATTTTATTGCAGTGCAGACTGACCTAAAAAATAAAAAACAAGATTTGATAGAACAGACAAATGGAAAACAAACATTGCTCGTACAAACATCTATTTCACAAGCAAAATACAATACATTATTATCCAGTTTAAAACAGCAATACCAACAGGTTGAAAATGAAGTAACGAGTATTGAACGACAGGTTCGAAAAAAATTGGAAAAAAATAAAAAAATTACAGAAAAGGTTTCGGATAGTGCGGGAGCTTTTGCTTGGCCAGCTCCAAGTCGCTATGTGACGGCAACTTTTCATGATCCAAGCTATCCATTTCGAAATGTATTTGAGCATAGTGGTATTGATATTCGTGCTTCTCAGGGTACGCCAATTCGTGCTGCTGCTTCGGGCTATGTGGCTCGTGCTAAAAAATGTACACTCGCAAGTTGTTATGCCTATATTCTTATAGTTCATGACGGGAATGTATCTACCTTATATGGTCACTTGAGTAAGATTATTGTTACAGAAGACCAATTTGTGACTCGTGGGGACGTGATTGGATATTCTGGTGGAACTCCAGGAACTGCTGGAGCTGGTCCCTTTGTGACGGGTGCGCATTTGCACTTTGAAGTACGTAAAAATGGTATACCGGTAAACCCAGCATCATATTTGGAATAAAAAAAAGAATCCCGATTGAGTCGGGGTTCTTTTTTTGTTTTAGACAACTTGGATTTTTGTTGCTTTGCCTGAATTTGTGCTTTTCTTTTTTGTAGATTTTTTGCGAGTTGTTTTTTTCTTTGGTTTTTTTGGAGTTTCTTTTTCAGAACCTTCGTCATCTTTTGAATCAGTTTTTTTCTTTCGTCCCCAGCCGCCTCGTTTTTCTGGGGCTTCATCAATGAGTTTTTTGACTGTTTCAAAATCAAGATCTTTTGCTTCTACTCCTTTTGGTATTTTGGCATTTTTCTTTCCGTCAGTGATGTAGGGTCCATAGCGACCAATTTTCACTACAATGTCACTCTCTGGAAATGATTTGATGAGCGCAGCGGCTTCTTTGTCGGCAGCTTCTTGAATTATTTCAAGTCCACGAACATGGGTTACTGTATATGGATCATCTACTTTGAGACTATAATATTTTGGACCAACTTTGATATAGGGTCCAAAGCGTCCAATTTGTACAATCATTTTTTCACCATCTGTTGTTTCACCCAAATCGCGAGGAAGTTTGAAGAGTTCAAGCGCGTCTTCGAGTGTGATCGTTTCCATGGATTGTGTTTTTTTGAGAGATGCAAATAGAGGTTTTTCTTCGTCTTCTTTTGTTCCTTTTTGTACAAAGGGTCCAAAACGGCCAAGACGAACAGAAATTGGCTTGCCATTTGTAGGATCAATTCCAAGGTCTCGTGCACCTGTGAGGGTTGCTTTTTCGAGTTCTTCTGTTTTGTTCAAAATATTTTCGTGAAATGGTTCGTAGAATGTTGCGATAATTGGTTTCCAATCTTTGGTTCCTTCTGCAATTTCATCGAGGTTTTCTTCCATTTGTGCTGTGAAACCATAGTCTACAATATTTTGAAAATGATCAACCAAAAGTGCATTGACCAAAAATGCAACATCTGTTGGTTTGAGGCGTTTGTTGTCATCACGCTCTACATATTGGCGTGCTTCAATAGTACCAATGGTTGGTGCATAAGTTGAAGGACGACCAATGCCGTATTCTTCCATCACTTTGACGAGTGTCGCATCACTGTAGCGAGCAGGTGGCTCTGTGAAGTGTTGCTCTGGAGTGAGTGAGTTGCAGTTGACCAGATCTTTTTCTTGAACATTTGGGAGGACTTCTTCTTTTTGAAATTCTGGATAGAGTGTAAGCCATCCTGGAAATACAACAGTTTGTCCATTGGCGCGAAAGTTGTAGCTTGGAGATGAATTTGATGTGATATCAATTGCTGTGCGATCAAGCATTGCATCGGCCATTTGTGTTGCTACTGCACGCTTCCAAATGAGTGCATAGAGTTTGAGTTGTTGTGGTGTAAGGTATGCAGCAATAGATTCGGGGGTTCGTGTCGGATCCGTTGGACGAATTGCTTCGTGGGCTTCTTGTGCGCCTTTTGATTTTGTTTTGAAAACGCGTGAAGATTCAAGAGAAAACTTCGCACCATACTGAGATTTTACAAAACTTTTTGTTTCGTCCAAAAATTTCTCAGAGAGAAAATTTGAGTCAGTACGCATGTAGGTAATGAGACCAACTTGGCCACCAGTTCCAAGTGCAATACCTTCATAAAGTTGCTGTGCCAAACGCATGGTTTGTTTACTCGAATATTTGAGTTTTTGGTTTGAAACCTGCTGAAGTGTAGAGGTGGTAAATGGTGCAGGAGGTGTGCGCTTGGCAGATTTTTTTTCAATATTTGTGATTGTATATTTTGTATTTTCGAGATGTTTTAATACTTGATCAATTTTGTCTTTTGTATTCAAATCAAATTTATCGAGTTTTTTATCATCAATAGCATTGAGTTCTGCACGAATTTCACCTTGTTGTTTTGGTTCTGTAAAAATTCCGCCGAGAGTCCAATATTCTTCGGGTTTGAAAGCTTGAATTTCTCGTTCGCGTTCTACAATGAGACGTACTGCTACGGACTGTACTCGTCCTGCCGAAAGCCCTCGTGCTACTTTTTTCCAGAGAAATGGTGAGAGTTCATATCCAACGATACGATCAAGAATACGGCGTGCTTGTTGTGCATCGACAAGTCTTTGGTCAATATGTCTTGGATTTTTTATCGCTTCTGTAATAGCATGTTCTGTAATTTCGTGAAATACGATGCGTTTTGCTTTTGCAGGATCTACATCAAATATATGTGCCAAATGCCAGGAGATAGCTTCTCCTTCGCGGTCTTCATCGGTTGCGAATATAATATCATCTGCTTTTGCTGCAAGTTCTTTGAGCTTTTTGACATGAGCTGCTTTGTCGCGTGAGACCGTATATTGAGGTTCAAAAGTTCCGTGTTCGAGGTCAATTCCCATTTTGCTTTTTGGTAAATCGCGTACATGACCAAAAGAAGATTCAACAATATATTGTGATCCAAGGAATCTTGAAATGGTTTTTGCTTTTGTAGGAGACTCTACAATAACGAGTGTTTTTGGCATAAAATAAGGGAGTTTTTGCTATAAGGTACTACTCATAGTAGTCGAGTTTTGCCATTCTGTCAATCGGCTCAAAAAGTTTTGCGGAGTTCACCACTTAAAAATATGGAGCCAGTTGAGAGAATTATATCTTTGCTTTGGCACTGTTTTTTGCTCCAGGCAAAGGCTTGTTGTGGATCAAGAAATATTTGTATCTTTGCTTTTGGGTTTTGTTTTTTGAAGAGAGCTGCAATATCTACAGGATTTGCAACTTTTTTAAAAGGATTAATAGTATTACGAGTACATGCAATGCTCGAAGCTTGGAGGGTAGAAAGTTGTTTGATCATTTGTTCAAAATTTTTATCTGCAGAAAATCCCACAATGATATGAATATTTTTTCGTTTTTTATTTTTTTGGAGTTCTTTTGTACTTGCCACGCTTGTTTGAATTTTATCTTTATTATGTGCGCCATCAAGAATGATATATGGTTTTTTGGAAACTATTTGCATGCGAAGTGGTTGTTTGGTATTTTTTATACCTTGTTCGATTATAGATTCAGGAATTTGGAGAAAGCCTGCAACTTCTTTACAAAAAAGTGCATTTTGTACTTGGTGGGCTCCCACAATATTCCATTTTTCTTGTAATTTTTGTGTATTGTTTTGTTTATTTTTTACAACATGTAAAACAACATTTTTTTGTGTACACTCTGTTTGTATAATTTTTAAAACTTTCTTTTCGGCTTCCATGGTAAACACAGTACAATCTTTTTGTATGATGCCAGATTTTTCGTATGCAATTTTTTCTTTTGTTTCTCCAAGAATCTGTGTGTGATCAAGTCCAATATTTGTAATGATAGCGATGTCTTTCCAGGGTAAAATATTTGTTGAGTCATATCGTCCACCACAGCCTACTTCGATAACAGCCCATTCAACTTTATGTTCTGCAAAATACACAAGCCCTATAATTGTTGTAATATCAAAAAAAGAAAGCATGTCGTAGGTGCTCGTCTTTGCGTAAAGGTCAAAAATAGGTTTGAGTTTTTCTATTATTTTTATAAATTCTCTTTTTGTCATTTGACGATTATTGATCTGCCATCGTTCACAGAGATCCGTTGGATGAGGAGATACAAAAAGTCCTGTTTTTTTGTGATGTGTCACAAGTATGGATTGTAAAAATGCACAGACAGAACCTTTTCCACTGGTACCAGTTACATGGATAAAGTGTGGAATTTTACGTTCTGGATTTTTGATACGGTCAAGAAAAAATTGTACACGTTTGAGATATTGTACACAATCTTTTGGATTTTGCATGTATTCTGTCCGTGGAAGGTTGGAAAAAGAGAGAATATATTGTTCTGCCTCAGAGTATGTCATATATTGAGGATATAATTTTGGCTGCCAAGATTTCGCACCTTACCTTTGATTTCCAAAATTGTCAAGGTTCCAAGTACAGAGGAGCTACTCATATGTGTGTTTTTTATTATAGCATCAATGTGCGTCGGTTCTCTTGAAAGTGTTTGTAAAATAAGTGTTTCTTCGGGGGTATTTCCTATTTGTTTTTCGCTTTCAAGGAGGGTTGGTTTTTGTAAGTTGAAAATATTTAAAATATCTTGTGATTCTGTGACTGGGCGTGCTCCCATTTTTATAATATTGTTTGGACCTGCTGCAGTAGGTGAATGAATATTTTGTGGAATCGCAAAAACTTCACGATTATATTCAAGAGCACATTGTGCGGTGATAAGTGACCCCGAAGATTCTTGGGCTTCAATAACAAGTGTTCCCATTGTCATGGCTGCGATGATGCGATTACGACGGGGGAATGAATAGATGCTTGCTTTGCTGTAGGGCGGGTATTCAGAAATGACGGCTCCACCTGACGCAATAATCTTTTCTGCAAGATGCTTGTGTAGTGATGGATAAATAGTATTTTTATCTACGCCAGAGCCAAGTACCGCAATAGTTCTGCCATGCTCTTTGAGTGTTGCTTCATGGCAAATACCGTCAATACCAAGAGCAAGACCACTCACAATGGTCATATTGCAGGAAACAAGATCTTTGATAATTTCTTCACTTACTTGGCGTCCATAGGATGTAGACTTTCTTGTACCAACAATGGCAATTGGATATGAAATATTTTCTATATTTCCACGAATAAACAAACACAGTGGTGGATCATGAATTTCGCGTAGGAGTGGGGGATAGTTTTTGTCTGTAAAAAATACGGGCTGTATGTTTTCTTTTTCCAAAGTTTTTTCAAGCGCTTCTTCGTCTACTTTTTCTTTCCATAACAAAAATTCATGAATAATATTTTCTTCCCAAGTAGATTCTCCAAAATCAGAAAACTCTGCCTTCCATGCAGAGTCAAGATTATGAAATTTTCGTATCAGTGATTGATAGCGTGTAAAAGTAATTTTTGGAAAATAGGAGATGAGGATTTCTTTTCTCATAGAAGTTTGAGAATTTCATCAACTGCGTGTTGTATTTTGAGTTTGAGTTTTCCTTTTTCAAATAGTCCAAATTTGGAGAGGACAAAATCAGCAATATTTTCCATTTGTTTTGCATTGTCACTGGCAACTCCAACACGAATACGAAAAAAATTTTGAGTTCCGATATGTTCTATAATTGATTTAATACCATTATGTCCAGCACTCCCTCGATCTTGTTGAACTTTTATTTCTCCAAGGGGAATATCTTTATCGTCGTGTACTACGATAATATCTTTTGAGGTGAGTTTATAAAAACTGGCAATTTGTTGGACCGCAACTCCAGATTCATTCATGAATGTCTGGGGTTTTACCAAAATAATTTTTTCGTTATTGAGAGTTGCTCCAGCTATTTCGGATCGAAATTTTCGGCTGTGTTCCCATGGGGACATTTGTTCTTTTGCAAGTTTTTCATGAAGTGCATCAAGTACCAAAAACCCAACATTGTGTCGGGTTTTCTCATATTTTTTCCCAGGATTTCCGAGACCAATTATGAGTTTCATAGGAGCGAGCGAAGATTATATAGCCGTTAGGATATAAAACATTATTTACGTTTCATTTTTGTGAGTTTGATAACAATAGGTGTACCAAAAAAGTTAAATTCTTCACGCAAACGATTTTCTATATATTTTACGTATGAAATATGAATTGATGTACCATATTTGATAAGCATTTCAAATATTGGTGGGTTGGTATCAAGTTGACGAAATCCCATAATATCTGGATGGCGTGTCCCTTTTCCACGAGATGGTCGGTGTTCACGTTTGATTTTTTGGATGAAGTTTCCAAGGACATCGGCTTCAATACGAGTGTGACGTGCTTTCCATGTTTCGATAATGGTTGGAAAAATTTGGTGTACACGGTATCCAGTAAGACCACTTGTAAGGATAATTGGCGCAAAATCAATATGTGGAAAATGAGACGCTATCATTTTTTTTACTTGATTGCGTTTTTCATCACTGTTGTCTTCTGCAAGATCCCATTTGTTCAAAATAACAATGACACTTTTTGAATGGCGTTCCATAAGTCCTCCAAGTTGCATATCTTGGTGACTAATTGGCTCTGATCCGTCGAGTACAAAAAGAATGATATCCGAAGTGGTAAAAGTGTCGAGACTTTTGCTAATACCAGCGCGTTCAAGTTCTCCATTTACTTGTGCTTTACGGCGGATTCCGGCTGTATCAATAAAATTTATTTTTTGTTTTCGGAGTTTACCATTTTCTTCGTATTCATAGGTCATGAGTGTATCGTGTGGTTCGCGCGTGGTGTGTGCAATAGGACTAACTATTACTTTTTCATCTCCAATAAGTTTATTGAAAAGTGAAGATTTTCCAACATTTGGTTTTCCAAAAATACTTACGCGTATAGGTTCGTCTTTTGGATCTTTTACTACTTTTGGATTCTTTGAAAGTTTTTTGAGTGTTTTGAAAACAAGATCAAGAAAGTCTCCAACATTGCGACCATTGACAGCCGATACTGGATAGGGTTCGCCAAGACCGAGTTTACTCCATTCTGGACTATGAATTTGAGATTCAATTCTGGTGGTATCAACTTTGTTGGCAACCAGCATAACTGGTTTTTGGGTGATACGTCGAAGTTTTCGTGCCAATTCTTTTTCTTGGGGTAAAATGCCTATTTGTGCATCTGTCACAAAAACAATCATATCCGCATGCTGGACCGCACGTTCTACTTGGGTCATGATATCTTTTTCAAATTCTACTTCGTTTTCAAAAGTGAGTCCTCCTGTGTCAATAATGTGGAAAAATTTTCCACGCCATAAAACAACACCTTCATTATTCGTGCGGGTGGTTCCTGCGATGTCACTTACGATTGCTTGGTTTTTTTCGACAAGACGGTTGAAGAGTGTGGATTTACCAACATTGACTCGTCCAACAATGGCGAGGGTAGGCAATTTGTCAATATCAATACTTGCTGGAGTAGCCATAAAAAGAGAAAAAGTGATTATTTTTCTTTAAATCTAGCATAGAACTTGAAAAAATTCAAGTTAGAGGGCAAAATCTTCTCCTAAAATGAGCAAAATATCTGTAGTGTTCGCATAGAATTCACCATTTGGAAGGGTTTTTTCTACAGGAATATCGAACTCTTCATGGAGTCTTTTTACCTCGTCAAGGTTGGCTTTGTTTCCGACTATATAGATGGCGCTTTTTGCCTGTGGACGATTGATACTGTTGCCAATAGTTCCAACGTTAAATTGTTTTTGAATGAGACGAGTTTTGGCTTGTGCTGCAAGTCCTGCTGCCCAGGTACCATTGTGGATTTCAACCGTTTTATTTGTGTTTTCGTTTTGGCTTGTGTTTTGTGTTGGACTAACTGTTTCAAGAGTTTTTGTGATTCCCGAACTTGTTGAAGTATTAAAAATATTTTGTATAGCGCTGCTTATTTCACGAAAGTTGCCTGTTTTTGGTGTGAGGACAAAAGCTCCAATAGCATCGTATCCAGAATGAAGATGCCCTGTAGGACTATCGTCGAGTGTTAGATTGGTGATTTCTTTGGTATTGAGACTACCAGCCATTCCACCAAAGGCAATCATGTCGGATATACTCATATTGGTGAGAATATGTGAATCAACCATAGTAAGTATATCGCTGATTGTGGCAGGGTTTGCGAGTGTTTCAAAAGAGAGAAGTTTTTCTTTGAGGGCAAGCAAAACTTTTTGTTGCCTCTTTGAACGTGCATAGTCGGATCCTTCACCATTATCACCGTGACGTGAGCGAGCATATTCGAGAGCTGTTTTTCCGTCCATGTATTGAAGACCAGAGTGAAATTTTAATATTTTGTAACGACTTGAAATAGGCAGTGCATCTTCACGACCTTCGATTGGGTATTCGTAATCTGTGAAACTTTGGTCAACACTCAGAGTAATGCCACCTACTTTATCAATAAGTTTTTCAAATGCAGCAAAATCGATGCGTGTGTAATAATGTATTTGAATGCCAAAGGTATTTTCAATGACTTGTTTGGCTGCTTCTGGTCCTGTACCTGGATTTTTTGCTTCGGCAAAGGCATTGGCGTTGTTGATTTTTCGTGGACCGTATCCTGGAATATTTACCACAAGGTCGCGTGGAATAGAAACCATAGCTACTTGGTTGGTCGATGGTTTTATACTTCCCAAAATAATAGTGTCTGTGAGGTAGGGGCCGTCGTGACCTGGTCCACCTTCTCCCAAAATGAGAATATTGATGCGGTCTTCATTTATGCCGAGGAGTTTGGCATCTTTATGAAAAATAAATTCTTTGAGTTTTCCAAGTATTCCTGTAGGTTTTTTTGCTTGGAGTGTTTGGAGTTCTGTTTGTGAATGAGGAGTTTTTGGACTTATAAATGCATGTGTGGCTATTGCCCCAAGAGCCAAAAAAAGAAGAAAGCCTAAAAAGTATAAGGTTCTGTATGATTTTTTTGGAGTTTCATTTTTTTGGTTTTGTTCTGGTGCCAAAAAATTTGGATAGTGATGTTCCATAGTGCTTGTATAGTATAACGATTTTTCTTGTGTTTTACAATGGGCTTTGTTATACTATACATATATAAAAATACTTTGTTTTTTTATGCCACAACAAATTACCGAAGAAACATCGATTGGAAATCCACTTTTTGAATGGACTTTTCCAGAATACGAAAAAATGGTTCGTGGGCGACTGTGGTATTTTGTTATGGGAGGACTGGGTTTGGTGTTTATTGCGTACGGAATGTTTACTGGAAACTTTTTGTTTTCTTTGATTATTGCGCTCTTTGCCATTATTCTTTTTGTACAACAACACCAAGAACCACATACTATTCCTTTTGCCATTACAGACCTTGGCGTGATTATTGGAAATCGTTTTTATCCATATTCTGAACTTGAAGGTTTTTATATTATTTATGAACCTCCAGTCAAGACACTTTTTTTTGAAACAAAAAATATTATTCGACCACTCATGCGTGTTCCTTTGAGTGATCAAAATCCTGTAGATTTGCGTTTTGCACTGCTTGAATTTTTACCAGAAGATTTGGAAAGAGATAGTGAACCAACAGCCGATATTGCCGCACGGAACTGGAAGATTCAATAAAAGAAAAACAAAAAAAGCTTTCCAAAAGGAAGCTTTTTTTATGTGTGCACCGCGAGAAGAGAAGTCAGAACCCTGGTCGAGAAGATGTTGACTGGATGTTCAGAAACGAATCACGGTGCTACGGGACAGTATGAACATCACGCTGTACCATCAAAGGTGTATGATGAAGAGTGTAGTCATTAACTCAACATCATATGTCAGTCATACTCTACGCTCGCGTTTCAACGAGCAAGCAAGGGGAGAAGGATCTTTCAATTCCAGCACAACTGCGCACGCTTCGACGACTTTGTTCTGAGCGAGGTTGGGTTGCTGCGGGGACGTTCACGGACGTGGCGAGTGGCACATCATTCCGTGGACGAACAGGCCTTCTCTCTGGACTCGACGTTGCGTGTCGCAGTCGCGACGTGAACATCTTCTTCGTTCACCGTCTCGACCGACTGGCACGCGACATGTTTACTTATCTGACCATCAAGGAGCGGCTCCGTCGCCACGGTGTTCGAATCGTTTCGGCCGTGGAGAACTGCGAAGAAACTCCAGTTGGTCAATTCATTGAACGTATTATGTCAGCACAAGCAGAATTCTACAGCGCCAACCTGGCGCAACAAGTCAAGAGGGGGATCGAAGAGAAGCTCCTTCGTGGAGGATGGTGTGGACTTCCTCCTCTTGGGTATCTCAAGGAGCACGGCAAAGTCGTCGTTGACCCTGCCCGAGCAAGATTCATAAAGATGGCTTTCGAGCGCTGGGCCACTGGTCAAGTCGGAAGCGCTCAGCTTGCTGACGAACTGCACCGTGCTGGCCTCGTCAGCCGGCACGGCAAGAAAGTCAGTGCAGCAAAGGTCTGTGCGATCCTCCACAACTCATTCTACATGGGGAAGATGGTCGTCGTGGGTGTTGAGTACACCGGTACTCATCCATCATTGATCACCAAGGAGATATTCGACCGAAGCCAGGAAGTCTTTCGGCAGAAGCACAGCGGCGGGCAGCCTCGGAAGCACTTGCACTTCCTACTCGCTCGAAAGGTCACTTGTCCAAATTGTTTGGGATTCCTTGTCGGCGAACAACACATGAAGAGAAATGGACGAGTCTATCGCTATTATCGGTGCCATCGAACGGGCTGTCGATTCAGCACTGACGCGGAGAAACTAGAGACGATGGTTCGATCACAGCTTAGAAGCGCAACTGGGGTGCCATCAGAACAGATGGACGCGCTTGAAGAGAAGATGCGACTTGACGAACTAGTGCTCCGCATACAGCTCAGTAATAACCTGCAACCGAGCTTGGTACTACCAGCCGACCATGCCAATTGAATCATTTTGGACAGAGAATCCGCTGAGGTATGGCCCAGCGTCGAGCCAGGTCGCAGAGTGCCCACTCACGACTTGGCTCAACGTTACGAATAGCAAGAACAGACTTCCAACTTCGCAGTCAGCGAATTCCCATTTGAGGTTCGACGCACGTTTGCGGTCGTCCACCGAAAGAATAGAAAGTGGTGAATTGCCGTACAACATGAACCCTTTGCCCATCACGAACACGCCATCGAGGCTCGGGCTCGCCTTCTGAGTTCTGTCGGCACCACTTAGATCCGGATGCCCTGGCACTCCAGCGTACGCGTCAGCATCCTGTAGCCAACCGGCCACAGTCTTCATTGATGCAGGTCCGTCATATGCCACGACGTAGTTCAAGATCGACGGCGGGTGGTAGCCTGTCCTGAAAGCCTCGACTCTACTGGGTTTGAGTAGCTTCGCAGCTCGCGCGGCTCTTGCACTCGATTGTAGCTCATCCTTAGTGAGAGTGGATTTCACTTCGATTGTCGCTACAACCGACTCGCAAAGAAACGCCGAGATCCCACCGCCGATGGCGAGTTTTGGATAATTCTTCTTGTAAATGATGATGTCGTACTGATTGCGCTGTCTTGTCGGTGGCGGATTCGGCATCGATTCTGAGTCGATCACTTCGCCAGTGCCGATCGCGACGGTCTCGGCGAGATGGCTTTCCAGGAACTCGCGGATAAAGATCTCGCGAGGCGTTCCCTTATGAAGCGAATGCCCTGTATTTGCTGCGACCTTACTGCTGGCAAGCAGTACGCCCTCGCGGGCAGCCATGTGTGATTTCAACATATTAGTTAAATGTTACCATATCAGAGAAAGGCCAACAAGCCCTGTTCGAATTGCTGGGAAGTCGATTTCCCGCGTGCTCGAACGACTGCTTAGAAAATGAAAACATCGCAATTACGCGATGTTTCGTTAGAGCATGCTCAGTTCGACATGCTCACGGTTAGTGCACAGCGAGGATAGAAGTCAGGACCCTGGTCGAGCAATTACTTGATTGCCAATGTCCATGATTTGGGGTGCCGATCACTATGAGAACAGCGCAACGAGCGGCTCCCGAGAGTGGCGAAGGTAGAATGCATCTTCTTCATCGTTTGTGAGTTGAGACACTGGTTGAGCCATTCCCTCGGGGCTAAGGACCTGGCTCAACGGATACGTACCGTCTTCACGTTGGACGCCATGTGGATTGCCTACAAATACAAACGGGATCGCCGTGAGTTCCACACGCGGCACTTCCCCACGCCTTATCAGGCAAAACGCGCGAACGACATCCACCTTAGTTCCCGTTGGCCACGCCTCACTGAGTATTCGTTCTGTCATCTCTTTGGAGTGAGGCGTGGCTTCCGCGCCGCCGACGCTCAGCCCGTCGTCCACCGCCAGCACTGAATCGAAGTCGTCGGCTATTGTAGACCACTCCAAGCGCCCCCAAAAGTACACTGCCTTTTGCCGGGCGCGTTCGTGGATTGACCCTGCTTCAACAACGTCTCCGCTGATCGGAGTGTCGCCGAGAAAAACAAGATGTGCGTCCGGCACAGTTGCTTCTACCAGGCGCTTGACGATATTGAATTTGTCCCTGTTGCGGGTGGCTACAAGGATTCTCATAGGCTATTTTTCTTCATACAAGTCCCGAGGTATCAAGTATACACCATCAACCACCGACTCTGCAATACGTGTTCGAAGAATGGATTCCTTGGGAAATGGCCTAATCATGACCAACGTTGGAACCAGCGGCAGTCTGTTCCCAACTGCCGCGCGGCTTCCGGGTTGGCGCTCGAGGCTCCGTCGCGGGGAATAATCGCCCGCGACAAAGCTTGTGGGAGCGTACTTCATTCCCAACGTGACAAATCCGGCCTCCTGAAAGGACGATCCGCTGAAGCCCCAGTTGGGGTTGATGTCTGTGACAACGGCACGGAGATGTGGAAAGTCTTGCTTGACCCGAGCACATGCCTCACGAAGGAACCATGCCATCGCATTCCGAGGACAACGGGGCGTTCCGTAGCCACGTACTGCGACAGCAACCTCCTCTAACCTGAGTCCGACTCGCCACAGGAGCGGCTCCATGTACTTGCGAGTGTTTGGAGCGAATGACAAGTACAGGACAGGAAATTCACTCGACGCTTCTACAAGCGCGACTCTATGAGTGGTGTCGAGGCGTGCTGCACCTAAGTAGTGAAGATTGTTTTCGAGCCACATGCCGACTTCTGGGGACGTGTCACGGAGGTGATAGTGTTCTACCACCTCTCCACCTTCCGAGGTCCCCACTGGTCGCCCTCGAACAAGCTCAAGCCGAAGGGATCTTTCATCAAAAATAGCACTCGGAAAGCGTGTCGCTTCCATGAATCGCCGAATCGACTTGGCCCGCTCTTCCACCGTTCTAGCACACTCGCGCATCAGCAAGTCGTTTGCGGGGACAGCAGCGGCTGTGTCCACAAGTCCCGGCAGAGCCCCAGGCATCCATGAATGCGACAGTCCCAGTAGATCCAGCGACGAGTAACGCGAGAGATTGAGGAGAAAACGTGCTTTCGCGTGCCCCTTCGGGATGCCCTGTGTGCTTTCTTCCTCCTCAAGTCCTGCCTGTGCTTCGGCCCAGAGACGTACAAGCAAGGGGTTGCTCAGCTGTTCAGCGTTGTTGAACTCAACTTTCCTAAATTCAGAGATGCTCAGAAGGCGAGAAATCCGCGCGGTCGTTCTTTCAACAACTCGGGCTACGGTCTCATGAAGGGTCAGTTTCGAACTGTCAACAAAGTCAGCGCTTGGATACCGTGACGGGCCGCGTTGGTCGCGGTCGTCTCGAGCTCGTATGCTCTTTCGAATCGTAGCAACTGGCGAACCACTTTGCTTAGCGCGCCGAGCCGCGCGAACCTCTAGGTCTGCTCGCAATTCTATCTGAACGAAGTTTCCTGTTGTGAGTGGTTCAGTAACGCCGCGTGCAGCCACGATGGCTGGCGCCTTCGTCCTAGATCTTAGAAAGGTAAGAATCACTTCTCGAAGTCTAGGTTCCGCGGCCGTTGCAGTCGCCTGAGAGCCGACATCTGGCGCCTGAAGTCTCTCCGTAATGTCCGAGTCACCAGACAGAATTCGATATTGCCCGTTCACGACCTTGATTGTGTGCTCACCCAAGAGGCGGGCGAGCACGCCCGGATTCTCTGCTGCGACAGGAACATGTACGCAAAGATAGGCAGCGAGTCGGAATACCAGGCCGGAGTCAACAACGGGCACACCCGTCATCCGCGAAATGATTTCTGCTGCGGCGGTCTTCCCTGACGCGGCGAGCCCGGTTAGGTAGAGGCAGAACTCCTGCTCTCGCATGATGCGCGCCAGCGCCTGCGCTGCTTGAATTAGGCCGGCGTCGACGTGAAAGTCGTCAGTCATGCTAGCCACCGTCGATTACGGACCAAAGCACCCGTGGAACCCAGTATCGCTTCGACGATGTGGAACCGGGCGGGACGAGTTTTGAAACGGACTCCCGTCCCCGTCTAATCTGGGAGACCACGGGGTGCACTGGCTTGCTCACGATTTCGTCAGTGTACATGTACCCGATGCCAGTTTCCCGTTCCACTCGAAAGCGCGCGTTGATGTCCTGAATCACTTTGTGAGAGTCAGGAAATGAAAAGTTGCCGAACTGGGCGCTTGTTGACCAAACGCTGGCGATTCCGCGCACTGAGGAATCAAAAAGGGCTCGGACGTTTGACTCACATCGTTGGACCCAATACGGCCAGATAACGCACTCGACGTTCAGCAGCCGCGAAATGCGCTCAGCGCGAACACGCGGGTCCAGGGGCGTGCGCTCTCCTGGGTGTCGTCGAATGAAGTGGTGCGGTCCGCAAAACTCAAGCGCAATTGTTACGCCATTGTGTTCCACGAGAAAGTCTATCAGGAACCTATCAACCTCTTTTTGCGGATGAACGGCTGCACCAGGCAAGGTCAACTCAATGAGAGTGAGCACGATGAGTTCGTCGAAACTTACCATGGAATTTCCGCGCCGCATGGATGTGCGAGGACTCGTGATCTGGCCAGAAGCCCATGCGCGACCAAGCGTCTTGTCTGTCGTGAAATCTTGCTCGCCGTGCTGTGCGAGCCGGTAGTGGTCGAGTTCGGCAGGGTCGACCTTTAGAATCGTGGCAGCGTCTCGGATAGAAATATACGATCCGCACGTACGGTCAGACTCGTGTAGGCTAAATACGCCAGCCGTTTTTCCGAGCCAGCCGCGTGGTGCACTTGACGCCATAGGTCGCCTCGATTCAGCCCGCGCCGTGCGATGCCAGCAGCTGAAGAGAGGTCAGCGAGTCACAATCTTCGGTAGCGTCGAAGAGCGGAAGCCGCGTTCCAGCGACCTCCACGGGCGGATTGTTGAGTGACCCAGCCAACTGGTCGTTGGTCAACCCGATTCGCAGGCCGTGCTTCCACAATCGGCTGTTCGCAATTGTGAACTGGTCTGGGCAGACAGATCCGAGGAAGTTGTTCAGTTCAAACGCAGCTTCGAATGGTCCAGCCGAGAGATGCGCGAAATTGTTGGCGATTGAGACGTCCGGCAAGCCCAACTTCTCTCGGGTGTCGTAGAGTGCGCGCCTGAACGAGCCCGCAACCGCCTTCTCCGGGAAGGTGTCACCGAGCATCCGTCGTCGCAGAACAGACCAGGGCAGGTCGCTGTTCAGCACGATCAGGATGACCTTTCGACCTGGCGCAGTGAAGTGTTCAAGTTGTGCAGGATGAAAGCCGTTGAGCAGGATGGTCGGTCCAGTGCCGGGAATGTCGTAGAGCTGAGCATACAGGCCACTTCGAATTCGGTCGCTCTTCTTCGTCGCCCACAGCGTGTCCAGCTTCTGGGCATCCCAGTCCTGATGACGCTCAAGGAACTCGTGGCCACCCAGAACCGCGCCATCCGGTCCAGTGGCATACCGGGACCGAAGACCTTCAAGCGTTTTGGCATCCAGCGAGACGGATGCAGCCCGTGACATCTTGTTGATGAAGCCGTAGTGCTTGTCCATTGCACGGAGTGACCCGAGCGTCGGCCCGGACACTCCGATGATCCCAGACATCCGCAGTCGGAACGAGTTGATGAGGCGGTCAGCAAGATCGGCCACCGTTGCTGGCGTTTCCCTATCGTTGCTCAGGAAGGTCTCCGGTTTCAGGAACATCAGAAGCTGGTTCTGCTCGTTCCCGCCGAGATCTAGGGGGGCAACTACGGTTGCCCCGTCGTTCACGGAATGCGCTGCTTCGACTGCGTCACGAATTTTCATTCTGGTCCTAGTGTACGTGGCCGTTATGCACGGCAAGTGTAAGTTCCTGCTCTTCGGGGCTGAGATTTATTCCGAGTTGTGTGAGCGAGGCGACCGTGCGGGCGTAGGTGTCTACGTCGGTTTCGGCAGGCATCGGGTCTCCAAGATCCTGGCCGAAATCCACCAGAACGGCCCGTTCTCCGTCCGACATGACATCAGGGAGTATTGATACGGGCTGGAATCGTACCTGCTCCAAGGCGCGGGTCAACTTGAAAAGGCTTGCTAATACAGCGGGGCGTGTCGCAGATTTGGCAGCGATCAAGTCCTGCGCTCTGTAAGGAAGTCGTTCCTCGAGAACGACCCCGCGGCCGTATGCATAGAGCCGCGGGACCGCTGCTCCATGGGCCGCAAGTAACCGTCTACGGGCGATCCACGACTCCAGAATTGCTTCTACTCCGCCAGGCGTGATGGCGAACGCCACACAGGCCTTTAGAATGCAAGGAGCACACTCCGCCCCCGCCGTGATATCAAATGTTGTCACGTACGTCTCGGCACCGCCGCGGGTCCACGGGGACAGCATCTTGAGTGCAATTTTCGAGGTGCCGGTAAGCGGAAGCATGTTCAACTTTGCGACGGCTTCTTCCAACGATTCGGCTTCAGCTAGCTGAATGATCTCGCTTGTGACCTCCGTTGTCGAGTCGTACTCACGATCACTCAACAGGCGCTCCACACCGTGTTGTTACAAGTTATTGTGCTGGATTTCATAGCTTGTCGGGATGGTTAGCAGCCTGATGACCAACCGTCAAGCGTCGCGGAACCGGTAAGCCCCGGGAAATCGATTTCCCACCTTGCGGCCACTTGTTCGTCGGCGTATGACCTTCTCCACAATCACCTGCGGAGATAATCATGCCCCGACCCGCACCAAAACCGAGCCAGTTGAAAAAAGATCGCAAAGTCGCCGCGAAGGCTCCGTCTAGTAGGGTCATGGAAACCTCCACACCCGAGCCGACGCCCCCCGCTCCCACAACCGAGGCCGCTCCATCTGCGGCGAAGCGCCGCGGTCGTCCGCCTGGTGCGAGCCGGGTCCCAGTGGACGTCCCCACGGTCCTCGACAACGACTTGGTGGTTCGTCAGGTCCCGCTCAGCGAAATCGACCTCGGCGACGTGACGTACCGCTTCCGAGCGGTCGTGCGGGTGGCCGACCTCGTCAAGAGCATCCGCGAGAGTGGTCAGCAGATCCCGGCCGTCGTTCGTCCTCACCCGCGCCCCGAGGACGGGTTCAAGTGGCAGCTCGTCTCGGGCTTCCGTCGGGCTACGGCACTCACTGAGCTGAAGGCGGATTTCATCTCCGCCTACGTTCGCCGGGACCTGGTGGACGACCAGGAGGCGTTCCGGGCCTCGGTCCTCGAGAACATGGCCCGCA
This sequence comes from Candidatus Magasanikiibacteriota bacterium, assembly GCA_052034405.1. Classification (GTDB taxonomy): domain Bacteria; phylum Patescibacteriota; class Patescibacteriia; order Magasanikbacterales; family UBA922; genus CAYTKU01. Next base: position 20,354 of record JBPOIO010000004.1, on the reverse strand, counting down.
AGACCTACTCGGACATCGACCGGGCCTACGTGATCAAGCGGTACCAGGACTCGGGGTACAAGAGCTTCGAGGTCGCTGAGCTCATGAACCTCACCAAGCGCCAGAAGAACAACCTCTTGGCGCTCCTCGACCTGCCGGCTGAGGTGCAGACGGCCATCGGGGAGGAAGGGACCACCTTCAAGGCGACCCATGCCCTGACCCTGAAGAAGCTCAAGGCTAGGTACCCGAAGCTCCACTACATCGAGTGGGTCACGCGCATCAACAACGAGGAACTCTCCATCCCGCAGATCGTTCGGCACGTCAATGAGGCGTTCCGGGGCGCATCGGAGAAGAAGTCGCTCCCGAGCATCTTCCGCTCGGACGGCACCAACCTGAAGATCGGTGACGTGCGCTTGCGCCCCGTCAAGTTCAACGCCAAGGAGCTGTCGGACGCCGAGAAGAAGGCACTCCGGAGCGAACTCGAAGGCGTTCTTGCTCTTCTCTCGTAGTTCCGGCGTCCGTCCCCGCAGCCTCACATTCCTCCTGGCGCGTGCTTCAGAAAAAAAGTTGCGGATCCCGGAAATCGTCCTACGCTTTGCTTCGTGGCCCGGGCAGGGGCTCGGCAACCAGGAGCAAGCGTCGTCATGCGCCTCTTTCTCCAGCAAACGCGGATCCTCTCGTGAGCCTGCTCGAAGCCGGCCTTCGGCGGCTCTTCGTGGGCTCCAAGCGCAAGCTGGTCGAGGCGGCCATCGAGCACCACTTTGAGAGCCTCGACCCGCCGCCTGAAGTCCACCTTCTGAACGATCTCGACGAGCGGGCCGGTGAGGATGGTGTTCGCGTCCTCGTGGGCACCCTGGCCGAGGCCGAGGACATCCCGGTCGCCGTACCGGTCTCGGAGTTGTACGGCGTCCACCGCTGGATCGTCGGGGCCACGGGCCGGGGCAAGAGCGCGCAGACCTTCGCCGAGGAGATGCAGCTCATCGGGCCGGGCATGCCGTGGTCCCTCTTGCACGTGGACGCCAAGGGCGAGAGCGCCGAGTGGATCACCGATCTGCTCCTCCCGGCCATGCTCCGAGACGCTGAAGAAGACGACATCATCGAGGTCATTCGTGGCCTGAACGTCGTCGCGCCCTTCGACGAAAGCAACCTCCCGGAAATGAACCTGCTTGCTCCCGTCGGCGGCATCTCGCGCTCGCTTCACGCCAAGGAGATCGCCAACCTCATCGGGGAGGCCCTCGGCGGGGCCGGGGGTGACTGGGGCGTCCGGATGATGGGGATTCTCCTCAACGCCCTGCGCCTCATGCTTTCGGTCGGCGGGTTGTCCATCCTCGAGTTGCGCTCGGCGCTCATCAACGACCGGTACCTGAACGGCCTCCTCAGGGAAGTCGAGGACTATGAGATCCGCGAGTACTTCACCCACCGGTTCCCGCAGGAGCCGACCGAGTCGGTGCAGGCCGTGGTGGCCCGGCTCGACCTGCTGCTCTTCGAGGATACGGCGCGCGTGCTCTGCGCCCCAGGGTGCGTGTCCTATGCCTCCCTACTTGAAGGGCCGCTCACCGTGGTCAACCTGGGCGGGGCTCCGCGCGGCGCCGAGTTCCTGACCCGGTTCTGGATCTCGGTCTTCGTGCGTGGGCTTGCCCGGGCCATCTACTCCCGACGTGATACCCGCCGGCCCGTGATCGCGGCCATCGACGAGTGGTGGCTGGGTCTCGACGCGGACCTGGCCGGCGACTTCGAGAGCCTGCTCACCCTAGCCCGGCACAAGAACGTGGCGCTCTGGCTCATCAACCAGTTGCCGGCGCAGGTGGCGAGCCGCAGCTCGGCGCTGCTCGCGACCATCGAGAACTCCTGCGGCTACCAGACCGTGTTCCAGCAGTCGCCGAGCGATGCCCGGCGCTTCTCCCACATGTTCCCGGTCTCGGAGCACTGCCGCGTTCGGCGAGATCTCGACGGCCCACGCTACGAGACCCGCGTCGAGCGCCCCAGCGAGCAGCGAGCGCGCCACGTCGAAGAGCTGATTCGTCTGCCGAAGCGCCACTTTTGGTTCTACCCGCGGGCGCTGGGGCGGCCGGCAGCACGGCTCATTGCGCCCGAGGTCCCGTTCGACGATCTGCGCCGGGCCGCTGACCGGGCCTCCGACGAGCTGCGCGCCCTGTGCCGTGGGTACGGCTGCGGCACGCCAGCGCACGTCCTCAACGAGGCCATCGAGAAGCGCAAGCACCACATCAAGGAAGTGGCGGGCGGCTTCGCTCGCGACCCGAGGCGCGATCTGCGCGACCGGGTGCCCCACGAGGTCAGGGAGCCAGGCTCGAAGCCTGATCGGCGCAATCCGCAGCGGCCACCTCCGGGCAAGGTGAGGCCGCGGCCAGCGAAGGAATCTGAGGGGCGACAAGAGGAGGTCGAGGCTGCGCCTCGGCCAGACGAGCAGCAACCCAAACGCGAACCTGGCGGCCAAACGGCTCCGCCGCCAGTCCCCCTGGGCGATGGGCAACGGGCTACGGGAAAGGAGGAGAAGGGCCACGAAGGCCAGAGCCCCAAGGGCAACCGGACGCGAAGAGGGCCGTTCATCGGATAGAAACAACTCGAAAGAGGGCAAGGCATGGATGAACTTCGCTGGATTCTGGCGCCGTTTCAGCTCATGTACGCGGCCGTGGTCTTCTCGCTGGCCGCGCTCTTCAAGCTGATCTCCTTTGGCAAGTGGACCTACAAGACCGGGAAGGTCGGCATGGCCGTGGTCAAGCGCGAGTTGAAGTGCAAGCGGGGCTGCCCGCCCCAACCGGCGGACGGGCTCTGGGAGTGCTCGACCTGCGGCGCCACGCGCGACGGCTGGGTGTGGTCGGCCTGCCCGGCCTGCAAGACCGCGCCCGCCTACGTCAACTGCCACACCTGCGGGGTGTCCATCGTCAACCCGAAGGTGTAGCGGCTCACACTCATGGCGGGACGTGGACTCGGCAGGCAATCGGGGAACGGCCGCGCCGGACGCGCGGCTGATCTCCAGGAGCGCGACCTCGCGCTCTTCGAGGCCCTCCGAAAGGCCAAGGTGCTCACCGTGTCCGACGTCGTGCCGCTCTACTTCCCGTCCGTGGCGATGGCCCGCCGGCGACTCAAGAAGCTCATGGATACCGGGTACCTGGCCGGGTACTGCAACGCGCTGCACGAAGAGACGCGGTACGTGCTCGACCGCAAGGGTCAGATCGCGCTCTTCGAGGACCTCGGCCTCGACGAGAGGCCCCGCAGCGCGCCGGCCGAGTATTCGGGTCCGGGCGAGCACCACCTGATGAACGTCCGCTTCTGGAGCCGGGTCGTGGCCGAGTGCGAGTTGTCCCGAGGGGTGCGCCTGGTTCGCTACCAGTTCGAGTGGGAGCTTGACCAGGCCCACCTCCCGACCATCCTCAAGTACAGGCCCGACGCGGTCCTCACGGTCGAGGACGCCGAGCGCCGGCGCAGCTTCGTCGTGGAGATCGACACGGGCACCGAGGGGCCGCAGTACGTGGCCGAGAACAAGATCGCCTTCTTCGCCCGGATGCACGCCGCGCGCATGGAGATCGCGGGCCTGGTCCCCGACGGCATGCTCATCGTGGCGAAATCGGTGAAGCGGCTCGCCGCCCTGGGCCGCCAGGCGGTGGACATCGGTGGTCCGGTCTTCGGCCGGGTCCTCGACCTGAAGGCCGAGCCGGTGAACTACGCGCTGACGAGCGGCTGGTACCGGCTCGCGGACCTTGGCGAACGCGAGGTGGAAGCGCAGAGTGGCGCGGTCGTCCGCGTCCGTGCGCCGGATGAACGAGATGCCCCAAGAAGGGGCTGATTCCTTGTTTTGCGTTCCTTGAAAACCGAGTGATTCCAAGAAGATGAGAAGCCGAGGGGTGGTGTGTCGGACTGACCGGGGGCTCGCACCAGGGGGCCACACCAGGGGCAGACACCACGGCACCCTTCGCGCGCTCGACCACTCGATCCGCCGCGCGTAGCGTCGGGCTCGTGAAGACGCGACCGACCACCACGATGACCCCCGACGCCTCGCAGGTGCTGAGCGCGGAGTCGTGTCCGGTCGCGCGAACCGAATCTGAGGCGGCGAAGGCCGCCCCGAACCGACTCGGGGAAACCACGGACGAGAAGGAGGTGCTTCGACGCGAAGCCGGCGGACTGGCCCAAGGGCGACCCCACGTTGACCTTGACCAGACACGCTATGACGAACGAACTCCGGCGAACACCACGGCCGGGCAGTTGGGAGGACTCCATCGCAGCCGCGCTCCTCGGCACGCCGGTCATGGTGGCGAGGTCTTCTTGCGTGACCACGTGCTTGCTGAAGTTCTTGCGAAGAACTTCCACGTTGAACACGAGCGATTTCTCGCTCAGCACGCGTTGTTCTGATTCATTGTTTGTCATAGCTATTGGTACCTACACTTGACAGAATATGCACAAGTTGTAGTCTACCTAATGTCACCTCCTCTCTTGTTGGGATGAATGGCCTGCCTAGGGCACATATTTCCGCGAGACTGGGGTGACGACATTTTCAAACTCTCGTCTTGCCCGATTTCGCGGCTTACATAGTATATCTTCTCATAGCCGCAAGATGTAGTCCCGTAGCACGATGGTCGGATTCTGACCACGCTATCCACAGGGCAGAAGAAGAGAGATGACAAGCATGAAGAAGAACTCCGGTCGTGGAGTTCTTCTTTTGTTCATTTTCGCATCACGGTGCGACGGGACGACCAAGCAATGAGTTGTTACGATGAATGCATATGCACTCATCTAATGACCACAAATCACAGCGTATGAGGTTAGCATGTCTCGGCAACTACGAGCCCAGCGCCGCCTTCCTCATTCGGCTTGGTGAAGCCCTTCGCAGTGACCCACACCATCCACGGGATTTGTCACCGGCCGAGCTCAGAATCGTAGCGAAGGACCTCGTGGCAGCTTTCTACGTGGTCCTCTTTGACTAACTAACTTGACAACAATATGAACCCATTGAAATACGTAGTCTACGTGCGGAAATCCACGCTCGACGACGGGAAGCAGCAGCTCTCAATACCAGCCCAGGAGCGGGAGCTTCTCTCATTTGCTCAGGCCCGCAATCTTCTCATCGTGGGGGAGCCGATCCGCGAAACGCGGTCTGCGAAGGAACCAGGCCGGCCAGAGTTCGCAAGAGTCATGGCCATGCTCAACGCGAAGAAAGCCGACGCAGTCTTGTGCTGGCATCTCAACCGTCTGGCGAGGAACCCCATCGATGGTGGCTCCATCATGTGGCTGCTCGGCACCGGAGCGATCAAGGAGATCCTCACGCCCGAGCGGGCGTTCACTGGGTCAGGTGACGACAAGCTCATGATGTCCATCATCTTCGGGATGGCCACGAAAGACATTGATGACCTCCGCAAGAACATATGTCGTGGCAACAAGCAGGCACTGCTACAGGGCCTTTGGCCTGGTGCTCCGAAAATTGGCTACACCCGCGACCGTTCGACAATGAAGCTCCTGGCTGATCCGGTGCGACTTCCTCTAATTCGAGAGGCGTTTCGATTGCGGCGAATGGGGGTGCCAATGTCCGATATCCTCAACCGAGCCCGCAAGGAGTGGCACCTGACGACTCCGGTGATGCGGAGCCACGGTGGGAAGTTGATTTCCCAGTCGTTGTTGTACCGGACACTGCGCGACCCGTTCTATGCCGGGCTGATGGTTCGGAAGGAGGGATCGTTCCCCGGCACGCATCCCGCCGCCGTCTCCTGGGCCGAGTTCGAGGAAGTACAGGAGCAGTTCAAGCGCCTGGGTGCATCTGAACCGCGCCCACAAACGAACCGGTTTCCATACCGTGGCATATTGAGATGCGGTTCTTGTGCGTCCGTCGTCACTGCGGAGAACAAGGTCAACCGATTCGGAACCCGCTACACGTACTACCATTGCTGCCGAAAGAGTCGTGCATATCTCTACTGCGACGAGCCGTCCGTCGAGCAAGTGTCACTTGAAGAGCAACTCGCGTTGAGCATCAACGATCTCACTCTCCCGCCTGACGTAGCGGAGGCCGTGCTGGACGAGCTGAGGAGCGTTCGCGCTGAGGTCTGCGATTCGGAGTCGAGGGTCGTCCAAACGGTCGAAGCGAAACTGGTGAAGAACGACGAGAAGCTCCGAAACCTTCGTCATCTAGCTGCTGAGGGTCGCATTACCGGCGAGGAGCTTGATGAGGACCGCAGAGCCCTCACAAGCGAGCAGATTGCGCTCCGTGCGCAACTGGAACGAGCCAGTCCAGTCGCGGGACTCATCGAACCCTTGATGGAGGGGATTTCGTTCGCAGTTCTAGCGAAGAAAAAGTTCGAAGCTGGCGAGCCCGAGAAGAAACGCGAGGTCTGCCAGACCCTCTTCTCGAACCTCGCGCTGAAACAAAAAACTCTGCTAGTTGAAGCAAAGTATCCGTTCCAGGTAAGTCGCGCTTTGGCGCAACTTCCCGACGTGTGCACTCGCTAAGAATCGAACTTAGATTGCTAGTTCCGCAAACTAGCGTCCTATCCATTGAACGACGAGTGCATGGAATTGGAGATAGTATAGCGGAAAACAAGAGATTCGTCAATACTTTGAAAAAATGTGGTACAATATCTTTCTATGGATCTCACAAATGGTCTCAAAACCCCTATTAGCAAACTCCACCGCGTTGGCAAGGCCCTTGAAACACGCCTCGCTCTTTTGGGTATTTACACTCTTGAAGATTTGCTTTTTTATTATCCCTTTCGCTACGAGGATTATAGTCAGGTGGTCCCCATTGAAGAACTCGAGGAAGGGACACATGTGACGGTTCGGGTAAAAATAGAACAAATTGCTACCAAACGTAGTCCACGCAAACATATGCTCCTCACCGAGGCAGTGGTCAGCGACGAGAGCAGTCGCATGCATGTGGTATGGTTCAACCAACCTTTTATTGGAAAAATTCTCAAAGCAGGGGAGACTATTTATCTTTCTGGAATCGTCAAGCATGACATGCTCGGAGTTACAATGCAGTCACCGAGTTATGAAAAAGTTTCGGAAAATACCAGTAATACTGCGCGCATTGTACCAATATATTCTGTGACAAATGGCATTACCCAAAAGCAAATGCGATTTTTGCTCACGCAGGTTTTGCCTTTTGCCAAAGATATTCAGGATTGGATACCCGAGGATATTTTGCAAAAAGCAAATTTGGAAGCTTTGGAACAATCACTGCTGGCGATTCATTTTCCGAGTTCCACAGAAGATCTGAAAAAAGCAGAATACCGTCTCAAATTTGATGAGCTATTTATTTTGCAACTTCGCAGTGAAATGATTCGTCAAGAACTCAAAATATTCAAAGCACCAAAACTTGTTTTTCAAGAGGCCTCTATAAAAGAATTTGTTGCGGCTTTGCCTTTTGAATTGACGAAAGACCAAAAAATTGCAGCCTGGGAAATTTTGCAGGACTTGGAGCGTGTCGAACCCATGAATCGCTTGCTCGAGGGAGATGTCGGAAGTGGTAAAACTGTTGTAGCGGCAATGGCCATGTACAATGCTATTTTGAATGGTCATCAGGCAGTGATTATGGCGCCGACAGAAATACTCGCAAGTCAGCATTATGAAACGCTGCAAAAAATATTTGAAAAATATGATGTCAAAATTGCTTTGCTCTCGCGTACGCAGTTTCAAGTTTTGAATTATGCATTTACTACGAAGGCAAAAAAATCTCAAAAAGAAGAAGTGATTGAAAAAATAAAAGACGGAACAGTGCAAATTATTATTGGAACACACGCACTCCTCAGTGAAAACGTAAAATTCAAAAAACTTGGACTTGTTGTAGTGGATGAACAGCATCGATTTGGGGTAGAGCAGCGCAAAACTATTCGGGATAAATCTGGTCAAAAAAATATTACGCCGCATTTTCTGAGTATGACAGCAACTCCGATTCCACGATCCTTTGCCCTCACGCTTTATGGAGATCTTGATTTGTCGATTATCAAAACAAAGCCATCTGGACGAAAGCCAATTTTGACGCGCCTTGTGGAGCCAAAAAATCGCCAGAAGGCCTATGATTTTATTCGTGCGCAGGTGGCGCAGGGAAGACAAGTTTTTGTAATTTGTCCACTCATTACAGAATCTACAAAAGATGAAAAACAAATAGAATCACTTGATGAAAAGAAAACCGTGCTCAAAGAATACGAAAAATTATCGCAAGAAATATTTCCAAAATTTCGCGTGGATTTTTTGCATGGCAAATTGAAAGGAAATGAAAAAGATGAAAAAATGAAAAAGTTTGCTGCGGGTGAAACAGATATTTTGGTTTCTACATCAGTTGTGGAAGTAGGTGTGAATATTCCAAACGCAAGCGTGATGATGATCGAAGATGCAGAGCTTTTTGGTCTGGCTCAGCTGCATCAATTTCGTGGACGAGTAGGGCGAAGTACGCATCAGTCCTATTGTTTTTTGCTTACAGATTCGAGTTCGCAATCTGCCATGGACCGTTTGCGATTTTTTGAAAAAACACTCGACGGATTTGAACTTTCCGAATACGATTTGCAAACTCGGGGCCCAGGTGAAGTATATGGGACATCTCAAAGTGGTATGATGAATTTGCGACTTGCGAGTCTCCAGGATAGTGATATAATTCGTTTGGCCCGGGACTTGGCTCGGGGCATTGATTTCAAAAATTACCCAACACTCAAAGAAAAGCTGCGAGATTGGGAGAAAAAAGTTCACCTTGAATAGTATTTATTTTTTATCACTGCATTGTATGAAAATAATACCGACTGGATTTACCTATGAGGATGTTTTGCTCGTTCCAAAGCGAAGTCCACTCAAATCTCGATCCGAAGCAGATGTGCGAAGTTTATTTACCAAAAATATTATTCTCAATACGCCATTTGTCAGTGCCAATATGGCAACAGTAACCGAGCACAAAATGGCGATTGCCATGGCGCGTGAAGGGGGACTGGGTGTGATTCATCAGTTTGGAACGATTGAAGAGCAGGCAGCAGAAGTAAAATTGGTAAAAAAAAGTACGAGTTCAATCGTGGAAGATCCTGTTTCTGTGAGTCCTCGACTGACACTTCGTGAAGCAAAAGAAGTGATGAAGCGTTCCAACGTGAGTAGTCTGCTTATTATGAATGGCGAAGAGCTTGTGGGTATGCTCACGCACCGCGACTATATGTTTGAGGAAAGTTTGGATAGGCCTATTCGAGAGCTCATGACTCCGGCAGAAAAATTGGTCACTGCCAAATATGGAATTAGTTTGTCAGATGCCAAAAAAGTACTGCAGCATTATAAATTTCAAAAATTGCCACTGATTGAAAATGGTCGTGTGCGGGGCCTTATTACAACACAAGATATTAGTAAACTTGAATATTGGCCAAATGCCTCGAGGGATCGAAAAGGGCGTCTCATGGTTGCAGGGGCAGTTGGGGTCAAAGACGCTGTGGAACGCGCAGAGGCACTCATTGCAGTAGGCGTTGATGTCTTGGTCCTCGACGTTGCGCATGCGCATTCGGATTTTGTTATTCAAAAACTTCGTGAACTCAAAGCAAATTTTTCGGTTGACGTAATGGTGGGAAATATTGCGACTGCCGAAGCAGCGCAGGATTTGATCGAAGCTGGAGCAGATGGGCTCAAAGTCGGTATTGGTCCTTCGCCAGTTTGTACAACGCGAGTGATGAGTGGGGCCGGGGTTCCGCAATTTACTGCTGTGATGAATGTCTGTGAAGTTGCAAAAAATTATAGCATACCAGTAACAGCCGACGGTGGAATGAAATATCCAGGCGATGTGGCCAAAGCAATTGCCGCAGGAGCCAGTAGTATCTATTCGGGAAGTTTTTTTGCAGGAACAGACGAAGCACCAGGCATGATTATTATGAAAGATGGGAAAAGATACAAAAAATATGCAGGCAGTGCTTCTTATGATAGCAATCATATTCGCAAAGAACATGAAGTTGGAAAACACATAAAAGAAAAAATGGATATTTTTGTAGAGGGGATTGCGACACTCGTGGATTATAAAGGGGCTGTAGAGGATGTAGTCAAGGGGCTCAAAAAAGGCTTGCAAAGCGCCATTAGCTACTGCGGTGCCAGTAATATCCGAGAGATGCAGGAGAACGCAGAATTTGTTCAAATCACGAGTAGTGGCTGGAATGAAAGTTTGGGGCGGGGGAATAAGGTATCCGAATAGGTTAATAACTCAAGAATATCAAGGTTCAAAAGACCTTGATTTTTTTATTGTTTATGCTATACTGGCGGCGGATTTGGCAGAAAAGCTTTTGCGAAGGGCTTCGTAAGAGTGGGCGCTGCCACATTTCAAAGAAAGTTTGTTCTCGTGAGCGAATTGGAATTGTATTCCATCATCGGGGCGATCATGGAGCATCAGCGCAAGGGTCTGAAGCTCGCTGATTTTTCTTCTGGGAAGGTCCGCACCATCAAGGTGCGCTTCCGCGAGGGAGAACAGCGGACCTTTGGGTCCGAGGTCATGAACATGGTCGGTACGCTTCGGCGATTCGGGGCGCTCCACCAGTTCATCCTGGCCTGGCGGGCGCTGCTCGATCCGGAGGAGCTCCGGCTTCTTCAGAAGGGCGCCTACATGGAGATCGTAGGCTACACTCTCCAGCAGGCGTCGACGAAGAACGCTGCTCCTTCCACGGAGTCCCAGCCCGCGGCCTGACCCGCGCCCACCGACGTCGCCTCGTGCGACGGCCCACCCAGCCCCTCAGACGGGCACCTCTCGCGCTCTTCACCGAGCGAATGCAACGATCGACCTTCGAGGAGGCGAGCGCGAGAAAAATCAAAATAAAACCACCCTTTTTGGGTGGATTTTTTATTTTCAAATATTTTATTTAGGTGTGTTTGATCAGTTCATCAATATTTTTGACATTCATTATTTTTACTTTCGTACTTGTCGCTTTTCCCTTTGGTCCGAGTGTTGTGAGTACTCGTTTCATTCCCAGGTTTTCACATTCTTTGATTTTTTTCTCCAAAAATCGTACGGAGCGAATCTCTCCGCCAAGGCCAACTTCTCCAAAGACGGCGAGGTCGTTGCCGAGGGCCTTGTCTTTGTAGGCACTTGCGATAGCGAGGCATACTGCGAGATCTGCTCCAGGTTCGTCGGCAAGAACTCCACCCACTACGTTTATATGCACATCGTATTGGGCCAAATTCAAGGCTGCACGGCGCTGGAGTACGGCGATGAGTACATGCAGGCGGTTGAGATCAAATCCACTTGCCTTTCGTACAGGATAACCAAAAGATGTTTTGGTGATGAGCGCTTGTACTTCGACAAGGAGTGATCGCGTTCCTTCACTAAGACAAGTAACCACACTTCCAGGCATTGTGTCGCCGCGTTCAGCGAGCAGCATTGCCGATGGGTTCTCAATATCGTTCAAACCCATTTCATTCATTTCAAACATACCAACCTCATCGGTGGAACCAAAACGGTTTTTTACTGCACGGAGTATTCGGATATCATGGTAGCGGTCACCTTCGAGGTAGAGGACCGTGTCAACCAGGTGTTCGAGTGTGCGAGGTCCTGCTACACTACCGTCTTTGGTGACGTGGCCAATCAGCACAATTGCGGTGTTTGTAGATTTTGCGGCTTCAAGAAGTTTGACGGCGCAGGCACGCAGCTGTGAAACATTGCCAGGTTCACCGTCGACTTCACTCGTAAACATGGTTTGTATTGAATCAATGATAACCAGAGGGGATTTGACCGCATCAATGGTTGCAAGTATTGTTTCAAGATGTGTTTCGTTGAGCAGATGCATTGTCGAGGTTTCGAGTTTGAGTCTATCCGCCCGCAGTTTTATTTGCTCGACTGATTCTTCCCCAGAAATATAGAGGCACTGTGGAATCATGGAAGCAATTTGAATGGAGAGGGTAGATTTTCCAATACCAGGTTCACCTCCGAGTAAAATAAAACTGCCTGGGACAAGGCCCCCACCGAGCACGCGGTTGAGCTCGCTACTTTTGCTTTGCATTCTTTGTACATTTGTAGATTGTATATCACTCAGTTTGACTGGTTTGCCTGCGGCAAAAGTTTTTCCGCTTTTACTCGAACGTGTATCTGGTTTTTCACTTACTGCTTGCTCTGCAATACTGCCCCATTTTCCACATTCGGAGCAGCGCCCAACCCATTTTTGGTATTGAGCGCCGCAGTGAGCACAATCAAATGTTTTTGTTTCTTTCGTCATACATTTTATTTGTATTGCTTTTGTTATAAGAATAAGCAGCAATCCATGTGGTAAGTGGTACCGCAAAGATGAGTACAATACTTCCAATGAGCGAACGAACAACTTCTTCAGAAATACTTTCACTATTCATTTTTACCCAAAATGGTTGGTGTATGTGTTCTTGAAAAGTGAAAAAAAGTACGAGTGGAAGTGCTGCTCCTGTATAGGCAAGGATGAGTGTATTGACCATTGAAAGGATATGTTCTTTTCCTACAGACATACCTTTTTTATAGAGTACATCTCTTTTTATGTTTGGGTCAAGACTATGAATTTCTTCTACGGTTGCTGCCTGTACAACTGTGACATCATCAAGAACTCCGATTGTTCCAATAATAATCCCAGCGAGTAAAAGTCCTCGAAGGTTAATATTCCCAAGATTTCCAAATTGGAGAAGTACTGCTTCATCACTTCCAAGTCCAAAGAGTTTTCCAAAGTAGATAAAAAATTCTCCGAGAAAGACAGAAAGCCCAATGACGCTAAGACTACTAATAAGTGCAATGGTACTTCTTTTATTTACACCATGTCCAAGGTAAATAGATAAAAGAAGTAAAAAAAGAGCACTTAGCAAACTAATAAGAAGTGGATTCGCTCCTCGGGCTATTTGAGGAACCATGAAAAAAACAATGACTATGAGACTTCCAAGGAGACTCAATGTTGCTCGAAATCCTTTTTTGCCAGTAAATAGAAAAACACATCCCAAAAATAATGCGAGGAGCCACCAGAGGGCGGGAATTCTATATTTATCTTCAACTGTAAATTCTGGTTCACTCAGTATATTTCTAAAGATAACCAGTGTTTCTCCTTTTTGTACTTTTTTTATTTGGTATATACCATGAATTGCTTCTTGTGTGATAGTAATTTCTTTTCCTTGAAAAGTCCCTTCAAGAGCTGTTGCTTTAAACTGTTGGAAAGTAGGTAGACTTTCATCTCCTGTTCTTGAAATAATTTCAGTTACTTTTGCTTTGAAGTATTCATTTTCTGGAGGTATAAATACATCAGAATCAACTTGTGCTTTCAAGGATTGAAATGGAAATAAAATACTAAAAAATAAAAGAATGAGAAGAACCTTTCGGTAAAACAAAAACATAACAACAAGAATATAGAATTTTAGCAACCTCCCCAGTACTCAAAGTGCATAGCATCGCTTCTCATTTTATTGCCCCAACCATATCCACCCCAGTAAAACCCATTACGGACAAAGATATCAATCATTCCTTGGGGAATAGATGTAAATGGATCATTTCCATTATCAAATTTGTTCATGCAGTGTTCAATCTTTTTATCAAGTCGTTCATACATTTTATAGGGATCGGATTTGAGCTGTTCTCCGTAGTCTCCATTTTTCATTTTTGTGAGTGTCTTTTTATAATTTTCACAGTAACCACTGGCTGCTTTTCCTTTTTTTGTTCCACCCCAATTGATATCCCAATTACTTCGTGTCATAAAATCAACGGCGAGTCCCATGACATGCATATCTTGGATGAGTGATCCAAGTTCTGCTCCTGTAGCTCGACTTATACCGATACCTTTTCCAAGACTTTGTGATACGACCCCCGCTCCATCTTTTTCTCCAAGTAAGTCAGGTACTTTTTTATCTCGGAAATCTCGCATGTATTGAAGGTATCCAAGTACTTCAGGATCTTGACTTGCAAGTATTTCATCAGATGCTTTTTTCCACGCATCGTAACTGTTACTATTGACGGGAATAGAACGCCCCATACCAAGAAGATTTATTTGTCGAATAGGTGGTTTTTCTCCAACTTTTATATTTGGGGTAAATTTCTCATAAATACATTTTGCCTTTCCCGAAGGTTTTGGATTTCCACCAAGATATCCACCAGTAGAAGGTTTTGCTGTAGGATCTTCACCTTCGTCATAGGTTACTTCAACAGGTACTCCAGGAATATATTTTATTTTCAAGCTTCGAAAATTTACCAGTTCTGGGTTTATGGTATAGAGAATAATATAAGATCCAACAGCAAGTCCAAGACCGGTGAGGGCTCCTACAATTCTGTTTTTTGCAGATTCAATACTACTACTATTTCCACCAGATGCAGTCCACTGGATACCTGCAATAATAATGACTATGACAGCAACGAGTCCTGCAATTACTACGAGGTAGCGATATACGACAGATAAGTATTCACCAATATAGGGAACGTAGAGATAGGTGTCACCGTCTTCTTTTACTTCTTTTATATTACTATAAGTAATTCCTGGAATTTTAATTCGATTTGTTGGTTTTCCTGCTTGTTGTTGGAGTTCGTTGACAGAAGTGCCGGCATTGTATGTGTCTGTGATAGGTCCTGCGAGTGAAATAGATGGTTCAAAAAATACAGTAGCAGCAAGTGTAAGAAAACTGAGAAAAAAAAGTTTTTTTGTAAATTTCATAGAAATTAAATTCCAAGTAAGGTTCTCCATCCTTCAATAGTTTTTGGTGCGTCAATTTGTTTATTGTTCAAAAACATAGTTGGAAGGACTTGAATTTGAAGAGCATCTGCAAGATTTTTGTTGGCTTCAAGAGAAGGAGTTGGAGCCTTTGAATCAAGACAGGCTTTTAGTTTTTTGCTATCAAGTTTTATTTGTGTAGCAATGGTTTGGAGTGTGCTTTCAGATAAGTTTTCGGCATTTTCAAAGGCATAGGATTTGAACTCCTCAAATTTTCCTTGTTGATTCGCGCAGTAACTATATTCTGCTGATAGTGTTGAATCTATTGGATAGCGAGTGATAGGAAAAATTTTCCAAACGATTTTGAGTGCATTTGGGGCTTCTTTTAAAACTTGGGTGAGGAGCTCTGATTCAAGTTTACAATTTTCACAGGCAAAGTCTTCAAAGGCAATGAGTGTGACTGCTGATTTTTTGTCTCCAGTGATAGGATCTTCTCCATAGATAGGAACTTGGAGTACTGTTTTATCTGTCTTGTCTGTTTGTTTTGGGAAAAGTGGTTCGTATTGGATGATACGAATAAAAAGTGCTAGGCCTGCGAGTACAAGAAGTGGGACAAAAACAAGGAGAAGTTTTTTTGTGCTCATATTATTGATTTACTTGAAATAATCCATTTTGGTTTTTATCGGTGAAATAAAGAGTCTTTCCGTCGTCTCCTATAAACATACTTCCAATAACGTGGGTTCCATCTGTTGCGAGTTCTGTTTTTACTCCAGTTTGTGTGTCAATCTTAAAAATTTTATCTGGAGTTTGATCGGCAATAGCTGGGACAAGACCCGCCCCGGTATCAAGGGATGTTGGAATACCACAGTATACATAGCGGTCGTCGGAAAATGTGCATTTGTTTGCCCAGGTATTGACGTTGAGCAGTTTACGTTCGGTTCCGGCTGTTCCTGGTGCAGCATTGGTAATCCAGAGTTCTGGTTTGAAGTCACTGCGTTCACTGTAAACACTGTAAAGGAGTTTTCCACCTTGGGGTGACCATTCACTTACGAGACCTCGGCCTTCAACGGTGATAGATTTAAAATTTTCGTGATTTTGTCCAATTAAAAGTACTTGTTGTTGGTCGGCGCCAAGAGGTTCACCGGTTCGAGAGGTAGCAATGACTTGTTGGTTTGGTGACCAGTTGATATCAACCTTATCGGCATTTTCTCCAAGGGGTTCAACGAGTTTTACGTTTTGTCCATCTGGTGAGGCACTAATTAGCCAGTTGTTGTCTGCTGAAATACCAATACTTTTGGCTGCAATTTTGTCACTGTCTGGGGCAAAAGAAAATTGTTCCCAGTGTTTTGGAAGGGTAACTTGTTTTTTTGTTTCAAAATTATAGTAGGTGTTTGATCCATCTGGGTATTCGAGGATACTTTCGTCTTTTCCTGGTGCCCAAGTAACTTTTTGAACATCAAAAAATGTTTTGTCGTCGAGTGGAATTTGTTTGCCATTGGCATCAATACGATAAAATTTTCCATCTTGTTGGTTGTAGTAGCGCATGCCACCTTTGCCAGATTGTACTCCAAGAATAGAGTCACTCAAAAGTTGTACAATAGGTTTTTTGTTTTCTCCCAATTGACCTGCATTTGGATTTGTCGCAGAGCTTGGGAGTGTGGTATTTGTGGTACTTGTACTGCCTTTTTTTCCACCAAGTCCAGCCTCTGGGAAGCTATTTATTGTAGGGCTTGTTGTTCCTTCACTGCTTGGGAGTGTCTCTGTCGGTGCGCTTGCAAAGAAGAAACGATAAATCAAATATCCAAGTCCTATACAGAGGAGGAGAAATCCAAGAGCTATAAGAATACGTTTTTTGTCCATACTATTGGGATTTAAAAATAGGGAATATTTTATGTTTTTCTCTGTTCAAATAATCCTTGGTTATAGAGCGCATATATTTGCATGGTTATTGCTGTCATTTGTTTTTGTACTGTTTTTATTTGTTTTTCTATAACGGTGATAACTTTTTTTATGCTTTTGATTTTTTCTTCAAGTGGGGCAATCATTTGTTCTAGTCGAAGTGCTGCTCCATCCAATACTTTTTTCCAAGGGATAGTAATCTCGAGTAACCAGAAAAAGATAAGGAATCCTGCTGTCCAGTTGAAAACACGTAAAAATTTTCGTATTGTGTCGATTCGTTTTTTTTTGTTTTCAAGACGTTTTTTTTGTTTTTCTGTGCGACTAAGAATTTTTTTCTTTTTATCAAGTTCTCTTTGCCATTGTTTGAGGTTTGCTCCAAGTTTTGCAAGTTGTTTTTCTAATTTTTTAATTTTTCGTCTATTAATAAGCGAGTTGAGCGTTTGGGTTATAGCGCCTTTTCCTGAGGGAAGTTTTTTGCGTGCTGTTTCCAATTCTTCTTGGTATGCTTTTTCTTCTGCTTCTTCTTGTTCTCGTTCAGCTTTTTCTTCTGGAGTTTCATTTGGATTTTTTTCTTTTTTTTCTCCTGTCCCTTGCTGTTCACCCTGCGCAGCAAGATTTCCTTGTTCTGTAGAATTTTCTTCGGAGCTTTTGGGTTTTGGATTTGCTTCTTCTGTTGGAGAATTTGGTTGTGTTGCAGCTTCTGCTTCAAGAGCTTTTGCTATATTCTTGTCTGGCATTATATCATTTTTTGGAGTATCCGGAAAATTATCTGCTGCGGGTACATCTTCACTTGGATTTGCGGCATTCGTAGTAGGGCCTTTATTTGGTCCAAAATTTTTGAGTTGTTCTTCAAAGTTCTGTGCTGTATTTTCAGCAATATCTTCTGCAATTTTTTCTACAGCAGCACCCAGTGTTTTTTCACTTTCTCGGGTGAGAACCCCTGGGGAAACCGAAACAGCAAATCCAAGAAGTGCATTTTTGAGTGGGCTCATGAGTTTTCCTCGAATTTTGTCAGTAAGGGGCATGGAAGTATATTATGTGGGGAAAGTTTCGAGAAGTTTGGCAGAGTCAGAAAAATATTTTTGCAAATATTCTGCAATAAGAGGGGAATTGTCTGATGCACCAAGGTCTTTTTCGTTTTTGATAAGAAGCGCAGTAAGGCGTGAATGGCAGTTGATAAGACGCTCAACAAGGTTTTGTATTTCTTCTGTCTTTTTATTTTGTACGGCTTCAAGAAGTTTTTTTTTGTAGTACTCCATTTGTTCTTCGAGTTGTTCGGTAGATATTTTTGAGGGTGCAGAAAAATTGAGCCGTGGCTGTTTTTGTTGTTCATTTTGTCTTGCCTTTCGAAGGGCTTCGGCCCATTGGTATTGATCAGACATATTATATCAGCAAAAATTTATTTTTTTCATAGCTGAGTTTTACTTTTTTCTTTCCTTGTATTTCTTTTTGTGCTGCAAATAAAATAGGGTAGAGGATGCGCTCGAGCGTGGATTCGATAGGTCGTGCCCCAAGGTCCTGTTCAAGATTTTTTAGGATTTGTTCAAGTGCGAGTATGTCTGTGGTGATTTGAATTTTTTGTTCGAGGAGGGAACTTATCTTGGCCATGCGTTTTTGAATAATAGTTTCAAGGTCATTTTTTTGTAGGGGCATAAAAAGACAAGTGGCATCAATACGTCCAAGAAGTGGGGCTCCAAAATTTTCTTTGAGGCTGCTCATGACACTGATTTCTTTTTGTTTACTGAGCTGTTCTGTCTCAACTGTTCCAAATCCTATACTTTTTTGTTTAAATATTTCAGCTCCAACATTACTTGTAAGGATTACTACGGCGTGACGAAAAGTAACTTTTTTTCCATTGCTTTCACTGAGTTCTCCTTCGTCCAAAATTTGGAGTAAAAGTTTGAGTACATCTGGGTGGGCTTTGTCGATTTCGTCAAAAAGTACGACAGAATAGGGGCGTTTGCGCAGGCTTTCGGTAAAATGATTGCGTTCTTTATAGCCAATATATCCAGCTGGTGAGCCAAGAAGTTTGCTAATACCATGTTGCTCGGAAAATTCACTCATGTCCATTTTGATGAGGGCTTTTTCGTCGTGATAGAGTTCTCGTGCTAGTGTTTTGGCGAGTTCTGTTTTGCCGACACCAGTTGGGCCAACAAATAAAAATGAAGCGAGTGGGTGGTTTTTTCCTTTGAGTCCCAAAGATGAACGTTGGAGTGTCTCGACAACATTTTCAATGACTCTGTCTTGTCCAATAATTTCTTTTTTGAGTTGTTCTGCAAGATTTTGGAGCTTTGTATATTCATCTTGAAGAAAAATATTTTTATTGGTATGAAGTTTTCGTGCCAAAACTTTTGCAATATCTTCACTCGTAACATTTTTGTGTTTTGCAGGACGAATTTTTTCTATTTTTTTCTCAAGGGCTTTTATTTCTTTCATCAATTTTTCTTCTCGGTTTTTGAGTTTTTTTGCTTCTTCAAATTTTTCTTCCAAAATACAGTCTTGTTTTTTTTCTCGTATTTCTCCAATTTCTTTTGCGAGTGCGTGGTGTGCTTGTTTGAGTGGGTGGGAAGGAGTACTCACTCGTACAGATGCAGCGGCTTCGTCGAGAATATCTATGGCTTTGTCTGGCAAAAAATTATCATGGATATATTTGATAGAAAGATCTACTATTTGGGCCAAGAGTTCTGGAGAAAACTGTACTTCGTGATATTTTTCGTAGAGTGGGGCAATGCCTGTCAAAATTTTGACCGTGTCGTCACGACTTGGTTCTTCGACCTGGACCGACTGAAAGCGGCGTTCGAGTGCTGGGTCATTGCTGATATGTTTTTTGTATTCATCAAGGGTTGTGGCTCCAATACAGCGAAGTTTTCCGCGAGCAAGGGCTGGTTTGAGGATATTGGCTGCATCCATGGTTCCTTGGTTTGATCCTGCGCCAATAATATTATGGATTTCGTCAATAAATAAAATACAATCTGGATTTTTGCTCATGTCTTCTATAATTTGGCGAAGGCGGGATTCAAATTCTCCACGATAAATGGTTCCAGAGATAAGGAGTGTCAGATCGAGCGAAAGGATGCGTTTGCGTTTGAGAATATCTGGTACATCGCCTTGATTGATTCTTTTGGCAAGGCCTTCAACAATGGCTGTTTTTCCGACACCTGGTTCACCAATAAGGACTGGGTTGTTTTTTGTTCGACGACAAAGAATATTGATGAGGCGATCGATTTCTTCTTCGCGACCAATCACTGGATCAATATTTTGTTGTTCTTTTGTGGCAGTAAGATCTGTGGTAAAAAGATCAAGCATTGTTGGTTTGTTATTTTTTATTTTTGGGGCTGGATTTTCTGCTTGGTTTTGTTCGGGAACTGCTTGGGGTGCGGGTGCTGTTTCTTGGGCTGGAGGCATTTCTCCCATTTCTTCCATCATTGCAGAAATATCTTCGATATCTGGAAATTTGCTTCCACTTTCAAGAATGCCAATAATTTGGTCTTCAATTTCTTGTTCGGGAAGATCCATTTTTTTGTAAATTTTTTCAAGCTCTGCATCGTGAGTATGTAAAATGCCGTAGAGAAGGTGCTCGGTTCCGACGTAGTTTTGTTCGTATTCGTAGGCAAGGAGCATAGCTTTTTCCAGGGCTTTTTTGGAGAGAGTACTCAGTTCTGCAAGTGTTGCGGTATTTGCTCCTGCAGGTGGTACTTTGCTGTGGAGTTCTTGTTTTTCGAGGATTTGGGTGAGTGTTCTCTCGTCAAATTTGAGTTTGATGAGCACTTCACTTCCAAGTGAGCCTTTTTCTTGGAGAATCGAAAGTAAAAGGTGGAGTGGTTTGACCTGTGGATGATTGAGTGATGTTGCAAAACCTATAGCTCGGGCAAGAGCATTTTTGAGGTGTCCAGA
>JBPOIO010000038.1:0-3749 GCA_052034405.1 Candidatus Magasanikiibacteriota bacterium | reverse complement strand
GTGTCCGTGAGTCCGTCGAGATCGGAATCGAGAATGAGCTCCGTTTCAGGAGATGAAGTTGTTTGGGTCGGACTTTCCGCCGCCGCTTCCGAGAAGGAGATGAATGTAAGAAAAAGGGCGGCGGTGATGATGGAAATAGTGCGCATAGTTGTCGCTCTGAATAGTTATTGGTTTTTTGTGAGAATGTACTTTCTCATTACCGGACTTATGTGCGGACGCATGGTTTTGTTTTCCACGAAGAGAGCGGGGACGGAGTGTTTCTTGGCATAGGCATAGCCGTCTTTGATGCCCATAAGAAAGAGTGTTTTGGCAATGAAATCGGCGCGCTCGGCTGTTTCCGCGAGAGTGGTGACGGAGAGAATATCGAAGGAAAACACGTTCGGATGTTTCGGGTTGATGAGGTGGTGGTAGCGCTTGCCGGCGGGAGATGTCCATTGTCGACGGGTGACGCCGGATGTCGCGATGGATATGTTTGAGAGGGTGAGAAGAATTTCCGTCGAGGGAACGTTTTCGATATCGATACGCCAGGGGAGGTTTTCTCGGTTCGTGCCTCGGATGACCATATCGCCGCCCGCGTCAACCAAGAAGTTTTTCCAACCATCCTTTGCGATGCTTTCCGCCATCTTATCCAGTATATATCCCTTGGCGATTCCTGAAAAATCCATCGAGGTATCGAATCGGAGCGATTCCCCCCAGATCTTGAGATCGTGCTTGAGGGAGGGGCTGTGAAAGGGGAAAAATCTTTTTGATATTGAAGCGAAGGTGAGCTTCGAAGAAGCATCGGAAGCATAGCCGATATGTTCCAATGTGGAGAGAATACGGGGATCGAAAAGTCCCTTGCTTTCCTTGTTGAATTCTATGGAATGGAGAGCGACGGCAATCATATCGGGAGAGGCGTCTTTGAATGTCCCGATATTTCGGTTGAGTTTTGAGAGTTCGCTTTCCGGATCGAATCGGCTAAATATCTTTATTTTTTCAAAGCAGATGTCTACCGCTTTTGCGATTGACGCTCTCGCTCTTCTTGTCTCTCCCTTTGCGTGGACGATTTCTATGTAGGCTTCGGTCCCCATGGCTCGAAAGAGGCGCGTCGTGCTTATGGCTTTCCCCCGTTCGAGTTGTGAGTGGGTGGGATTCATTGGGCTTCATTCGGAGGAGTTCTCTTCAAAGGTGTCCACGATGCCGTTGTTGTTATCATCGCGAACAATGAACCATTCGGGGACGGTTGGATGCGGATCATCCGGATCGTAGAGACCGTCTCCGTCGGTGTCTTTGACAACCGTGGTGATTTTTTGTTCGGAAACGGTGGTGACGGTTGTGCTTCCGGCGGGTGCCGACGTCTTCTTTTCTTGACTCGTTTCTTGCCGGGAGTCGTCCTCGTCTTCATCCTCATCGTCTTCTTCGTCTTCCTCCTCGTCATCTTCGCGTTCTTCTTCGTCATCCGCGAAAGAAATGGTGCCTTCTGACAGAAAGAAAGCCGTCCCGAAAACAAGGGAGAAGAACGAGAGAAGAATGAGAAGTTTTCTTTTCATAGGGAAGAGGCGTTACGATGTCCGCGTTGTTCGATCGGATTTTTTCTTGGTTGGTGCGGGAGTGGAAGCTTTCGGAGCGGGGACGACGGTGGTGGTTTTGATTGGCCGCGTTTCAGTCACGGTTTTTTCCGGTGCGTGAGTGTTTCCTCGCAGGGCTTGCTCTCGATTGGCGTGGATGTATTGCTGAATATCGGAGAGGGTCGGATCGACGGGAAGGGTCTCCGTTTTTGTTTCAGTGGATTCGGAGAGGCGATTGTTGTCGCCTACGCGGAGAGAAAGTACGATGGCTCCAACAGTGACAAGTCCCAAAAGGAAGGAAAGTGACGCCGCCGCCGGACTTTTTATGGGAGACTGATAGAATTGCATAGGAAGTGAAATTATACCAAATATATCCCGATCCCCGTTCTCTTAGAGTGTGTTAAGAAAGTCCGCTTTTTCGGGAAAAATTATTTTTTGCTTGTCTTCCACTTCGTTCGAAAGCCGCAAAAAACAATTTTTTCCGAAAAAGCTCTGCCGATTCTTTTGAATTTGAAGCTTTTTTAACACGCTCTTAAAGATGCCTCGACCACGGAAAAACGATTTTTCTCACAAGCTCCTCTCTATCGGAGCAAACTTTCGAAAAATTGTTTTTCTGTGGTTTCAGCGTACATAAAAGAATTTCTGGGTAGTTTTTGCGTCAGAACCACTTCTTGGATCGGAAAATGATGATGGTAAGAAATGAAATGAAAAACATAATGCCGACATGAATCCAAAACGCATGGTCGCTCTCTCCGAAGGGAATGTCGGCGCTCATAGCGAGAATATTGGAATAGACGGTCATCGGGAGCATCACGGCGGAGAAGATGGTGAGCACCTTCATAGTGAGATCGAGCTTGTTTGAGAGGAGGGAGTTGTTGGTCGCTTCGAGCGACTCGATGATTTCTTTGTTGTTTTCGAGGATGTTCCAAAGGCGGATATTGGTCCCGATCAAATCCTGAAAGTACACCTTGAGTCCTTCGGGGATAAAGTGGCTTTGTTTTTGGAAGAGCGACTCGATGATGGAT
The DNA here is from genome assembly GCA_052034405.1 of Candidatus Magasanikiibacteriota bacterium. Classification (GTDB taxonomy): domain Bacteria; phylum Patescibacteriota; class Patescibacteriia; order Magasanikbacterales; family UBA922; genus CAYTKU01. The sequence continues at coordinate 1,177 of JBPOIO010000038.1, read as the reverse complement.
CGCTGAGGCTTCAATGTTCGACGAAAATTCAAGATATCGCGTTTCACGACGGATATTTCAAAGACCATTTCTTTTTCTTTGCCATTGAAGACGCTGTCTTCGATAGCATCGAGATTTCTCGCGATGTGGTCGAGGCGCGGAAAACAGGAACCAAAAAGCATATCGAGAATGTGGTACATCAGATGAGCGGGCGTTTCGCTCATATAGAGACGTTGCTTCCCGACGGTTTTTTCGAGCGTCTCGAAAAAATCTCCAATCTGGAAAATGTCGTCTTTGTGTCCGGTGATGAGGTGTGTATTGGTGAGGATGATGTCCACTTCGCCGGGATACGTGGTTCGATTCTTGGCATCGAAAAGAGGAATGTGGACGGAAAGAAAGAGGCAATTCTCGAATCCGACGGCTTTGGGTTGATAGGTTGGCGTCGAGAACTCTTCGATGGCGATCGGATGGATATTGAAATTCTCCTGAAGATGGAGAATGTCTTCCGGTCCGGGATTCGACATATCGAGCCACGTGATAGTTCCAAAGGAGAGACTTTTCATCGGAGAAGATATTGATGGAAGGATGTCCTCATTATACCATAGAGGATATGAAACAGCTTCTTCTGTTCGTCCTCCTTTGCTATCAAAAGACGCTTTCTTTGGATCATGGGCTTTTGGGGAGGATTCTCCCGATTCGTTTTTGTCGGTTCTATCCGTCATGTTCGGAGTATGCGCGGCAATCGGTCGAGCGATTCGGCGTCTTGCGCGGCGGATATCGCGGCATTCGCCGGGTCTTTCGTTGCCATCCCTGGCACCCCGGCGGTTACGATCCGGTGCCGGAGAAACTCACTCGAAATACGGGAAGCTCGCTACCGGTATGAGCGGGCATACCTTCTTTTGCGCACAGCGAAATTTTCCAAAATCCCGCTTCCGTAGCGGGATTTTTTGTGGTAGGGTGGGGGGATGAGCGGAAAAATCTTCTCCGAAAGTTGTTTCGAACACGTCGGTATCGAAATGCGAGAAGAAATAGACCACTATTTTCAGAGGTTTCGTTCTTGATAAAAATTTATTCGTAAGCTAAATTCTCATTTCATGCCTATGAAACGAAAAGCCCTCATTCTCTCGATTCCTGTGATCCTCGCTGTTTTCCTCCTTGGCGGGTGGTTTCTGTTGCGTGAACCGAAAAGCGCCCCGGA
>JBPOIO010000001.1:0-64749 GCA_052034405.1 Candidatus Magasanikiibacteriota bacterium | reverse complement strand
GCTGGTGGAAATTTTATCAACATGATGAACTTTCGAGAAGTGTTGGCATTTTCTACAAGTAAACCCGAGGCCAATGCAGATATAGCAGGGGACTTGCTCATTGGTGCGCTTTTCGCTTTGTTCATGTGTATGGTGGCTGCAGCTGCAATTGGGTCTTATCTTATTGTGATGTTGTTCCGAATGGTGACACTCTGGTGTTTGATTATTTTGTCACCGCTTGCATTTTTGTTTAGTGTCCTCCCAAGTACACAGAGTTATGCAGATGAATTTTGGAAGGAATTTGTGAATCATGTGATTGCGGCTCCAATGATGGTCTTTTTTCTGTGGCTGTCTTTTGCGACCTTTGGTTCTGGAAATATTACAGATAGTTTGCAAGGACCAGAAAATAACTCTTTGTCGGATTATGAAATTGATGATGATGCGACCAGTGTTGGTGGGCAAGCTGGTGTTTCTATCAACAGAGCTGCTTCTTGGATGAACCTTGCCAATTTTGCTGTTGCCATTGGGTTTTTGATGATGGGTATGGAACGTGTCCAAAAACTTGGTGTCAAAGGTGGTGATTGGGTTGACAAGGCCAAGGGGTTCGCTACCAATGCCTTTACTATTGCTTCGGGTATTAAACTTGCCCAAATGGGGTATGATAAAGCTGGTGGGGTTACAGGTTTGGTTACAAAACCTGTGAGTGCGCTTGCTTCTGTTACAGGTTTAAAGCATGGTGCAAAAATGGGTGCTGAAAAAGTGAAACGTGGGTGGTATGGAACTCGTCTTGGTTCTATTGGTTTACGTCGAGAAGGTTCTCTTGCTGCCAGTCAACATGCTACTCATGCTTTGAAAGAACGCATGGAGTCTGAAGGTCATAGAAAGTCAAGTGCGCATCATGAAGCAGCAAGACAAAACGTATTATTGGCAAATGAGAAACGTCGACTTCAAGGTGATTCTGGGCATGCAGAGGCAGAAGTTCGTTTGCATGTATTTGAAGAAGAAAATGCTGCGTTTAAGGCTGAAACGAATAATCTCAAAGCTGCCTGGAAGGCCGACCCAGCAAATGCTGGAAAAAATTTGGATGAAAAGACAGAGGCAGAACTTCAAAAACAGGCTCTTGCTAATTTGGGAGATAAAGCTGCGACCTTACAAGCGCTCAATGCCGAAGCTCAGTCAAAAGCTTTGGGTGGTAAAGCTGCAAAAGACATTGATCGTAATGCTTTTGCCGAATTTGATGATATTCAAAGATCTCTTGCTGATAAAATTCAAAAAGCAAAACGTTTGGCAGCAATGGTGGATGCCAAGGAAGATATGGAAGATTTTGGAGGAGAGTCATATGAAAGAAGAACTAAATTATATAAAGAAGAATTTGCCAAAATGGCAGCTACTCGCGGTGTAGCAGGTAAAGAAAAAGAATATGAAGCTGCGCAAAGAAAAGCTCAAACATTATTGACAATTTCTGCAGAAAATGGAGAACTCTCAGGTATGATGAATGAAGTTTTGAAGCATACTGACGCACGAGTCAGTTTGACTTCTTCCGAGGCTATACCAGCGGCATTACTTGCTATGCAAACAGGTCGTGATATTAATGGTCTTTTGCGATATGATGCGGCTACAGGAAAATCAGAATCAAATAAAACAGCTATTGACGCAGAACAAAAGAGATTACGTGATATTCAGGGAACAAAAGCTGATACAAAACAAGGTATTTTGGGTGTTGCCCTGAATAACGGTGCGATGAAAAAAGGTGAATACCAATATTATAATCAGTTGATTGAAGGATATAATGATGAAGGTCGTATGGTTCGTGGTGTATATGCAGCAACTGCACAAGCAGGTAATAGTCCAACTACTTCTAACTTTGCAAGTGGTATGGGAGATAGCGGTGAAGATTATCAACGAGGAATTGAAAACTTTTTACGTAATAGTATTTCCAGTATTGCCGAAGTAAAAGATGGTCGTTCTCAAATTGGTATTAATACTGATGGAAGAGCGGTTGCTGCATTGAGTCCAGAAGCTGAAAGATTATTAATGAGTATTAGTACCAAATCAGCTGCGGATATTTCACGTCTTCCTCAAAATCTTACGAATCTTCTTTCTACTGGTAAGTATTCACAATCTGGTTTTGACTCTGTAAGCAATAGAATAACAGCACAAGCTGGATCAGAAAAAATGTTAGGTACTTTGAAAAATATTTTGAAGGAAATGAAAAATCGTGTCAATGAAGGAGGTATTCCTGATACTGAAAGATCTCGTCGTGAAGAAGCTATGGTTGCTCTTATGCAGAAAATTACAGGTAAAACAATGAGTTATACTGATGCAACCGCAGTTGAAGTCGGTGACTCTTCTGGACATACAAAGATTGATTCACTTTAGTAAAATTTTGTCTTTTGATTTTTCTCTATGGATTTGAACCTAAACAATCTATTGAATTCTCTTGAAGGCAAAATCAAATTTTTTTCTGTACCAAGTTCTATCCCTTTAGAAAAAAGAGATGAGCTTATTGGATATTTTGGTGATGTACTGACAACTCCAGAAGCTTTAGAACCTGTTCACACTGCACTTCATGCGTATTTTTCAGGGAATAATTTTGATAATAAATTGATAAAAGAATATTATTTTACCTTTTGGAGATGGTATGTTGAAGCAAGTTTTCTGCGTTTTTCAACTCTTTCTTTTGATGATTGTATTATAATATTTTCTCGTCAATTTTGTGCTGCTTTTCAGTTGAACTTAAAAGTAGAAGAATCTTTATTTTATTACTTTTTTCGAAAATTTAGTGATGAAGATAAACTTCGAGAATTTTATCAAAAACTTAAAACGAGTGTTACCCAGTCTCGAATATTAGTTCATCCTTATGTAGAAAAATCACCAATGCTTTCAGACGTATTGGCTCAATATGCAAAATTAAAAAATACGAATGCAGATAGTCTTGTAATGGCGGATTATTCTGCTTCTATACAACGCATACTTTTTCCTACAGGACAATCATACGAAAATTTTGAAGAATCTAAAAAAACTGAAATTACAAAATCTTTTCTTGAACTTACATATTTTTTTGCTCAAGAAAAAGATATTATCCCTATTGTGAATAATTATATTGATACAATTATTCCTGTAGAAAAAGAAGAAAAATCTGGTACATTAGATGTAGCTCCATCCGAATTATTAACTTCAAGTTCAGAAATATCTACTCCTGTATCTCCCGTCACAGTAGAAACCCCAACTCCAATGAGCCAATCCGAAATCAAATCTCGTGTGGATGCCCAATTTGAAAAAGATGAAAACGGACAGTACAAAGATCTCGAAGGAGTTTTTGCAGCACTCGACGAAATCGCAAGTACTTACAATGACGAATCTATTCGAGAACTTTTTTACTTTGACGAACAAAGTGGGGGATTCAAGTGGCGGGAAGTTTAAACATTACTTCTATGGAGGATAAAAAAACACAAATGAAAATTCCAGTAAAAAAATCCGACGGTACAACCGTTTTTTTGACCATGGATGAATTCAAAGAATACAAAAAAAATAATGCGAGTCCAAAAAAATTAGAAGCAGGAAAAGTAGAAACAATTTCTGTTCCAGCTCCTACTCCAGAACCGATTCTTCCTATGCTTGCAAGTACAGAAACAGAACTTGCAACGACAACTCCGGTGACAAATATTTTTGTAGACGAAGCGGCAGCTGCGGCGCCAAATATTCCAGCTCCACAAGCACAACCAGAGTGGAAATCTACTGACCATGCATCACTTTTGGAATCAGATGTCGCAGAAGAAACAAAATCTCTTCCTGCTCCAGCAGCAAGCCCTGCAACAGACAATGCAGGTGCAATTTTGGCAAAAGTAAAAGAACAATTTTCTCCACCTATTGCAAAAGATTTGGAAGGTCGTTTTGATTCTTTGGTACTTTCACGCATTCGTGATGTCCGTTCGGTGATAGATTTTGAACAATATGCCAAAAAATCAGTAGCAGAAGGTGGACTCGCTTTAGAAGAAGACCAAGTGAGTTTACTGCTTGCAATTATTGCTGCTGCACAAAAAATCGCTGCTCCTGCAACTGTTATTACACCCAAAAAACCAGAAGTGATTCCTGTTTCTTCGTCAGTTGCGCCTGTCAACGAAGGTATTCGCATCACCCCAGTCATGTCGCCTCATGCTGCTAAACCTAGGAGTCCATTTCCACTTCCAAAAGAAGAATATTCTTTTTCACCTCCACCAAAGGTACAAAACAACAAAGTTGCAATGCAAGATGTCACTCCTGCTCTACGCAAACAGACTATGGGGCCAGTGGATGAAATTCAATATTTTTCGCTCACAGATTTTCGTCGTCTTTCTCCAAAAACAGAAAATGCGAAAGAAATTCTCAAAGGAAAATTTCAATCACTCCAAGAAGAATCCTATGTCTTGTTTCTTGATGCGCGTGATGCTTGGCACGAGAGTCCCTTATTTCATCTCTACCAAGAAACTGTTTTGACTATTTTGGAGAATAAAAATACCCTTGCTGATGGTCTTGCACAAAAAAGTGACGGTCTTACTGATCCCGAGCTCAACGCCATTCTGGAAATAAATCACTATTTGGGGTAAAATACTATGCAGCAGTTTGTTGTACCACAATTTATTGATGTTGAAGATAAAATTTTTGGGCCGATTACGACTCGTCAATTTTTGATTTTGCTTTCTGCTGGTGGAATGATATTTCTGGCCTTCAAATTTTTTGATCTTGCACTCTTTGGAATCGTAACATTTTTTATCGGTGGACTCGCACTCGTATTTGCTTTTTACAAACCAAATGGTCAATTGTTTCATTATTTTCTTTTGAATTTGATACAGACCAATCGCAAACCAAAATTGCGAATTTGGAAAAAAGATCCAAGTAATGAAGAACTTGAATATTTGCGAAAACTCGGTATGGAAGAAAAAGCCGAAGCAGCAATGCAAAAAAAACAAGTCCGTCGCGACCATATACGAAACTTGGCATTGATTGTCAATACCGGTGGATATTATAAAGGGGACGATGAATTTTAAATTCTATGGCAAAAAAACCAATTCAAAAAAAACTTCCTGCAACACAAACCTATTTGCCAATTGCAGAAATCAAAGACGGCACTGTGGTGCTCAAAGATGGAACATTACGTTCTGTACTTTTGGTTTCCAGTATCAACTTTGCCCTCAAATCTGATGACGAACAAAATGCTTTGATTTCTTCTTATGTAGGGTTTTTGAATTCACTTGATTTTCCAATCCAAATTGTCATGCAGTCTCGAAAATTGCAGATTCAGCCTTACCTCGATAATTTGATGAAAATTGAAAAAGAACTTCCAAATGAACTATTGAAAATTCAAATTGCCGATTACCGAGCATTTGTGGCCGAGCTGGTAGAAATTGGACAGATCATGACCAAACGTTTTTATGTGGTAGTACCTTACGATCCACTCAGTAACAAGAAAAAAGGATTTGTCGCTCGTTTCAAAGAAGTGATGAAACCTGCGCTTACGATTCGTGTCAAAGAAGAACGTTTTCGTGATCGCAAACGTGATCTTGATTCTCGTGTACGTCAGGTCAATGGAGGACTTGAAAGTATGGGGCTGCAAGTTGCAGAACTTGATACCCAGTCACTCATCGAGCTCTATTATACCTCCTATAATCCAGATATCGCATTTTCACAAGAATTACAAAATATCGAAGACATACGAATCGATGATATATAATCTTTATGGCATTTAAACCTGTCAATACAACCCAGGGTGGAAAAAAAGAAGTCGCAGCTCTCTCCAAAGAGCAGCTCATGAAGGCACAGATGAAAGAAGAGATGGTCACCCTTGAAGAAGAACGCGTCTACCGTGAGGGGACCGTGGCTATTCGTGATCTTATTGCTCCGTCTGCCTTTAAAGTGGATTCTACCTTCATTCAGCTTGGTGATATATTTTTGCGTACACTCTTTGTTATTACCTATCCTCGTTATATTTCTGTTGGCTGGAGTACTCCGATTTTGAATCTCAATATTACCATGGATATTGCCATGTTTTTTTATCCAATCAAGGCTCCAATTATTTTGAAACAGCTCAAGAAAAAAGTAGGTGCACTCGAAGCCCAAATTAGTAGTGATTCCGAAAAAGGTGCTGCTCGTGATCCAATCCGTGAAACAGCGCTTCGAGATATTGAACAGCTCCGTGATGATTTGACCCAGGGGATTGAGCACTTTTTTCAATTTGCATTTTATGTGACACTCTATGCCAAGAGTAAAGACGAACTCGATAAGGTCACAGAAGATATTGAAAATATTTTTGGTTCAAAATTAATTTATAGTAAGGGTGTGTTATTTCAGGCCGAGCAGGGATTTACCTCGACACTACCACTGTGTATTGATGATGTCATGGTTGCCTTCAACATGAATTCCAGTCCTATTGCGTCAAGTTTTCCTTTTATTTCTTCCGAACTTACCAGTGACGATGGAATTTTGTATGGAATCAATCGCCACAACAACAGTTTGATTTTGTTTGATCGCTTTTCACTTCAAAATGCCAACATGGTCGTGTTTGCGACTTCTGGTGCCGGAAAATCCTATGCCGTGAAGCTCGAGGTTTTGCGATCTCTCATGATGGGGGTTGATGTGATTATTATCGATCCAGAAATGGAATATACGCACCTTTCCGAAGCCGTAGGTGGAACCTATATCAATATTTCTCTTGCTTCAGAAAGTAAAGTTAACCCATTTGATTTGCCTCGTCCAGTGGGGCAGCAAGTGTCTACCGAGGATGTGATTCGTAGTGCGGTTATTACCCTCAAGGGGCTTATCCGTATCATGTTTGGAGCTCTGACTGCCCAAGAAGATTCTCTTATGGATCGGGCCCTGCTTGAAACTTTTGCCAAAAAAGACATTACCCCATCAAGTGATTTGGCTACGGTAGAGCCTCCTATTATGCAGGATTTGCTGGATGTACTTGAGGGTATGGAAGGTTCCGAAAGTCTTTCTATCAAACTTGAAAAATATACAACAGGAACATTCTCTGGTCTTTTCAATTCACCAACAAATGTGAACATGAATAATCAGTTGGTGATTTTTTCTGTACGTGATCTTGAAGATGAACTTCGTCCAATGGCGATTTATACCTTGATCAACTATATTTGGAATATTGTTCGCTCTGAACGCAAAAAACGTATTCTGGTTATCGACGAAGCCTGGTGGCTCATGACGCACGAAGATTCTGCCAAGTTTATCTTTGCTCTCGTAAAACGTTGTCGTAAATACTATTTGGGAGTAACGACTATTACTCAGGATGTGAATGACTTTTTGCAATCACAGTATGGTCGTGCGATTGTGACCAACTCTGCGCTTCAAATGCTGCTTCGTCAATCTCCAGCATCGGTCGATAATATCCAAAAAATATTTATGTTGACAGAGGGAGAAAAATATTTGCTGCTCGAATCAGCGGTTGGAGAAGGAATTTTCTTTGCTGGGCTCAAACATGCCGCGATCAAAATTGTTGCTTCGTATACCGAGGACCAGCTCATTACTACTGATCCAAAACAATTGCTCGAAATTGAAAAGGCAAAACGAGAATACGAAGAACAAGCCCACTAACTGTAGGCTTTGACGATGATCCGAAGTTTTAATCAAAGATTAAAATTTTGGATATCGTCCTTTATAACTAATATCATTGTATGATGGAAGCAAGAAAAAAAATATTTATATTTTTGAGTGTTGTTGTATTGTTTCTTTTGGCATTTATTTTGCTCTTTCTTTTTTTGCGTAAACCCTCTGCTCCTAAGGTAGAAAACACAACGCCAACGACTACCGTAAAAACTCCAGTGCAAGACGTTGTGGTCACTCCACCCAAAAATATACCGCCACCTCCACCAAAAAACAGCGAAGAACGAGAACGTTTGTATGTCAAACAACTCTCTCGAACTTTTGTAGAACGATTTGAAACAAAATCCAATCAAAATGGAAATAGAAATATTGTTGATGCAACAGAACTTGCAACAGAAAATATGGCAAGTTATATCGCAAGCAAAGCACAAGCACATGCTGCTGATTACCAAGGATTTACTACCAAAGTTATTTCTATGGATCTCATTGCTTTTACCCTGCAGGCTGCGACCGTAAAAGTTGGAGCCCAAGTAGAGAGTAGTACAGCAACTTCTTCTCAGACACTTTACAAAAATGGTCGTGTAGAACTCAAAAAAGTTGATGGCACTTGGAAGGTTGATGGTCTCTTTTGGGATGCACAGTAAATATGTGGGATTATCTGTTCCCACATTTCTGTCTGGGTTGTAGGGAAGAGGGTACAATTTTATGTTTTAAATGCCAAGCGACCATTTCTGTCCTTGGCGTTTTTGTTCCTCTTGAAAATACAAAATTTTTGGATGATCATAGTGCTCTTGGTTTTTTTGAAGAAAATAGTTTACTTCAAAAACTTCTTTATGCTTACAAATATGATTTTGTTGAAGATGTATTAAAAATATTTCAAATTTTGCTGCAACAATTTTTGAATTTGAACAAACAGTATTTCGAGCAATTAGAGCTTATTGTCCCAGTACCTTTGCACAAACGAAGATTTGCCGAGAGGGGATTCAATCAGGCAGAAGAAATTGCAAAAATTTTGGCAGCGGAACTTGATGTGCCTTTTGAAAATATTTTGATTCGAAAAAAATCTACCAAACAACAAGCCAAGCTCCAAAAAGATGAACGTATCAAAAATATCAAAGATGCCTTTGTTTTAAAAGAGAACTTTGACATAAAAGGCAAAAATATTCTGCTTGTGGATGATGTGTTTACAACAGGTTCAACACTCGACGAATCGGCTCGTATTCTCAAAGAGGCTGGGGCCGGGTTGATCAAGGCCTTTACTCTTGCAAGAGGATAAAAAAATACCCCTAGGGGTATTTTTTGCTGCGGAGAGGGGGAGATTCGAACTCCCGGTGCCGGTTAGGGCACGCAGCTTTAGCAAAGCTGTACGATAGACCGCTCTGACACCTCTCCCTTTAAAATATGGCGGAAGGGGCGAGATTCGAACTCGCGGAGGACTTTCATCCTCAACAGTTTTCAAGACTGCCGCCTTAAACCGCTCAGCCACCCTTCCATATTTTTGAGTTGTACCGCGGAGAGTGAGGGATTCGAACCCCCGGTCCACTTGCGCAGACTGCAGTTTAGTAAACTGCTGCTATCGACCACTCAGCCAACTCTCCATTGCTTTTTTGGGGGGTCCCCAGAAAAAGTGATATAAGTATACTCAAAAAATAAAATTTCGTCAACAGCTGTAATATTTTGGTGGTTTTTGCGTTCTACCAGAGAGTTTGCTATAATAGGTCTACTATGTCACAAGATTCCTACAATTCAGCACTGGGTTCGGTCTACGGAATATCTTTTGATTCAAAAGATATTGATATCCAAGAAGAAGGTCAATTGGCTGTGGATATTTTTGACACCAAAAGCGAAATTATGGTAATTTCTACCATTGCTGGGGCTGTCCAAGATGATCTTGATATTGCTATTCACAATGATTTGTTGACTATTCGTGGTTCTCGAAAATCCCCAGGTGATGCTTTTTTACAAAGTGGTCAGGTACAAGAATTTTTTCATAACGAATGTTTTTGGGGAAAATTTTCAAGGACCATTGTGTTGCCTCATGATGTCAAAAGCGAGTTGACTACGGCAACTTTGCAAAATGGTGTTTTATTAATACGGCTTCCAAAAAGAAATTTAAATAATACTCGAATACCTATCACTATAGTTGAAGAATAATATGTCAGAGATACCCGAAGTTTTACAGAACACAGAAAAAAAACAAAAATCAAAACTTTTGATTCTCCTCGTTGGTGGAGTTGTTTTTTTATGTATTGGTCTTGCAACACTTATTTTTGTGAGTAATGCTGCACAGAGTAAAACCCTTCCAGGACTTATGATTGGGGATATTTCTGTTGCAAATATGTCCCGTGATGAACTCAAAAATTTTTTGAATACCATGTCAAATAAACTTGTTACTGATGGTATTCATTTGGATCTTCGTTTTCAAGAGACAAAACACGAGTTTATTTTGAGTCCAGAGCTTGTCACTGATGCGGATGTTATTGATTTTATTCGTATCGATACCAACGCCGAAGCTGACCGTATTTTTGCTATGGGCAAAACAAGTAATATGTTGGTCAATGCTATTCATTACTTGCGTTCTCGTATGGTTTCCGAGAGTATAAACCTCGAAAATATTTCTGTTGATCGTGTACGTTTGGCTGGAGCAATTCATGAAAAAATAAAAGATTTTGAAGCTCCACCAAAAGAAAGTACCCTTGTTTTTGCTTCTTTTGATCCTCTCAAAGTATCTTTGACATCTTCTACCAACGGTTATGTTTACAATATAAATGAAAGCATTGATGCTATTGAAAAAAGTTGGTCACTACTTCAAAGTCCAAGTGTAAGCCTTACATCTCGCCCTACGTCACCCGTTATAACCGAGGCAGCTTGGGAACCACTTTTACCTGACATTACAAAAACACTTTCTTTTGGCCCACTTATTTTGGATCAGGTGGATCCCAGTGCTGGTCTTGAAAAAGAATGGAAAATTCCTGTTTCGACTTTTGCATCTTGGTTGACTTTGTCTCGTGGAGATAATGGAGTGAATACTTTTACGCTTGACTTTGCTTCGACTACAAAATATTTAGAAAATAAAATTGGATCCGCTATTGGTGAAAATGCAGAAAATGCAAAATTTCGAGTAGACGAAGATGGAAAAGTTATAGAGTTTCAGGCTGCTCGTGTTGGTCTTGTTCTTGATGTAACATCAACCTATCAGGCTTTGCAACTTTCTTTCAAAGAAAGACTCATTTCTTCAAGTAATACTCCTATAAACATTATTCTTGTAGAAGAACAGCCTGATGTTGCAACTGGTGAAGTAAATAATTTGGGTATTAAAGAAATTTTGGGTTCTGGTGTTTCAAATTTTTCTGGAAGCCCAAGTAACCGTGTCAAAAACATTCGAAATGCGGTTCGAAAACTGAATGGAATTTTGATCAAACCTGGAGAAGAATTTTCTGCAATAAAATATACACAGCCATATACTCTTGAAGGGGGATATTTCCCAGAACTTGTTATTAAGGGTGATGAAATAAAACCAGAGATTGGTGGTGGTCTTTGTCAAATTGGTACGACACTCTTTCGTATGGCAATGAATAGTGGCTTGAAAATTACCGAACGTCGCAATCACTCACTCGCAATAACCTATTACAATGATCCACGCAATGGACAACCAGGAACAGATGCTACTATTTATGAACCTTCACCAGATTTTCGTTTTTTGAATGATAGTCCAAATTATGTTTTGATTCAGACTTCGATGAATGAAAAAACAGGGGAGTTGAAATTTACGCTTTGGGGAACAGACGATGGTCGAAATGGTTCTTATACAAAACCATTGGTGAGTAAACGTCTTCCTGTTGGACCAACAAGATTTACCGAAACCACAACTTTGCCTCCTGGACAAAAAAAATGCCAACATGCATATCCTGGTGCCGTGGCATCTTTTACCTATACCCGTGTTTTGGCTGATGGTACAAAAGAAGAACAGGTTTTTGATAGTTATTATCGATCACTCCCAGAGATTTGTCTTGTGGGCGTAGAAAGTATCTCTGGCGGGTCTGGAGCAAGTTCTACCTTGCCACTTTCTCCAGTAATGGCGAGTTCAACACCGTAAAATAGCTATAATAAGCCAAAAAATGTATTTTTCCACAGAAGCCCCTTGACAAAAGAGGGCTTTTGTGATATTATATTGAGTCTCGTAAAGAGAACAGCAAATAGCATTTATACAAGAAGTCACTGTTTATATTTTGTTTCTGTACGATAAATTTGTGTATTTGTACCTCGAAAGAGGATATAGAGATAGTCAGTAGTTAGAGGAGATGTTTGTTTCTAAGTACTTATCTCTCTGTATCCACGACAAGCATGGGGATGTGCTGTAGGGTAATTCGGCTCCGGCTCAATTTTGCCTAGGGCACATCTTCTTGGATACAGGCAGGGGATTTACTCCCTTTTGCAATTTAGCTTCCCTCACCCTTTTGGGTGGGGGATTTTTTTTGTTTTAGATTACTTTATCAACAAGTCCATATTTTAGGGCTTCTTCGGCATTCATAAAGTTATCACGGTCAGAGTCTTTTTCTATAACCGCAAGTTTTTGTCCAGTATGTTTTGCCAAAATTTTGTTGAGACGATCTTTCATTTTGAGTATTCTCTCTGCATGAATTTTGATATCACTGGCTTGTCCTTCGGTTCCACCCATGACTTGGTGGATCATCACTTCACTATTGGGCAATGCAAAGCGTTTGCCTTTTTCTCCTGCAGCGAGAAGTACCGAAGCCATACTTGCTGCCATACCAACACAAATAGTAGAAACATGTGGTTTAATATATTGCATGGTATCGTAAATTGCCATACCTGCAGTAACCGATCCACCAGGGGAATTGATATATATTTTGATGTCTTTTTCTGGATCTTGATTTTCAAGAAAGAGCAGCTGAGCAATAATAGCATTGGCCACTCCGTCGTCAATCGCGCTTCCGAGAAAAATAATACGGTCTTTGAGAAGGCGTGAGTAAATATCGTATGCGCGTTCACCAAAGTGTGTTTTTTCGATTACTGTTGGAATTAAATATTGTGAGGATTCCATTGTTGGAGTATTCATAAAATAGAGGTTAAGTGTTTTTTAGTATATCAGAAGAGATGTATTTTTGCTAGTCATGGAGAAAGTTCTTTTTTCGTCGTCTCGCTTATAATTTTTTACTTGTCCGTACCTGCGGGTAATACAAGTAAAAAATGAAACGCTGCGACAGCCTCCAAAAAGAACTTTTTCTATACTCGAAACAAAAAGTTTATTTTTTAGGTATTGATGATAGTAAATATTTTTTCAAAAGCCTCGTCAATCGTCCCATCAACTTTAAATCCCGCAGCTTTTTTATGACCGCCACCATTCATCTTCGCTGCCCACGCAGAAACATCCACATCGTCGCGTGTGGTACGAAAGCTTCCTTTCCATTTGCCTTTTTCAAGTTCTTTTAAGATCATTTTTGCTTTGCCTTCATCAATCATATTCATAAAGTTGGCAAGTCCATCAATATCGCTTTCTTGGATCCCTGCCTCGGCAATATCTTCTTGGGTGATATAGGTAGAGACAATATCCAAGGCTTCATTTTTATTCAGACGATTCAACATTTTTCCCCAGACTTTCAATGCTGGAATAGAGATATTTTTATAAACACGATTTTGAATAGGGCTCATACGTCCACCACTGCGCAGGAGCTGGCTTACAGCTGTCATCGCAAGAGAAGATGTTGCTCCATTGGTAAAGTTGTCAGTATCAGTAATAAAACCAGTGAGAAGGCCCGTAGCGATTTCTTTTTGCAAGGTAATATGGTTGATAGAAAAAAATCTTTGCACCATTTCAGAGGTAGAAGAAGCCTTTATATCAACAAAATTCAAATCGCCAAAAAATTCATTGGTAGCATGGTGGTCAATATCTACAAGAGTGATCTCTTCACGAACCCGAGCAATTTCTTCGGATACTCCAGCATAGCGAAGATCTCCAGAATCAAAGACAATAACGAGGTCAAATTTTTTCTCCCAAGTCGCTGGATCTGTTGTAAATTTTTCAAGCGGGAGATAAGAAAATTTTGGAGTATGAGGAGTTTTACAAAAAATAGTAAAATCTTTTTCAATATTACCAAGCCATACGGCAAAAGCAGTAGAAGCACCCAAAGCATCCCCGTCTGGATTTTGGTGGGGGATAAGTAAAATGGAACGGGCCTTTTGTACGGCTTCGTAAATTTGTTTTGCGCTGTGATTATTCATAGAAACAGCTTATTCTATAGCAGTTGCCTTGGATTGTCAATAGTGGTATAATCGTACCCATAATAATGCCTTTCTGGCTATGTTTTTGAAACGTATTGAAATTCAGGGTTTTAAGTCTTTTGCCGACAAGACTGTTTTGGATTTTTTGCCAGGATCTGGAGGAAAAGAGAGTATTACGGTAATTGTTGGTCCAAATGGCTCTGGTAAAAGTAATGTGGCCGATGCCCTTCGCTGGGTTATGGGAGAACAGAGTCTCAAGCTCCTTCGTGGTAAAAAAAGTGAAGATATTATCTTTGCCGGATCCGAGCACAAGGGCCAACTCAGTATGGCCAGTGTTTTTATTACTTTTGATAATACTGACAAAAAAGCTCCGATTGATTACGAAGAACTTGTTATTGGTCGCAGGCTTTATCGTTCGGGAGAAAGTGAATATATTATCAATGGTCACGAAGCTCGTTTGATTGACGTCAATATTTTGCTTGCCAAAGCCCAAACAGGAAGTGGTGCACATGGAATTATTGGACAGGGGATGATTGATAAGATGATTTTGCAAAGCATGGAAGAGCGCAAGGAATTTTTTGATGAAGCCAGTGGTATCAAAGAATTTCAAATCAAACGTCACCAGGCCATGCTTCGCCTTGATCGTACTCGAAGTCATATTTCTCAAGCAGAATTGCTTTTTCACGAAATTGAACCACGTTTAAAAATTTTGTCTCGTCAGGTCCAAAAATTGACCGAACGTCAAGAAGTTGAAATTGAACTTCGTGAACTTCAAGAACGCCATTATGCAACACTCGCAACACAGTTTCGCGGTCAAATCCAAGTACTTCGAAATGAAATTTTTGCTATTGACGATAATTTGCGACTCAGTGAAAAAAACTTGCTTTCGATCCAAGAAGAACTGGCACATTTATCTCGTGAATCTTCTCGTCAAGAAATTTTTACGGCTTTGCAAAATGAATATCAAGATGTTGTAAAACAAAAAAATGCACTTGAGCGTGAACTTACAATATTAGAAGGAAAATCACAAAGTGAATACAGAAAAGCCGGTGCGACTCAGGTTGGTTGGATGAAAGAAAAAGTAGAAACATTGAAAAACGATCAGTCTCTTATTGAAAAAGAAATTGAAAATATTGAAAAAGAAACGGCGACGAAACAAAGTGCCGTCAATACTTTGCAAAACGAATTGCAACGCATCAATATTTCCAAAGTGGCACTGCGTGGAGATATTACACGTCTTGAAACCGAAACAACCTATGCCAAAGCCGAGCAGTCTGTATTTCAGTTGACGGGGCTTCGTGCCGTACAGGCGATTCTTGAGGCTCGAAACCAACTCGGAGATATTTTTGGTGTCGTTGCAACACTTGGAAAAGTAGAAAAAGAATATGTCGTAGCACTCGATGTTGCTGCTGGAAATTATTTGTCATCGATTGTGATTAGTGACGAAAATGTTGCCAAAAAATGTATTGATTATTTACGTTCCAACCAATTTGGTGTAGCGACATTTTTGCCATTGACCACACTGCGTCCACGTCAAATGCCAGAAATGGTGAAAACACTTTTGAAAGAACAGGGTGTACGAGGACTCGCCATGGATTTGATCAAATACAATGCAAAATATAACGATGTTTTTTCTTTAATTTTTGGTTCCACTTTGGTAGTAGAAGATATGGATGCGGCCCGTGCTGTTGGTATTGGTCGTATTCGTATGGTGACACTTCAGGGAGATCTATTTGAAACAAGTGGTGTGGTAAAAGGTGGATACCGTCGCGGGCGAGATGATAGATTGAGTTTTGCATCAGGCGCTTCTGCCTTTACTGATTTTGATGTGGCCCTTTCAGAAGCTGAACTCAAAAACAAAAGAGCAGAATTTGAACATTTTGAAATTCGTTTTGAAGAGTGTCGTGAAGAACTCCAGGCTCGATCTGGAGAACTCTTGTTTTTGAAAAGCAAAATGGATTTGCAAGAAAATCAAAAGAAAAGTGTAGATTCAGAAATTGCCGCACTCGAGCACGAACTCAATCTTGAAACACTTAGTCCCGAACAATATAGCGAAGTATTGAAAGATATTGAAATCCAAAAGCAAATGATACTTGATACCATGCAAGAATTGGACCAAGAAATAGCTGTTGCCGAAAGTAAAGTCAATAATTTTCATGCAGAAGAAGAAGTCAAAAAACAACGTGTTTTTGCCCTGCAAGATTCAATGCAAGAGTTACAGGCATCTGTGAACGCTGCTATTGCACAAAAAAATACTCGTCAAATTGAACTGGCCAAACTCGAAACTCGTGAAGAAGATATTGCAAGAGAAGTATTTGAAGAATTGCATGTATCACTTGACTCTATTGCTTCTCGTGGGCATAAGGTATTTGAAGCTGCAGAACAAGAACAAGTAGGTGTGCGTATTCAAAAACTCAAATATACACTTTCACTTATTGGTGGTATTGATGAAAGTGTTGTGGCAGAATATGAAGAAACAAAATCTCGTTTTGATAATCTTGATGGTCAGCTCAAGGATTTGAAAAAAACTTTGAATGATCTTGAAACTTTGGTGCAAGAGCTTGATGATATCATGAAGAAAAAACGCAATAAGGCATTCAAAGAAATGAAAAAAGAATTTGCCCGTTACTTTGCTATTTTGTTTGATGGGGGAAGTGCTGATTTGATAGAAGTGTATGAAGATGAAATAGAAGGTTCAGAATCTGAAGAAAAAGAAAACGATGTAGATACAGGATCAAAAAAAGTGAAAAAGATCTTGAAGGGGATTGATATTTTGGCGTGCCCTCCAGGAAAGAAAATCAACAATATTCAGGCCCTCTCCGGTGGAGAGCGAACCCTTACTTCTATTGCGCTTATTTGTGCTATTTTGCGTACGAACCCATCACCATTTGTTATTCTTGACGAGGTTGAAGCGGCACTTGACGAAGCCAATACCCTTCGAGTCGTCCAGATCCTCAAAGAACTCTCGGAAGCTTCACAGTTTATCATTATTACCCATAATCGAGTGACTATGCATGCTGCAGATGCTATTTATGGGGTGACTATGGGAGGAAATGGGGTATCTCAGCTTTTGAGTGTAAAATTATCAGAAGCAAAGAGCTCTTGACAAGTTTCCAGATTTTCGCTATAATGCGCCCAGCTCTAATCGTCACCTAATCTTCGTATTATCTCTATTTATATACTATGATCTGTATTCGTCTCCAACGTCTTGGAAAGAAAAAACAGCCTATCTACCGTCTTATTGTTTCTGACAAGCACAAAGATACACAGGCAAAAAGTTTGGAAATCTTGGGTTCATACAATCCAACGACTCAACCAAAACAAATTGAACTCAACCGCGAACGTATTGAATATTGGCTTTCTGTTGGTGCTCAACCAAGTGCAACTGTGAACAACCTTTTGGTAAAAGAAGGAATCACAAAAGCAAAAAAAGCAAAATCAGTTTTTATTTCTCAAAAACGAGCAAAAAAAATTGAAGCAAAAAAAGCTGCACCTGCCGCATAAAATATATTTCAAAAAACTGTCCCACTGTGGACAGTTTTTCTTTTTATGTTGACTTTTGGATAAAATATTTGCTATACTTCTTTTTGTGAAAGAACTGGTGGATTTTCCACATGTCGACAGTTCAGTTTAAACAGATTAATGTATGAATATGACAGATCAACAGTTTGTTGAGTACATTGTGCAAGCGATTGTCAACCATCCGGAAGACGTCAAAACCACACGTACTGTAGACGAACGAGGCGTGCTCATTACCTTGGATATCAATCCAACAGACATGGGATATGTTATCGGACGTCAAGGCCAAACTGCTCGCGCTGTACGTACACTTCTCAAAATCGTTGGAGCAAAAAATAATGCTCGAGTAAACCTCAAAATCAACGAACCAGAGGGTGGACGTCCACAACGAGCTCCAATGATGATGCAAGAAGATGCTCATCAAGACGTTGCACATGAAGATATCGATACGAGTGCAATCGACAACCTCAACATCTAAACAAAACAAAATTAAAACTTCTCCCTTTGGGGGGAGTTTTTTTTCACTTGACGAATATTTTTTTTTGGTGTATATTTATGGGCACAAATATGGGCGTGTAGCTCAGATGGTTAGAGCGCAACACTGATAATGTTGAGGTCCCTGGTTCGACTCCAGGCACGCCCACAAAAAATCCGTTCTAAAAGAGCGGGTTTTTTATACGGACTTATAGCTCAGTTGGTTAGAGCACTTGCATGACATGCAAGGGGTCGGAGGTTCAAATCCTCCTGGGTCCACTTGATTTTTCTCAAAGTCTTCGCTATACTAAAAAGACTATATCTTTCCTATGAATGAAGACCTTGAACAAAAAAAGAGTTCAGAAAATTTAGAAGAAATGACTCCCATAGGTCGTGGTTTTTTTGCGTCGGTTGGAATCTTTTTTTTGGAGGTCATAAAAGTTGTCGTTTTGGCTGCTATTACTATTATTGCTGTAAGAACCTTTCTTTTCAAACCTTTTGTGGTTGAAGGTCAATCCATGCAGCCAAATTACTTTGAAAGTGAATATTTACTTATTGACGAGCTCAGTTACCATTTGCGGGCGCCCGAGAGAGGTGAGGTTGTTGTGCTACGGGCGCCGGTCATAAAACAAGAATATTATCTCAAACGTGTTATTGGTCTTCCTGGAGAAAAAATAAAAATTGAAAACAACAAAGTTATTATTTTCAATGATGAGTTTCCTCAAGGAAAAGTTGTCGAAGAAAATTATCTCAATCAGACTACATCTGGTTCTACTACGGTTCAGCTTGGACCCGATGAATATTTTGTGATGGGGGACAATCGTGGCGAAAGTTATGACTCTCGAAAATTTGGTCCTATTCCAAAAAGTTCAATTGTTGGCCGTACTTGGATTCGTGGTTATCCATTCAATCGTATTACACTCTTTCATTCTCCAACCTATAACTTCTAAATGTAATTAATTGTACATACTTATGCCATCAAAGAAAAAAGCAGTTCCAGCAAAAAAGAAAGTTGTGCCTCCAAAAAAGAAAGTTGTTTTGAAGCCTGTAAAAAAAGTAGTAGCGCCTGTCAAAAAGAAAGATGAACATACAAGTGATGAAAAAAAGAAAGCAGCCGCTCCTGTATATGCTTTGGTTCGTGGTATGCGAGATATTTTGCCAAAAGACGAAGACAAATGGCTTTCTATTCAACATGTTGGTGAAGATATTGCTCGTGCCTATGGATACGGGTATATTGAAACTCCAATTGTAGAAAATTCAAATTTGTTTATTCGTTCTGTTGGAAAGGGGACTGATATTGTTGATAAAGAAATGTATATTTTTGATGATCGCGACGATACCAAAGTAGCGCTTCGTCCAGAAGGTACAGCAAGTATCTCAAGAGCCTATATCAATCACGGTATGCACAATCAAGTGCAACCAGTGAAACTTTGGTACAATGGTTCCATGTTTCGACACGAACGACCACAGGCTGGACGCTATCGTCAATTTCACCAATTTGGTTTTGAATCTTTTGGTGTTCATGATCCTGTAGTTGACGCTGAACTTATTGCTGTTGGATACAATTTTTATCGTGATCTTGGAATCAATGTAGAAGTACAAATGAATAGTATTGGAAATGTTGAAGATCGCCAAAGATATTTGGTTGAGCTAACTGGATATTTGCGTTCACGTCGTGGTCAACTTTCAGAAGAATCCAAAAAACGTTTGCTCAAAAACCCACTTCGTGTACTTGATAGTAAAGAGCCTGAAGATCAAGCGGTCCTTGAAGATGCACCACAAATTTTGGATTGGCTCAGTGATGAGTCAAAAAGTTTTTTCATGAAAACACTTGAGTATCTTGATGAAATGGGAATACCATATGTACTCAACTCTCGTCTTGTTCGTGGACTTGATTATTATACTGATACAGTTTTTGAATTTTATATTCCAGAAAGTAGTGAAGCAAGTCAAAGTGCACTTGGTGCTGGTGGTCGCTACAATTTACTGGTAGAGCAACTCGGTGGAGTGCCTACTCCAGCTTGTGGTTTTGCCATTGGTATTGAACGCGTCATGATAGAACTTGAACGTCAAGAAAAAAAAGACATGATTGAAAGAAAAGACATCAAAAAATTACCAGTCTTTTTTGCACAGCTCGGTGAACAGGCACGTCGAAGAACATTATTTTTGGTAGAAGAAATTCGCCGTGATGGTACAACCGTACATTTCAATCTTGCCAAAACTTCACTCAAAGCTCAGATGGAAATTGCCAACAAAATTGGAGCCACTCACACGATTATTATTGGACAAAAAGAAGTACAAGATGGTACAGCAATTATTCGTGATATGGAGTCGGGGATTCAAGAAATTGTCGATCAAAAAAAACTCGCTCATGAGCTCAAAAAACTCAATAGAATTGATATTATCCGTGGATAAGTTGGGGACGATTTGTATTTGACTCTTGCGAAATTTTCATGTATACTAAGAACAAGCTAAATATTTAATTTTAATACACCTTGAGGAGGTGAACATTTGTGTCAGAAGTACGAAAAAGAAAAAATGAATCTTTTGAAAGTTTGTTCCGACGCGCTAAAAAACAATGGCAGTCTTCGGGAAAAATTATTCAAGCAAAAAAGATCCAATATTTCGAAGAAGTAAAGAGTAAAAACTTCCGAAAAAATAGCCGTGTGAAACGTTTGCACAGTCTCGCAAAAACTGCGTATTTGCAAAAAATCGGACGTCTCCCTGTTGAAGAAGATACTTATCCAAACAAGAAAAAATAAAATAATATGTCTTTGCGTTCTGTTATTGTCGATACTCAAAAAGAAGCAATGAAGTCAAAAGACACAGAAACACTTGCTGTGATTCGACTTATTTTTGCTACTATCCGGAATACTGAAATCGACAAAGGACGTGAACTCAATGACGAAGAAGTTCTTGCTATCATTCGAAGTCAAAACAAACAGCTTCAAGATGCCCTTAAAGATTTTGAATCTGCTGCAAGACAAGATTTGATAGAAAAAACAAAATCAGAAATTGAAATTGTAAAAAGGTTTCTTCCACCGGAGCTCGGTGATGAAGATATCCAGAACGTGATTGAAAAAATTCGTTCCCAAAACCCTGTTGTCACTGTCGGGCAACTTATGGGCATGGTAATGAAAGAGCTTTCTGGGCGTGCTGATGGTAATCGTGTTCGCGCGATGATCGAATCAACACAAAAACCCAGTTGACATTAATTTTTGAGTCCAGGTCCCATGCTTCCTTGGATTCGCTTGTACAAAAGAAATAATAAAAAAGTGATTAAAACGATCGCATGTTTGTTTTTAGTCACTTTTTTTATTTTTTGTTTTGCGTCGATTGCCTCTGCGCAAGCCGACACTTTTGGTGTAAAAAAAGTAGGAAGTCTTCTTCCTTTAGGTGGTGAAGATATTCGTATTATCGCTGCCAAGATTATTCGTATTGGTCTTGGTCTCCTCGGTCTTATTGCTGTTGTTTTGATTTTGTACGCAGGTTTTACTTGGATGACGAGTGGAGGAAACGAAGAAAAGATTGGAACTGCCAAAAAAACATTGATCAATGCAACTATTGGTCTTGCTATTATCATGTCTTCTCTTGCCATTACTCAGTTTATTTTGAATGCTCTCTCCGATGCTACAGGCAGTGGGCTTGGTGACAATGGTTCTGGTGGGCGTGCTGCACTCAATTTTGACTCTTATACTGCGTCCGGTGCTCTTGGTCGTATTGTAAAAGACCATTATCCACTTCGTGACCAAGAAGATGTACCTCGAAATACTCGCATTGTGGTAACATTTCGTGAAGCAATCGACCCTGCATCTCTTATTAAAGATACCAATAATAATCAAATATTCGGAGATTGTATCAATGTGAATGATGCTCAATTTGATTGGAGTGGACAATTTTGTGATCAGCTCAATACTTCGAGTGTAAAAATCAACATCAAAGGAAGTACTTCGACTCCTTCTGTAGAAGCGGCAGCGCTCACTACTTTTGAAGGTCCAAATCGTGAAGCTTTAACATTTATATTTCGTCCTCTTGTTTCACTCGGTAGTGATCAAGTAAAAATAAAATATATTGTTGATTTGACACGTTCTATCTTGAAAAAAGATGGAAAAACTTCTGCTTTTTCAAGTGATAGACATGGTCACTATACTTGGATTTTTCAGACAGATACGATTGAAGATAAAATACCACCTTCGGTAACTTCAGTTTATCCAGATGCCAATGCTACAGAGGCTCGAAATAGTCTTGTTCAAATCAACTTCAGTGAACCTGTTGATCCTTTGGTTGCCCAAGGAATGAGTGGTCAAAATTCACCTTTTTCAAATATTATTTTTGCTTCTGCTACTATTACAGGAAATTGGCGTATCTCCAATGGCTACAAAACACTTGAGTTTACCTCTGATATTCCTTGTGGTCAAAATAGCTGTGGTCAGACCATGTATTGTCTCCCTGTTGACTGTGCTGGCAATGCTGATTGTGCCAACTCCTATGGAGTTCTTGTTCGTACTGCTTTGACTTTGGCAGGAAACTCTTTTGAAGCCGTACCTTTTTCAGGTCTTATGGATATGGCTGGAAATGCACTTGACAATGGTCCTCTCAATGTTGCTGATGGAAAATTGGCCGAGCCACATCGCGCTGGTTTTGTCCAAAATGAACCAAAAATTATTCATGATGCAGAAAAAAATCCAGACAATTACTATTGGGGATTTAATATTTCAAATACTATTGATAGAACAGCTCCTTCTCTTGAAAAGGTTACACCAAATCTTGATGCAGAGAGTGTTTCTCAGGCGGCACCACTTCAATTATATTTTAGTAAACGTGTTTCCAATTTAAGTTTAGAAGAAATAAGTTTGGAAGAATATCCACTTCCAGCAACTTTGGTAGGTCAAAATGCCGCATTTGCGAATCTTGGTGATATTTGGTTTCGACCAGATACTTCTCTTGTTGATAATAAAAGTATAGTAACAATTGATCATCGTAAATTTGGCCCAGAGGGAACTAATTTTTACTATTTCCCAATTATTCCAAGTAGTATAAAAAGTATTACACAAAATTGTTTTTACCCTGGTCGTGGTCCTTGGACAGCTGTTCGTCCACAAGGCGCGGATTCTCCTGTTTGTACTTATAGTGAAGATAGTGATGGTAATGTTGTTGCCAACGTTGGATGTGTGAATTTTCCAGAAAATTTCACTGCCAACCAAGATACAGGTTGTGTCCAATATACAAATCCAGCACTTCCTCGAACATCTGCAAGTACATCAACCTGTATCAATACTCTAAAGAGTAATGATATTAGTCCTTTGCAGCCTGTACAAGCGGGTGGCTAGAGTTGAGGTATATAATTTTTTTGTATGCATTTTGTTGGCACTTTATTTAAACGCAAATATTTTCTTTTTCTTTTTTCTGTTTTCTTTTTGGGTGGTATTTTCCTTGCTTTTAATCACGTTTCTGCACAGGCTGGAAATGCACCTTTTGGACTTCAAAAGGTAGGAAGTCTTCTTCCGCTTGGTGGTGAAGATATTCGTGTTATTGCTGCCAAGATTATTCGTATTGCGCTTAGTCTTTTGGGAATTATTGCTGTTGCTTTGATTTTGTATGCTGGTTTTACCTGGATGACGAGTGGTGGAAACGAAGAAAAAATTGCGAGTGCAAAAAAAACATTGATTAACGCTACTATTGGACTTGCTATTATCATGTCTTCTTTTGCTATTACACAGTTTATTATTTCACGTTTAGCCATGGCAACGGGAAGTGGGGGACTTGTTAATGATGGTGGGGGAGTTCGTGGAGGAGTTCCTGCTTGTGCCAACTTTGCCGACTGTCAGGCAGTAGCGGGGGGTCCTCGTGAGTGTGGTGACGATGCCTTTGTGGTCAAAAGTTTGACTCCTCGAACACCAACAAATAGTGGTACAGGTATGAGTAATACCATCGTTCGTGCTGTGTTTAGTCGTCCACTTGATGAAAATCAAGATAAAAATAAAATTTTCAAACTTTCAAAAGGAAGCAATACTATTCCTGTAAAATCAATAAAAATACTTCCTGGTAGACAGGTCGTAGAAGCCTTTTTTGGTGAGGACACAAATCTTTGTAATGCTGATGGTGACACTCGTAGTTGTCTTTCTCCTGGAGAATATAAAGTTGAAGTGAATCCTGATCTTGTTGCCGGGGGACTCAAACTCCAAACAAAATTGGCTTGTGGAATTTTTGATACAACATCACTTTTTAATGTAAACCGAGATTTCTTGGATCTTCTTTCTCCAATTACTGATTCTATTACCTTTAATGGAAAAAATACAAGAGAAGGGCAGATTGTTCCTCGAAATGCAAAATATCATCTCAATGCAACATTTGAAGATCGCCGTAAAGAAGATGGTCAAAATATTTCTTTTGGAGGTATTTCTTATCTTGCTTTGAATGTTCAAAGTGAACCAAGAGATCCTGCTGGAGAAAAAGTAAATTGGTCATATTATTCTGGCCCTCGTAGCGGTTCAAACGAAGCTTTTTCTTTGAATCAAGATCTTGTTTTTGCTTCCGATGCTTCGGTTCCTGCTTTGTATAATTTGACTTTCACTGTTGCAGATATTGATCACAATATTACCGTCGCAACTTCAAGTTTTGTACTTGATGGAGATCTTTGTCACAATGGTCGTCAGGATGCTGGCGAAACAGCTATTGATATTGGTGGAAAATGTCTTGGTGATGGAGCTTGTAATGCCAATTGGCAGTGTGTAAGTGGTGATTGTCAAAATGGTTCTTGTGTGAATCGACCTATTATTCGGGATGTTGATGTCGGTGGTGCAAGTCCAAGTTCTTGGGATGGTGCTCCCGGAAGTTGGGCAACTATTTTGGGTAATTTTTTTGGTGAAGATTCTGGTTCTGTAGATTTTGGTATTGATAATAATGCTGATGGTAGTATTGATCAGTGGGTTCCTGCTCCATTTGCTTCTTGTAATGGACTTGATGTATGGCATGACAACATGGTGATTGTAGAAATTCCAAACCTTCCTGTTGGTACAAGTACTACAATTCGTATCAAAACTCGTGCAGCAGGGGATAAACCAGCTTACGAAGATTTGAGTAACGATGATCATGGTCCAAAAGCTGGTCCAAATGCTGGTATTTTCAAAATGAGTAATAACGATCATCCTGGACTTTGTGCTGTTCTTGGTCCAACAAATACCAATATTGCATCATCAAGTGCTCCAGTGACTGCCTTTGGTCGTGGACTTGGAAATGGTGGCAATAATAGTGCGCTTCTTTTTGGTGGAGTCAATGCTCCGATCCGTCAATGGAATGAAGCAACTATTTTGAGTTCTGTTCCTCAAAACATGTCTCCAGGACGTGTGGGCGTTCGTGCAAAAATTGGCGATTCTTTTACCAATGGTGTTGAATTTATTGTTGTTGATAGAGATGCTGATCTTGTCCCACATATTGATGCACTTTCTCCTTCGCAGACCTCTACTCTTGGAAGTTTGCTTACCATTAGCGGTGCTCGTTTTGGTGGACATGGAGTGGTATATATAGCAGCAAGTGCAGATGCGGCACTCAATTGTGCAAGAACATCAGATGCTGCTGTTGAAGCTGCTTGTGCACGTCTTGATTTGGCAACTTTGCCAGAAGCCTGTGGAGATACTTGGAGTGATAATCAAATTATTGGAAAAATTCCATCTGGAATCCAACTTGGAAAGTATTATGTTGTTGTAAAAAACGATTCTAATCATCATTCTGATGGAACAAGTAATATTACTTTTCTTCCTGGAAATCCACTTCCTGGGCTTTGTCGTATCAATCCAAATATTGGAGTAGCACCTCTTCCAAATAATGCTTCACCTTTGATTCTTACCGGTATTAATTTGACACAAAATCCAGAGTTATATTTTTGGAGTATAAATTCTCGTTGGCTTACTTCTTCAAATAATAAAGATCCGCTTGGCAATAATGTCATCCGTCGTGTCTCCAATGATGGAACAACCATTGAAACCGTGCTTCCTGTTGACAACACCGGTGTTTCTATGATTACGGGTCCAATTCTTGCTCGTGCTGGAAATGAGTTTAGTAATAGTGTTCAATATAATGTTGCAGATTGTACTTTGGGTGGAGATGCCCCTGGAGTAGGTTATCAATGTTGTACAAATGGTCCTGAAAAAGGTTTGTGGAAACCTCAGGCTTTTGCTTGTGTGGGCGAAACTCGTTCGGCTGGTTATGTTTGGCGTTTTACCACAGGGCTTATTCCACATGTTCCTCGTGTTCTTGAAGCTTGTAATATTGCAGACTGGCAAGATTTGAATATCGATAATTTTGTTCGTCCTTCACCTTCACCTTGGCAAAATTGGGGAGTAGGGGATGCTTGTACTGACAGTATTATCACGGTGCAATTTAATATGCACATGTCTGAAGTAAATTTGAACTCTGCGGTACGTGTGTATACCTGTGGACAAGGTGATAAACCTGATTGTAAATATCTTCCTGCTGATGATGTAACAGGACAATATAGTGTAGGATTTTTGGGAGGAAATCAAACAGATATTTTGGAATTGAGACTTGCTCCTGGAGCATCTCATAGAGCAGGTACTTGGCATCGTGTTATTTTGGGAAATACACTTCATGCCAATGAACCAGGTCTTGTTGAATTTGGAAATAATAAAATAAATACATCGCCTTTATCTTTGCAGAGAACTTTGCCAGCTCCAGTAAATGGAATTACTGCTGCTTATAATTTTGATTTCAAAACAAGTAATGCAGCATGTTCACTTTTTGGTGCGGCTATTACCCCACCAGAATACACAACGCATCTTTTGGGAATGGTTCAGAATCCAGCATTTCCTTTGTCAGACAATTTTGATGCTCCAGCACATCCTTTTTACTACTTTGTTTGGGGAAGAGGAAGCCAAGCTTGTAGTGTTGTTGATGTAAATGGAAAAGGTTTTGAATGGAAACCAAGACAGGGTAATGAAGAAGATCTCTTATCTGATATGGCATATGCTGTTCGTTCTGACAAAAAAGATGTTCCAACAACAAGTTCTTTGTATGCAGATAGTATTCGTGCTACGGTTACTGCTCTCAAAAATACTGCTAATGACCCTGTTGTAATTACTGCTTCTGCTGATACTGTAGTTGATGGTGTTCATAAAGTTGTAACAGGAAGTAGTAATTTGTTTATACAACCTGGTGATCCAAAAGCAGTACAATGGTGGCCACAGTGTAACCAGTCTTGTACTAATGTAAATATTGGTGTGAGATTCAATCTCCCAATGAAAACCAATACCTATCATGGTGCTTTGAAAGTACAAAAATGTGCAGGTCCACTTGATATAGGTGAAAATTGTCAAAATCCAGAAGCACCTTTGGCGTTTCATGATGTGAATGCTGCTGCCTTTGATCCTTTTCAATATGAAATTACAGTCGATGGAACTTTGGATGTGAATACTTTGTATCAAGTTACATTAACCGATCAAGTTATTGCTTTTGGTGGTACTCTTGGAGGTCAAGCTATTGATGGAAAAGCAGTTGCTCCAAAAGTTTGGAAATTCCGTACAAAAGAAAAAGATGGTATTTGTATTTTGGATAAAGTAGATGTCGTTCCAAGTCCTTTTGTAGCAAGTCTTGTTGGTCAAAAAACTGCGTATGGTGCATCACCACTGAGTGCTCCAGATCAATGTAGTCCTCTTGGGCAGCGCTTGAATCCTTGGGCTTATGGTTGGAATTGGACTGTATTAGGTGCCGATGATCTTCCTGTTAATGAAGCTCAGCAAGTAGCAACAACAACTGGTTTTTCTACCAAAGGAAGTCCTTATGCTTATTGTAGTGGAAATTGTCTTCCTGCTGGAAGTGATATTCCTTTTGGTCAAATAGCATATCTTTGTGGGAATTCCCAAGTTGATCCTGGGGAAGATTGTGATGTTGCAACTCTTGGAGAAATTCCAGGTGTAAGTTGTACTTTGAATTGTTTGCGTCCTGGAAATATACATTTTACAACATCAACAGATCAATCAGTTCTTGGTTTGTGTGGAAATGCAGTTCTTGAACCAAATTTTGGTGAAGAATGTGATCCTGGTATTCCTGGAGAAAAAGATTATTGTACAAATACTTGTACTTGGAAGGGAAGTAGTCAAAAATTTTCAGATGCTGTAGGTTCACTTCAATGTGGAAATGGAAAAGTTGGACTTGCTGATGGGGGACTGGCCCTTTTGGGAGAAGATTGTGATTTGGGTATTTCACTTGCAGAAGCTGGGGCACATCCTTCTTGGTCGGCTCTTGGTTGTTCAGAAAATTGTTTGCATCTTGGTACCAAAATGGCACGTGCTTATTGTGAAGCACCACTTTGTGAAGCAGCAAATTGTCCTGCTAATCATAGCAATTTGACTCGTGATCAAAAACAATCCTCTGAATGTCTTAATTCTGCAACTATTTGTGGAGATGGAAATTTGGATCCAGGTGAAGAATGTGAAAAAACAACAGAGCCTCGTCACATAAAAGTTGTTCTTCCAAATGGTAATATTGACCTTATTGAGGTAGCATCTGCTTCTACTACTTGTACAAATCGCTGTGTTTTACAAAATATCTGTGATATAAAAGCAAATATTTCAAGTGACTTCAGTTGTGAATCAGGAACAGCTGGTTGTAATAGTGACTGTACAAAACATGGTTCTTCCGGACTTTATGATACTCCATCTCTTTGTGGAAATGGTCTTCCTGAACTTGGTGAAAATCCACGTTGTGAACCTGCTAATCTGGTAGCTGATCCTGGATTTGATCAAGATCCTATTCAGGTGGTTACAGCTATTGGTCAAGGTTTGGTAAATCCTCTTACTTTGATGCAAGAAGCAAAGGTTCAAGTCCAAGCAACTCAAGTTCGAAAAAATGCAACCACAACAGAATCTCTTCGTGCGAGAAATATTATTGGAAAAGGTGACTATTCACTTCAGTGTGGTTATGTGGAATATCCTACTCCGATTGTAGAAAATGGTGTTGCTCGTAGCAATAACTGTCCTGATGCTAATCAGGGTGTAGGTACAAATTCTTGTTGTCAAGCTCGTCCTACTCGAACAAGCGAACTTCCTTTGAATGGTACTGGTATTGGAGAAGTTGTGGAGGCCAATAAAGTTTGTCGTAATTCTCTTATTGCTGCAGAATTTAATCGTGAAATTGATGAAAAAACAATTTCAAATTCTGTGCTTGTTGCAAGTTTACATCCTGCAGGTTATGTCTGTGCGAGTGCTAATGAAACAGAAGTTACTTCTGAAATTGGATCATTGTTGGCTCTTTCTGGAGGTGAGCAAGTACCAGGTCTTTTTGCTCGAATTTGGAGTGATGTAAAACAATTTTTTGTGGATGTATTCAACTCTGTTGTTCATGCTGAGGTAGGAGTTCACTTGGTGAATATGATTTCGAATAAAGGTACTGTGTGGTGTACTGGGAAAATTGTACCAAAAATCGATGTGATTCCACTAGAACATGTAGGAGCTCCGACGACTACTCGTATGAATATTACTGTCAATGATCTTCTTGAAGCAAATACTATTTATGCAGTGGTACTTCGTGGAGGAAATAGCGGTATTCGAGATATAAATGGTGTGGGTATTCAAGGAAATGTATTTTTGAATAACAACAATCGTTTCCACACAGATGATATCTTTGTTTTTGAAACAGGAAGTCAAATCTGTCGAGTTCAGGACGTTGATATTGATCCTTCAAGTTACTTATTTACTCGTCCCAATACAAATCATGACTTCGTGGCTTCTGTAAAAAGTACTACGGGGGCTCTTATTGTGAGTACTCCAAGTTATGCTTGGCAGTGGTCTTGGGAACCTCGTAATAATAGTCTGTTTACTTTTCCTGCTATTGTAAATACTGATAGAATTAGAATTTCATCAAAAGATCTTGAAGGTACAATTGTCGCTTCTGCACAAATAGCTATTACTGCTGATACTACAAATGTAGAAACTGGTCGTGTTTTTGCTGGACTAAGCAATCTTACTGCTATGTTCTGTGAAAATCCATGGCCAACACAAATTACTTATCCATATGAAGATGGTGTAAGTTTGGGTGCTGGAAATTTCAATAACGATCATTTCAATCTTAGTAAAAAAATCTTTGATGGAGCTTCTATTCCAAAAATCAATTTGGGTGGAAAACTCGTAAGCCTTAATTTTAGTACAGGTTATTGTGCGGATAGTGGTAATTCTGGAGATAAAACAGATGACCTTCCACTTTTGCGACCTATGGTTCAAGGAAATTTGGCGGCTAGTGTTGGCCATTGTAGTGTTGATGGAAAAGTTTGTCACAATGTTGGTGAATGTCGTGGTATTCTCGCGTTCAATCAAATTAGACAACAGCAGTGTCTTGGGGTTGCACCTGCTGTCAACAGCAATCTTCCAGAGGGAACCCTCAAAAAATTCTTGTTCTTCAATGATAAAAACGATGATGTTATTGGTATTCAGGTTTTTGCCAATGGAAATCGTTCTTCAGCTCGAGAGTGGTTTATTGAGCAAGGTTTTTCTGGAATTGAAAAATATCGTGACATTATTGTAGATGGTTATGATGCTATAAGTGATGGAAATAATACTTATATTAATGTACTCAATGAACTTGAGGATAAAACAGTACATAATTATATTTATTTGATTGGTATAAATTCTGATGCTCAGGCAAATACAAGACAGGTTTTGGAAAAATTCATGGCTCACTTTATATTCAATATCAATATTTCTGAACGACAAAGTTGTCTTTCTGGAAATGGAGATGCTGGTCAGTATGTTCCAGCAAATATTAACAGTCTTCCTGTAAGTTCTGTCTCTTGTACAAATGATTTTGAGTGTCGTACGATCTTGGGTACTCCAACGTCAACAACAAATGGAATTTGTGCAAATGCAAAAAGCAAATTTCAAAGAGATTGGAGTCGTCTCAATACTATCCAGAATTTGGAAAACAAAATCGAAGATTATCGTAGTGCAAATGGTACCTATCCACTTTTGCCAGCAGGTACGTATATCCCAGGTTATACCAATACTCATTGGCCATCATGGGGACGTTTGCTTACTGCTGTTGGTAATGTAGCAGAGCCAGAATTGAATCAATGGAGTGCTTGTGGACACTGTGAAGCTTTACAAAACGGTCGTCAAGTTGCTTGTTCTACAGATACTGATTGTGGTGCTGCTCCTGCAAAATGTATTTTACCAGATGATAGTCAGACTTGTTGGAATAGTACTGATGCAACATTTAGTTGCCCTGCTCAGTCAAGTGTCCTTGAATATAAAGGAGTTGATGCAAATCATTATTCTCTCTATTTGCCTCTTGAATATTTTGACATGAATAATGCTAATCAGCGAGGTATTATCCAAGGAATGGTTTCTACAACACATTATAGTACTTCACTCTCTTCTTGTGGTGAACAAGGTCTCGAAGTTTTGCGACCTGTAGCTGGAAACTGTGGAAATGGTATTCGAGATATTGGTGAAGCTTGTGATCCTCCAGGAACTTCATCTGTTGCGGGTGGGGCAGCAGGTCTTGTTTGTGGACAGGGTGAAACAGCGTATCATACTTGTAATGCCGCTTGTCAGTATGATGCTCCTGTTTGTCGAGCCAATGCAAATTGTGGAAATGGACATATTGATGCGGGTGAAACTTGTGACGACGGAAATCTCAATGGTAGTTACGGTCATTGTTCTTTGGCTTGTACTCCTCCAGGACCACAAAATGATGCGGCTCATATCAATGCTGGATTTTGTGGTGATGCCATTATAAATTTTAACGACCAAAACCATAATGGGGTAAAAGATCCGAATGAAGCTTCTTTGGAAAATTGTGATAAAGCTGACCCTGCGTTTGTAAATTTTGGTTATTGTAAAAAATCCGGTACAATATGTATTGGTCCAAATTTTTCTTGTCCAAATGTTGGTGATACTTGTGTTTCTGTTAATGACCCAACTTATTATATTACACAACAATTATCTTGTTCTTTGGATTGTCAAGCTCGTGGAGGTTATTGTGGAGATTCTATTCTTCAAATTTCTGATGAAACTTGTGATGATGGGAATACCAATCGTCTTGATGGTTGCAGTAAATTCTGTCAAGTAGAGAATATTGCTTGTGCTCAGCAAATTCCTCAAGCTCAAATTTCAATTGATCATACAGATCCAACTTCACATTTTGATCGAAACGCTCCTGGAACAGATGATACTTTGGTCAAAATTACGTATAATGATCAAACTACAAGTGAATGTATAAATACTACGGGGGATGCTATTTGTCGTGGATTTGGACTTGAGTGTCAATCTGTAGCCAAAAGAAATATTGGTGTAGTAGGGGATCTTGGTTGGGTAGCACTCGCAGGTGATCAATGTGCACAAATTTTGAATTCATCTCTTAATAAAGATGTTCGTATTCACTGTGATGGTTTACGTCCCAATGTTGTCGCTGAGGTAGCTGTTGCTGGTTCTTGCGGAAATGCTGTTGTAGATGCTGGGGAAGTTTGTGATACTGGGGCAAGTAATGGTCAAGCTTGTGAGTCGGAATATGGCCGAACTTGCACTTATTGTTCTGGTGATTGTAAGAAAGTACTTACTCAAGATCCTTTGGATAGTTGTGGAAATGGTAAAATTGATATTGATTCTCGTCTTTCAAAGATAAATAATGTCGCACAGCCAGAGGTTTGTGATATTGATCCTGTTACCAATCAAGTAATTATTCCTGGTGGAAATAATGCTCCTGCAAATGCAAATACTACAGCATTAAGAATTTTCTATAATAATGACGACCGTCCTGCAATTTGTGCTGATAGGGGAACCTATACATGTGAAAATAATTGTCAAAATTTGGTGACAAATTGTGTGAGTTGTACAACTTCAGATAATAGAGGAAAAGCTACTCCAAAGATTGCTGTCTTGAATGTTTTGACTCCACAAGATATCAATAATCCCGGAGCAAATAATGTAAATACGTCTTGGGCAAATTCTGTTTCTCGTTATTTGCTTCGTGTGAATAGTAAAACATCAGCTTCTGGAGTATTAGCGCTCGGTGGAAGTGAGGCTTGGAAGAACGAAAATGTTTTTATTCAAGAAGATCCAAGTGCGCCGGCTGCTACTCGTTGGCATAATTATGAAATGGGGGTAAATACAACCGATTATAATCAATCATTTTGGTTACTTTCAAATATTCATAATTTTCCATTTGCTCGTGATTATGGATACAAAACTTCTGCTCGGCAGGCTGGTCCTTGGAGTGCCAATAAAGTAACGATTGCTCGTGGACTTGAGACAAATTTGCTCTGTAGTGATCAATATGCAACCTATTTTAATCTTGATGATGTAACAGCAGACAAATTCAATGGAAATCGCAGCGATGCAAGTATCAGTACAAAATTATCTGTTGCTGGGGCTAAAGAGCAATATGAACGGTATGGATCATTTTTTCCATATCCTGTAAATGCAGAACTTACAACTATTGCCAATGAATTCGTTCTTTCTCCAGCTGTACCACAGGGAACTTTTCGTGTCGTAGTAAAATGGAAACATTTCGCCGATGGACCAGATGTAAGTTTTGCGCCTGTGATTTATAACCGCGACTTTTTGGGAAATGCTGCGCGGGCTAATGCTACAACCGAACAACGTTTTGCAGCGAGTGTTGATGTATTGAAAGCTCTTTCGAGTAATAGAGCAAATCGTGGACGTAATTTTCTTTGTTCTCGAATGACTTCTGTATATAATGGTTTAAATAATGCTGAAATTGCGGATCTTGCACGATTGAATATCTTTAATTATTGGCAACCTGATGCTTGTGAAGATTTTTATGGAAACCCTCAAGATCTTATTACTCAGGGATCTGTATTTGTGCATGATTCTGGAACATTACAGAGTGTTTCTGCACAAGCTTCTACAATTATAACAGGGGATAGTATGGGCTTATTGGATCATGGTTATTACAATTCTCCATACGCAGTCTTTGTAGAAGTTATTAGTGGAAGTAGTACCGTACCAATTTCTGCCTTTGATAATTTGGATGTTACGGTAGAAATATATGAATACAGAGCTGATCAAATCCCTGAATCTTCATTATACTTGCCAACACATGTATATACACTTCGTAGTGCGACTGCGAGTGCGAATGCTGGTATAGCAAAATATTGGCATGTATTTAATTTGGTAAAAAATGCAAATCGTGTATATGAAGTGAGACAAATTCACGAAGCAGGCTTTAATACTGAATTTCCAAATGGTGCTGTTGATACATCATTTGCTGACGTTTTGTGCCGTGTTCCTGGTGAACCATGTAATCGTGAACGATAGTGTGATATAATTATATTATGATAGAAGCAAATTATTCTCAAATTCCTATTTCACCAGAAGGCTCATCTAGAAAAAAGTTGCTGCTTATTGGTCTTGTCGTGTTTTTTGTCTTACTGCTTATTGGACTTGTCGTGTTTTTTGTACAAAAGAAAAATACAAAAACAGGATCAAATAATACATCTCAAAATACAGAAAATGTTTCAAGTACAAGCTCTCTTGATACGGTAAGTAGTACTGTTGTTGTAGATCCTTTTCCAAATGATAAAGACCGTGATGGGGTTGATGACCAAAAAGAAAAAGAATTGGGACTCAGTAATCGTGATTTTGATAGTGACGGTGATGGGCTTTCGGATGCTGACGAACTTGATGTCTGGAAAACAGATCCAAAAAAAGCAGATAGTGATGCAGATGGCTATAGTGATGGCTATGAAGTTTTTAAGGGCTATAATCCAAATGGTTCTGGCAAATTAACAACACCATAAGTCTTTCAATTTTAGTGTATCTTCGTATGTTTGACGATCATCCATCAATTCCACAAGCTTCTGTACCTTCCAATCTTCCACTTGGGGAACCACCGGATATTTTTGAGGGAACAGAGAATGCAGAACCTTTGGCTCCTGCTCCTGCTAGTATGGCGGCTATTCCTCCTGTTTCGTCTTCATCTTCTGCTCTCACTGCTGGAATTTTGACTCCAAAGGCTCCTATAAATGTTCCTCCCATGAATAATATTGAGACTCCTCCGGTTATTATGGGATCTGAAAATACATTGAAAGAACCAAAGTTGAGTCATGGTATTATGGTCACTATTATGACTTTGGTGATTGCCTGTGTTTTGCTCGGTTCTGCTTGGTTTGTATATACTTTGTTTACAAAAAAACCAGCAGATACAGCTATTATTCCACTTGATACAGCTCCGGCTCTTAATAACTCTGCTGATCTTGTATCGGTGAGTAGTACTACTTCTCTTGATACTGTACCTACGTCTTCGGATGCTGTGGATCGTGAAATTATTGTGGGTGAAGTAGCCGATAGTGATGGTGACGGTCTCAAAGACGATCGAGAAAAAGAACTGGGAATAGATCCAAATAACTGGGATTCGGATAGTGATGATTTATCTGATGGCGAAGAAATTTTAATTTGGCATACAAATCCAAAAAATTCAGATACAGATGGGGATACTTATAAAGATGGGGCTGAAATAAAATCTGGTTATAATCCAAATGGTTCGGGTCGTCTTACTGAAATGAGTAGTATTTCTTCAAGTACAGTACCTGTTTTGATTACCATTGTCACTTCCTCAACGAGTACAGCGTCTTCTTTTGGTGTAGCTCCAATTTCCACAAGTTCTGTTTTGTCAGCAACATCTACAAGTACTTCAACACTTCAAGTTCCTGGACAAATTCAACTCTAAGTATGTTTGGAAAAAAAGAAAATAACACAACGCCGCCACCTGTTATTACTGCTCGCATAGAAACTATGCCGGGTGCTTTTTATGCTGGTTCTGATCCGGTTATTTATCCAGATCAAAGTGAAAAAACAGCAGCATCTATTCTTGTCAAAAAGCCAGTTCTTGCAGCAAAACCACCACAAGCTGCGGCTGTTACTCCAAGTGCATCTCTTACTCCAAAGCCAGGAGTACAAGCGCCAAAGGCAGCACTGCAAAAGCCTTTGCAAAAACCTGCTGCGGGGTCCAAAAAAATGATTTTTATCCTTCTTGCTTTGTTGGTCCTTTTGGGAATTGGGGCGCTGGTTTATTTTATGGTTTTGGCTCCGAAAGATACAAATACGAATTCTCCTTCTACGCTTACAAGTGTTGTGCCATTTCAAGCTTCGCCTATTGTGACACTTCCTGTTGTGACAAGCACTGCTCCAATTGAAATTGTGAGTAGTACTCCAAGTTCAACTCCAATTGTTCGAGGTGGTGGATCTTTGATCCTTCCTCATCTTTCCTATGCACCTTCCAAAGATTCAGATGCGGATACTCTGACAAACTTAGAAGAAGAAATTTTTTTGAGTGATCCAGAGGTATATGATACGGATCGAGATGGTTATTATGATGGTCAAGAAGTAGCAAATTTGTATAATCCAAAGGGGATTGCCCCTCAGAAAATTATTGATTCTGGGTTGGTGAAAGAGTATATCAATCCTACGTATCAATATCGTTTTTATTATCCATCTTCATGGAGAGTAGATCCTGTAGCCAATGATTTGCAAGATGTTTTGCTCAGTGCCGACAGTGGAGACTATATGGAAATTCGAGTATTTCCAAAAGACGAAGGAATGTCTTTTGCAAGTTGGTTTGCCAGTAACTTGCCAGGAGAAAATTTTACAGCTTTTTCATCTTTTCAAAATCGTTTTCAAGTAACAGGATATAGACGTGGCGATAATCAAGTAGGATTTTTTGAGACTCCAAAATTCATTTATTCTGTTGTTTATTTTTACGGTGAACAAGAAAAAAATGCCTTTCCTCATATTATGAATGTATTGTTGCAAAGTTTTCGAAGTGGTAAAACCAATATAGAAATTCCAGCCCAAATTATTTTACCAGGAGTAAGTACAAATACCCTAACAAGTACTTTGAGTAATGTTTTATCGACGAACAGTAGTACTGTCTCTTCAACCCTTTAGTTTTTGTCTTTCTGCTATTATGGAATGTACTGTTTATTGTAAACTCAAAATACCAATTTCAAAAAAAACACTTGAAAAAAATGTATGTCACATTCTGCAGGGTTTGAAAAAAAAGAAAGCGAGTGTGAGTCTTCATATTATTGGAGATAAAAAAATGACGGATCTTAATTTTCAATATCGGGGGAAAAAGAAGCCGACCGATGTTTTGAGTTTTGCTTCACAAGAAGGGGATATGGCTATGCCAAGCGATGATTGGGGAGATGTTTTTATTTGTTTGCCACAGGTAAAAAGACAGGCAAAAGAGTATCAAATTCCTTGGAAGATTGAATTTTATCGTATGATGACTCATGGAATCTTGCATCTTTTGGGATATGATCATATGAATGAAAAAGATGCAAAAAAAATGTTTCGATTGCAAGAAAAGTTTTTGGCTGAAATTGTATGAATATAAAACAACTTCAAAAAAGTTTTGGATACGCCCTTCGTGGGATTGCACTTGTTTTCAAGTCTGAACAAAATTTTCGTATTCAGTTATTTTGTGGTTTTTTGGCAGTTCTTTTGGGGATTTTTTTGCATATATCTGGTACGAGTTTTCTTTTTCTGGCAAGCGTGATTATTTTGATTCTTATTTTGGAATGTATCAATACTGCGATTGAACATGTCGCTGATGTGGTAAAACCTCGATTGTCAGAGCAGGTAAAAATGGTCAAAGATATTATGGCAGGAGCCGTTCTTTTGGCCTCACTTCTGAGTATTATTATAGGAATTTGTATTTTTTGGCCTTATATAAAGAATCTTCAAGTTGAAAATTTTCTCTTTTTTTGATATACTGCATTTATCTATGGCACGATCAAAATCTCAATCAAATCTTATTACTGGCCTTGATATTGGATCAAGTGCTGTTCGTGTTGCTGTTGGACAAATGGGAATGCGTGCCGATGGCAAAAAAGAGCTACAAATCATTGCTACGGCCGAAGTTCCTTCGGAAGGTGTACAAAAGGGTGTGATTGTGAGTATTGAAGAGGCTGTTTCTTCGGTTTCAAATGCGCTTGAACAAATTGAACGTTTGACTGGAAGTCCTATAACAAATGTTTGGATTGGTATTTCTGGAATGCATATTTTATCTCAAAAGACTCGAGGAGTGGTTGCTGTGGCAAAACCAGATGGTGAAATTTCGGAGGAAGATGTCGTTCGAGCTATTGAAGCAGCAAAAACCATTGCAGCACCACTTAACTATGAGATGCTTCATCTTGTTCCACGACATTTTTCGGTGGATGGACAGCTTGGTATCAAAGATCCAGTTGGTATGACTGGAATCCGTCTTGAAGTAGAAGCTCAGGCAGTGTATGGACTCACGAGTCATCTCAAAAATGTAACCAAGGCCGTATATCGTACCAGTGTAACGATTGATGATGTTGTATTATCTGTTTTGGCTACTGCCGATGCTGTACTTACCCCACGCCAAAAAGAACTTGGTGTTCTTATTGTGGATTTTGGTGGTTCGACCACGACATTATTGGTATATGAGGGTGGAAATGTGATTCATACTGCCGTATTACCAATTGGTGCTGATCATATTACCAATGATCTTGCGCTTGGGCTTCAAACATCTATTGATGTTGCTGAAAAAATAAAAATTGAAGTTGGTTCTTGCAATACCAAAGCCGTGAATAAACATGACGTTGTAGATCTTTTTGACTTTGGTGGGGTTGCTCACGAAGAAGTTTCTTTATTTTATATTACCGAAATTATCAATGCTCGTGTATCTGAAATTTTGGAGCGTATTGATAAAGAACTTGTATCCATTGATCGAAGTGGTCTTTTGCCCGCGGGAGTTATTTTTAGTGGAGGTGGGGCAAAAATTGCAGGGCTTGTGGATCTTACCAAACAAAAACTTCGTATGAACGCAAGTTTGGGATTTCCTCTTGATATTCGCACTGTTACAGAAAAAGCCAATGATGTTGCTTTTGCACCTTCTATTGGTCTTGTAAAATGGGGAAGTTTGATGCTTGAAAATCCTGAGACAAAGCATGCTTCGGTACTTGCAGGGGGATCTCAAAAAGTAGTTGAAAGTTTACGCAAAGTTTTTCGATTTCTTGTGCCTTGATTTTTTTTCGAGAGAAAGAACCTGTTTTTGCAGGTTTTTTTGTTCTCATAAGCGAACTTATACACAAATTTTTGTGATTTTCTTGACAGTATACGTCAAAGTCGCTACACTATAGAGACAGATTCTATTGCTAAAATACCGAACAATTTTCTTGTTCAGACTATACATATATGCTATGCCTCAAGTAAAACCTGAAGTAGAAACATTTGCAAAAATTAAAGTTGTTGGTGTTGGCGGATCAGGGGGATCTGCTGTTGATCGTATGGTTCGATCTGGTATTCGAGGTGTGGAATTTATTGTCATGAACACGGATGTTCAAGCTTTGCACCACAATAGTGCTTCGGGAAAATTGCATATTGGAAAAACCATTACACGAGGACTTGGTGCTGGTATGGATCCAGAAATTGGTAAACGTGCTGCCGAAGAATCTCAAAATGAAATTCGTGAATTTTTGAAAGATGCTGACATGGTATTTATTACCTGTGGCCTTGGTGGTGGAACTGGCTCTGGAGCAAGTCCAGTCATTGCTCAAATTGCTCATGATATGGGTGCTTTGACCGTAGCTGTTGTAACAAAACCATTTTCTTTTGAAGGAGCACAGCGTAAAAAAATTGGTGACAATGCTTACAAAGCATTGGCCGATCAAGTAGACACTATTATTACTATTCCAAATGATAAGGTGTTACAAATTGTTGATAAAAAAACATCCCTTCTTGATGCCTTCAAAATTGTAGATGATGTTCTTCGTCAGGGTGTTCAAGGAATTTCCGAACTTATTACGGTTCCAGGGCTTATCAATGTGGATTTTGCTGACGTTAAAACGATCATGAAAGATACTGGTTCTGCCCTTATGGGAATCGGTGTTGGAAAAGGTGAAAATCGTGCGGTTGAAGCAGCAAACGCAGCAATTTCTAGTCCACTTCTTGAACTTTCTATTGATGGGGCAAGAGGAATTCTCTTTACTATTACAGGTGGGGCAAGTCTTGGAATGCAAGAAGTCTCAGAGGCTGCCAAAATTATTACGAGTTCAGCTGATGAAAATGCGAAAGTTATTTTTGGAACGGTTATTGATGAAAGTCTTGGTGAGGAACTTCGTATTACCGTAATTGCGACTGGTTTTGAAGAAATAGAACGACGTACTCGTGTGAGTGAAGAAGAAGTTCAGAGCATGTTTAAAGCAAAACCAACATTAACAGCTCCAACTTTTGTAAAAAAGAAACCTTCTGAAATGTATCGTGAACAAGCTCCACGAGAAATTGTTCGAGAGCCTGTACGAGAAGTAGAAGTGGAAGTTGAAGTAGAGCTTGAAGAACCTCGTAGTAGTGTTTTTAGTACAAAGTCTCTTCCAAAAGAAAATACTTTTCGAGCGCCAGCTCAAGTGAATCCACCTGTTCAGGCTCCACTTCCTCCAAAAAATACTACTGATGATGGTGAGGATCTCGAAATTCCAGCTTTTATACGTCGTAAAATGGGTATGTAATCCACCTCTTCGAATAAGTTTTTTCTATGCACTGTCCGGTGTGTCCATCTAAGGAAACGAAAGTAGTCGATACACGCCTCAACTCTGATCAAATGGCAGTGCGTCGTCGTCGTGAGTGTGAAAAATGTCGTTATCGTTTTTCTACTATCGAGGAAATTGAACTCCTCGATATTATGGTTGTCAAAAAAAATGGTGATCGAGAAGCGTATTCGAGAAATAAGATGACAAAAGGAATTGTTCAATCTTTGACAAAACGTCCTTATACACAAGAAAAACTTGATTTACTGATTCATGCGATTGAACGTGATATTCAAAAAAAGAAAAAACGTGAAGTCACAAGTGATGATATTGGAGAAATTGTAATGAAACATTTGAAAAAATTTGATACGGTTGCTTATATTCGATTTGCGTCTATCTACCGAGCATTTAGTGATGTAAAGACCTTTGAAAATGAAATTCAGTCTCTTAAAAATAAGTAAAAATTATATTTTTATGGAGCTGAGCTAAGTTTTTACTTGTATTATCCGCAAATACGGACAAGTAACAAACTTACGAAGCGAATAAAAAAATAATTTTACTTAAGTCTATAATTATTTAAAACATTTTATGAAAAGAACAAAAATTGTTTGTACGATTGGTCCGGCTTGTGACAGTGTTGAAGTGCTGGTAAAAATGATTGCTGCTGGTATGAATGTAGCACGCTTGAATTTTTCTCATGGAAGTCATGAAAATCATACGCAGTTATTTAACAATGTTCGTGAAGCTGCTCGTCAAGCAGGAGAACCAGTTGCTATTTTGCAAGATTTACAAGGGCCAAAAATTCGTGTTGGCGTTCTGCCAGAGGCGGGTGTAGTCCTTAGTCCTGGAGCGCAGATTGTTTTTGATACTGCATTATCTGAATACGCAGGCGAAGCTATTCCTGTAGATTATCATGAACTGCATCAGTATTTAAAAGTAGGGGAGAGACTTCTTCTCAACGACGGAAAAATGGAAACAGAAATTGTAGCTGTTGAAGGAACACGAATCACTACTCTTATAAAAGTAGGTGGAACTTTGACATCACATAAGGGAATTAATGTTCCAGATTCTACTCTTACGGTTCGTGCCATGAGTGATAAAGACAAAGATGATGCACGATTTGGACTTTCTCTTGGAGTAGATTTTATTGCACTTTCTTTTGTACGAAATGCACAGGACATTATAGATTTGCGTGCTCTTCTTGACGAAGAAGCAAAAGCAAAAAACATTTCACAAAATCCACCTATAAAAATTATTGCCAAAATTGAACGTCGTGAAGCGGTAGAAAACATTGAAAGTATCATGGAAGTGGTCGATGCGATTATGGTAGCACGAGGGGATCTTGGTCTTGAAATTCCTGGTGAACAGGTACCAATGGTACAAAAAACTCTGACCATGATTGGAATTGAATATAATAAACCAGTTATTGTGGCAACACAAATGCTTGACTCTATGGAAAAAAGTCCACGTGCAACTCGCGCTGAGGTGTCGGACGTTGCCAATGCGGTGATTGATCACACTGCGGCAGTGATGCTTTCCAATGAATCTGCGGTTGGTCAATATCCTGTTGAAACTGTTGAAACTATGGCACGTATTTTGCTTGAAACAGAATCATCAAAATTTGATAACTTACCACTTGAAATTCACGAAGCAGAAGGAAAAAATACAAAACAGACGATGAAAGAATTGGCACGACTTCTTGCTGCAAAAATTGGAGCCAGTGCTATTGTTTTGTGGAATGCCACAGAAGAAGAAGTTCGTATGATGAGTAGTTTTCGTCCAGAACTGCCTATTTTTGCGTTGGTACGAGACGAAAGAACTTTGCATCAGTTGAATTTGAGTTGGGGAGTCGTTCCTATTTTGTCACAGACAAATTCTCAAGAAGAATTTTTGAATGAAGTAAAAGTGCAACTGGAGAAAAACAATATTACTTCTGAAGAGGTCGTGATTGTAGGTTCTGAGTCACTTGAGATTCATCGCTTTGTTGCATAGGTATGACGGAAATAACGCTTGATCAATTTAGTGGACCTTTTTCTCTTCTTATTACTCTTATTGATGACGAAAAATTATCAATTAGTGAACTTTCTCTTTCAAATATTACCGAGCAGTATTTGGCATATTTGGATGGCCTTGAAGAGCGAAAAGCAGAAGAACTTTCTGATTTTTTGGTAGTTGCCTCACGTTTGCTTTTGCTCAAAGCGAGACTTCTTTTGCCACAGCTTATGCCTGACGAAGAAGAGGGGCCCAATCTTGCAGATCAGTTGCGCTTGTATAAAATGTTTGTTCGGGCGAGTCGTCATATCCAAAAACTTTGGGTATCAGAACTTGT
The DNA here is from genome assembly GCA_052034405.1 of Candidatus Magasanikiibacteriota bacterium. Lineage (GTDB taxonomy): Bacteria > Patescibacteriota > Patescibacteriia > Magasanikbacterales > UBA922 > CAYTKU01. The sequence goes on along the minus strand of JBPOIO010000001.1, from coordinate 22,093 downwards.
ATCGTATGCGCGTATTGAATCACCTCGAAAATCTACAGAATTTGTTGTTCCAGAAAATGTTACGACAGAACGTCTTCACGAGTCTATGTGGTCTTTGATAAAAAAAATTCGTCCACCAAAATCTCTTCCAGAAATGAGTATTGATAAAGCAGTTTCACTTCGAGAAACAATAGATCGATTCAAAACACTTTTTAAAAAACTTCATGCATTGACTTTTGATCAGTGCTTGAAAGAAAAAGGAAATAGAACAGAAGTATTGATAACTTTTTTGGCTATTTTGGAGCTCGTAAAACAAAATGTTGTGACCTTGCAGCAGAGCAACAACTTTGATACTATAAATATTCAAAAGATATAATATGAATCTCCAATCTCAAATCGAAGCCATACTCTTTGTCGCTTCAAAACCTTTGACGATAAAACAGTTTGTTATTTCGACAGGAGCCTCGCTCGACGAAGTAAGATCTTCTTTGAATTTTTTGATTGAAAAATATAATACACTTGAATCTGGGATTTTTATTTTGGAAACAGAAGATATGTTTCAGATGGTAAGTAATCCCGATGCTGCTGCTGTCGTAGAAAAATTTGTTCAAAAAGAAATGAGTAGTGAACTGACTCGTGCACAACTTGAAACACTGACGGTTATTGCCTATCGTGGACCACTCACTCGTCCAGAGATTGAACAGATTCGTGGTGTGAACTGTGCACTTATTTTACGCAATCTTATGATGCGAGGGCTTCTCGAAGAAAATTCAGGAGTAGACGATCTTATGCCTTCGTATGTTCTTTCTCTTGATGCACTACGTGTGCTGGGTATACAAAGCGTAAGGGATTTGCCAGAATATGAAGCCTTGCATGCACATGAATATTTGGATCATGCACTTCAAAGTAGTATACATGATATATAACTTTTATGGATGAAATACCAGAAATACAAAAAACAGTGGCAGCTCCACTTCAATCTTTTTCTGTGGATAAAAAAGAAACTATTCCTCCTGGTATAAAGAAGGATTTTTTTTCAAATTATTGGCGTAATGGAGTTGCTATTTTTTTACTTTTGCTCAGTGCTACTTTTACTTTGTCTTATCTTGAAAAGAAAAATCAAGCTTGGGCTACTTTTGAGTCCTTGATGCAAAAAAATATTGTGAATCTTATTCAAAAACATGCTTTTAAAATTGGTGTTGAAGTACCTCCTCCGCCGAAAGTAATTCTTCCGCCTCCCGTACCACATTTGACTGGTATTTTACCCGAACCTGAAAAATTTACAGCAGCTTCTGTTTTTGTAAAGGATGTAAAAACAGCTGAGGTTTTGTATCGAAAGAATGAATATGAAAAACGACCACTTGCGAGTATTAGCAAGCTTATGAGTGCTTTGGTAGTTTTGGATTCAAATCCTGATTGGAATAGTACGACGACGATAAAAGGGGATGAGGATATTGATGATTCTCATGTAGTTTCTGGTGCGGTATATACTATTTCTGATCTTTGGAAGGCCGCACTCGTGGCTTCTTCCAATCAGTCTATGCTTGCACTTGCAGATAGTACAGGGATGACACGTGAGGCCTTTGTGGCTCGTATGAATGAAAAAGCTCTTGAGCTTGGTATGAAAGATTCAAGTTTTGTAGAACCTACGGGACTGAGCGAAAAAAATATTTCAACGGCATCAGATATTGCAATTTTACTCGACGAATCACTTCGTCATCCAAAAATTCAGGAAGCTCTTGTGCTCAAAGAAATAAATATTGCTCCGGTTGGCAAAAAAAAATTGCAGCATTTTTGGAGTACCAATTGGCTTTTGCTCGGCTGGGTACCAAATAAAATAAAAGATTTTCGTGGAGGTAAAACAGGTTATATTACTGCTGCGGGATATAATTTTACGATGCAACTGGCACGAGATGATGAAAAGGTGATTGATGTTGTAATACTTGGTGCCAAAGCCCATGAACTTCGTTTTTCAGAGGCTCGAGATATTAGCTACGATGTATTTTCTGCTTTTGCTTGGCCAAGTGAACAAGTGCCGAGTACGACGACAAGTTCGACTCTTACAAAATAATTTTGAGATTAAAAAACACTCTGCAAAAAGAGTGTTTTTCATCGGTGCCCAAAGGGGGAATCGAACCCCCATGACCTTGCGATCGCGGGATTTTGAGTCCCGTGCGTCTACCAATTCCGCCATCTGGGCTTATTTACAGACTCAATTATACGTCATATTGTGAACTTTGTCAATTGGGTGTATAATGGAGTAAAAATAAAGAATATGTCACGTATTATTGCAGTCGTTAACCAAAAAGGCGGGGTGGGCAAAACCACTACTGCCATGAATTTGGCCGCCTATCTTTCGGAGTTAGGTAAGTTTGTACTTCTTGTAGATATGGATCCTCAGGGCAATGCCACGAGTGGTCTTGGTTTTGAGCGTAGTGCTCTTGAACATGGTATGTACGAGGCTTTGAGCCGTCAAAAACGTATCCATGATGTTATTCAAAATACCGGGCATGAAGGCCTTCGTTTGGCTCCAGGAACTGCGGAGCTTGCAGGAGCCAATATTGAGCTTGTAGACGTCGAAAGACGTGAATTTCAGCTGATGGACCTGCTTGCTGAGGTGCAGCATGCCTATGACTATATTATTATTGATTGCCCTCCATCACTTGGACTTTTGACTATTAATAGTCTTGCCGCAGCAAACGAAATATTGATTCCTGTTCAGGCCGAATACTATGCCCTTGAGGGACTTGGACAATTGCTCCAAACCATTGGTCTTGTAAAAGAACACCTCAAGCCAGAACTTGAAATTTTGGGTGCTGTGATTACGATGTTTGATAAACGTACAAAACTCAGTGAAGATGTTATGGGTGAAATTTACAAATATTTTCCAGATAATATTTTTCGTGCGGTTATTCCTCGTACGGTTCGTCTTGCAGAGGCACCAAGTTTTGGTCAAACCATTTTACAATACGAACCACATGGCAAAGGGGCTCGTGCTTATGAGCGACTTGCTCGTGAAATTTTGGAACGTCACGAAGCACAATCTGCTGTCTAAATTTATTTCAAACTTCTAACTTTTTACTATGGCTCTTGGCAAAGGCTTGGGTTCTCTTATTCCTGTTGGAAAACCCACAACCGCTATTCACAGTGAAGCTCCTGCTCCAAAAGAAAGATTCAAAGATTCAGAACGTCTGTGGCATATACCACTTTCCGAAATCGTTGCAAATGAGGAACAGCCTCGTCGTTTTTTTGCAGAGGAAGAACTTGAAGATTTGGTGCAATCGATCAAGGAACATGGAGTTTTGCAGCCTATCACGGTTACAGAAAAAGAAGACGGTGGTTATGAAATTATTGCGGGTGAACGTCGTTTTCGTGCAAGTCAGCGGGCTGGTGTGGCGACTATTCCAGCTTTGGTTCGAACCGTCAATCGTCAAGAAAAATTGGAACTTGCCCTGATTGAAAATATTCAACGACAAAATTTGAACCCTATCGAAGAAGCCTTTGCCTATAAACGTCTCATGGAGCAATTTTATTTGACGCAAGAACAGGTTTCACAAAAAGTTGGCAAAAGTCGTCCAGTGATTGCCAATACGATTCGTCTTTTGGATCTTCCAGACAAAATTCAAAGTGCGGTTATGGATGGGACACTCAGTACCTCAAAAGCCCGAACGATTTTGAGTCTTCGTTCTGTTGACGAACAGCTTGCTGCTTTTGAAAGTATGATGGGGACACATATGACGGTTCGAGATATCGAACATATTGTCATGCAAAAAGGTGCTGCCGCTCGTAAAGGTGTACAAAAACGAGATCCAAATATTGTTGCCCAAGAACAACTTCTCGAAGAAAAATTTGGTGCAAAAGTTCGTATTTCTCCTCGTGGAGAAAAGGGGACTATTAATATTGAATATCACTCGCGTGAAGAATTGAAACGAATTTTGGATGAAATACTTCTCTAGAACTCGCTTTAAAAATATTGTAAACAAAAATCCGCATTCAAGCGGATTTTTTATTTGAGGACAGATTTGAGCCATCCTGGAAGTGTTTCGTGTTTTTTGTAAAGGCCAATATGTGTTCGGGCCGTATGTGTTTTTACAAAGTCGAGCCAATCAGCATTTGGGCCTTTTCGATTTTTTTCGGTGATAATTTCTACCACATCGCCATTTTTGAGTTCAGTATTGAGACTCACCATTTTGTCATTGACAATAGAAGCTCCGCATTTGTTCCCAATGTCAGTATGAATGTGATAGGCAAAATCCACGGGGGTAGAACCTTCTGGAAGGTCAATAACGTCACCTTTTGGAGTAAAGACAAAAATACGGGTTTGGAGAAAATCTACTTTTATTTCTTCAAGGTCTGAAAGTTTATTGAGGACGTCTTTTTGAATTTCTGCAAGTTCTCTGGCCCATTGCACTTCTTTTTTGGGCATACGAGAACCTTGTTCGTCGTAGTGCCAGTGTGCTGCAATACCAAAGTCCGCCTGTTGGTTCATGTCAGGAGTACGAATTTGAAATTCCACAACTTCACCTTCTTCGCAAAAGAGTGTGGTATGCAGTGATTGGTAGCCATTTGGTTTTGGTTGTGAAATATAGTCTTTGATGCGGCCTTTGAGTGGTTTCCAAATTTTATGCAAGATTCCAAGGGTGGCATAGCAGTCACCAAGGGTTGGAACCAAAATACGAATAGCCACAAAGTCGTAAATTTTTGTAATGTCATTATCTTTGCGCAAAAGTTTTTGGTACAAACTATAGAGGCGTTTGTTTCGTCCCATGATTTCAATAACATGAATATTATTTTTTTTCAGTTCGTCTTTTGCATGTTTGGCAACATGTTCAATATATTGTTCTTTTCCTTTGAGACGTTCGTCACGCAGTTGTCTCATGCGGATATATTCTTTTGGATAGACATATTTAAAAGAAAGATCTTCGAGTTCTCCTTTCATATTATCCATACCAAGGCGTCCTGCAATAGGGGCATAGATCTCGAGAGATTCAAGGGCAATACGGTAACGTTTTTCTTGGGGGAGTGCTTCGAGTGTTTGGAGGTTATGCATGCGGTCTGCAAATTTCATAATCATAACCCGAACATCTTCGGCCATGGCAACAAACATTTTTCGGAGATTTTCAATATAGCGTTCAACACCGCGGTATTTGAGTTTACCAAGTTTGGTGATTCCATTGACGAGGCCGGCAATTTCACTGCCAAAGTTTTTTTCAATATCTTTGAGGGTAACAGTAGTATCTTCTGGGACATCGTGGAGTAGGGTTGCTGCAATAATCGTAGGGTCAATACGACGTTCTGCCAAAATATGTGCTGCGGCAAGTGGGTGAATAATATAGGGTTCGCCGGATTTTCGAGTCTGCCCTGCATGAGCTTGGGCAGCAAAATCATAACAAAGCCGTATCAAGTCAAGATCAGCTTTTTGGTCGTATTTTTGGATAAGCTTTATAAGGCTTTGAATTGTCTGTGCGTTTTCTTCTTGCATAGAGAAAGGATAGCACAAACAAAGCCCTTTTGGCAATTAGAGGCGAGAAAGGTCAAGTTCGTCGGTCATGCGTACTTGTTCGACAAATTCTGGCATGTGAGAGACGAGGATGATAGCTCCTTCAAAGGCATCGATAGCTTTGGCGATGACAGGGAGGTGGCGGAAGTTGATATGGTTGGTAGGTTCGTCAAGAATCAGGAGTCCTGGTTGTTGGAGGACAAAGCGAGCGTAGCAGAGAAGGCCTTTTTGACCTTCGGAAAGCGATCCAATCGTATTGCGCATGAGTTCGGCTGTGAGCAAAAATGCGGCACCTGTGGCGTAGATAGTTTGGTTATCTGGGACGTCCATCATTTCGGCAAGCGCATCATAGACTGTTTTGTTGAAATCAAGTCCAGAAAAATCTTGGCGGTAGTAGCCAACTTTGACGCCTGGAGTGATCACTGCGCCTGTACCGTCAGCGAGGGCAAGTTCTTTGAGCAGCGTTGACTTTCCAATTCCATTTGGTCCAGTAATCATGAGACGGTTTGCGCGCCAGAGTTTCAAATCCAGGTCTTTCCATACACGTTCGTGGTTTTTGACAATACCAACTTTGTTGATACTCACCACTACTTCTGGCCAGTATTGAGCAGGAATAACAAAATCACGAATTGTTTTGTCGTCACGTTTTACGTCCACCATGTTTTCTTCATCTTCTGCTACTTCTTCTTTGAGTTTACTCGCGAGTTTACGCATTTTTCCTCCTTTGTGTGCAAAGAAGTTAACTTTGTCTTTACGGTCTTGGATATTTTTTCGCAGCTGTGCATTTTTCTTTTCTTCACGTTCGATCTGTGCTGCAATTTGTTCTGTTACATTAAAATAGTTTCCTACGTATTGTTCTACTTTTTTGGTATAAAAATCGAGGTTCAAGACACCGTCGGTAAATGCATTCAAAAAGTTTGCATCGTGAGAAATAACAATTACGGTTTTTTCATACATCATGAGAAATCCTGTGAGGTGCTCGATGCCGGCCGCATCAAGGTTGTTGGTAGGCTCGTCGAGAAGCAATATATCTGGTTTTTGAATGAGGGCGTAGGCGAGAAGGAGGCGGGCTTGTTGGCCACCAGAGAGTTCACGAACCTTGCGTTCAAGTGGGATAGAAAGTTGTACGACTTCAAGGACGTCTTTGACGAGTTTTTCAAGGTTATATTTTTTTTCTTCAAATACCGTTTCAAAGTATTCAAGGATTGTATGATCAAAAAATTCCTTTGGCATGACCTGGAGTCCGATGGCAATAGAAGAATTGTCTCGGATGAATACTTTTCCGCCAGTAGGCTTGAGACCTGCTTGTTTGTCGTTTCCTGAAGCTCCGAGGATGAGTTTGAAGAGAGTTGACTTACCAGCACCGTTTTGTCCCATGATGGTGATTTTGGCATCTTCACGTACAGAAAAACTTGCCTCTTCGAGAATGGGCTTGTCGTCGCTGTATGAGAATGAAACGTTTTCAAAACGAAGGATTACATTGCCGGCGGACATATGGTTTGTTTGGGTAAATAATGTGCGTATTATAAGGGAAAAAGAGGGAATTGTCAATGTTGGTGAAAGGATGGGACTCGGCCTCGATTCGCGTCCGATTTTCAAACAGAAAAAAACAACACCCAATTATGGGTGTCATTTTTTCCTGGCGGACCGGACGGGACTCGAACCCGCAACTTCTGCCGTGACAGGGCAGTGCTCTAACCAGTTGAACTACCGATCCAAATTCCCTTACAAAAAAGTAAGGGGTCTGTATTACAAAACTTTTGCTGCCGCAGCTTTGCGAACACGTTTCAATTTTTTCTTGTCGCGAGTGATTTTGTCCTTCTTCCATTGAGCTTTTTCCTTATCGCGGCCTTTTTTTCTCATTCCCATATTGAGTATGTTAAAAGATGTGAATATGATACAAGATTTTTTAGACGCTGTCAATAGACCAAAAAAGACCCTTGAAGTGTTCGGCGCAGGCATGAGAGGCAAAGGAGGGGGTGCCCCCGCCACATCGCCAAACACTTCAAAGATCTTTCTCTCTGGATAGAGTAGAATAGCATATTTTATCCACAATGTCAATATTATTCAGAGAAAAAAATCTCCACTCGAGGGAGTGGAGATTTTTGAGCTATTATTTTGTGGCGTCAGCAATCTTTTTGAATACATCTGGATAGCCTTTTGCAATCTCAGAGAGCATTTTTCGATTGAGAGCAATATTTTTGAGCTTGAGTGCATTCATGAATTTACTGTAGCTAAATCCGAGTGGACGAACTGCAGCATTGATACGAATTTGAAAGAGGGCTCTCATGTCGCGCTTTTTCACACGGCGATCACGATATGCGTGTACACCTGCTTTGAGGTCTGCAACTTTTGCTTGTTTGATCAAATTTTTACGTCCAGCTTCAAAACCTTTGGTACGTTTCATTAGGTTTTTGCGATGCTTGACGTGGCCCATTCCGCGTTTTACTCTTGGCATACAAAGTTTTTATTAGTTATAAGGAAGTGCTCGAATAATAGTTTTACGCATTGCATTTGATTGCGTATTGTCACTTCGTTTGTTGCGTTTTGTTTTTCCTGTTTGACGTGCGTTGAAATGGTCTTGACCTTCAGCCCGTTTGATAATCTGGGTAGTTTTTACTCCAGCTTTTTTCTTGCGAATCATCTTGAAACGGTTGGCCGTTGCGTTGTGTGTTTTCATTTTTGGCATATATTTGAAGAAATATAAGTGTAGTATCGTTTTAGGGTAGGGCTAGTATAGAGGAAAACAGAGCTTGTGTCAAGGGCATTTAGGATGCTCGAATCACAATGGCTGTGACTTTGTTACCTTGGCGAGTAGCGGTTTGCTCGTAGCGTACAGGGATGAGTGAATTGAGCTTGGTATAGAAGGCTGCGATCACTTCAAAAGCCAGACCAATTTTGGCATTTTCTCGGTCGCGCAGGATCATTTCTACTTTGACTTTATCCCCACGTTCAAGAAATTTTTTGGCTTGAATGGTACGGATTTCAAGGTCATGGTCTGAAATACGGATAGAAATACGGATACCCTTGATATCACTTATATGTGAATTGATCTTTTGTTTGCGCATTTCTTTTTCTTTTTGGTATTTGAAATGGCTGTATTCCAAAATTTGTGCCACAGGAGGTACTGATTTTGGGTTAATTTCTACCAAATCCATTTCTTGGGCGCGGGCCATGGCAAGTGCTTCGCTGGTAGGAAGCACCCCAACGTTTTTGCCTTCGGGGTCAATAACACGCACTTCTGGAGAAGTGATTTTGTCATTGAGCTTGTAGAGCGGTATAAGTGGCTTGTCTGGTCGTTTTTTACGTGAGATTCGCATAAATAATATAAAAAATTGTGGAGATGCCGAGAATTGAACTCGGGTCTAGAGCGGGTTATGGGTACCATCTTCATGTGTAGCTCATTTGTGTTGACGTACGCCAAGTAAGAAATGAAGCAAAAACTTGTCGCACCAGAAGCCTTGATGAACTTTCGGATTTTGGGCAAGACAACCCTTATCCTACGCTCAATAATTGACACCGATGACCCACTATTGAGTATGGTGGGGTCGATGGCTAAAGCACTTAAGCGATAGCGGCAGCGAATGAAGGCATAGAGAATGCAGAAGCAATTCTAGCTTTCACAGCTGTAAATACGTTTGCACGTAGAATTTCTCCGGTTTAACGAGTCAGAGGCTCGACATGCAAATACCGATAACTATGGTCCGTCTATCGAACCCTGTCATCCCCATGATTTGTAATGATCCTATTGATTTTTGATTTTTCGAGCGATTTCTCGCTTGCCTTCACGTTCTTTTATGGTTTGGCGCTTGTCAAAGGTTTTTTTACCCTGAGCCAGGCCAATTTCTACTTTTATGAATTGTCCCTTAGTATACAGGGACAAGGGCACAATTGTCAAGCCTTTTTGCTGTAATTTTCCACGTAAATAGTCAATTTCTCGTTTTTTGAGAAGAAGTTTTCGGCTGGCATCTGGAATATAGTTTTCAAGGTGGCTTGCATGCTTGTAGGGGGGGATAAAGGCGTTGGTGAGCATGGCAGTATCTTCATGAAAGGTCACAAAGGCTCCAGTAAGACGAGCAGCGCCCGATCGGATGGATTTGACTTCTTGACCAGACAAAACAATACCAGCTTCGTATTTTTGGATGATAGTATAGTCAAAATTGGCTTTTTTATTGCTGGCAAGGGGAGTCATAGTGGGTTCTTTGTGATTTTACAGAAAATCTCCTCTACTGTATACTAGTTTCAAGTCTTTTTCAACCCTGGACCTGTTTATTTTATTATATATGGAAGAAAGAAGTATTCAAATTAGTGCAAAGACAATATTGAAAGTGATTGGTATTTTGGTGGGGCTTTATCTTTTGTTTTTGGTTCGTGAAATTTTGCTAGCGCTTTTTGTCTCTATTATTATTGCTTCTATTATTGAGCCTTTGGCATTGTATTTTGAAAAAAAACACCTTTCGCGTATTGCCGCAGCTATTTTGGTTTATATTGCAGTTTTTGGTTTGATTGGATTTGCCTTTGCTATTTTGATTCCGGTTGTGCTGCATGACTTTCCACAGGTTTCAAGACAGCTCTACGAATATTTTCAGGATCTTTCTCAAAATTCGAATATTCCTTTTTTGCACAATATTTCTTCGGGGCTTGTATTTCCTGAAAATCAGGTTCAGAGTGTTTTGTCGCATGCCCAACAATTTTTTGGTGGCATATTATCTTTTGTATTAGTGCTGGTTTTTACTTTTTATTTGGTGATTCAAAAAGATCCGCTCCAAAATATTATTCATTCTTTGGTGCCAGAACAATATTTGGATATTACTTTGAAGCGTGTTCAAAAAGTTCGTGATACTTTGAGTGCCTGGTTTCGTGGACAGCTTATTTTGGGAGTTATCGCTGGTTCCATTGTTTTTCTCATGTTATCAATTTTGGGTATAAAATATGCAGCCGTAAGTGGTCTTCTCTCTGGACTTTTGGAATTTTTTCCCTATATTGGTCCAAGTATTGCTGCCGTACCAGCGTTATTTTTTGCTTTTACCAAAGGTGGTCCAGGATTATTTTTTGTTGTTTTGCTTTTTTATATTACACTTCAGCAAATTCAAAATCATTTTTTTGCACCAAAGGTTATGCAAAAGGCAGTGGGTCTCAACCCAATTGTTTCTATTATTGCGGTTTTGATTGGTGCAAAATTTGCTTCCATTTTGGGGGCTTTGATCGCTATTCCGGTTGCTACTGCTGTAAGTACTATTTTGCAGGATGTCTTTAAAAAGAAATAAAGGAAATATATGAAATCAAATTTTCAATATTCTATTGCTATTCTTTCTTCACTGATTACTGGGACTGTATTTTTTTTGATTCTCAAATTTTCTTCGGCACTTTTATTTCTTACACTTGGATTTTTTTGGTTTGCTTTACTGACCTTTTTGTATTTGACCTTTCGAGAAAAACGTCGTGACCATACGCTTCTTTTGACACTTTCTACGGCACTTTCAACATTGCTTTTGTTTTCTATTATTGACGATGCTTTGCTGCGTTATTTTTTTGCGGGTTTTGTTGCATTGCTTTTTGGTGTTTTGTTTGGTGTCAAAGAAAATTCTTCTATTCCACTCAGTTATGGCCGTCAACCTTTTCGTCGTTTTGCCATGATGATGTGGGTATTCAATATTTACGCATTCTTTTCTTTTTTGTTTGCCATTGGAGTGCTATTTTTGTCAGAGTGGCCAGGTTCATTGCCCTTTGTTTTAGTTCCGCTTGCTGGTATTATGGGTGGACTTGTTGCGGGAGAAATTTGGAAAATGTATGTAAAATTTGAAGCAAAGACATTTTTGTTTTGGCGAGTAGTGACAGCGCTTTTTATATCAGAAATATTTTGGAGTATTGGGCTTTTGCCATTTGGATATTTGGTATCTGGTGTAATTTTGACTTGGATTTGGTATATGCTGCAGATGCTTACACGTTTTCACTTTCAAGGTTCTGGAATTCTTTGGAAAAAACAACTTCCATTTCTTATTGTAAGTGTTTTGGTATTTTTATTTCTGGCTTTATTTTTTATCCGATGGATTTAACTTAAAAAAAATGATATAATTGTTATACGTATGAAACCTTTGCCACCACATCTTCCAAAAAAAGAAAAAACAAATACTTCTTCATCGATGAAGCAATCTTTGTTTTATTTTTTTTCCTGTGCTTTTATTGCTATTGTTGCGAGTCTCTCTACTGTATTTGTTGCTTTGTCTTGGGTTGTTCCTCGTGCTGTTCCACAAGTCCAATTTTACAATTTTCCACATGAAAACACTCTAAAAACAGACAAAAGTATTGACCCTTCAATGCTTGTTCACATTATGGAGCGTCAAGTTACTCTGTATGACAAACGAACACTTTTGGGTAATGCTTGGTATCCTGCAGAAAGTGCGCTTTCAAGTGGTGTATTTTTAACGTCAGATGGTTGGGTTGTCTTTCCTTTGAATACAAGCATACTCGACAAAAATATATTGGCATCTTTGCAGGTAGTAGACAATCGTGGAGCTGCTTTTTCTTTACAAAATCCAGTGATTGATAAAAATCATCATCTTTTGTATGCCAAAATAAATAGCGATGGTTTTCACTTTGTATCTTTTCCAGAAGTTGAAGCTCTCAAACTTTCTGCTCCAATAATTGCAAAAAGTAGTGGTCAATATATCTTGGGGACTCTTTCTTCCTTAGAAAAAAATCCAGAGTTTAATCCAAGTGCCGAAATGTGGAAATCTGCTTATACATTTCATGCCTCAATTTCTGATGCGTCTTTGATTTTTACTGACAAAGGTGAGCTCTTGGGTCTTAATAGTGAAAATGGCATTATCCCTGGTTTTTATATTGAAAACTCATTAAAGTCTCTCTTGAGTACGCATTCATTGAATTACCAGGCTCTTCCTTGGAAGGGGCAGATGGTTGATCAAGGTATTCAAAATGGATTTCTCAAAAATATAACTGGTTTTTTTGTTACTGACCTCTCTGGTGATAAAACAAAAGAAATAAAAGTTGGGGATGTTATTACAAAAATTTCTGGAGTTGATATTACTCATACAAATCTTGCGCCGCTTTTATTCAAAAGTCCTGATATGCTTTCTCTTGAAATTATTCGTGATGGTGTAACTCTTCAAAAAACATTGCCAAAACAAATTATTTCTTTCTAATTTTCTCTATGTCCTATTCACATCCAATGACAGCTCTTTCAAGACAGTGGAAGACCTGTTTTTTGTGGGGAATTTTGTCAGCTCTTATTGTAAGTTCTCTTTCTCTTTTGTTACCACTTGAGTATAGAGCAGATGCTGCGGTGTATATTATTTCCAAATCCCGCTACGGAGTGGATCCTTATACAGTTGTAAAATCTGCAGAACAAGTAGGACAAAACATTACACAAGTCATGAAAACACAAGATTTTTTTGATAAAGTGATGACTGTGGTACCAGCGAGCTTTGACAAAAGTCAATTTCAAAATGTGACCGATCGTATTCGGACAAAACGTTGGCAAAAGACTGTTGATGGATCAGTTGTATTTGGTACAGGGGTACTCAATATAAGTGCTTATCACCACGATCCTGCACAGGCAAATATTTTGGCAAGTGCTGTGGTAGATACTCTTGTTCAAAAAGGTTATGAATATGTTGGGGGAGACGTGACGATAAAACAAGTGAATAAAGCTATTGTTTCACGATTTCCAGTCCGTCCAAATGTGCTTTTGAATGCGGCTCTTGGTTTTATTCTTGGTATTTTTGTTTCTGCTATTTTTTTAGCAAAAAAAACACGTTCTCTTTTTTAAAATTTTTGTATGGGAGGAATATTTCAAGGTGGTCCAGAATTTCGACCTCTTCCTGAAGTAAAAGTGCAAGCACAAATTATTGGTCGTTTTTTTTATGACAAAGCACGTTATCAACAGAGGCCTGATTTGGTTCCAGTGGCTGAAAAGCATAAAGAAGTAGAAACAAAACTTGGTCCTGTAGTGGTAACCAGTGACTACGGTGGTCCGCATTCAAAGTATGATGATGAAAATCAAGATAGTTTTGTATTTGGTAATACCCAAAATGAAAGTATTTTTGTGGCAGTGATAGATGGTGCTGGTGGAAGTGGTGGTGGACTTGAGGCCAGTATCAAGGCTAATTTGGATCTTGGAATAAATTTGACAAATGGACTTTCTCCGCTTGATGCTATGTATTCTGCACATACTTTGTTGCAGGATATTAATGAGCAAAAAAAAATTCAGGCATATGCGCAGGGGATGCCGTTCAATGAAAGTCGTAATAGTATTTATGCAACGGGTGTTGCTCTTCAGGTTGAAAAATCGGGTCGTGTCTTGCTTGCTTCTTCGGGAGATTCAAAAATTGCTACTATTCGAAATGGGGCAATTCTTCGAGAAGGGACTACGCAAATGCAAAATATTCCTTCAAGACGTATTGAACAATCTTTGTTGGATTCAAAAGAATATTATTGCCACTTTGCAAAATCAACTATTACTGGTGGACTTGGAATAAAAAATGGAGAGCAACCTCTTGGACAAGAGTTTTTTGGACAAGATAAAGATAGAATTGTTTTGGCTTCGGATGGCCTGTGGGATTTGGTGAGTGAGTATGAAGTTGCCTGGCTCTCAAATCAATGTAAAACCGCTGCTGAATTTCAGGCTGCGCTTTTTAAGATGGCTTATGACAGAAATAATGCTGATTTTCCCTATCATATAGAGCATGCTCCCGGGGTACTGATCGCAATGCCTGTATATAACAAGGGTGGAGACAATATTACTATTGCTGTTATGGAATTAGATTTTTCTTCAAAAGCACATGTATATCTGGAATTTGAAGGAAATCCTACCGCAGATATAACCTATATGGTTGGAGATACGCTTATTCGTGTTGAAGCTCCAACAGAGAAAGTGGAAAAAAATCAAATAAAAATTTCTGAGTTGAATCCAGATGGTTCTTTGTTAGCAAAATATATTTTAGATAAAGAACTTTGGGATGCAATTGCACAAAGAGGTTTTTCACGTGCACAAAAACAAGATTTTGATCGTATAAAAAATCTTCCTTTGCCTCGACAAAGTTTCAAAGATCTTTTGGATTTACCTTCTGAAAAATCCGAAGTCCCTGATTTTTCAAAAGAAAAAATTAAAGTAGGGGAGAGCTATGTGGTAAGAACTCCTGGTAAAACGAGAACCATTTGTTTTTCTTTTCATATTGTGGACATCAGCGCAACTGAAATAGTATTTGTTGACTTTACAAAACCAGGGCAGGAACAAAGACAGCCACGTTCTTGGTGGAATACTATTGTTGAAAATCCAAAAACACACATTGAAAAGTTAGAAGCTCCAGAACCAAAGCCTGGGGATAGCTATCGTTTTCGTGGTTTTCAAAAAGATGGAACTCCCTATGACTTTCATTTGACTGTTCAAAGGGTTGAGGGGAACACTTTGTATTGTATTGGCAAGACTGCAAATGTTTTTGAGCGTCCGCGTCAATTTTGGAATGCTTTATTTACGTCTCCAGGTGCACAAGCAATAAAAATTTCATAATATTTTTGTACAAAAATACAAAAAAAGTGTATACTAAAAGCATTCCATATTATTTTAATACTTTTTTATGATAGTTCCTCAAGATTTTTTTGAAAGTACAATTCTTTCACTTTTTGATCAAGCGGGAATGACTCTTACAGATGCTCAAAAACGTACTTACATTCCACAATTTCAGGTGCAGCTCGAACGTCGTATTTCCAACGAATTTACTGCAAGACTTTCCGAAGCCCAGCTCAAAGAGTTTGTTTCTATGATTGACAATGAAAATACTACTCCCGAAGCATGGAGTAATTTTTGGCATACTGCGATCCCAAACTTTGAAGCTGAACTTCAAAAAATTGTTGTGGCTTTTTCAAGTGAGATGGTCACTCTTTTAGCCTAAGTATATGTTAAATCTTCCAAATACAAATTTGACCCCCGAACAAGAACAAAAGTATTTGATGATTATTGATATCTACAAAAAAATGCAAGAACAACTCTTGAAACTTCAGGGTGAAATGAAAAAATTGCAAATAAATCTCGAAGAAAAAAATGAAAAAGAAAAAATAAAAAATATTCTTCATTCTATCATAAATACTATTGATTAATTTGTATATGGCTACTCGAACTAGAAAAGTTACAGCTCCAGAAAATGCCGCAGAAGGGACTCCTTCTTTGGAGCCAAAAACACAGTCGCAACTTCGAAGTGATAAAAGTGCGCTTGAAAAAAGATTTAACGCTTTGGCATTAGAATTTCCTCCAGAAATTTCTCATCTTGCTGATGCTGTTGGAGAAGCTTTTTCAACTATTGATAAAGGTTTGAAACAATTAAAAAAGCTCGTAGTAGGAAGTGAACAATATGTAGAAACCTCTCAACTTTTGCAGGCTTCTCTTGACCGTTTGCGTACACTCAAAAATACATTAGAGTCACTCACTACATCAAGTACAGTTTTAGATGCTACGAGTATCGATACAATTAAAAAAATCGCTGCTGAGGCAGGTATTACTGTTGAAATTCCTCGCATCGCTCCAGATGCTGAGCCTGAACCTTCTGCCTCTGGCTCAGACACGGCAGCAGGGGAAGCAGCTCCTGAATCAGCTATCGCTGCGCCAGAAGCAGCTCTCACATTTGACGAACAAACATATCAAAATGTTTTATTGAATATTTATAAGAGTGGAGTGTTAAATCCTGGAGTTATTGCTTCGGATCTTGGACTTTCAGATCCTTCTGCAGTAGGCCGCGCTCTTGAAGCTTTGTACAAAGATGGAATCATTTCGGGTAAAGGACGACATCGAAAATTCAATAAAGAACTTGCAATAGTAAAATTGCAATCTTTGGGTCTTCTTGCTGAAGCACCAAGTAATCTTTCTCCTGAATCTGTACCTGCTCCAAGTGTAGAAATTTCTGCGGCGTCTGCGAGCGAGCCAGCCTCAGCTCCTACACGAGAACGTGCTCCTCGTTCAGAAAGAAGAGAAAAAAATCCCTTTGCTTTTGGTGATACTGTATTTACAGAAAATAGAGATGCTTCATTTCGTCGTCTTATTGCTCTTGGCAGTGTCGACTTGATTGACGGAAAAGATGTTATTGTTACGGATGGAAATTCACTTCGACCATTTTCTTCACGAAGATTGAGTAAAGAAAAACCTGCGGATGATGCTGTTGTACATACCGAGATAACAGAACGAAACCCTATTATTGTCAATGATAAAGAAATTCAACGCGGACAAATTTTGTTACATACTGCTGCAGATAAGAGTATTTCTTTTGTGGCTCTTGATCGTGTTATTCGTTCAGAAGTTCCTCAAGCTGTAGGAAGAAAAGTTGAATCTCGTGGTGGTGTATGGCATTATGTTGAGCCTGTTGAAGAAGTAGTTCTTCGTGGAAACGATTTTAACCACGTCGCTATAACAGATACAATGCCAGATATAGATGCTCGTGTAGCAGAACAAATACAAACTCTTTCAAGAGATTCGAGTGTCGATGTTTTTGAATCGCTTCCATTTTCTCTTGGTGATACAATTTACTTAAAATCAAGAGATTTTAGTGAATCTACAGAAGATTCCTCTTCAGATCTTCCTGCAGAAAGAGAAAAAATTTGTGCAAAAGTTCGTCTTGTCGATATTATTGCTATGCCAAGAGGAAATACAAAAAAACTTATGGCAGTGGTGACCGATGGTATTGATACATTAGTTCGTCCTATTGAATTTTTTGAAAAAGAGCTTCCAGCTGGAGCAAGCGTGACAGAACAACTTATTGAAAATCGTCCACCTCTTCATGCTGGTGATTTGACCTTGAAAGTTGGACAAAATCTTGCATCAAGTGGACACAATGGTGGTAAAACACCACTTCGAGTTCTTCGTGTAAACTTGAAAGAAAGATTTGTTGTCGTTCAACAACTCAAACAAGATTTGTCGGGTTTTGTATCTCGATCTCGTGAAGAAAAGATTTTTGCATCTCAATTTAAAAGATTGAAATTACGTCTTTGGGGAAAAGAAGAAAATACTTTTGTAGAAAGTGAAGAAGTAGAAGAATTTGTTCCTGCTGCTTCAGATATGGATAGTGGAGATACTTCTTTGGATGCTGTTCCGGGTCCAGAGTTATTGGCAACTTCGAGTGATTCAAATACTGCAGATGTTCCACCTCTTGCTTCTTCAACACCCGAGCAAATTGAAGCTACTCGTGTTGCTGCAGAGGTAGCGGCAGCATTGGCCGCAGAAGAGATAGCCTCGCAGCAAGCTGCAGCCGAAGCCGAAACAAAAAAAGCACATGTTCAAAAGCTTGAAAACGAAGCACCAAAATACCAGACTCTCGAGTATGCATTTGAAGTCTTGGGTAGAGAGCGTCTGAGTGCCATTCACGAACGATTTGCACGCGCTTCTTTTGAACAATTTGAACTTGGTGAACGCCTCATGCGAGATGTCGAAGCCGAAATGCAAAATTTGTTTTCACACTTGAATCCCGAACAAAAAGCAGCTCTCACGGAGCGTGTAATGGCTCGTGGATTTACAAGTTTTGCTGCCTTTGAAGAGCAGTGGCGATCCGAAGGATGGCTTGTTTTGCACAATGTTATTGACCAGATGGTGGCACGCGATCTGCAAGGTATGATTGAGTGTGACGAAGAACTTCGTGAATTGATGTCAGAAAAAGAAGAAGGTCATGGTGCACATGGTGATCACGGTGGCCATGGAGGTCATGGCGGACATGGTGCTTCAAAGAAAAAAGGAAAAATTCAAAAATGGATTGAAAAAACTTGGTCCAATAGTAAAGTTGGTATTTTGACAGGTGCTGCAACATCTACAGCAATTCTTGCTCTCAATAAGTGGGCACAAACTTCTATTAGTGCTCGTGCGACCGCTGCGACTGTAGGTATTTTTTCAACTATTGCTCAAAGAATTTCTGACCGATCAAAATTTGAGCAAAAAATGGAAAAACGAGATCATATAAAAGAACAGGTCTATGCCCGTATCAAAGATGGATTTTTGACAAAAGAAAGACATGTGGGGGAAGAGCGTATGCTTTCTGTTCTTGAAGCTATTTTGGAACACAATGTAGAAGGTGGTACAGAGGGACTTGTTCATGCAAAATCTTTGGATACACGTATTCAACACGAACAGGCACAATATTTGAAAATGTTTGACCACGTCAAAAACATGTCAAAAGAAGATATGGCAGTACTTCTTCCACAAGCAGAAAAAATGGAAGAATACCTCACCGAAATGCGTCTTGAACGTGCGCTTTTGATTCACGACGAAAATAACCCTTCGACTGCCTATTCCAAAGCTGTTCGTCTTCAAAGCAACAAAAGTTCATTTTTCCGAAATGCTTGGGACCGTGTTACTCGTGGTGCCGAAGGTGTTTCTGGAGAAAAACGAAGTTTGTACTCTGCAAACAAAGCAGACTTTTGGAAAGGTACTGCTGCAGCAGCACTTTGGAATGGTGCGGTTGGTTTCACCTTGGCATCATTTTTGCCACGTACTGGATTCAACATGGGAACAGAATTTATTGATTCGACCGCACGTCGTGCAGCCACTCGATTTGGAATCATTGCGGGTATGAAAGGTATGGAAGCTGCACAAAATGAAGGTCGTGTAATAGAAGCAGGTCAACGAAAACTTTTGACCAAAGCCAGACTTCTTCTTGAAAAAGGTGATGAAAACAGTCGTCGTCAGGCCGAAGAACTTATTTTTGAAGCGCAGCGTATTGCAAGTTTGGGTGACAAAGCCATTGCGGGTATCAAGACGGGTGTTATTGCCGGTGGTATTGGTGCCGGAGTTGGTATGGGTATTGATGGACTTCGTCATGCACTTTTTCCAGATGATTTTTATCCAGCAAATGCAAATAAAGAAACTTCTGCGAATGCAAATGGTACAGACCCAGGTCCACAGAATCCATCGCTCATTGCCGCGGGTGGGGGATCTGCTTCAGGGAATCTTGGATATATTGACCAAGGCCCTCCACAGTTGCCTCCAATCGAAACCTCAAATGTAGCAAATCCTTCATTCACTGTTGGTCGTGGTGACGGACTTCTCAATGCTGCCAATCATTTTCAAGGTGACAGCGAAGTTGGTCCTCGTATTTTGGGATCTATCCGTGAAAATCACAGTGATTGGCTTCGTTCTTCTCTTGCCAAAGGCAATGCCATGAGACTTTCTGGCGATCGTCTTGAAAATTTTGTAAACAAAGACATTCTTCATCGATGGCGTGTAGAAGAAGTAGAAAAATTTGGTGTTCGTATTCCAAAAGGAAATGGTGATTGGCTCTATACCAAAACATTGCAGCCAGGAGCAAAAATTGAAGTGGTCTTTGACAACAAAGGGCCACACCTTCAAGTAGTAGATGAACGTTTTGTATCGCATCATGCTCCACGTGCCTATGCTCACCACGAAACAAAAGCTCCAGAAAAACCATTTAATAGCGATGAAGATCTTGATCGTATACGACAAAGAATAGCATCACTTGGTTCGGGCAATCTCCATATGGATGACTTTAACCTGAACACTACACCCGAGACTATTGAAAAAGATTTGATTCTCTTCAAAAAACCAGAAGTGACCGGACTGTTCATGGATAACAAGGGACATAACGTGGTAGAAAAATGGAACCTTCCAAATCGTGAACTTCAAGATGGAGATGTCGCATGGCGCAAAGTAGATACTGGAGCAAACGTGGGAAATCGTTTCCGCACAGAATATATGCGTTTGCATGTAGATCCAGATACGGGTGTAGGTTCTTGGGAGCCTATGACTCGTGCCGAGTATGCATCACAAACTTTTGCTGCATCAGCTGGTGCGCATGCTGGTGAAGTATCATATAGTGATCGTGCTGCGGCAATGCAAGATTATCATTTGTCTGAAAGTGATTTGAATAGCATCGAAAAAACAGGATCTCTTCAAAAATCTGGTCAATACTTTGTTCGCAATGAAGCTGGTCATGTAGAACCACTCTCAAAAACAGGTGGCGCTGCTCCAATTGAAAAACCTCCTGTAAAAGCTACTCTAGAAGATCCATTTCAAGAGGATCCAGCAAAATCACAAGTAGAAATTTACGATCAGCCAAAACACTTCAAGACATTTGAAGACTCGACAGAATATTTGCAGACCTCAGAAGCCGAACATCGTTTTGGAGATGCTCCAGAACAAGTTCAAATGCTTCGCAACTATGGATATATTCTTGAGCATCGCGATGCTTTGTATAAAGATAACGGACTTGAGCGATTTATCCAAGAACATTTCAAACTCAACATGAATGATCCAAAGGTTCAGGAAAAATTGGGTCCCATGCTTTCAGAAATGCGACAGCAACAAGCAATAGCCAGCAAAACCTTTCAAGAGGGAATGGCAAGCAAACATACAACGGCTTGGAAGATTCAGCGTGAACTTCGTCCACATATAGTGGGAATAAGCAAAGACGATATCCAGGCGATAAATAGTGGAGAGTGGACCAATACTCGTGATCTGCCAGCAGATTTGGAACACTTTGAAGAGCGATCTATAAAAAGATTTTTGGATAAAGTCATCGAAGATGTACGTATGGAAGATGCTTTTGACAAAATAGACAGAATGTCCGCCGCTTCCTAAAAAAGAAAAAAAGAGACGTCCCAAGCTGGGGCGTCTTTTTTTGTCCACCGAGGTGTCTTGACAAGATCCTTGAAATATGATATAGTTCGCTGTTCTTTAAAAAGAATGGAAAGTGGTTACTCTGTAGTTACTTGGTCCAGCTAAGAGAAGAATATTTTTTCTCTCAGCTGAGCATGGTAGCTGAGTATTTTGCTGTAACAAGCGAAATACCACAAATCCAGCTCGGTAGATGTCCTTTACAATTGATGTTAGGTAAACAAAAAAACTCTTCTCAAAAGGGAAGGGGAACGCGAAGAAGTATTATATATATGATGCCTCTTCGCGTTCCCCGGGCCCCGTGTTGGGTGCCCTTGTCCTAGACAGGGCCCCAATTCCGGGAGCCCAATCAACCCCTTGATGAGAGGAAAATCCCAGTGAAAACCTGCATGAACATGGGCTGCCCCGCGGCCCTCCGGACCCAGGCGAATGATACCACGGTGTGTGCCGGCTGCGCCGGCGATCTCGTCTTGTTGCCGGAGGGCTCCGCCCTCCCGGCATACGAGGCGGCGCCCGCCCCCGCGCCGGCCCCGGCCCCCGAGGTCGAGACCGTCACGGCGCCCACGCCGGCCCCCGTGACCGAGACCGACGCCCCCGCCGCGGAGCGTGGCCCGTCGGCCGAGGAGAACGCGGCCCTCTTGGCCGCGCTCCGCGCCACGGACGAGGACAACGCCCCCACCTCCGCCGCCCCGCCCGCCCCCGCCGCGGAGACGATCACCGAGCCGGTGCCGTCGGTGGCCGACCTCGGCATCCAGCCCCCGCCCCCCGCCGTGGTCGTGGCCCCCGTCGTCGTCCAGACGCCGGCCGCCCCCGCCGCGGCGCCCACCCACACCCCGGGCCCCGTGACCGAGGTGATCCGGAACCGGCCGGCTGCGGCGCCCAACGCCGATCCGGCCCCCCCCCCCCCCCCCCCCCCCCACCGCGCCAACCAAGGCCATTTTGGCCCGTTGGGGGGGCAACCCCCGCGGCACCCGGGGCCGGGCCCGGCCCCC
>JBPOIO010000019.1:0-3223 GCA_052034405.1 Candidatus Magasanikiibacteriota bacterium | reverse complement strand
TCGAGACAAACAAACAAATCCCCAGAATGCGGGAGAAGTATTCGGATCTTATCAAAGAATGGAGAGTCCGTCAACGCGGCAGGGCGCCGGTTTTTGTATAGGCTTCCCATTGTTTCTCTGACCAGTTTTTTGGTTTTTGCGTGAGTTTTTCTTCGCCGGGGTGAGGATATTTACTCGCGGACTCGTAGGAGCTTTTGAACGTATCTTCGATGAGAGTGGAGCCGTTTGCGGCGAGGACTTTTTGTGTAAAGACGGTTTTCATACCGCCGTCCGGAGTCCTTGCGGTGATATGTGGACCATCAATGGAGACGGATCGTCCGTCATGTGTTCCGTAGAGACGGAAGACGAGCTCTTTCTCGGATTCGATAGCGACCTGGAGGAGAATGTGTGCCGGCGTATTGTTTCGGAACCTGAAATCGGGTTTGGGGATATAGATCGTGGCGTCCATACCGTAGGGCTTGTAGTACTGGACCGGGTAAGCATGATTCCGGCGCTCGGTAATTTCTTGCCCAGTATTGAGTGCTGCGCGGAAGAGTGTTGTTGAAACCTGGCAAATGCCGCCGCCGAACTCCGGGAGAGTCTCTCCGCGTTTGATGACGAGTTCAGGGAGATATCCATGGTCACCATCCACTTCGCCCAGATGTTCCACGAAAGAGAACTCTTCTCCGGGCGCTATAAGTATCCCTTGGAATTGTTCGATGGCGCGTTTGATATTGAAAATCCGATTTCGCGGGGATCCTGAAAAGTTGGTGCGCCCTTCTCCAAGGAACTGCGTGATGCCGAGACGATTCGCATCCGTTGACGCGACCGCTGGTGGGAGTATTGTTTCCGGAAGGTGGACGACTACGACTCTCTCTCGAGAGGTAGAGATGGCATTTCGTATGCTTTCGAGGCTACGTTCCGTGGCTATCTCGGATCCTTCTCGACTTGGTGCAAAGGCAGAGACAGATCCGTTTTCAGCGACCGTGAAGAGTGCATTGATCGGTTCTTTTCGGGAACGCGATCGAAGATCTTCGAGGGCGTTTCTCACGACGACTTCGTTGAGTGAAAATGACGATGTCGATTTGATTGAATATCGCGCCGTTGTTGAAAGGAAAGCGTCACAAAAAAAGAGTGACAAGGGGCAGTACCCCGGAGAAAGCACTTCTGTTTGGGTATGTTTTTGAAATCCCGTTGTCTCCGTGAGGATAAACCATGTTGATAGATTTTCTCCGGAAAGGGTTTCCCCTCCGTTTTCCCACAAAAGCGACAATGATTCCGGGATGGAAGAAACGGATACTCGATTCCCTTCGGCACTCTGAGTGGTTTCTGGAAAGGCGCGAATGCCGAAGACAAGTGCCAGAAAAAGGAACGATATTCTCAAATGTCGCTTCCGGAGTTTCATAGAAAAATATTGAGGAATATCATGAGAGGGAAGACAGAGAGAGAAATCCGGCTTGTCCAAAAACAAGCCGGTTTCTTAAGGGAGGTGTTTGAATCGTATGAGAATATCAGAACCCCCGAACTTGAATTCGCTTGATTCGAGTTGTGTCCGCCTTTGGAAGACGAATGGTGAGAATGCCGTTCTTGAGGGATGCCTCGGACTTGTCCGCGATAATATCAACCGGAAGAAGAATAGATCGAGAAAACGAACCCCAGTAGCACTCTTGATAGTAGTAACTTCCTTCGGAAACAACCTCTTCGTTTTTTCTTTCGCCCTTTATGGTGACCATATCATTGTTGATGGCGACATCGAGATCTTCCGGTTTTACGCCGGCAATAGTCGACTTGATGACAATCGCCTCATCCGTCTGGTAGACATCGATCGTGAGTTGCCCCTCGGCATCTTCCGCTTGAGCGGACTCTTCCTGTTGGACGGTTCCTTCCCATCGTGGCATTTCCGGCATCACCGAATGGTGCGGAGTAAATGACTGTTGAGGTTGAAATGTTTCAACGGTTTCTTCGGAAGACTCTTCAAAAATAGGGACCTGCGATGTTGGCTCATCGATACTTCGCGCGCCGGTCAATCGCTCGAAAAATGATTGTTTTTGTTTTGTCATACGATTGTCTCTGCCCGAAATTATCGGATTAAATGATAGAAGAAGTATACCGAAAAGAGTCTATCTCCGCAAGACGCCTTGTTACGAGAAATATTCGAAGAGTACGGGGGAGAGGAGGAGGTTGTACAGGATGTGGAGGAGCGTTGCGAGGAAAAAGAGGCCGAAGAAGACAAAAGAACACTTTTTCTTTGCGGAGAGGAGCCAGGCGATCCCGAGTATTCCGCCGGTTATGATGTGGAGTACGCTTCCGCTCAGTGCTCCCGGAAGAGGGAATGTTTCCGCCTCTCCTCGGAAGAGTATTTTGATGCCGACCTCAAAAAGAGCAAAGCCGGCGCCTACGAGAAGTCCTTTGAAGGCGGCATTTCGAAAGAAAGGAACTGTTTCAGAACTGATCCCTCGAAGAACGAAAAACTTCATACCTTCCTCAATGAGTGCAACGATGGCAATCGGAAGGAATGCGGTGTCTCCCGTTTGTCCCAAGAAAAATCGAGACGAAACATTTGACGCAAGAAATGTGGCGCTCAGCAGGATTTCTATAAAGACTGCCGCCATACCGGCGAGCCATCCGCGAACGAGAGCGTAGATCATACGACAATGAGCAATGAGCAATGAACAATGTGAGCAATGAACAATGAGCAATGAGCAATGAACAGGGAATGATAGACAATAGACCTCTTTCAAAACTCATTTCCAGTCCCTTCATCCCTGCCTCCCCTGCATACCGGCAGGCAGGCGGCAGGCAGGCTTGCAAAGGAGGGGTGGCAAAAATTTTCTCGGCAGAAAGCTTAGAGCGTGTTAAGAAAGTCCGCTTTTTCGGGAAAAATTATTTTTTTCTTGTCTTCCACTTCGTTCGAAATCCGCAAAAAACAATTTTTACCGAAAAAGCTCTGCCGATTCCTTTGAATTTGAAGCTTTTTTAACAGGCTCTTAGTTTTGAAAGAGGTCTAATGAAGAGGAAGCGGCTGTAACGGTCAACCTTTGGAGAGTTCCGTGAGGGATGCTTTGAGACTTTCGTGTTTTTGTCGGGATTCGGCGAGGAGTTTCTCGGTGTTTTCGATGATCGACGGCGGTGCTTTCTTACGGAATTCCGTATGTGCGAGTCGCGTGGAAAAATTTTCGATATGCTTCTCAATCTCTGAAATTTCAAATTTAAGGCGCGCGCGTTCTTTTGCGGTATCCGCCTT
>JBPOIO010000039.1:0-4078 GCA_052034405.1 Candidatus Magasanikiibacteriota bacterium | reverse complement strand
GCTCCCGCTGCCGAACTTGCGGGCCAGGTCTGGGAGGTGGTTGCGGGCGTCGGGGTCTTCCAGGTCCCGAGATGCTACCAGCACGCTGTTGGCGGGCAGCCTGGTCGCGAGATCCGTTCCTACGGAGGACATCCCTCCGCCCTGACGGACGTAGTGGAATGCCGCCGCTCCGCCGATGACGATCACGAGGGTGACAACCGTTCCGATCATCTGGGGGGTTTTCCAGCGACGCGTCGGAGGAGTGATGAGGGGGGCAGTTCCCGTATTACCGTCTTGTGCTACGGAATTACTAGGAACGGTTTCATTGTCCATCTGTGTTGGGGATGAGAATTAGGATGTCGGGAGAGAGGATAGCGTTTTTTCCGTGTTCCTCAAGGGACCTTGCTTGTAGAAAGGGCACAAAAAAGCCCGAACCGTTCGTGTGCGGGATGGCATTCGAAGTCACTATTTTCAAAGAGGTCCTAAATCTTACTGCGCTCGTTCAGGATGACACTTTTATTACTTTCGTTCAACGAGGTCCCCGTCTTCGCGGGGATGGCATCCTGAATCAAGTTCAGGACAGGCTTTCGGCAGCTGTTACGGATAGTTCAAGAGATCCTGAACCACTCGCTATCGCTCGTGTTCAGGATGGCACTTTTGCATCCACTCCATCTCAGAGATCCCTCGCTCCGCTCGGGATGGCACTTCGGCAGCCATTCACCTACGGTCTTCGACCTTGGCTCATGGGCCGAAGGCTCACTTGGCGTCCTTGCCCTTGTGCGCTGTGTGCTTGCGGCAGCCCTCGGCGTTGCAGAACTTCGAAAACTCGAGCTTCGGATGGGTACGCTTGTTGCGGTGCTGCGTGTAGTTGAGCTTGTTGCAGACCGTGCAGTAGAACGAGGTGATGACGGCAGATCCTTTGGCCATGGGAAGGGTGCGGAAGCTAATGGGTAGCAGGCAGGGACTGACCCCGTCCTGCCTAACGGACCACGGAAGTATACGATATTTTCTTGCCCGTTCAAGGGAAGCTTCACCAGACCGGTTTCTGGCACGACGGACAGTAGTGCGTTCCGCGCTGGGCGACGGTCGTTTTCCTGATCAGGGTGCCACAACGCAGGCAGGGGAGTCCCGTTCGGGAATACACCGAGAATTCGTTCTGGAATCCCCCGCTTTGGCCGTTTATGCGCTTATAGAAGCGGTCGATACTGGCGCCGTTGAGTCTTATTCCTTTCTTTAGGACTTCCTGGATGCCCGCGTGGAGCTTGGCAGCCTTCCGTTTCGTTACCTTGTGTGCAGGAGCGAGGGGGTGGAGCAGGGCGGAGTGCAGGGACTCATCTGCGTAGATGTTGCCGATGCCGGAGAGGAAGGTTTGGTCTAGGAGAAGGGGCTTGATCCTTTTCCGTGAGCGCTGCAGGCCTGCGATGAACTCTGTGACGCCTATCTCCAGAGGTTCCGGGCCGAGCTTCCCCGTGACGTGAGCGGGATCGGACACCAGGTACATGCGGGCGAATTTGCGCGGGTCGGTGAAGAGCAGGTGCGAACCGTCGGTGAAAATGAGGGAGATGCGAAGATGAGAGGTGTCGATGCCGGTCATCTCGGACCCTCGATCGGAGTCGAGGGTGGGCCTGATCCAGGATCCAGAAATCGACGTATCCAAAGGATTCTTTTTGTTTGTTTTGTGTTTCTGGATCCCCGCCTTCGCGGGGATGACAATATAGTGGAATTGCCCCGTCATCCGCAGGTGGGTCAGCCAGTACGAGGTTGTCTTGCCCCGGTCCAGCCTGATCACGATGAACTTTCCGCGGCGTGATACGCGCCTGATCGTCGAACCTTCCAGGTCGGCGACGAAGTCGGAGATGGCAGGTTTCGAAATGGTTCGTGGCCAGAGGACTTCGGCACTCCGTATCGTTTTTCCGGTGATTTTCTTCGACAGGTCGGTGACGACGGTTTGGACCTCGGGGAGTTCGGGCATGGGAGGGGTGCTTCTCCTGGCACTTTACAGGATAGGCGGTATATTAGGCACCGTTTTCCTTCCCTCAAGCGAACTCCCATGCGTTTCTCCGAACTGTTCACGAAAACCAGCAAGACTGCGCCGGCCGATGCCGACAGCGCGAACGCCCAGCTGCTGACCCGCGCAGGGTTCGTTTCCAAGCAGATGGCGGGTGTGTACAACTACCTGCCTCTGGGACTCAGGGTCCTGCGCAGGATCGAGCAGGTGGTGCGGGAGGAGATGGACCGCATCGGGAGCCAGGAGATATTGATGAGCGCGATGACGTTGGAGGAATCGTTCGAGCGCACGGGTCGGCAGGGGATGGACGTGCTGTACCGTTTCCTGGGCCATGGCGAAACCAAGCTTGCGCTCAATCCCACGCACGAGGAGGTGGTGACGCCGCTGGTCCAGGGCCACGCCGTTTCGTACCGTGACTTACCGGTCTCGGTCTACCAGATCCAGAACAAGTTCCGCAACGAGGCGCGCGCCAAGTCGGGCATCCTGCGCGGCCGCGAGTTCGTCATGAAGGACATGTATTCCTTCCACGCCGACCAGGCGGACCTGGACCGCTACTACGAGATCGCGAAGGAGGCGTATTTCAAGGTCTACGACCGCCTCGGCCTGGGCAACGGCCGGACGCTGCTGACGTACGCTTCCGGAGGAGCGTTCTCCAAGTACAGCCACGAGTTCCAGACCCTCTCGGAAGTCGGCGAGGACACCATCCACGTGTGCAACGCGGAGCACGACCTGGGCTACGGGCGCAAGGGGGCGGTGGCGATCAACAAGGAGATCATGGACGACCTGGCGGGCAAATGTCCCGAATGCAGAAGTGCCGACCTCGAGGAGAAAGCGGCTATCGAAGTCGGAAACATCTTTAAGCTCGGGACTCGCTTCTCGGACGCGTTCGGATTCCCGTACGCGGCAGAAGATGGCAGTATGAAGCCGATCCCCATGGGCTGCTACGGCATCGGTCCCTCGCGGGTCATGGGCGTATTGGTCGAGGCATTCCATGACGAACGGGGAATACTGTGGCCGGAAAGCGTCGCACCATACCAGTACCACCTGACTGTCCTGGGAGCTAATGCTGATGTCCTGTCGAAGGCCGCGGAGCTCTACGAGAAGCTTGGCGCAGACAATGTGCTCTTCGATGACCGCGACGCTTCGGCGGGCGAGAAGCTGGCGGACGCGGACCTCATCGGCATCCCGAACCGTATCCTGGTTTCGAAGAAGAGCCTCGAGGCGGGAGGAGTGGAGTGGAAGAAGCGCAACGAGAAGGAGGCGAATATCGTTCCGCTGGACCAGGTAGGGTAGACCCATTGGTTGTAGATCCTGGGACTACTCTCCGTCTTCGAATTGGCTCAGGTACATCTGTGCCATTGGGGCATCATTTTCGGCATTGCTTTTGGGGACGCGTAGGTTGTACCACTGATTTGCGTTCGTTGTCCTGGCCTTGATCCTCACTGTCCTTCTTCCTATCGACAAGGGGGAGCCGAGCGATAATCCAACCAATACCCTTGTCATGGTCGCTATCCCCGAAGGTCGGTCGGGCCTGAAAGGCGCGATGTCATCGGAGTTAATCATCGCTGAAGTGATCTGTACATGTGGTGTATCCCGTGTTGCACATTTTTCAAGCAGTTTCCTCAAGAAGAAACCGAACTCGATCTCCCTGCCATCCCGCTCCCTATCACGAGAGGGGAATATCAGTACCGATACTCCCGATCCTACGTGCTGCACTATCGTATCGAGACCCGCCTTCCAATCGTCGGCGTTCACCAACAATCCACCCTCGTCATAACGGGAATAAGCTCTGAAATTCATATTGTATAGCAGCCGCATCGTGTCATTCCGGCCTATGGCCTCCAACAGGAGCGAGGTGTCGAGATGGGAAAGGTGGTTGGAAATAACGATCAGTCCCCCCCGTTGCGGTATGGGCTTGGTGCCCAAGGTCTGTATTTCGGGCTTTGCGCCATAGTATTCCAATATCCTCTCCGCACGACCACCGGTCTTCCTCACCAGAAGGTCGAGAAACAGGGGCCCCTATCCTCTTGGCGCGTTTTCTCATCCAAGAGAGATCGTGGTCCCTATCCCTTGTCGACGGTTCCGGATTTT
>JBPOIO010000053.1:0-19531 GCA_052034405.1 Candidatus Magasanikiibacteriota bacterium | reverse complement strand
CTCTTCAATACGAACAAATCCATTTTCATCGAGATCAAGATATGTTACTTC
Source organism: Candidatus Magasanikiibacteriota bacterium (assembly GCA_052034405.1). Lineage (GTDB taxonomy): Bacteria > Patescibacteriota > Patescibacteriia > Magasanikbacterales > UBA922 > CAYTKU01. Next base: position 19,480 of record JBPOIO010000053.1, on the reverse strand, counting down.
ATGTCCCTGTTTTTTGAGCTGAGCGATAGGTCCAAGAACAGAGTCATGTTCAATACGACTTGTAATAATATGTTTTTTCTCTTTTGTATTTTTGAGTACACCCAAAATAGCCATGTTATTTGACTCTGTTGCACCCGTTGTAAATATAATAGTATTCGGCTGGGAAAATAAAATATCTGCAATTTTTTTTCGAGCACTCTCTACTGCATTTCGCGCAGATACTCCGAGTGAATGCAAACTTGAAGCATTTGCAAATGTATTCAAAAAATATTCTTGCATGGCATAACGAACACGCGAATCCACGGGGGTCGCAGCAGCATGATCAAGATAAATTTGTTTTTTTGTTTTTGGAATTACAGGAAACATATTATATTTTGGACATAGAAGATAAAGTATGTGTTTCTAACACACGCAAAATATCACTTTGTACTTGATACAAAACATTTTTGGATAAACAAATTTGTGTTACAGGACAATCGTGCACATCTTTCATACAAGCAACGGCACTATACTTTCCTTCAAGTGCTTCAACAACATTTTTGAGTGTAATTTGTTCTGGGTTAACTTTCAAAAAATATCCACCACGAGAACCTTTTGAAGCATCAATAAATCCAGCCGATTTGAGAGAACGGGCTATTTTTTGCAAAAAAAGAAACGATATGTTACGATTTTGTGAGAAAATACGCAAACTCAAAGACTCTTCTTTCTGAAGAGCCGCTAAAGCGAGCAAAAATTGCACGGCGTAATCTACTTGTTTATTAATCAAAAACATAGTATACTCAAATTCATACTTATAGAGTATGATATAGTATTTATAGAATTTTGTCAATATCTTTGTCCTATGGAAGTCCAGCAATATTCCGCTAAAATAAGAGCAAAAAAACAACTTACCAAAGACGTTTTTGAATGCCAATTTGAAAAACCAAGTGGGTTTGATTATATTGCAGGTCAATTTGTACAATTTCTTATTCCACAAGAAGAGAATATCAAACGCCTTGCCTATTCACTTTCTTCAATTCCAAGCGATGATTTCATTGAATTTTGTATCAAAATCCATGACGATGGTGTGGGTTGTCAGTATGTACTCAAAATGAATGAAAACGATACTTTGAATTTTCAAGGACCCCGAGGACTCTTTGTCCACAAAGAAAATACGGGTTCCCTTTCTTTTATTGGAACGGGCACTGGCATTGCCCCACTTCTTGCCATCGTTCGAGATGAACTAGAAAATAAAAATAATCATTCAGAAATGCAAATCCTTTTTGGTGTACGAACTGAAGAAGATCTCTTTTGGATAGAGCGACTTGAAGAGCTCCAAGCAAAATATTCAAACTTTACTTACGACGTGACTCTCTCCCAGCCAACAAACCCTGACACATGGTCAGGTCTTCGTGGACGAGTCACAGAGCATATTTTGGAACATCTCAATAGTCAAAAATTTTATATTTGTGGAAGCGCAGCGATGATCAAAGATGTACGAGAAATTTTGATCAAAAATTCTATTGAGGCAAAAGCAATTCACTTTGAAGTGTTTTAATCTTGATACAGCGAGAATTGACAGGTAAAAGTTTTTGAGTTATACTAAGAATGTTCGTTCTTAAATGTATATCATATGGGGGATGATAAACTCAATAAAACATTGGATAGTATTAATGAAAACCTTAAAAAAGTAAATGATACTCTTGAAAAACATGGCAATATATTCGAAAAACATGAAAAATTACTTGATACATTACTCATAGGCCAAATAAATCATGGAGAACATATTGGGAATTTAGAAACTCGGGTAGATTCAGTAGAAATAAAAATCAATCACGTAATCGAAAAAGAAGACTACATGATCAAATTACTAGAAACAATGACAGCAGAACAAGCAGCCAATAAACATCGATCAGATAGACAGGAAACACGAATTGAAATTTTGGAAAAAGATGTCAAACAACTGCAAGTAGCAGTACTCCAATAAAAAAAACTTCTCAATTATGAGAGGTTTTTTATTTGAGAAAAATGATTTAGTGTAACTCTTTTTTGAGTTCTTCAAGAAGTTTTTTGGCAGCGCGACTTACTTTTTTTGGCACATCTACAATCACCTGCACATAGTGATCACCTCGACCACTGCCATTCAGATGTGGTACACCCAGGCCCTTGAGGCGAATTTGTTGCCCCGAGGCAGTCCCTTCTGGTACCACAATTTTTTTCTTTCCATCGAGTGTTTCAATTTCAATCGTATCACCCAAAACTGCCTGCGGAAAATTAACGGTAATACTGGTAAAAATATGTTCGTTCTCGCGTTCAAAATGTTTGTCGGCTTTTACTCGCACCACTACATACAAATCCCCTGGCGTTGTTCCTGGTCCTGCACTTTCTCCTTTTCCTTGGAGACGAATCGATGCACCATCATAAATTCCCGCTGGAATCTTCACATTATATTTTGAATCACCCTTTACTACTCCTTTTCCACCACAGTGCTTACAAGATTTTTCTGGCATACTTCCAGAACCATGACACATATAGCAAGTTGTCGCGGTTTGCATGTTGCCAAGGATCGTCTGCTGCACACGGATCACTTGTCCTCGTCCATTACATTCGCCGCAAGTAATGGTTTTACTTCCTGGTTCTGCGCCGCTTCCACTACAGACATCGCAGGCATTGTTTTTTGAGAGATTAATTTCTTTTTCTACACCAAAAATAGCTTCGCGAAATTCAAGCTGTATAGAAACTTGCAAGTCATTTCCCCGAGCTTGTCTTTGTCTTCGTCCGCCACCGCCAAACATATCTCCAAACATGTCACCAAAGTCCATGCCACCAAAGTTGAACTCAAATCCGCCATTTCCGCCACGAGCGCCTCGCATAAAGTCGTCCCAGCCCATGCCACCGCCAAAGCCGCCCTGAGACTCAAAATCAGAACCAAATTGATCGTACTTGGCACGTTTTTCTTTATCCCCGACCACTTGGTAGGCCTCGTTCACTTCTTTGAACTTTGCTTCGTCCCCTCCTTGTTTGTCAGGATGGTATTTGTGCGCGAGTTTACGAAATGCTTTTTTGATTTCATCGTCAGAGGCACCTTTTTCAACGCCGAGTATTTTGTAGTAGTCTTTTGACATAATTATTTAGTCGTTACTTCTTTTGGAATAGTTATATTATCTAAAGGAGTTGAAGTTACTTGAATTTTTTCTATTTGAATAATATCTTTTGGTTCAAGACGGGATGTTTCCGCGGAGGTACGTTCTATATTATTCATAATTTTTTCAAAATATTTACCTGCAAAAAATCCAATAGTTAGACAACTTCCAACTATCCATATAAGAGTTTTTATTGTCATTTTAACTTTCCCCTCATCAAAATCAATAATACGATCTTCTTTTATACCGCCATTTCCTGTTTTTGTAGGAGAGTTACTTTTAGTTTTTCCCTTTTTTCCTTTGGTCTGTGACATACCCAGTTTATTGAGAAACAACCTCTATTGGACAGGCTGCCACTAAGTTATCATTTAAAAATACCTTTATGTTATATTTGCCAAACTTTGGAAAAGTCATATTTGCAAAAGTAGAAACTGAGTTTATCTCATCCTGTTTTTTAGAAATATCTAAATTGAATTCAACACAATCTCCAATTTGGTTGTTACCTTCGTCAAATAAAGCTATTTTTTTCTTTATATTTCCCTCTAGCCCGGTAATAAAAAAACTTGCTACCACAGAAAAAATAGGGTGAGTAGCAGGACATTTTTTAGCAAATATTTTTTTGAAAATACCTATGATATTTAACTTCCCCATTTCAGAAAAGAATGCCGTATCGCATACATGAATATAATTTAGGTTTACGTTCTCCATATATTTATTATTTTATAGGCCAACCAAAACTAGTGTTAGGTTGGTTGGATTCTTGAATCTGACCATACTGAGACTCATATTTTGCAAGATTTTCTTGCATTGCACGAATCATACGCTTGAAATGCCCAGGACTCATTATAACACGAGCATTAAGAGTCCCTGAAGGAAGAAATGCTGTCATAAAATCTAACACAAATTCTTCTTTATTATGAATTACTTGTGCCATATTAGCATATTTTCCTTCGAGCACTTCGTCTTTTGCCTTTATTTGAATTTGTTGCTGATTATTTTGTTCCATAGAAAGATTTTATATACATATGTTCTTAGAGGGGGCGGAACGAGGTTTGATGTCATTCCGTTTGGAGGTGGGGCCTCCTTTCGTAGTGCAACTCGACAAGCCAGCGCCCACCAATGAAGGCGGCGAGCCAGACCAGCATGAAGAGCCGCGGATAGTTGTTCAGGACTCCGTTGATCGCATGTCGGTAGCTATCCCAGAACAGCAGTGGATTGAGGTCCACCGGCGCCAGGATCACCAACAGTGCGATCCACATCAGAAGAACTCGAAATCGTTCTTTCTGTTGTTCCGTCATAAACGTCTCACTTTCCCCGCCCCCTCAAAAAATACATTTTCATGAGAAATCCCGGCCAGTCGAATCAAACAACCAACCGGGATTTTCATTATATCATGCTTTATTTATTCTCGTCGACGACTTCCCCTTCAATAGGACCATCTTCTTTTTTGGTTTGGTCACCTTGTGGTGGAGCTTCTGTTCCAGGAGCCGCTTTGGCTTGCTCTTGTTGGTACATTTTTGCACCCACAGCCTGCGCAGCGTTTGTGAGTTCGTCAGCGGCTTTTTTGAGCGCTTCAACATCTTCTTTGTCTTTGAGCTCTTTCACTTTTGCAAGTGCGTCATTTACTTTTTGTTTTTCTTCGTCAGTCACTTCGATTTTCTTTTCTTCCACATCTTTCATCATTTTTTCTGTGGTGTAGATCATGGTATCCGCAGTATTGCGTGCATCGATCATATCACGTTTCTTTTGATCGTCAGCTGCATGCATCTCGGCATCTTTTTTCATTTTTTCAATTTCTTCTTTTGATAAACCTGAAGATGCTTCAATACGGATAGACTGTTCTTTGCCAGTTCCTTTATCTTTTGCAGATACATGCAAGATTCCGTTTGCATCGATATCAAATTTCACTTCGATCTGTGGCACACCGCGTGGAGCTGGTGGGATGCCATCAAGCATAAATCGTCCGAGTGCTTTGTTGTCAGTTGCCATTTGGCGTTCACCCTGAAGCACGTGGATCTCTACACTTGGCTGACTGTCTGCTGCCGTTGAAAAGACTTGTGACTTACTTGTTGGAATAGTAGTATTTTTTTCAATAAGTTTTGTCATCACGCCTCCCATGGTTTCAATACCAAGTGAAAGTGGAGTCACATCAAGCAGCAAAATTTCTTTTCCAAGATCTCCCTGAAGCTGTCCGGCTTGAATCGCAGCACCAACAGCCACAACTTCGTCTGGATTTACTGTCATGTTGGCTTTTTTGCCAAAAAATTCTTCCACTTTTTTCACCACGAGTGGCATACGAGTCATACCACCAACCATGACGATTTCGTTGATACCATTTTTATCAAGTTTTGCATCTGTGAGGGCTTGTTTCACTGGTCCCATTGTTTTTTCTACAAGTTCCCCAACGAGCTCTTCGAGTTTGGCACGAGAGAGTTTCATGTTGAGGTGCTTTGGACCTTCGGCAGTTGATGTAATAAATGGTTCGTTGATTTCAACCTCTGGAGTACTTGAGAGTTCGATCTTTGCTTTTTCAGCAGCATCTTTCACGCGTTGGAGTGAAAGTGAATCTTTTGAAAGATCCATGCCTTCTGTTTTTTTGAATTCATTGAGAATCCATTCAATAATTTTTGCATCAAAGTCGTCTCCTCCAAGATGTGTATCACCATTGGTTGCAAGTACTTCTACTGTTGATTGTTCACCATCATGTGATATTTCAAGGACAGATACGTCAAAAGTTCCTCCACCAAGATCATATACCACGATTTTTTGATCATTTTTTTTGTCAAAACCATAGGCAAAGGCAGCAGCAGTTGGTTCGTTGATAATACGAAGCACTTCAAGTCCTGCGATTTCTCCGGCGTCTTTGGTAGCTTGGCGCTGTGCATCGTCAAAGTACGCAGGCACAGTGATCACCGCCTGAGTAATTTTTTCACCAGTTTTTTCTTCTGCATCGGCTTTGAGTTTTTGCAAAACCATTGCAGAAATTTCTGGTGGGGTGTATGCTTTGTCACCCATTTTTACTTTGATTTTGTCGCCTTCTTCTGTCACTTCATACGGTGCATGCTCTTTGACCATGCCAACTTCTTTGTCTCCTGGACGGCGTCCGATAAGACGTTTGATCGAATACAATGTATTTTTTGGATTGGTTACTGCTTGGCGCTTGGCAAGTTGTCCAACGAGACGTTCCCCTGTTTTTGAAGTTGCGATAATAGAAGGAGTCGTGCGATGACCTTCTTTATTTTCAAGAACTTTTGGCTGACCACCTTCGACAATGGCCATACATGAGTTTGTTGTTCCGAGATCGATTCCAAGTATTTTTGGCATATATAAATATATAATAATGTATTAAATAAACGCTCTTCATTTCTCAGGAATTGATTGCTCCCCGATTGTACAGATCAAGGAACAATCAGTGGACTGAAAAATGAATTTTACTTTTTGTTAATTTGAATGTTAATTTTCTTTGCTTTTACCTCACTGCGTTTTGGACAGTTGATTTTAAGTATTCCGTCTTCAAAACTTGCAAGGACATTGTCTTCGTCAACTGCTACTGGAAGTGGTACTTGACGATAAAATGTTCCACTACGTACTTCTTTGCGATAATAATTTTTTTCTTCGACTTCGTGTTCTTTTTTACTCTCACCCGAGATAGTGAGTACACCTTTTTCGACACTCACACTCACGTCTTTTGGATCGACTCCGGCAAGTGGCGTTTCTACCACCACCGCGTCTTTTGTCTCGTAGACATCAAGCGCTGGGATAAATCCTTTTTGCATTTGCCCGTTATTTGAGACAGGCATCACATTTTTCATCATGTCTTCCATTTCTTGGAATGGGTCCCATGATGGTGTCCATTTTATGATCGACATATGAATAAAATTAAAATTAAACGCATTATTATTCTTTTGATTTGGCAACAATGACTTTTGCCACCTTCAAAACTTTTTCCGCAGATTTGTATCCACTTTCTACTTCGCGGATAATTCCATGTTCTTTTGCTGTTTCACTTTCTTCTTCTGCAACAATTTCGTGAACACGAGCATCAAACATTTCACCCACTGTTTTTATTTCTTCAACACCATTTTGTTTGATAATATCTCCAAACTGCTTCATGATATATTCAATCCCCTTTTTCCAATTTTCAAATTGCTTTGGGTCTGTTGCCTCATGCGCAAATGCCTTTTTGAAATTATCGTAGACTGGAATAAAATCTTCCAAAATATTTCCTTTGATCATTTGCATCCACTCACCTTTTTGTTTGGCAGTTTCACGCACAAGATTTTGATAATCTGCTTGGGCGCGCTGCCAACCCATTTTATATTCTCCACAATTTTTACAATCCTCTGTCGCATTTTCTTTCACTTCTTCTTGAAAATCATCATTTGTATTTGTGTTTTCGTCAGTCATATTTTTTTATTAAAACAAAGTTTGTATAAATTCTAAAAGTGCAATATTTTTTGAATAGTTCATTCGCATAGGTCCAACAAAGGCAAAAATATTTTCTCCAGAGCGAAATGCAACAGTACTACATACTGATCCCATTGGGTTTCGTCCTCCAACAAATACACGCAGTTGTTTTTCATCCATAGCATCAAAAAATTCTTGAATATGCTGTTCACAGTGATCAAAGAGCGATGACACCTTGATCGTGTGTGCTACATTTTGAAACTCTGGGGCAGAAAACAAATAGGAAATACCAGTATAATAAATACGGTGTGGGTCAAAGGCAACAATCACTGCTCCCCCAGCAAGCTCTGCAATATATTTTGCAATATTTTTCATTTGTTGTTCTCCCTCATCAGTCGCATGCAGCGCTACAATTTCTTCTTGCATTTTTTTTGAAGGAAGATTTTTTTCTACAAGATGGGTCAAATAATATTCATATCCCATTTCTGTCGGAATTCTTCCTGCAGAAGTATGTGGATGGGTCAAATAGCCTGTTTCTTCAAGTTCACGAAGCTCATTGCGAATCGTAGGAGCACTGACATCAAGCACACCCATAGCCTCAATCTGACCAGAACCAATGGGTTCGGCCGTTCGGATATATTCCTCGATCACGAGCTTCAAAATTTGTGCTTGGCGAGATTCCATATTTATCACTCAATGCTTATGAGTGATAATATACCATTCTCTTGAAAGGCTGTCAAATCTCGCAACAATAAAGTTATCCACAAAAAAAGAGCCCCTTTAAAAGACTCTTTTTTGTTTATTTTTAGCAAAATTATACGAATATTTGATACAAAAGAGCAATTCCAGCAATACTCATAATTATTGCAATCGCCCCACCAAAAATATTACTCCAGATAGAATTCGTATATTTACCAAGAATCTTTTTATTATTTGCTACACGCAAAATCACAAAAAGCAGCGGTGGGGCCAAAAGACCATTGACTACGGCAGTATAATACAACATTTTGAAGGGAGGAACACCAATAAAATTAACCAAAAGTCCAACAATAGTGGCAATAGTAATCACCCCATAAAACCCATGCGCCTGTGAAAATTTGCGATATAAACCCTCTTTCCAATTGAATGCTTCGGAAACCGCATAAGACGCCGATCCTGCCAACACCGGTACTGCCAAAAGTCCTGTTCCAATAATTCCAAGTGTAAACAAAATGAATGTAAAATTCCCTGCCAGTGGACGCAAAGCTTCGGCAGCATCAGCAGCCGTATTAATATTTGTAATTCCATGAGCAAACAAAGTCGAACCAGCTGTTGCTATGATAAAAAACATGATCAAATTTGAAAAAAACATTCCAAACACCGTATCAAAACGCATATTTTTTATATCCCGCTCACCAATATGTGGTTTGCCAATCCCAAATCCCTTGATCTTATGTTCTACAATCTCTTCTTCCACTTCTTCGTCACTTTGCCAAAAAAATAAATAAGGTGAAATGGTAGTTCCCAAAATCGCCACAATATTGAGCAAATATTCTTTTGTAAAATTTATATGTGGAACAAATGTTGCAAGTACAATCGCATTCCAATCTTGTTTAATAAAAAATAAAGTAATAATGTACGCAAGAAGCGATAAAGCAAAATATTTCAAATATTTTACATAGACTTTATAGGAAACAAACACTTCAAGAGCAAGTGTAAAAGCAGTCAAAAGCAAAAGCAAAATAGGAAAAGAAACTGGAATTAACAATTGTAAGGCCGAAGCCATTGCACCAAGATCAGCTCCCAAATTAATAGTATTTGCTACAACAAGAAGTGTCACACAAAATACCAACAGTTTTTTACTATAATGTTTACGAATCACCGCAGAAAGTCCATTTCCACTGACAAGTCCAATTCGTCCACACATTTCCTGAACAAACATCATAAAAGGAAATGAAAACAATGCTGTCCAAAGCTGAGAAAAACCAAACTGTGCTCCTGTCTGTGAGTAAGTAGTAATGCCTGATGGATCATCATCTGATGCTCCTGTGATAAATCCAGGACCAATATTTTTCAAAATCTCTTTTATTTTTTTCATAGAGTAATACAAAAAGTGAAATAAAAAATGAGGAAGTTTTTGGCTTCCTCACTCGCAATCTTACTCTGATGCCGTTCGTGAATACTCCTGAATATTTCCAATCTCCGAAAGCAATACATTTTCTACAAAAATTCCGCGAGGATAAAATATTCTTTCAAGTTCATTTTTGAGTTCAAGCTCAACCTCATCACGCTTTGGCCCCACCAAATCTGACTGAGAAAAACGTCCTGCAACCATACGCATACGACTACGAACCGTAGGACGAATAATTTTTGCAACAAAGTCTTCACCAATAGTTTGCCAGAGTGATGGAATTTGATGAATATCAAGTCGAAGCAAAATAGTTCCCTCAACCCCAATACGTTTTCCGTCAGCAGTAACTGCAGCAGTTGGGATATCTCCAAGTGCTTTTTCATTTTGTGGATTGAATTCACGGCTAATACTATATTCGAGTGTCTGAGTATTGAATAATTTTGCCTTTTGCCAAAATGGAATCTTGAAGTGAAGCCCCGGAGTCAAAACTTTTTTGAGTACTCCTCGACCAAGATCATAGACACAAGCCACATATCCTGGTGGTACATAAATAAAAAGTCCCTTCAAAACGTCCTCCATTACAAATGAATACATGAGCTTATCGAGAGAATCTGACATACTAAGAAGTTAAAAGTTAATGATGCGCCGACGTACTTTTTGGCCGCATAAACACACGACTAATTTGGTGAATAATAATAGAAAAGAAAATTGAAGTCAAAATAAAAAGAGATTTTACCATTGGCAGCCACCACAAAATAAACAAAGATGCTATTGGAAAAATAATCAAATAAAACATGTCAGCCTGACGTACACGTTTTCCTTTGAGTTCAAAATAAATTTCACCAAATAAAAAGAGCGCAACCAATATTGGCCATACCAGCGTATGACGTTCTGCCAAATTAAAACCATAAAAGTCAGTATTGATTTTACCAGGAAAATCAACGCTTGGATACAATGTATGAATCACTTGAAGTCCTGTAATTCCTTGGATAAATACCTGATAGAGCAAAACCAACATAAGAAGCTGTACTCCCAGGACTACAGTTTTTGCCCAAGGTCGAATTTTTCGTTTTCGAAGTATTCTACGAATTTCTTGATTTTTCAGTACCGTATCATTTCCAAATTGTCTTTCTGCTTCATGAACCTCGTGTTCAAGTTCAAGATTTTGGGCATTTGCTTTTTCTGTTACCAGTGTAAATGGCAAAAGTACCACACGAAGAAGTACAGTCAAAATAACAATAGCCCAACCAAGATTTTCGGCAGATTGGGTATTGTAAAGGTAAATCAAAAGATTGAAAACCGGTTGATAGAGAAATGTGTACCAAAATGTTCCAAACATAGCGAATAATAGTATAGCAAAGTTTCTCCTTAAAAACAACTTAAATTAGCATAAAATACCAATTTCGTCAAGAGTTTGCCTGTGGTTTTTCTCTGTGTATAGCCAATTTTTTCAAAGAACCCGAAAGAACAAAAGCCAATAAAAGAACAAAAACAAGAAATATCACAGTTGCTATGCCCGAAGGAAGATACTTGTACAAAAAGTCATAACGATACAAAAGTGGCCAATGGAGAAGGTACACTTCGTAAGAATAGATTCCAAAAAGTGACAAGGCACGAAATTGTACTTTTTTGAAAAGAAAAATAGCAAGACAAATCATCAATAAAAATATACTTCCAGCCTGTTCTCGAATATAACCTTTTCCAATTTCAGAATGAAGACCAAAATATACAAAGGCCCCACAAAGTACAAGCACAAGTAATCGTCGTAAAATACTATAATCACTCAATCTTTGAAGCTTTGTAGCATATTTTTGAAACAACACAGCCATAGCTATCCCCAAAGGAAAAGCCACAGCATGTACCTGGTACAAACCAAACACTCCAGCACTCACCGGTACTGCTGTTTGAAGAACGAGCCACCCTGCCAAATAAAGCCCGATTGCAGAAAGCAAAGGTCTTTTTTGTGAAAAGAAAAATGGAAACAAAATATAATAAAAGAGCGTCCAAGTAATATACCAAAGTGGTGAATTCACATCTTGAAACAAATCCGCATGTTGGAAAATTCCCAAAAAACTCAACACCATGTCTTGAAGCGGATAGATTTTGTGAAGAAAAAAATAATCCGCGAGAAAAAATAAAATAAGTACCGTCCACAATGGTATAAAAAGTTTCGCCACTCTTTTTTTATAAAATTCTTTTATAGAAAGTTGATTTTTGAGTGCAGAAACTGCCAAACCATAACCCGAAAGAAACAAAAATAAATCTACACTCACACCAGCATAAATAGAAAATGGAAACAAAAAATCTGTTTGACGCGACAAAAAATATCCAATATGCGACAACACAATCGCGATCATGGCAAAGCCTTTTATTTCGTTGGTAGTTTCAATTGGAAATAGATCAGTCCCCTGTTTTCGACGGAGAGAAAATAAAAGAATTGCAAAAAATATAACTCCAAAAATGACTGTTTCTTGTAAAGGCTTTAGAACGTCAATTTGCATAAAATAAAATTATTTTTTCTCCCAATCAGCTGCCCCTGCCAAAAACTCATCTTTTATCTTAAAAAAATATTCTTTCGTCGCTTCATACTCATTTGGAATAATACCTTCAAGAATTGCTTCTTCAAGAGCAACCTTAATACGCCCAATCGTTGGTCCAGGTTTGAGGCCGCAAAGTTCCATAATTTCTTCACCACGCACAGGTGACTGAAATGCACGCAAACGATCTTTTTCACGAATTTCTTCAATACGTTTTTCCAAGATATCATAATTTTGCAAACGACGTTCTTTTTTCTTTTGGTTTCCTGTCGTAATATCACTGCGACACAGTATAAGCAAAGATTCAAGATCATCACCGAGATTCACAATCAAGCGTCGTACCGCACTATCGGTAATTTCTTCGTCCATAAGTGCAATTGGCTGCAAATGCCAACGAACCAACTTGGCCACAAAATCTGTATCACGTTTACTCATGCGAAGTCTTCGACCAATATCCCGTACCATTTTTTTACCAAGGTGATCATGCATGTCAAAAGTCCAACCACGACCTGCGACAAATAACTTGGTATCAGGTTTCGCAATATCATGCATAAGTGCAGCATAACGAAGCAGCGGATCACTACTATACTGTGCAAGATTATCTACCACCGCGAATGTATGAGACAAATTATCTTTGTGTGAATATCCATAAACTTCTTCTACTCCCGAAAGAGCACGAACCTCTGGCAAAAATTCATCAAAAAGTCCTGTTTCAAACAAAATCCAAAGTCCAAGAGACGGAACACGAGAACGAAGTAATTTAAAAAGTTCTTCTGTGATTCGTTCTGCAGAAATAATCTTCAAACGCTCACGATTTGATACAATCGCTGCATAGGTATCGTTATCAATTTCAAATTCCAGCTGCGCAGCAAAACGAGCCGCACGCATCATACGCAGTGGATCATCCGAAAAAGTAACATTGGGGTCAAGTGGTGTTTTGATAATTTTATTTTTCAAATCACGCTGTCCGTCAAAAGGATCAATGACTTCACCAAGTTCGCCATTTTCCAAAATTTGACGCGCCATGGCGTTGACCGTAAAATCTCGACGTGATAAATCATGTTCAAGAGTCGTTGACAATACTTTTGGTTTTCGAGAATGTTCTTCGTAGGTTTCACTTCGTGCACCTGCAAATTCAATTTCAATCACTACTTCTTCCGCATCATTTTTTATAGCAACACGAGCCGTGTCAAAATCTTCAAAAGGAATGAGTGTGGCACGAGTTTCACCGAGTACCTCTGCAAATTTTGTTGCAAAAACAATACCACTTCCTTCTACAACAAAATCCAAATCTTTTTTATATTCTTTTTGCAAAAGTTCATCACGCACAAAACCACCAACAATATATATAGGTATTTTCAAATCCTGCGATATTTTATAAATTTTATTGAAAATTTCTTGCTCTTGCATTTTAGACTATTTTTTTAATTAAAGTTTCAATTGCTTTTTGTGGAGTTACTTTTGCTTCAATCACAGCATCAACCGCCGCAGCAAAAGGCAAATTGAGTTTCAATGTTCGCATCATTTTTTTGATACAAAGCGTTGCAGAAATTCCTTCAACAGTCTGACTCACAGCGAGACTCGCATCTGCTTTGCAAAGCCCCTGACCAAGACACTCTCCAAAGCGGCGATTGCGTCCTTCACTACTCATAGCTGTCGTAAGAAAATCTCCAAGCCCTGCAAAACCATATACAGTTTCGAGCTTTCCTCCCATTTTCTTATTGAGCAGTGCCATTTCCTGCAGAGCAACAGTAAAAAGTATGGCCTGTGTATTAAAAGGAAGTCCAAGCCCCTGAGCCATTCCAAGGCCAATAGCATACACATTTTTAAAGCTTTGTACAAGTTCCCCACCAACCATATCTGTTCCCAAAAGTACCTTTACATTTTTGTTTGCCAGGACTTTTTGTACTTGTTTACAAGCACTTTGTGAAGACGAAGCCGCAACGAGTACCGCAGGATGTCCATCGACAATTTGCCCAGCCACTGCAGGACCTGTGAGCGAAAGCACAGAGGCTTTTTTTCGGCCCAGCATGCGTTTCATCATCGCAGGAATCATCTCATTAGTCTTTGGATGCAAACCTTTTGAAACATCTACCAAAACCATATTCGCTTCAATATAGGGTAACACCGATTTCATTACAGACTCCATAGCAGCGCTACTCACTACAAAAAAAACTACTTTTGCCTCGCGGAGTGTATCTTCAATGGTATAGCTTGCTTGTATACTGCTTGGGAGTTTTATTCCTGGCAAGTATTTTTTATTTTCTCCAAATTTTTCAATTTCACGAAGTGGATCAAGATCTCCTTCATAATTCCAGAGTTTCACCATATATCCATTTTCTGCAATCACCTTTGCCATGGCTGTTCCCATATTTCCGGCTCCCAAAATTGCAACTGTTTCTTTTAGCATAGTAAAATAAAATTAATCTTTTCCTTCAAGCCAATTTTTAAAAGCTTCAAAAGTATACTCTCGTCCCAAAAAGTTTCGTATCTGATCCTCCGCATCCAGAGTTCCACCACGCTGCAAAATTTCTTGTCGATACTTCAATGCAATCTCGCGGTTCATCATCCCCTCTTTTTGAAAAGGTACCAGCAATTCTTTTGAAATCGCCAAAGACCACATATAGGTATAATACGCTGCTGTATATCCATCGAGATGCCCAAAACTCAATTCAAAATGTGCTCCCTCTACAGAGGGAAACATATCATATTGCAATTGTAACTGTTTCATCACTTCGTGCGTATCAATATTTTTTGGATCATGGAGATAATATGAGAGTGCAAGAGCACTATACAAAACTTGTTGACGAACAAAAAGTCCATTGCCAAATTTTTGTGATGCACACATTTTATCTACAAGTTCTCGTGGAATTACTTCAGCAGTTTCATAGTGATGCGCAAAACGCGCAAGAACATCCGCATCTCGTGCCCATTCTTCAAAAAATTGTGAAGGAGCTTCGACAAAATCCCACTCCATAGTGAGTCCACTTTGAGATACATATTTATGCGATCCCGCAAAAATATAATGCAGTAAATGACCAAACTCATGAAAAAAAGTATTTACTTCATCATAACTCAAAAGTGCAATGTTGTCTTTTGCTTTGGCAGGATCCGTAAAGTTACAAACAAGGACACCTTCTGGTTTTTGACGACCAGCAACACCTGTTTTCAAACTAAACTGTGCCGCATGATTGTATTTATTTTCACGAGGATGCATATCAAAATATATTCGTCCAAGTGCATGTTCTGCATCAAATACATCATACACTTCAACACTTTCATGCCAAGTGTCTGCATCGTCGACTTTTTTATACTCAATTCCATACATTGCATGCGTAATTTCTAAAAGTCCATTTTTTACGCGATGATATTCAAAGTATGGACGCAAAAGCTGTGAGTCAAAATCAAATTTTTGTTTTCGTAAAATATCTCCTAAATAAGAACGTTGCCATTGTTCAACAACCCTAGCATTTGGATCCATTTGTTTTTTAATTTCAAGAAGTTCTGCATAGTCTTTTTTTGCAATATCTCTCGTGAGATCGTCGAGCTTCCCAATAAAATCTTCAATAGTTTGACTTGTTTTTGTCATTTTATTTTCTGCAACATAATCTGCCCAAGAAGTATAGCCAAGCAACTGTGCCAATTCATATCGTTTTTTGAGCATTGTTTCCAAGACTTCACGATTGTGAGGAACAGCGCGATTAACAAATTCAAAATATAATTTTCGACGAGATTCATCGTCATGTGCATATTTCCAAAATGGATTTACATCTGGATAATTTGTTGTAATTTTTACCATTCCTGTCTGTGGATCTACAGGATGCGAATCAATATAATCTTGTGGAAGTCCAGCCAGTTTGTCTGGAGTCACTTCAATGAAACGAACATCATCACGAATATTTTTTGAAAAATTTTGTCCAAGCAAAACAAGTTCATCTGAAAGTGCTTGAATTTTTGCTCGCGTTATATCATCTTTATCCACTCCTGAACGACAAAACTCCTCGAGAGTTTTTTGTACATATCGCTTGGTTTCTACATCAAGGAGCGATACATCAATGCGAGAAAAAAGTTCAAATACAATGCGAGACAAAGATACTTCGGTTGCAAGTTTATTTACTTCTGCTTGAAATTTTTCAGCACTTTCGCGAAGTTCAAGTTGTGGATGTACAGCAGAAACAAGTTCTGCCCCAGCAGCAACTTCGGAAATAAAAAAAGACAAATCATTGTAGAGTTCAAGTACCTGTATATCTGTTAGTGACTTGTTCGTATCTTTTAACTGTTCAAAAATACTTTGTGCATCATGCAAATATTTTGTATATATTTGTTCAAATGATAGGAGATCGAATTTCAACATACTTTATAAAAACCACAAAATTAAAATCCCCACAATAATTCTATACACAACAAAAGGTTTGAGTGACCATTTTTCAATTACTTTTGTCAATAATGCCAAAGCAAAAAACCCAGCAATCAGAGCAGCCACAAGTCCAGCAAAAAGCGGCATAGCTCCGATTCCTTCGGTGCCATGTTTTACAATTTTCAATACATCACTTGCCGCAGCAAGAGCAATAATTGGAATACTCATGAGAAAAGAAAATTCAGCCGCTGTTTTTTTACTCAGGCCCCCAAACATTCCACTCGTCATAGTAATACCCGAGCGACTGGTTCCTGGAAAAATGGCTGCCAAGACCTGTGACAATCCCATAATAGTCATGTGTTTCACATTTACATCCGAAATTTGTTTTTTTTGTGTTTGTGCGTGCTTATTGGCATACCACTCCGCAATACCCAAAATAACTCCCCAAAAAATCATATCCGCTCCAACCAAAAAAGCCGAACGAGAAGATGTTTCAATCCAATCACTCAATGTGAGTCCTGCTACAACCGCAGGGATCGTTGAGAGCAGCATCAAAACAAGCAACTTTCGATTTTGTCTGTCTTCTAGCGCTTTACTCTTGTACTGAATCAAACTTTTCAAAATAGCCCAGAGTTTTTTTCGAAAAAATATAATGACAGCAATGAGAGTTCCAATGTTGATAAAAATATCAAAAGTAAATCCCTGATCGGCCCAACCCAAAAATTTTGGTATAAAAATAAGATGTCCCGACGAAGAAACAGGTAAAAATTCGGTCAGCCCCTGAATAAAACCTAATATAATAGATTGAAAAATACCCATACAGAAACTTCAAAACTAAAAAACCCTGTCCCTATTTTAGCAGATTTAAGGTATTAATCAATGGCTATACCTTGACAAAATTACTTTTTTATGATACTTTATATTGTCCTGCCGGACACCTTCTAGAAAAGAAGGTAGGGAATGAGTAAAGTTTTGCACGTGGACGACGAACCATTCATGCGAAATGCGCTCCGACGAGGCCTCGGGCTTCGCGGACACGAGGTCATTGGCGCCAGCGATGGCGGCGAAGGCCTTGAAAAAGCACTGCAAGAAAAGTTCGATCTGATCATCTGCGACGTCCAAATGCCCCAAGTAGATGGTCCCCAGATGGTCCGAGAGCTTCGGCTCAAGGGCTACACTGGACCGATCATCTTCCTCTCGGGGGAAACGGGTATCAAAGGTGGTATTGTCCAGCAGATGCTGGACGAAAACGTGGTCCAAGGATTCGTGGCCAAGCCGTACAATCTCGGGCAGCTGCTCGAGCTGGTCGGCAAGATCACGTCCAAGGAGGACTGAAACTCTCCCTCTCGAACGAACAAAAATCCGTTCGAACCTTCGTCAACCCGGGTAACCCCACACGTGTGGGTGACCCCTGCGGCCTGGAATCCGCTACTGAAGGCTCAATGGGCGCAAGCCCGCGAGATAGCCTCTGGTATCGGTGGAAAAGTCGTGAGGGTAGCCTGTCTCGCTGCAAAGCGAGCATCATGCGAGTAGCAATACCCGCAAGGCGACCGTGGTTCGACAAACAGAGGTGTCCGGCAGGCACTTCCCAAAAAAAACAAAACCCGACTCAATCGGGTTTTTTTATTTTTCCCAAATGCTTCATACGCCAATAAATAAGCAGCATCATCAGCATCTCCAAACTCACAAAAACACCACCAACCAAATCCATCACCACAATAAACTGACGAATTCCAAATACATAAAAAAGCAAAGGTACGACGCAAACCAGTAAGACCGCAGCAATATGTGAAAACTTAAAATCCCATTTGAGTGAATCACGCAGTGAGGATGCTGCCATAAGAAATCCAGTTGCCATAGCAAGTACCGCAAAAACATTTCCCAATATTTTTATAAATGGTCCAACTGTATCCCCCAGCCCAATCGTTGCAATTGGGGTCGTATCTGATCCACTCATAGCAACTACAAGAGCCGAAAACAAAGCATAAATAATAATACAAAAGAGACTTGCAAAAATGACAGACTTTTTGAAAATTTTTGTTTTTTTCACAAAAATACTCTGTATCTCTGGAATTACTGTTGTCGCATGAAAAGAAAAAACAAGAACACTATACAATGCCAAAATATTTTTTGGATCAAAAGAAAAAAGTGTCAAATTTTGAAACTCAACATGAGGAAGCCCCACTCCAAGAATCACAGCAAGTACCAGTAAGACAGCAGCAAGCAAAATAACTTGGATTATTTTTACGAGCCGCATTCCAATAAACACAAAAATACTTGCCAACCCAAAAAAGAGCAAAGCCCAATTGAATGCAGATCCCCCAAAAAGTGCAGCAAGCGTATCCCCTTCACCAATAAGATAAATAAGAAGCACACCAAAAAGCATGCTGTACATGACAAGCAGCATAAGAGCCTCTCCAAGAGGACCCAAGTATGTACGAGCCAGCCCAACCAGCTGCAAAGGCCCAGTATGGGCAGAAGCAACTTTTGCGACAAGAATATTCAAACCCAACACCAAAAGCCCAACAAAAGCAATACACAGTAGTCCAAAAGCAAGTCCTACTTTTGAAACAACAAAAGGAATACCCAAAATCCCAGCACCAATAGTCCCAGAAAGAATAAGAAATATACCCTGAATAGAGATAAAAAAATTGTTTTTTTTGAGAGGCATAGATAGTGAAAGTATAGCATAAAAAAACAGATATTGACATGTATTCTCTTTTCTTGTATAATTCTCTCATTCAATTCATGCGCGCCTAGCTCAGTTGGTTAGAGCATCTCGTTTACACCGAGAGGGTCAGGGGTTCGAATCCCTTGGCGCGCACCAATAACGGTTTTTCGGCGATTTTTCCTCTCAATTCAAGTGATTGAAGGAAGGCGTCGTAAGCCGTTTTTTTGTTTTCAATTTTTTCTGTCGATTGGGTGAGAAGGTCAAATTGCGTAGGGC
>JBPOIO010000002.1:0-39027 GCA_052034405.1 Candidatus Magasanikiibacteriota bacterium | reverse complement strand
TGTGTTCGCTATAAATAGCTCCATTTTTTCGTTTATTTTCCGCAAAAGATGAAAAAGCCTGGTGTTTTAAAGCGAGAGATTCCCACAACTTTTGATAAAAACTATTTGGCATATTGCCACCCCAAAGTTTTCCAGGGTTTTTACCGATTGCTTCTGCTGGATTATATCCGGTTCTATTCAAAATAGCTTCGTTTGTGTAGAGAATTTTGGCTCTGTTGTCAGTAATAAAAACATAACCATGGGCCTGGTTGAAGGATGTAAAAATTGAAGAGCTCTGTGTGGGTTTCATACTTTAGAATTATAACAGTTTTGTGTTGGCTTGGATAGTATATTTGTATATAGACAAAAGAGTTGAAAGGGTGTAAGTTTAAGGAGGGTATTTCGTCTTATGTTTTGTGGATAATATTTATTTTTTTTATTTATATTAAGCTAAATTTATGAAAAATAGGCTCATTGGTTTTTTGTCTCTTTTGATTCTTCTGCTTCCGGGGGTGAGTTTTGCTGCGACCACAACTTTGGGTGGGCTTATTCATATTCCAGCTCCAGAATTTCCTGCCAT
This sequence comes from Candidatus Magasanikiibacteriota bacterium, assembly GCA_052034405.1. Lineage (GTDB taxonomy): Bacteria > Patescibacteriota > Patescibacteriia > Magasanikbacterales > UBA922 > CAYTKU01. The sequence continues at coordinate 38,468 of JBPOIO010000002.1, read as the reverse complement.
ACCAAGTAACAGATTGACCTGTTCCGTTGAAGCTACGATTAGTCGACCAAATAGCATCAATAATAAAGTTACCTATAAAGTGCACTACGACAGCAATTATAGTTTGATGAATGGTCAGTATACAGTGTATGGAAATCTTCCTCGTCTGCCTGCAAATCTTCCGGTGTATCAAGCTGCTGGTGCGGCTTCATTTAATAAAGGTTCTGGATACATCACTATTCAGGGTAACGTAGAAAATAGTTTTACCTATCCAATTAAAGATAATGCGAGTATCACGCTTCGGGCTTCTTTGGCAGGTGTTCAGTGTACTTCAAAAGTTTTAAACACGATTCCTGCACCTGTATTGAGTGCTCAACCTTCTATAAATTTGAGTGACTTGAGTATAAATACCAGTTCACTTGGAGTAACAACGTCAATTCATCTTGATGCGCCGGTTCAGGCCCCAGTTGCTGACGTGATTCTCCCAGCAGAACAACTTCATACTTGTAAGATGTTAGTTGAAGCAGCTGCAATTGATTCAGACTCTATATTAATTGGTGGGGCAATTTCATTTAACAATATAAAAGTCGGGTCTTATCCATATACGGTTCGTGGATATAGAAGTGATAGTCCAAATAATGTAACAAAATATTCTGGAGTGTATAATGCAAAATTGGATACTGCAACAGGACTTGCTTTTGGGCAAGATGGAAAAGCATTTTTGTTCACCTATGATTCAAAAGTTTCGACAGATTCATATATCATTACGGCGACACTTGGAAATATCGATTGTTCTGCTGTGATTTTTCCTTCACATTTAGCTTCAGTTTCAGTTCTTCCAAAAGATCCTGATACAGCCACAAGTTCTCCTGTGCAAGTTGATAACAGCACTGACGTAAATGGTGTTGTCGCTGTGGGCTTGACTGAAGAAGAACGTCAGCAAGCTGAAAATATTGGATTACTCAGTAAAACTGGGGATGTTCAGGCACAGGCTGTGGTTCAAGAAAAAATTGAAAAAGAAACTGGATTGTTGCCAGCTACTGGTGCACTAGAATCAAAAGATGCTGATGCTTGGACTTCACGTGATTATACGATTGCGGGACTTCTTGGAGCCATATTTGTAGCACTTATCTCCTATATTGTTATGAAGTATCGTGGAATGATGTAAAAATTGCTCTACTTCGCAAAAAGCCAGCCTTTTGGGTTGGCTTTTTTGCTCTTGATTTTTCTTCTTTTTTGGGGTAGTATTGCCCTACAAAAATATATATCTATGAAAAATGAAAAAAAACTATTTGAAGTCATGTCTCCTGCGGGATCTTGGGACACCCTAAACGCTGCTATTCAAGGAGGCGCTGATTCTGTGTATTTTGGCATTGAACAGCTCAATATGCGCGCTCGCGCTGCCAATAATTTTAAGATCGCCGAATTGCCTGAAATTGTGGGTCATTGCAGTGAAAAAGGAGTAAAAACCTATTTGACGCTTAACACCATCCTTTATGACCATGATATTCCACTCATGAAGCGTATCTGTGATGAAGCCAAAAAAGCTGGAGTAACAGCCGTGATTGCCTGTGATCTTGCTGGGATTCAATATGCACATTCGATTGGGCTTGAAGTACATATTTCAACACAGCAAAATATTAGTAATATTGAACAGGTGAAGTTTTTTGCGAGCTATGCGGATGTGGTTGTCCTTGCTCGTGAACTGACGATTAAACAAATTCAATATATTTGTGATCAAGTAAAAAAACAGGATATTCGTGGACCAAAAGGGGAGCTTGTAGAAATAGAAATTTTTGTGCACGGTGCACTTTGTGTAGCAATCTCGGGTAAATGTCACATGAGTTTGCATACCCAAAATGCTTCTGCCAATCGTGGTGCTTGTGTACAAAATTGCCGTCGCGCGTATAAAGTAGTTGACGAAGAAACTGGCGAAGAACTCGTGCTCGATAATCAATATGTCATGTCTCCAAAAGATCTCTGTACCGTGATGTTTCTTGACGAAATTTTGAAGACTGGTGTACGCGTTTTGAAAATTGAAGGACGTGGAAAATCTCCAGACTATGTGTATACCGTGACAAAAGTCTACAAAGAAGCCGCACAGAGTGTTCTTGAAAAAACTTTTACAAAAGAAAAAATAGCAGTCTGGATGACAGAGCTTGGAACTGTGTACAATCGTGGATTTTGGGAAGGTGGATATTATCTTGGAAAAAAACTTGGTGAGTGGAGTAATTCATCTGGTTCTCAGGCCACAAAAGAAAAAATTTGTATTGGAAAGTCAACGAATTTTTTTGTAAAAAGTAATATTGCTGAATTTATTTTGGAATCAGGAGAGCTCAATGTTGGTGAAGAAGTTTGGGTGACAGGTCCAACTACTGGTATATTGCAGATGATACTCAAAGAACTGTATGTTGACGGAGTAAAAAAAGACCAGGCTGTAAAAGGGGATCTTGTGACTTTTGCAGTAGAAAAACGTGTCCGCCGAGCAGACAAGCTTTTTCGGGTCGTAAATAAATAAGTATGCCAAAGATTATTCATTTTCGAAAAGAGTGTATTGGTTGTAATTCTTGTATTGAATATGCAAAAAATTATTGGAAGATGAATGAAGAAGATGGGAAATCAGATCTTTTGTGTGCTACAGAAAAAAATGGAGTTTTTATAAAAGATATTGCTGAATTTGAAGTTGAAGACAATGAAATGGCAGCACTTGGCTGTCCCATGAAGATTATTCATATTGTTGATGATCAGGGGAAAGAGATTGTTTAAAAAATATTTTATATCTCGAGGATAAGTATGTTATAATAGACATACTTATCTTTTTTTATGTTTGAAAATTTAGCATTTCAATTGTTTATTTCTGTCCTTATTGGTGGGGTCATCGGTCTAGAGCGAGAAAGTGTTGGGGCTGTTGATACCAGAGGCGCGGCAGGAGGAATTCGTACTTTTTCTTTGGTTTCCTTATTGGGTGGAATTGCTGGATTTTTTTATCAGCAACATATTTCTTCTCTTTTTTTCTTTCTTTTCTTGTTTCTTGGTTTATTGGTTCTTTCATATTATATTGTTGGATCACTTATTACAAAACGAACTGGGATGACCAATGAAATTTCTATTATCTATACTTTTTTATTGGGATTTTTTGTTACCAGCTTGATTCTCCCAATGCAAATTGTTTTGGCACTTCTTGTTATTGTCCTTCTTATTCTCTCTCTCAAAACTCGAACCAAACGTCTGATGCTTGGAATTTCAAGTAAAGAGGTGGAAGCTTTTATTAGTTATGCCATCATTGCCGTGGTCGTGCTTCCATTTTTGCCAAATACTTCTTTTCATCTCAATCACATTCCTTATATTGAAACTTTTCTTTCAAGTTATAATATTCACATGGGGCAGTGGGCAGAGCTTGAAATTTTTAATCCCAGAAAAATCGGTTTGATTGTGGCTTTGGTTACTGGTATTGACGTTTTTGGTTATATTTTAGGAAGAGTTTTTGGTGAGAAAAAAAGTTTTACACTGGCGAGTTTTGTAGGTGGTTTTATTTCTTCTACTTCTACAACACAGGCTTTGGCTCAAAAAAGTAAAAAATCTTTTTTCATTCGATCGCTCGTGGGGGCAGCATTGGTTGCCAATATGGCAAGTTTTTTTCAAATTTTTCTTTTGGTTGGTCCAATCAATAGTAAATGGCTCGTTTATATTACTCCAACACTTTTTATTATTATTGCTTCGGCGCTTGTTCTGGCTCTTTTGCATCTTTTTGAAGGTAAAAAGGATATAAAAGAAGAAAAAACATTGAAAGAAAAAGACGCAAAAAATAATGCGATATTTTCTCTTATACCAGCACTCAAATTTGCGGGGCTTTTGATTGTTGTAAAACTAATAACAAAAATTTGTCTCATTTTATTTGGACAATCGGGATTTATTATTAGTTCTATTATTGCTTCTTTTGCTGGACTTGATGCTATTATTATCAATCTTGCAGATATGGCAGGAAAACTTATTAGTTTCAAGATGGCTCTTATTACTTTTATTCTGGTCAACGCTACCAATCTTTTGAGCAAAAGCTTTTATTCCTACTTACAAGGTGATAAAAGATTTTCTTTGCGCTTTTTTCTTTCTGCCGTATTTGTTATTGTGACGAGTTTTCTTGGGCTCTTATTTGTTCACTAAATATATGGATATTGTATCTCATGGAATGTGGGGTGGTTTGGCTTTTGGTCGTGCTCATAAAAAAAGTTTTTGGACTGCTTTTATTTTTGGTATTTCTCCTGATTTGTTTTCTTTTGGGATATTTAGCATTATGAATGTTTTGGGTTTGGTGTCTGGTCCAGATTGGTCAGCGGGGACACCTGATATGAGTTCTATCCCATCATATGTGCATCAACTCTATAATGTAACACATAGTTTATTTGTGTTTGCCTTGGTATTTTGTCTTGTTTGGGCAATTCGTAAAAAACCTTTGTATGAAATGTTGGCATGGCCGCTTCATATTTTGATGGATATTCCAACACATTCTATAAAATTTTTTGCCACACCATTTTTATGGCCATTTACTGACTATAAAGTAGATGGAACTTCTTGGAGTCATCCTTTTATATTTTTTCCAAACTGGATATTGATCATTTGTTTTTATTTGTATTTTTTTTGGTGGAAAAAAAGAAAATCTATTGTGAAGTCAAAGAAATAATTTGCTATGATACAAAAAATTCTTGATCTTCATACGCATTCACGATATTCTCGAGCCTGTTCCAAAGATTTGGAACTTTCAAAGATTGCCAAGGCCTGTGAAATTCGTGGTATTGATATTTTGGCAACAGGAGATTTTACACACCCAAAATGGTTTGAAAATATTAAAACAGAACTTATTCAAGAAAATGAGGGTTTGTATAAACTCAAAGACAATTCGAGTCCTACAAGATTTCTTCTTGGTACAGAAGTAGCTTCTATAAAAAAGCATAAAGGTAAAACGCGGCGTATTCATCTGTTGATTTTTGCTCCAAACATTGAGGTTGCTGAAAAATTTAATACTTACCTGAGTAAAAGGGGATTTAATTTGCGTTCAGATGGACGTCCTATCTTGGGTTTAACATCAAAAGAAATATTAGAAATCATGCTTGAGATTGATTCTCGTATGGTTTTGATTCCTGCACATGCCTGGACTCCTTGGTTTGGTGTTTTTGGTTCCTATGGTGGTTATGATGATCTTGAAGAGGCTTTTGATGAGCTCACTCCTTATGTTCGAGCGATTGAAACAGGACTTTCGAGTGATCCACTTATGAACTCTCAGCTTTCAAAGCTCGACAATATTACGCTCATTTCAAATTCAGATGCACATAGTTTACAAAAACTTGGGCGTGAGGCCAATGTGTTTCACTTTAAAAGTGAAACAGAAATCACGTATAGTGAAATTATGCGGGTGATTCAAGAAGGTGATAGAAAAAAATTTCAATATACTATTGAATTTTATCCAGAAGAGGGAAAATATCATTATGATGGACATGCTGCTTGTAAATTTTCTTGTCATCCTCGGGAAACAAAAAAATATAAGGGAATCTGTCCTGTTTGTAAAAAACCACTTATCAAGGGTGTAATGAATCGGGTGATTGAACTTGCAGATAGAAATGAAACACAAGCAAAGGCAGCAGGGCGTATTGCGTATAAAAGTTTGGTACCACTTCCTGAGATTATTGCAGATACTCTTGGTGTCGGAGTTGCAAGTAAAGCCGTAAAAGTACAATATAATAATTTAATAGAGCAATTGGGAAATGAATTTTCGATTTTGATTGATGCGAATCTGAGAGATATTGAAAAAATAAGTTCAAAACAAATTGCAGAAGCCGTGAATCGTGTTCGTATTGGAAATATTTTGATACATCCAGGTTATGATGGTGTTTTTGGTAAGATAGATATATTTTCAAAAAAATAATTTGAAGATAAAAAATCCCATGACTTGCGTCAGGGATTTTTTTGTAAGAAATATTATTTCTTAGCAGCCTTGCGTTTAGCAGGAGCTTTTTTTGCAGCTTTACGCTTTGGAGCAACTTTTTTTGCTGCTTTGCGTTTTGGAGCTGCTTTGCGTTTAGCAGGAGCTCGCTTTTTTGCTGCAGCTTTTCTTTTTGCTGGCATATGTGTAAATTCTATTTAAATAATTTCGCGTTACAACTTTTGATATTACCATGGTGCATACCAAATGGCGTTGATGACGCGTGAAGAATGTTTTACATGACAAGCATTGATGTAAAAAAATTCTTCGAAAATATTTTTTACAAAATATTTTTTACGACCTTTACATGTATTATAAATCTTTTTTGTGATTATTGAAATAGTATCAACAAAAAAACTGTGTATAACTTTTGTTGTAAAAAATATTTTTGCAAAATAAAAAACATATGTTGTCATATGTCTGTAATTTTTTTTGTGTGCCTTCGAGAGGAATCGAACCTCTATTGCAAGTTCCGGAAACTTATGTCCTATCCATTGAACGACGAAGGCGTATTATGAATGTACATGTGTCGATGTTTGAAATGATTGTAAAAAAATTTCTCCTTGTGCAATTGTTTTTTCTACCCAGGCAAGAGAAAACATTTGTGAATGCCATTCAAAAATTTCTGTATTGGTAAACCATTTCAAAAATGTTTCGAGAACTTCTTCTGCAAAATATTTTTGTGCCCACTCTGTTTTGAATTCGAGTTCTCTTGTGTGAAGAAACCACCAAATTGTAATTTTGTATCCTTGTTTGTAGATACGAGAATTCTCAACCATGTTTCGAAGTTCATTTATTCGTGTAATATGAAGTGTATCAAGGGTATCTGCATCAGCAATAATAGAAAGAAGTTCTCTATATTTTGGAGTGAGAATAATTTTGCTGAGAAGCCGCTCTGTACCAAAGTTGTGACTGAGGATAATTCGAATAGCAACACTTACAATATTGTCATGTTCAACATGGAGTTTTTTTGCTTTTCTCCAAAGTAAAAAAGCGGATACGAAGTCGTCAACACATCGCATCCACACAATAGAAGGTTTTCGTGTAAGTGTGCGGCCCGTATCATGCCACCATGAGGCAAGAGATAGTATCTCAAGTGATTCATCACTGAGCTTGAGGCCACGACCAATGTGTTCACTGTAGGCTGCCACACGTGCTGCGTGTGCGAGGTCATGAATATGATCTCCAGATTTCTGCATTCGCTTTTTGGCTTCTTCCTGGAGTTCTTGAATAAAAAAATTCATGAAAATAAAATTATGTGCTCCCAGATGGACTTGAACCGTCGACCCCGGCCTTATAAGGGCCGTGCTCTAACCGACTGAGCTATGGGAGCATAAAACTAAATATAGGCCAGTATAACAGAAAGTCGAAGACTTTTCAAGGTTGACTTCTGTGCTCTAAAAATGGTATTTTCAAAGTATATATTTAAGGAATGCCTCCTTTATGCGTATTGGAATTGATGCACGAATGCTTGGAAAAGGTTTTGGACTTGCTCGTTATGTTGAGCAGTTGGTTTTGCATCTTGAAAAAAATGATACGACAAATGAATATATAATTTTTTTGAAGCAAGACAATTGGAATGCCTTTGAACCGAAAAATAAAAATTTTAAGAAAGTGTTTGCTGATATCGCGTGGTATAGTTTGACTGAACAACTTCAATTTCCAAAAATTATACAAAAAGAAAAAATTGACCGCATGCACTTTCCGCATTTCAATGTCCCTTTTTTGTATAGAGGATCTTTTGTTGTTACAATTCATGATTTGATCATGTTTCATTATCCACGAAATGAAGCGAGCACCCATGGACCTCTTGTTTACTTTCTCAAAGATGTTGTGCATCGTTTTGTTCTTCGTCAGGGGCTTCGTCGTGCAAAACATGTTTTGGTGACGAGTGAATTCACCAAGCGTGATATACACGAAACATTGCATGTTCCGATGCATAAAATGACGGTGACCTACCAAGCTCCTTTTGTTGCTACAAAAAATCAAATAGTGGAGAGTAAGACTCTCTTAAAAAAATATTCCATTACAAAACCCTATCTTTTGTATGTTGGAGCTGCCTATCCTCATAAAAATTTGGAAGGATTGGTTCAAGCTTGGAAAATTTTTCAGCAAAAATATGGAAAAGAGTATCAACTTGTTTTGGTAGGGAAAGAAAATTTTTTTTATACAAAATTAAAAAATACTCTCTTGAAAGAAGCAAGTGATATTGTGTATACAGGTTTTGTTCCTGATGATGAACTTTCTATCTTGTATAAAAATGCACAGTTATATGTGTTTCCAAGTTTTTATGAGGGGTTTGGTTTGCCTCCACTTGAAGCCATGACTTATGGAGTATCAGTAGTTTCTTCGAATAGGAGTTGTCTTCCGGAGGTATTGGACAATGCGGCACTGTATTTTGATCCAGAAAATTTTGTAGAGATGGCAAATATGTTTTACACTGTTCTAAAAGATTCCAAAATATGTCTTGAATTAGCGCAAAATGCATCAAAATTGCTTTCTCGTTATTCCTGGGATACCCTTGCCAAAGAGACCTTGGACTGCTATACTCGGGAGTGTTAATCTCTTTTCTTATATTTTATGTCAGGTCTTTTTGAAACTATTCTTTATCAACCATTGTTCAACCTTTTTGTTGGACTCTATAATGTTATCCCGGATGTTGGGGTAGTTATTTTGATTGTGACCGTTCTTGTAAAGGCGGCCTTGTATCCTTTGACGACGAGTTCCATCAAAGCACAAAAATCTTTGACTGATATGCAGCCAAAACTTGATGCTTTGAAAAAACAATATAAAGATAATCAGCAGCAACTGGCGCAAGAAACCATGAAGCTCTATAAAGAACACAAAGTAAATCCTTTTGGATCTTGTTTGCCTCTTCTTATTCAAATTCCTGTATTTTTGGCCTTATATTGGGTTTTACAAAAAGGTTTGACTGGACAGGATTTTAGTTTGTTGTATAGCTTTGTAAAAAACCCAGGAACAATCAACACTGTAACTTTGAATTTGTTTGATCTCAAAAACGCAAGTCCTATTTTGGCTATTTTGGCTGGTTTGGCTCAATTTTGGCAGACAAAAATGATGACTACCAAACGTCCACCAAAAGTTGCAGGTGAAGGCAGCAAAGATGAAAACATGATGGCTATGATGAACAAACAAATGCTCTATGTATTTCCTGTAATGACGGCTTTGATTGGTTTTCAACTTCCAGGAGGTCTCTCCTTGTACTGGCTTTTGTCGACGGTTCTTACGGCTCTTCAACAAGAATTTATTTTTCATTCTACGAATAAGAAAAACACTCCTCCTGGTTCAGGAAAAATTGTAAAAGATGTCATTGAAGGTAAAATTATTGAATAAATATGCGTATTGCTTTGGCCCAACTCAAAAAAATGACAGTTGAGACAATGTCAGGCGATAAGCTTGGCAAAGTGTATGATGTGATTATAGATTTGGACGAGCAAATTGTAGTTCAATATCAAGTAAAACATACAGGAATGAGCGGAAGTGATTATTTGATCAATCGAGATCAAGTAGCGCGTTTTGAAGAGAAAAAAATTATTGTATACGATACGGTTGTACATAAAAAAGAAAATAAAATTCTTCGTCCTTTGAAAGTTCTGGGAGAAAGAGGTGTTGCTTTGCGCAATAGTTAGTATGAAAATCATCTTACAAAAGGTAAAGTCATCTGAAGTGAAAGTAGAAAACAAAACCGTGGGCCAAATCGGTCACGGTTTTTTGCTATTTTTGGGTGTTACTCATGAAGATACGGAGGCTTCGGTAGATTGGCTTGTAGAAAAGATTGTGAAATTGCGTTTGTTTTCGGATTCTGAGAGTGATTCTTTTATGGAAAAAAATATTGTTGAGGTCTGTGGAGAAGTTCTCGTGGTTTCGCAGTTTACGCTCTATGGCGATTGTAAGAAGGGGACTCGGCCAAGTTTTACTGAAGCAGCAAGACCTGAGCAGGCAGAAAAATTGTATGGCTATTTTCTTGAAAAGCTAGGTGCCACAGGAATCAGGGTTGCCAGTGGTATTTTTGGAGCTCATATGGAGGTGTTACTTGTGAATGATGGGCCGATTACTTTGATTATTGATTCAAAATAAGTTACACTCTAGGGGTATGGAAAATACCCTTGTACAATCTTTACTCAAAACTTTAGCATTTTTTGATATTTTTGATTACCCTCTGACTCGTGAGGAGTTGTTTTTGTACCTTTGGAAGGCCCCAGTTGCTTTGAATTATTCGGATTTTGTAGCGGAGCTTGAAAAAATGAGAGAAAATAAACTTTTTCAAAATATTGAACAGAAAAATAGCTATTATTTTCTTTTTGGCCGAAGTGAAATAATTGCAAAACGGGAACGAAAAATTTCTTATACTGAAGAAAAAATAAAAATTGCTCGTCGAGCGGCTCGAAAACTCCGTTGGCTCCCATACATTGATGCAATGTTTGTTTGTAATCTATTGCCGGTAGGAGTGAAAGCCTCAAGTGATATTGATGTACTTATTATTCCCAAAGAAGGTCATATTTGGTTGTCTCGTTTTTTGAGTACTCTTGTATTAACATTGTGTCGTTTGCGGCCCACAAATTTTGGTATACCCTTTGTTTCAAAACAGAAAAGTATGACAGACAAAATTTGTTTGAGCTTTTATCTAAGCGAGAGAGATCTTGATCTTTCAGGTATTTGTATTGAGGGGATTGATGTGTATCAAGTTTATTGGAATCTGTGTTTGATTCCACTATATGATCCTACAAATTTGTATACCAAATTTCAAGAAAAAAATATTTGGACGAAAAAATATATTTCCAATTTTATTCTGAGCTACGATCTTTTGAAACGTTGGAAAATTTCGGATACGCAGTTTTCATATACCCTAAAAAAGTTTTTCGAATGGTTTTTCCGTTCAGTTTTTTTTGAAAAACAATTTCGATCCTTGCAGCTCAAACAGTTGAATCAAAAAGAAAAATTTCGTGAAGCTTCAAGTTGTAAAAATATTGTCATTTCAGATACAATGCTCAAGTTTCATGAAAATGATAGAAAGAAATATTTTCAAGAAGAATGGAAAAAACGATGGGATATATAAATACTTCTATATGAAAAAGTTATTACAATTTTTTCTTTCCACATTTTTATTTTTACTACCTTGGCAAACTTTTTATATTACTCGTGAAGTGTTTTTGCAAGGAGACAAGTGGCAGTTTGGGACCCTTGGTTTTTTTGCTATAGAAATTTTACTGTGGATTTGTATTGGTATTTTTATATGCATATATGTCCAAAAATTTCGAGCATTGAAAGAAAAAAAATTTCATTTTTCTTGGGGTTCTGACCGAATTTTTGTAGCGTCGATATTGTTGTTTATCTTTTATTGTTTTACTTCAATACTTTGGTCATTGGATAAGCAGATTGCTCTGCAACAATCACTCCATATTATGGAGGCATTTTTGTTATTTTTTATTTTGTTTCTTGCCGATTTTGATAAAATACATTTGGCAAAATGCTTTATTGCGGGCGCTGCTGTGCAAAGTTTCCTCGGTATATATCAATTTTTGACTCAGACAACATTTTCTTTCAAGTGGCTCGGGCTCGTTGCACACCCGGTACAAGAACTTGGAAGCTCTGTCATCGCTGGAGAGGGAATTGGCCGTGTACTTCGTGCTTATGGAGCATTTTCGCATCCAAATATTTTTGGTGGATATCTTGTTATTGCAATAGTTTTTACAGTATTTTTGTTCTTGAAAGAAAAGAAAAATAAGTTTTTACAATGTGCATTACTGTTACAATATGTTGCTCTCTTTTTTACTTTTAGCCGTGCTGCTTGGATGAGCACTTTGCTGTTGCTACTTGGATATACGCTCTATTGTGTAAAAATGAAACAAACAGAGAGTTTAAAGATAGTTGTCATGAGTTTTTTGGTATTTTTGTTTTTATCTGTAATATATTTTCCTCTTTTGCATACTCGTGTTTCGCAGAGTTCAAATCTTGAAATACGATCAATACAAGAACGTATTGTTGGATACAAAGAAGCTCTACAAATTTGGAAAACTTCACCTATTGTTGGAGTTGGCGCGGGGAATTATACGGTCGCATCTCAACTACAAAATCCAAATCAATCTGGATATATGTATCAACCGGTTCACAATGTCTTTTTATTATTTTTTTCTGAACTTGGAGTTTTGGGATTTTTGTTGTTTTTGTCTGTATTTGTAAATTTTTATAAATTTCTTCCTCAAAATCAATCTACAAAATATTATTTTTTCTTTTTTTTCGGAGTTTTTGTGTTTCTTTCATTTTTTGATCATTATTTTTATTCTTCCTACCTTGGTCTTTTGACTTCGGCGCTCTATTTTTTAGGTATTTTTCATTTTTCTCTCAACAGAGGCGAGAAATAAATGTGGAAAAGCTGTTTACAAGCTGTGCATTGACAGGGGCTTTCTTTCAGGGTACTATGAGTTCTCAAGAAGAGCCAAGAGGCGATAGTACGCTGGGTTGTACGTCATACCATTTCGTGTTACTGACAGGCATCACGAAATCATTAATGATCGGCAATCTGAGCTACTATCACCCCTTGGTTTTTTGTTATTTTAGCCATATTTTGCTCTCTTGACAAAATTCTCAAAATGAGTAAAAATGAGGGTAGTTTTATCACTCGACAAAAGGGAGTGATAAAACAATTTGATAAAAATAAGTATTCATGGAGCCGTAGTAGCTTTTTACTTGTATTACCCTCAGGTACGGACAAGTAAAAAGGTATAAGGCGAATGAAAAATTATTTTTATTTTCCTTTTTTATTAACATACTTTGTATATGAATATAAAACCACTGGGGGGGCGAGTATTAATCCAACTTCTCAAAAAAGAAGACGTGACAAAATCTGGAATTGTGTTGCCAGATACTATGGATAAAGAAAAAAAAGCAGAGGGAACAGTTGTGGCTCTTGGTCCAGGAAAACTTATGGAAAATGGATCTCTTTCTCCAATGCCAGTAAAAATAGGGGATAAAGTGATTGTAAAATCTTGGGGTGGAGACGAAGTAAAAATTGATGCTCAAGAATACAAAATTTTTGATGCAGATGACATTCTTGCAATTATAGAAAATTAATATTTTATAAAACATAATGTATGCCAAAACAAATTTTATTTAGTGAAGATGCTCGTCACAAACTTCTCGCTGGAGTAAATGCTCTTGCAAATACCGTAAAAGTAACTCTTGGACCAAAAGGCCGTAATGTTGTTCTGGACAAAGGCTTTGGTGCTCCGACGATCACCAAAGATGGAGTATCTGTTGCCAAAGAAATCGAACTTGAAGATAAGTTTGAAAATCTGGGAGCAGAACTTGTCAAAGAAGTTGCAAGTAAAACAAACGATGTAGTGGGGGATGGTACTACTACTGCAACGGTTCTTGCGCAAGCTATTGTTCAAGAAGGTATGAAAATGGTAGCAGCAGGAGCAAATCCAGTGGCCCTCAATCGTGGACTTCATAAAGCTGCCGAAGCTGTTATTGCAGAACTTCAAAATACTATTTCACAAAAAGTTGGAAAAGATTCTATTGCCAATGTTGCTTCAATTTCTGCAAACGACAAAGAAATTGGTGAAAAAATTGCTGCAGCAATGAATGAAGTTGGAGAAGATGGTGTTATTACGGTAGAAGAATCACAGTCTTTTGGTATGGTAATTGAAACCGTCAAAGGTATGCGCTTTGACAAAGGTTATGTTTCTGCATACATGGTTACCAATTCTGACCGTATGGAAGCCGAGTATATGGATGCCCCTATTCTGATTACTGATAAAAAAGTTTCTTCTATTGAAGATATCTTGCCAATTCTCGAAAAAGTAGCACAGTCTGGACGTAAAGAACTTGTGATTATTGCGGATGATCTTGATGGACAGGCGCTCACAACATTGGTCCTCAACAAACTTCGTGGTACTTTCAATGTTCTTGCTGTAAAAGCTCCTGGATTTGGCGATCGCCGAAAAGAAATGCTTCAAGATATTGCTATTCTTACAGGTGGTCGTGTAATTACAGAAGAACTTGGACTCAAACTTGATACTGCAGAACTGAGTGATCTTGGTCATGCTCGCAAAGTGGTTGCGACCAAAGAAACAACAACAATCGTAGAAGGAAAAGGGGATGAATCTGCGGTAAGAGATCGCGTTGCTCAGATTCGTCGTCTCATTGAACAAACAGATTCAGATTTTGATCGAGAAAAACTCATGGAACGTGTGGCAAAGCTCGCCGGCGGTGTAGCAGTGATCAAAGTTGGTGCTGCGACAGAAACAGAAATGAAAGAAGTGAAGCACCGTATTGAAGATGCTGTTGGTGCAACAAAAGCTGCGGTCGAAGAGGGTGTGGTGCCAGGGGGTGGGGTTGCTTTGATTCGTGCTTCAAAAGCCCTTGAAAACATGAAACTGGGTGATGAAGAAATGATGGCGGTCAATATTTTGCGTCTTGCTCTTGAACAGCCACTTCGAACTATTGTAGAAAATGCTGGATTTGAAGGTTCCGTTGTTATTAATGAAGTGAAAAAAAATACGGGTGCCTATGGATTCAATGCTGCAACGGGTGTATATGAAGATATGATTCAAGCTGGAATTATTGATCCGACCAAAGTAACTCGATCAGCACTTGAAAATGCTGTATCAGTTGCTGGAATGATTTTGACAACAGAAGCTGTTGTTACAGAACTTCCAAAAAAAGATGATGATGGTCATGGACATGGTGCCTCTATGCCAGGTATGGGGATGATGTAAAAACAAAAAATAGAGATATACACAGTCAGCAATGAATCTTCATTGTTGATTTTTATTTGTGTATATGTTATACTATAAATAATTTTGACAGTGTGCAAACAATTTTTTTGTAGTATTTTTAATTTTTGTTTCATTGTATGGATACTTCTTGGTGGAAGACAATATATACAAAAAAAGAAACATATATTGTTTTGGGACTTGTTTTTTGTATAAGTATTTTTTCTATTGTTCGTCCCTGGAATCACGTTGAAGCTGCCTCGGAAGTTATAAGTTGTAATAGTGGTGGAAGTCGTACGATTTCTGTGGGAACTTATACCGACAGTGACGGGACACAGTTTTCTGATGGTGCTGACTTGACCTTGGATGTTGGAAGTGGTGCAAGTTGTACTTTTACGTTGAACCTTTTGGGTACAGACACTGCTATAAATTTGAATTCTTTGACTCTTTCAAATGGTGTTACTTTGACGCATGATACAGCCCTGACTACAGATGGTACTTATTATAAAATTGATTTGAATATCGCAACTTTTTTGACTGTTGAAACAGGTGCTTCGATTAATGTTTCAGAAAAGGGATTATTGAGTACAAACTATGGATCTGGATACAGTTTTGATCCAACAGGAAGCAGTATTACTATTGCTTACGGAAGTGGTGGGGATAATGGTGGATCGCATGGTGGATACGGTGGAAAAAACAGTTATTGGCATTCTATTTCAGCCCCTTATGACTCTCTTTCCAATCCTCAACTTCCTGGGGCAAGTGGTGGTGCCTATGGGCCAGGAGCAAGTGGTGGTGGTGTTATTCGAATTACGGCTGCTTCCTCTACAATCAACGGTACTTTGAATGCAAATGGAAAAAATTATCCATTTAATGCAAGTGGTGCTGGTGGAACTGTGTATTTGAATGTTGCGACAGAGATTCTTGGTTCTGGTTCAATTACTGCAAATGGAGGTGCTGGTGGAAGTGGTTATGGAGCGGGTGGTGGTGGACGTATTGCTCTTTATTACACAAGTTTATCTGGTTCTATTACAACAGAAGCATCGGGTGGTAATAGTGCACTAAGTGGTTCAGATGGGGGAGCTGGTACTATTTTCAAAAAACCATCAGGTCAAACTTATGGGGATTTATCTTTGGATAATGCAAGCTCTTCTGATGTGTATTATGCGACTCCACTACTCTATCCTCTATATTCCTCAGATTCTGTAGCATTGTATGGCGGCGCTTATATTTTCAATAGTATTACTTTGGGTAATTATGCAGTATTAGATATAAGTTCTGATCTTGATCCCAATGGTACAGGTGCTTCATCGGGGCAAAGAAAAGTATATATTGCAAACACAGCTAGCTGTACAGCAGATTATAACGATACTAGTATTAGCAATGGTCAACTACAATATAATATTGGTTTTGTTGCTGATCCTTCATCTTTTCAATCAAATTATGTTTGTGTTGCCCCTGAGTATGTTATTGGGCTCAGTTCTAGCAGTGCAACTGGAAATGAATCTGTCGCTACGGGTACCTTTGAGGTAGTTCTTCCTGCGGTTTATTCTGATGATATTACTCTTGATTATGCTATTTTTGCTCCGTCATCTACGGCTATTGGGGCTGGTGCAGATTATACTCTTGATAATGGAACACTTACCATCACAGCAGGAAACACAACAAATACAGTAGAATTTTCTATTACAGATGATACAGATCAAGAATCAAGTGAAGATTTTGTGGTTCAAATTTCAAACCCAAGTTTTGGTGTTATCGGTTCAGCCTCACGCTTTGCCTATACTATTACAGATAATGATACTCCGGGAGTAACTATTGATGAAGGAACAGGTATTTCTGTGAGTGAAGGTTCAACTTCCCCTGATACTTATAGCTTGGTTTTGGATGCTATCCCAAGTGCAGATGTTATTATTACTCCGCATGGGGACTCTCAGGTAACAACTTCGCCAAGCACAATTACTTTCACGAGTGCCAATTGGAATAGCCCTCAGACTATAAGTGTTTTGGCTAATGAGGATGGCTATGCAGAAAGTAGTCATACTGGTCTTATTACACATACTGTTTCAAGTACTGATTTGAATTACGAGGGTCTAACTGTTGCTTCTGTAACCTCAACAATTAGTGATAACGATTTTGCCGGTGTAACAGTTACTGTTTCTGGTGGAGGTACTACTATTTCTGAAAATGGAACAACAGATACGTATACTTTGAGACTCAATACCATACCAAGTGCAGATGTGACTATCTCGCTTAGCTCCGATGCACAGTCTAACGTATCTCCGGGTTCTGTTACTTTTACAAGTGCAAATTGGAATATCCCACAGACAATTACAATTACTGCTGTTGATGACACTGATGTTGAAGGAAGTCACTCCAGTTCGATTTCTCATACAGTAACTTCAGCAGATACTTCTTATGATGGTGCCTTTGCTATGGGTGTTTTTGCAGGACTTATTGATAATGATACTGCAGCAGTAACCGTTACGGTAAGTGGTGCTTCAACTGCTGTTCGAGAAGGTAGTACGACGGATACCTATTCGATTAATTTAGAAAAACAACCTACTGAAAATGTTGTCATAACACCGAGTTTTTCTGGTTCTGAAATAACCATTGATCCTTCAACACTTACCTTTACTCCAGATAATTGGCTTACGCCCCAAACAATTACAGTAACAGCAGTGGATGACGCGGATTTTGAAGGATCAGATTCTGTATCTATAAGTCATTCGGCAGTATCGGATGATACAGCGTATAGTGGCATATCTATTGGAGGCGTTTCTTTGAGTGTATATGATAATGATGGATTTACTGTAACTCACTCTGGTGGTACGACAGAAGCAATAGAAGGTGGTGCAACAGATAGCTTTACTATTGTTCCAAGTGAAGAAAATCCATTTGGAAATATTACACTTACTCTTGCTACAAGTAGCGAGTATACTTTATCGACGACCTCTCTTTATTTTAGTATGATGGCGTGGAATACTCCACAAGAGATAACGGTGACAGCTTTTGATGATAGTGATATTGAAGGTGATGAAGTACTGTCTGTGTCAAGTAGTATCAGTACTTTTGCATTTAAATATTCAAATACTATTCTTTCTCCAATTCCTGTGACGATTATTGATAATGATGCCTCTACTCCAGGAATAACAGTAACTGAGTCTGCTGGAACAACAGATATTACAGAAGGTGGATCCACAGATAGCTACACGATTGTGCTCAATACGGCTCCAACTTCAAATGTCGCGATATCACTTTCAAGTGATGGTAATTCAACACTTTCAACGAGTTCTATTATTTTTACAACAAGTAATTGGGATACAGCACAAACTATTACTGTGACAGCGCTTGACGATAGTATCGCACAGGGTAGTCATAGTTCAACGATTACCCATACTGCTACGAGTACGGATGGAAATTATGACGCTATTTCGATAGCTTCTGTAAGTGTAAGCATCACTGACAACGATACAGCAGGATTTACTGTAGCTGCAATTTCTGGAAATACAACAGAAGCCGGAGCAACTGCTACTTTTACTGTTGTTTTGAATTCGGAACCTACGGGGCTTGTTACTACGACTGTGCATAGTTCTGACACGACAGAAGGTGTGGTGAATACTTCAACACTTGTTTTTAGTACAAGTACTTGGAATATTCCTCGAACAGTTACGGTAACAGGTGTGGATGATGCGATCGACGATGGAGATGTTTCTTATAGTATTATTTTAGATACAGCAAGTTCAACAGATGGGAATTATAGCGTATTAAACCCCGATGACGTATCTGTTTCAAATACAGATAATGATACTGTCGGCATTACTGTATCATCAATTTCAGGAAATACAACAGAGACTGGGGGAACATCTACTTTTACAATTGTTCTTGGAAGTGAACCAAGTGCATCAGTAACGCTCGCTCTTGCTAGTTCAAATTCAGATGAAGGAACTGTTTCAACTTCATCACTTGTCTTTTCAACAAGTACTTGGAATATTTCTCGCACTGTTACGGTAACTGGTGTAGACGATTCTGTTGATGACGGAAATATTGCTTTTACTATTTTGACTTCAGCGGCTGTTTCAGATGATCTATCATATAATAATATAAATCCAGATAATGTATCTGTGACAAATACTGATAACGATACGGCAGGATTTACTGTATCTGCAATTTCTGGAAATACCACAGAAGCTGGAGGAACTGCCACATTTACTATCGTTTTGAATTCGGAGCCTACAGGAATTGTGACTACTACTGTGCACAGTTCTGATACAACAGAAGGAAGTATCAATACCTCTACCTTGGTATTCAACGCAGCTTCTTGGAACTTACCTCGAACAGTTATAGTAACAGGATTAAACGATGATATTGATGATGGAGATATTTCTTATAGTATTATTTTGGATACTGCTACGAGCACTGTGGATACAAATTATGATGGAATAAATCCAAATAACGTTTCTGTTACAAACATGAACGATGATATTGCGGGAGTGACTATAAGTGAAAGTGATGGAGAAACAACGCTGTTGGAAGGTGCTGGATCAGATACATATACTCTCGTTCTTGATAGTGAACCAACAAGTGACGTAACGATTACCTTGAGCTCAGATGCCTATAGTACCGTATCTACAAGTTCTCTTGTTTTTACTTCTGCAAATTGGAATGTAGCGCAAACTATTACAGTAACTGCGGTAGATGATGCAGAAGCTTCGGGTACTCATAGCTCTGACATTCATCATGTTTTGACGAGTGTTGATCCAAACTACGATGGATTGGCAGTGAGTACTGTATCGGCTCTTATTAGCGATAATGATATAGGAGTTATTGCTGACCCAATAAGTCATAATGGATCTGGTGAATCTCATGGCACAGATAATTCGGGAAGTAGTGATAGTAGTTTTGAAAATAATTCTGCTGTGAATAATCAAACACCCGATACAGCAAATCCTACAGAAACTCCAGTGGCTGACCCAAATTCAACAATTCCTTATATAGAACAAACAATCATTTTGGATACAAAAACTCCTCAAGAAGTAAAAATAGGTACAGAAACTCATCATGTAACACGTGTATCTGCCAGCGATGAATCTGCTACTATTATTATTCAATCGACTCCTGTTGAAGTTACTATTTTGAAAAATGAAACAAAACTTGTTGATACCAATGGGGATCACAAAAATGATATGAGTGTTTCCTATTATGGATTGGTGGCAGGTCTTCCTCAGTTTGTATTTCAAGATGTGACTATTTCTCCGGATATACGCTTGTTTGTGATTAATAACGGTGCATTATTTACAAGTAGTACGCAAGTTCTCTTGACTTTCCAAGCTTCTTCAACAGCAATGATGGCCATTTCAAATAGTCCAAGCTTTGAGGATGCTGTATTTCAACCGTATCGAAAAACATTTTTTTGGAATTTGAATTCTGGTGAAGGGAACAAAACTGTGTATGTTCGTTTTCAGAGAGCAAATGGATATCTTTTTGATGCTTCAGACAGTATCAACTTGATTGCTTCTCAAAAAATCGATAATACTGTGCCCGTTGAACTTTGTAAATTTGCTTTTGGAAAGGCTTTAAAATCCAAAGATTCTGCTGCTGTGTATTTGGTAGAAAAAGCTCATGATGAAAATGGTGTTGTACGAGATGATCTTCATTGTGCAAAAAGAATTTTTACAAATCCAGCAAAATATTTTAGTTATTTTTCTTCGTGGAAAGATATTCAACTTGTGAGTAAATCAGATCTTGAAAGTATTCCAAATGATGAATTTCATTTTATTCCATTTGGACCACGTTTTAGCCCTCTTGAAGGAACATTATTCAAAACGATGAGTGATTCAAAAGTATATATTTTCTTTGGCGCAGAAAAACATTGGATTGAAACAGAAACGGTATTTCGAGCTGCTGGATTTCTTTTTAACTGGGTGAAAACGGTTGTGAATAGTGTCTCAGATGCTATTCCAAGTGGAAAAACAATTACCCTTCCTTCTGAAATTCCAGCTTCACTTCAAGGAAAAAATACTTCTGTGCTAAATAAATAGGAGATTTTTTCACAAAAGCAGCCCATTTTCTCTGGGTTGCTTTTTTTGTTGTTTTTGGATAAGATACAGTCACTATGATAGAAGAAATAAAAATACTCGAAGAATTTCAAGAAAAGATTGATTCTACCATGAAGCTCCTCAAAATAGAGGATATGAAGGGAGAAAAACAAAAATTGGAAGCAGAAATGCAAGTTCCAGATTTTTGGAATAATCAAGAAAAAGCAACACAGGTGAGTAAGCGTCTCAGTGAAATTACGGATGAAATTGCTACTTGGGAAAAAATGAAATCAGATGTTTCAGAACTTCTCCTCTTGGCTCAAGATCTCGAAAAGCAAGGTGATGAAGAAATGGAAGCCGAGCTCAAAAAGCAAATGTTTGAATTACAAAAACAGTTTGAACATTTGGAATTTTATCTTCTTTTAAATGCTCGTCACGATAATAAAAATGCCATTGTCGCTGTTCATGCAGGAAGTGGTGGAACCGAAGCGCAAGATTGGGCAGAAATGCTTCGTCGTATGCTGTTTCGTTATTGTGAAAATAAAAATTGGAAACTTACTATTTTGGATGAAACTGATGGGCAAGAGGCAGGTATAAAATCCTGTGTTTTTCGCGTTGAAGGTCGTTATGCGTATGGGCATTTGCAGTCAGAGCATGGAACGCATCGTCTCGTGCGTATTTCGCCATTTGACGCCGAAAGCATGCGCCATACTTCCTTTGCACTTGTTGAGGTGATTCCAGAAATGGATCTCTCTGATGTGGTACAAATTGATCCCAAAGATCTTCGTATTGATACTTTTATGTCTGGTGGTAAGGGTGGTCAAAGTGTGAATACTACCTATAGTGCAGTACGTATCGTTCATATTCCGACTGGTATTACGGTTCAGTGTCAAAATGAGCGTTCGCAAATTCAAAACAAAGATACTGCCATGAAAGTTTTGCATTCGAAGTTGCAAAAACTTCAGGACGAAAAAGAAGAAAAAGAACGTCTTGAACTTCGTGGTGAATACAAAAGTGCTGAGTGGGGGAATCAAATTCGTTCCTATGTTTTGCATCCTTACAAAATGGTCAAAGATATTCGTACTCGCTACGAAACGACAGAACCAGATGATGTTTTAAATGGGAACCTTGATCCATTTATAGAAGCATATCTTCGTTGGAAGGCTGCTGGAAAGCCAGATTTACGAAACGGAAATGATGAGTAATTGACATATTTATTTTGTTTATCAATTTTATATGAAAAAAATACCTTTGTCCCTTGTTCTTGTTTTTGGGCTTGCAACTTTTGCATTATCTATTCCCGAAATGGTTTCTGCAAGAACTTTTCCTTCAACAAAAAACAAAGCTATTTCGGTATTTGCGGACCAACTTCCTGTTCAAGAAATGAACGATGCACAAATTCGTTTTGTATCGGAGCATTATGTCGGCACTCAAAAACTGTACAAAAATCAAATAGAAAAAATTCGTGCCTATAATCCAGATTTTCTTATGTTGCACTATCGTCTTGCCGAGGCCGCTGGTGAAGCACCTGGGATTGCGCATGATAGTGAAGCAGATGGATCAGTCAACGGGAATATTTTTTCAGCAGAAGAATGGGATAAAAATCTTCAACAAAAAGATTGGTTTATTCGAGATAGTGCAGGGAACCGCATAAAAAATTCTGAGTGGAATTGGTATCCATTTGATTTGGCACGCAGTAGTGAATTGCGGAATCAAATAGCAGATTATTGGACGAGTCGTGTCAAAAAAGAAGTTGCAGCAACACAAAGTGATGGAGTCTTTGCTGATTCCTATGGTATTCCATTTGGTCCATGGTCGCCAAATAGTGCTCCAAAGTATGCTTATAGCAATAATTGGAGTATAGACATTGACGCCGCAAAATCTTGGCTTACAAATAGTTTGCTTCCTTATTCTGACCGTGTTTGGTCAGAACTCAAAACAGCTCAAATTCCTTATATTCAAAACTGCGGGCAACTTATTACAAGTTGGGATACTATTGAAAACTATACACATTCAGATGGTTGTATGATTGAAGGTTTTACAGGATTTGAAACAAGTCTTGATACTGTTTCTGATTGGAAACTTGAAATGAACAATATTTTGGCACTTGCACAGAAGGGAAAAATAACCATTGCACAGAGTAATTTTACAAGTGTGGATAATGTTACAAGACGGAGTTTTATCGTTGGAAGTTATTTGCTGAGTAAAGGTGAAAAATCCTATGTCAACATGCTGAGTTCTCAAAATGGAGGAGTGGCATTTCAATGGTATCCAGAATATGATGTGGATCTTGGATCTTATGAAACAATTCCACAAAATATAGATGAACTCGCTTGGAATGGTGTGTATCGTCGTAATTTTGAACATGGCTTTGTCCTGGTGAATCCAGAAAATTCTGCAAAAACCATTTCTTTTGATCGGGCCTATTCACTGGCGACTTTTGCTCGTGGTGGTACTGTAGAAAAAGACGCCGCCCCTCCAGGAAGTGTGAGCTATGGCAAAGTATTGAATGTGACTGTGCCTGCTCAAGGCGCTGTCTTTCTTCTTGATAATTTGATTGACTCTCCTTCAATATCAGTAGCAGAATGTCCACTTTCTGTTGACCAGGCGTATAGAACACAAAATTCATCTGCCGTGTACTATGTTGATTTGGATTGCAAAAAACGACCATTCAAAAATGCTACTATCTTTTTTACTTATTTTGATTCTTGGTCAGATGTAAAACTTACTGGTTCAAAATTTTTGGCACAAATTCCAAATCACGAACTGGGTTTTATGCCACTTGGACCAAAGTATGATCCTAAATATGGTGCTTTGGTAAAGACTGTGAATGACGCTCGTGTGTATTTCTTACTCAATGGAAAAAAATATTGGGTAACTTCAGAAAATGTTTTTAATGAGCTTCACTATCAATGGAATTGGATCGAAGATGTAGATCAAAGACTGTTGGATAAATATCCAAATGGTGGAGAAATAAAAAACATTGTGCATCATCTTGACGGGACGATTATAAAGTATGCTGATTCTTCCAAGGTTTATGTTTTGGTTAATGGAAAGAAAAGACATATTCCAAACGAAGCAAGTTTCAATGCACTTGGATATCGATGGGATCGTATTGTGACTCTCTCTGATAGTGAAAGCTATCTGGATGAAGAAGAGAGAAGTAGCCTGAACCAAATTCGTATTTATGGAAAATAAAAAATAGCCCTTCGGGGCTATTTTTTATTTGGAAAATATTTTATGAAAAAGAAAAAATTTCTCGCAGTGTATTTTTGGAAACTGCTTTTGTCGCTATAAGTGATAATCCATAGACCAAGGCTCCAATAGCAATCGTGAGTAGTACTGGTAAACTTCTAAAAAGATAAATAACCAGAGCCATGATAAGCGATGAAATAATAATTTTGAAAATATAGGCATGAGGAAGTGAAAGTTTTACAAAACGATGAATCATTATAAAAAGAAGTATACCAACATAAAGTTCGGAAAAAACAGACATCCATGCGGCTCCAATCATTCCATACTTTGGAATAAATATTAAATATCCGATGAGTGTCAAAACTGCTGCGGAAATATAAATAATCATCGTTTGTTTTTGGCGGTCGAGAGCTACTGCTGTATGTCCATAAATAGCTCCAATAAAAAGTCCAAATACAGCAAGTGAAAGTATGCGTAGTGGATATGCCGCTGCTAGAAATTTGTCTCCAGCTATGAGATTCATAATTGGAGCAGCAAGCACAAACATAGCGATGGCCATAGGGATTCCAAGCATGAGCATAAGGATAATGGCCCGTTCATAGTTGGCTTTGAATTCTTCTTTGGCTTTGCGTGCAAAACTTCCTGCCAGCAGTGGCAAAAGTATTCCCATGGTAAGCATGGCGATTTGTGTGACAATATCAATAACACGGTAGGCTGCCCCATACATACCAACTTCTGTTTGTGATTTATAAAATGAAAGAAGTAAAATATCACCTTTGAGATAGACAACATTGAATATAATTGAGAGAGTAATAGGCCACATTTTTGTTATAATTGAAGCCCAAATTTTTCGGTCAAAACGAAAACCAAGTTGGATGTATTTACGAGCAAAGATTAAAAGTGCAAGGGTATAGGCGATTGTGGAAATAACGATGAGTATCATGATTGGTAAAAACTCGCTTCCCATTTTTATCATAAAAAATAAACCGGCTACCAGTACGATGCGTCCAATAAATTCTCCAAGTGCTGCCAGATGCATTTTGAGTTCTGTTTGAAAAAATCCAGTTAATACTTGGTTAATAGAAATTGCAAAAAAAGAAAGACTACTAAAGGCGATTGTGATTTTTACTTCTATTGGATAGGGAAAGAAAAATGCAATACAAGGGACAATGCCGAGAAAAATAAGTGCGCTGAAAAAACGAAATGAAAGTAAATTTTGAAACAATTTTGTTTTATCGTGTTTTCCTTCTCCAAGCATTTGTGCTGTGACGGGAATGAGTCCAAAGTCAATTAATATTCCAGCAAATTGTAAAAATGAAATAGCCGTGACATACCATCCAAATTTTTCTACACCTAGATAGCGTGTCATCATAGCTATGGCAAGAAAACCAAGACCAGTACTTACAATTTTACCAATCATTTGGATAATAGTATTGTGTGCGATTTGGCGAGTAGTAGACATAGTAGCATTACGATACCATTTTACTTCCAAAAAAGCAAAAAAAATGTTATAGTAAAGTTACTATGAAACGATACATTTTTTCACTTATTTTTTTGTTTTCACTATTTTTTGCAGTTCCTGTTTTTGCTGCTGATCCACATTTGACCATCAAAGATGCCGAGGGCTATTCTGCCAAATTTGTTTCTCAGTCTATACCAGATCCTATTATTATGGAGGTGGGTTCGACCAAGACAGTCATAGTAAAGTTCAAAAACACTGGGACTGAGACTTGGAACGAAAAAGGTTCTCACTATCTTTCGGCTTATACGGTTGAACCAAAATACCGGGCTTCACTTTTTTCAAATAAAAATTGGTTAGAAAAGAGTCAAACTGCCAAAATAAAAGGTATTGTAAAACCGGGTGCTATTGGAGAACTTTCTATTAGTCTTACTGCTCCCAATAAAACAGGGGACTATAGCGAAGAATTTGCTCTTGCTGCAGAAAATGCAAGTTGGGTAAACAAAGGATATTTTTTCTTTAAAATAAAAGTTGTTGAGGCAAAAAAAATAACCATTGCTCCAAAAACTTCAGAAACGCTTGCTGATCCAGCTCCAGTCCCTCCAGCAAAAGTCATTGAAGCCGAGCCCTATGATGCTACTCGTATTTTGCAAAGTAAAAAACAGGTGACCGCGCAGGGAGGCGACCAAATAAAGCTTATTGTAAGTTTTGAAAATACGGGGGCCAAAAAATGGAAGCAGTATTCTCTTGTTTCACCAGAACTTGGTGGAAGCCTTGCTTCTGGAGAACCCCAAGGAGTATTTGGAGACGAATCTTGGCAAAGTCGTCGTGTAGTTCTTGAAAAACAAAAGTTGGTAGAGCCTCATCAAATTATCAAAGAAACTTTTTATTTTCGTGCTCCTAAGACAAAGGGGGAATATACAGCTCGTTTTGTGCTCCAAGCTGATGGGATTACAATTCCAGATGCTCTTGCAGAGCTTCATATCGATGTAACCAAAAATGCACCGCTTCATTACAAAGAGCCAAAACTCAAAAGTGATGATGTATCACCACTCAATCTTTATAAACTCTCAGAAGAACCCTATATTCGTATTGCTGTTTACAAACTTGAAAATCCTGAAAAAGATAAGGTAAATTTTGTTTCCGAAGAAAGTGATTATGATGTGATTTCTGCGGACAGCACTCTTTACACTATTCCAAAAGGTGAAAAAGTGGAACTTTCATACAAAGCAGGGGAATATCATTTGAAAGTAGGGAAGAAAATTTTTGACTCTGCAAGTTTTCTTCGTTTTATCCCTGTGAGTGGTCCTCATATGGTGTTTAGTGTACCAAACTTAAAACGTGAAATAGAATGGCATAAGGGCATGAATTTTGATAGTTATCGTGGTCGTATGGAATATCGGGTCACAGATGATAGTAAATATGCCTATGTGATCAACGAGGCACTTCTTGATGACTATGTTGCAGGAGTTTCGGAGACGAGTAATGGTACGCCCTATGAATTTATCAAAGCTCAGCAAACAGCGGCTCGAAATTATGCTTACTACATCATGAGTAGTGGTGAAAAATACAAAAATGGTCATTTTGACGTGGTGGCTCATACTGGAGATCAGCTATATTTGGGTTATAAAAGCGAAGCTTTGCGCCCTCGGGTAGTACAGGCTACAAAAGATACTCGTGGAGATATTATTACCTATGACACGGATAATAACCCAGCAACTCCAAATGTTGTGGTTATTACGCCATATTTTGGAAATAGTAATGGAAAAACCAAAAGTTGGACAGATGTGTGGGGTGGTAGTAATAAACCTTGGCTTGTTCCTGTAATTGCAGATTATGATAAGCGCGATAAGAAAAAAATGTATGGTCATGGAGTTGGAATGAGTCAACGCGATGCAATGATTCGAGCGGACGAAGAAAAACTTGACTACAAACAGCTCTTGAGATACTATTATACAGGGGTCAGTATTGAAAAACTGTTTCCTTAGTATATTTTTTGTGTTATAATTACAATATCTTTTTACTTCTTTAGTCAATAATTGTATGACGGTGTTACTTTCTTCACGGAACTTTCAAAATTCTGTGATGGGTTTGAATAGTTCTTCCAAAAAGTTTCCTCAGAATGTTTTGTTTAGAAACGCCGAGGGAAGCCCAGACTTTAGTACTGTAGTTGAATCTCAATTAAATCACGCAGAAAGGTATAAAAGAAATTCAAATGTATTAATTCCTTCAAAAGATGGTAAATCTATGGAGGTGTATAAGGTATTTGAGGATGATGGGAGTGGTACTGTCATATTGACGAGAGAAGGATCTCCAAAGAAAGAAGGAGAAGGTCCTGAAATTTTTATGAAAAAAGTTTCAAAGTCAGAGTTATTAAAAACAAATCCTTTAACTTCAGTAGAAAAATCAGCTGAGGTCACTCCAAACGCTGTTGAATCTGCTTCTACTGCTTCACCCGAACAAATAGCTCAGGTAGAAACTGTTCCTGCTGATCCAAAATTGGAAAGAGCTCTTGATACTGTTATCGCTGACGTAGATACTGATAAAGGTATTGAGGAAGCTCGTCTCGCTTTGGAAGCTGCAAGTAATTCATCTACTTGGGATGTCACAAGAGCATCCAGTCTTATTTCAGATCAATTTGATGCATCTTCTTTTCATCAAAATAGAGAAAATCAATTTTCTCCAACTTTATCTACAGGAGAAGGGATTTCTTTGAAAGATATGGCTTCTTTGAATAGAGAAGAACCCCGTATTTCTTTTTCAGAAAAAGACAGTGCTTTTGATACTTCTGAAGGAAAATATGCAACTGATTGGGAAAATCATATAGACGAAGAATTGGATCTTGATGAAGATGAACCTCATATGGTTTTGGATTCTCTTCTTAAAAAATTTGAACAGTCAGCAACTTTTGATTCTGCTCAGGCTGACTCTTTTAAGAAAGTTATCTCACGTCTTCCAAAAAATGAACAGGGTCCAATGTATCAGGAAATAATCGATCGTATAAAGACTAAACGAGAGAAGCAAGATGCTGAACACTATTCTAAAATTGAATCTGCGTTGAAAAATAGTCCAGCAGCTGGTCGTTTTGAAGGAATAACTACTTCAACCGATGAAGAACTTGATGCTGAAGATTTGGAACGTGGACGTTTACATGACTCTGGT
Organism: Candidatus Magasanikiibacteriota bacterium; assembly: GCA_052034405.1. Classification (GTDB taxonomy): domain Bacteria; phylum Patescibacteriota; class Patescibacteriia; order Magasanikbacterales; family UBA922; genus CAYTKU01. The sequence goes on along the minus strand of JBPOIO010000002.1, from coordinate 9,923 downwards.
GAAATTTGGGATTCAAATATTGCTTACTTTAACAAAAAAAAGCGTACACAAAAAATAAATGAGTTGGGTGAAAAAATTAAAACTCTTTTAGCTCAAGAACAAGGATATCTTCTTGATGGAGCTGAGGAGGATAGTCCTGTGCTACGATTGGTAGATAGAGAACTTTCTGTCCTTAATAAAAATATAGAAAAATTATACCAAGAACAAAAAGCAGAAGATTTAAGAGGGGAATCTTATAAAAAAGAAGATGACATTGATATGTCAGGATTTGATGAATATGTGGATCCTACCTTTCGTACCGAAGTCGCTCCACCATTAGGACCTACTGCTCCAGAAACTCCTGTGGATCAAGCAGAAGCTCCAAAACCTGTGGCAAAGAAAAAAGGACTTTTTGGTAAAATTGCTTCTGGTTTTGCTGCTGTTGGTTTGGCTTTGGGGTTGGCTTCTGGTGGAGGAAAAAACATAGAAAAACACACACCGGAGTCTGAACCTGCGGGTCCTGCTCCTGCATCAGATTTATCTATGAGTACCCCAGAGACGGGTTCTCCTCTTGTTTCGAGTGAGATCTCTGTCGAAGCTCCTCGTATATTAGAATCAGTTCCAGAAGTTTCATCATCTCGAGTTGAAGCTCCTGTGAAGGCAAGCGCTCCAAAAGTTGAAGCTCGACGATCTTCTCCTCGTGTCTCTGCAGAATCTCCAAGTCATGTTGAGTCTGTGCCACCGCTGGCAAATTTGGATAACCCTTATGTTACCAGTGTTCGTTTTAACCCTACAGAGGATCCAACATTTCAAAAATTGGATAAATATAGTAATACCTATTTCAATGTAGCAGAAAATTCTTTGTATAAAGAACTTGGTAATAAAGTAGTACAACTACAGTTTAATCAAGCTGGTAATTTGAGTGAAGGGTATATTGCTTTAAAGACTCCAGGTACAAATGGAGAGTATAATATCAATTCAAAGGTAAATTTTGTAAAAGGAGAAATGTTTATTGCTGGTAAAAAAGCACCAGATGCTTTACAAGATTGGGCAAAAAAAATGCAAGGTGAATACGATAGTTATGGTAAAATGTAATTCTCTCTGAGAAAAGAAAAACCACTGCATTGCAGTGGTTTTTTATTGGAGAGAGTTTATTGTGGCATTTCGAGTCCTTCGAGGTCTTCTTTTTCACCTGGGGCACCTTTTTCTTCACTTATCATATCACCTCTCTCTACTGCTTCCCAAATCTTTTTGTAGAGGTCTTTCATGAGTTTTGGATTGCCTCGCAAATATTCTTTTGCTTTTTCACGGCCAACACCAAGTTTTTCTTCACCAACACTATAGCTATTGCCAGATTTGTGAATAACTTTGTAGGTAACACCTGTATCGAGAATATCTCCAGCCATAGAGATTCCTTCATTGTACATGATATCAAATTCTGTGGTACGAAATGGAGCGGCAACTTTGTTTTTTACGACTTTTATCTTCACACGGTTTCCAATAATTTTGTCACCCTGTTTGATTTGTGCTGCGCGGCGAATTTCGATACGTACAGAAGAATAAAATTTCAAAGCATTTCCACCAGTAGTTGTTTCTGGATTTCCAAATACAATACCAATTTTTTGACGGATCTGATTGATAAAAATAACAACCGTATTTGTCTTGCTCACAATACCAGTAAGTTTGCGTAGAGCTTGACTCATGAGACGTGCTTGGAGACCCATGTGAGATTCTCCCATTTCACCTTCAATTTCGGCTTTTGGAACAAGGGCAGCAACAGAATCTACTACGACTACATCGACCCCGTTGGAGCGCACCAGAGTCTCTAGGATCTCGAGAGCTTGTTCACCGGTGTCAGGTTGCGAAATGAGCAGGCTATCCACGTCTACGCCGATTTTACGGGCATAATCTGGGTCAAGAGCATGCTCGGCATCAATGAAGGCAGCAATACCACCCATTTTTTGTACTTCTGCAATAATATGTTGGGCAAGAGTGGTTTTTCCACTGGCTTCTGGTCCAAAAACTTCGAGGATGCGTCCACGTGGTACACCTTTTACTCCAAGAGCAATATCGAGAGATACTGAACCTGTTGGTACAGCATCAACTTGCATGGCTTTTGCTTCACCAAATTTCATAATAGATCCATCTCCAAAGCGTTCTTTGATTTGGTCAATGGCTGTTTGTGCGGCTTTGAATTTTGCTTGTTGTTCGTCGTTTTGTTTTGCCATATGAATGTGACATTAATGAATGCTGTTATTATACAGGACAAAAGATAAAGTTTTTCTAAAGTCCTTGTTGATAACTTTCAAGAAATTAAAAAGGAGAATAAATGTTCTCCTTCATAGCGTACATGTTTTTTATCCACATGTCAATTTTTTATATTGTTATTGTTTGAAAGTGAAAATTCTGGCTTGTTTTCAAGTACAACATATCGAGTTTCTGTTGTTGTTTTGCCATGTTTTTTTTCTGCAGAGATGATAAGTGTATTTACACCAGGAGAAAGAGCAAGCGTTTCGTCAAATATTCCTTGTTCACTATTTTTTATTTCTTTTCCATTGATCATGACTTTTACTTCTTTGTCTGTTTGGCCTTTGATTTGCAAGTTTGCATCAGCGGTGATCATTCCGTTGATAGGGGAAAAGAGATTGAGTCCTGGTGGATCAATAATTTTTTTTACTTGGAGTCCAAGGTAGCCAAAAAATACAAAGGCTACAGAAAGTACAGCCCCAAGGCGAATTAAAAATGGTAAGTGATTCCAGCGATAGAGTGTTTTTTGTGATGTATTTTTTTCTTCTTGGGGGAGTAGTTGCTCTTCAAGTTCTTCTTCGACAAATTGGTGTACCATAATTGCATAATCAGCATCAACAATACGGCAATATTGCTTCACGAGTTTCTTTTTGTAGATAGCTGCAAATGGCAAATCAGAGGGACGGCATTCTTCAAGGGCAAGGATATGCGCCTTACTCATTTTGAGACGATCGGATATTTCTTGGATGGAAATACCTTTTTGTTCACGCAAAAGTTTGAGCTGTATGCAGGTACGCTCTGGTTTTTGGAGATTTTTGGTCTGAAAGTTCATAATTTTTTAGAATGCGGTACTTGATTTTTTTTCGTCTTCTTCGATTTCTTCTTCATTTTCAAGTTCTTCGTCTTCTGCTTCGTCAATTATTTCATCGCTTTCTTCACTTTCTTCAATTTCTGTTTCTTTTGGACTTGTATCTTTATATACGTTCAAATTTCCACCATGAGGAAAGTCGTTTTCTTCAACTTCTACTTCGTTGATCAAAATATCTCTTGGTTTGGCACCTTCGCCTGGACCAATAACTCCGGCAGCCTCGAGTTCGTCAAGAAGACGTGCTGCGCGAGCATAGCCAACTTTGAGTCTGCGTTGTAAAAACGAAGCACTTGCTTTTCCAGCTTCGAGTATAGCACTTTTTGCCTCTTCAAACAATGCATCTTGGTCATCACCATCGCTGCCCATACCGCCATTCATTCCATTGCTTCCTGCTGTGGTTTTTTCTGTAATACTATTATCATACACAGGTTCTTCGTCACCTTTGAGATGATCTGCAACTTTTTTGAGTTCTTCTTCACTTACAAATGCACCTTGAATACGAACTGGTTTTGACAATTCTGCTGTTTGGAAAAGCATATCTCCACGTCCCAGAAGTTTTTCGGCACCAGGGGAGTCAAGGATAGTACGTGAATCCATGAGGGATGCTACAGAAAAAGCAATACGCGCTGGAATGTTTGCTTTCATGAGCCCTGTAATAACATCTACACTTGGACGTTGTGTTGCAACGATCAGGTGAATTCCAACCGCACGAGCCATTTGTGCAAGGCGAATAATACCTGCTTCAACATCGCCGGCTGCTGTTGCCATCAGGTCTGCCAATTCGTCAATAATAAATACAATATAGGGAAGTTTGGTAGAAGGGTGGGAAGCATTGTAGGTACCAATATCGCGGTTGCCAGCTTGTGAGAGGAGTTCAAAACGACGATCCATTTCTCCAATAGTCCATTTGAGTGCATTGACGGTTTTGGCTGCGTTGGTAATCACAGGAGTGAGCAAATGTGGAATGCCATTATAAAAAGTAAGTTCTACGCGTTTTGGGTCCACCATGATCATACGCAAATCCTCGGCTGTGTTTTGGTAGAGGAGCGAGAGGATGATAGTATTCATACAGACGGTTTTTCCAGAACCAGTAGAACCTGCGATCAAAAGATGTGGCATGCGTGGAAGATCTGCAAACCAAACTTTTCCACCAACATCTTTTCCAAGGGCAATCATCATGTTGTGTTTGCGGCCTTGAAATTCATTATTTTCCAAAAGTTCACGAATAGAAACCATGGCGGTTTTGTGGTTTGGTACTTCAATACCGACCAGTGGTTTTCCTGGAATTGGTGCTTCAATACGAATAGGGTGAGCTGCAAGCGCGAGCGCGAGGTCGTTTGATAATCCAGTGATGCGTGAGAGTTTTACACCCTTGGCAGGTTTGAGTGTGTATTGTGTTACTGTCGGACCAACACGTACTTCACTCATTTCTACATCAATATTAAATTGATGAAATGTGTCGGCAATAATTTCTGCATTACTTTCAATATCACCACTCGTTGGCTTGTCCTTTTTATTTTGCAAAAGTTCTACTGGTGGTAGATCTTTGATGACAACATTTTTTTGCCATTCTGGTGTTGTAAGAGGGGAAATTGTTTCACCTCCACCAATAATAACTTTTGGTGCAATGCGTTTTGGAACTTCGGGTTCTTCTTCCTCGTCCTCTTCTTCATCTTCGTTTTGCGTTGGTTTTGGTGCTTTTTTGAAAAGTGTTTGTTTTACTGGTTCTTCTTCGTCCTCTTCATCTTCCTCTTCGTCATCAACAACACGAGCGATACTGGTTTTTTTAAGAGGAAGGGTCATTTGTCTTTTTTCTCGTAATTTTTGGTAGATGGCAATAGGATGTGTATTAAAAAGAAAAAGTAGTGAAATGATCACAACTCCAATAAGAAGAATATACGAACCAATTGCTCCCATATATGTTTTGAGTGGCCATGCCAGCATACCAAAAACACCACCACCATGGCCGTTGACTGCTTGGAGCCACATATCACTGGTAGCATATCCAATATGGAGGAGGCTTGATGCCGAAAGAAAAAATAGAATAGCACCAATACTATGGGTTTTGCGGTAGTCAAATTCAATGTGTACCACGAGGTGCCAAGCAAAAATGAGGAGGATAAGTGGTGTAATGAAGCGGATAGATCCAAATAAAAAGCTTAATATCCATTCGTTGAGGATAATACCCAGCGTTCCTGCATTTCCAAAAAAGCTAAGGGTAGTGATACAGGCAAGGATAAGAAGAAGGGTAGCGATAACGCCTTGGGAAAGAGATGGATCAAAGCTGGCAGTCGATTGCTGTGCTGCTCCTCGGGCTGGTCGTTTTGACATAGAAAGAAGAGAAGAGAATTGATACGAAAAAGTATTTTATAGTATATCATATTTTTGCCTAAACAAAAAACCACCATTGTTATGGTGAATTATCGAAGGCCGGGGGACTCGAGAACGCGCATGCGCGTCACGTCAAAGTCCCCCGGGGTTTGTCGCGGTTGCCGGGTGTCGGCTACTGCGGCGACGGGCTGAGTGGGCCCCATGTACCAAAGAAGGGGCCGGGCACCAGGTACAGCGGAGCGGGGAAGGACTCCCCATCGTCGAAGTAGTAGAAACCGTTACCTTGCGGTACGGACAGTCGGGCTTGTGTTTCGTTCTCCGAGAGAAGAGCGTAACAATCCCAAGTATCCTTGATCTGCTCGACAACGATCTCAATGTTGAATACTTCCAAAACCCCGTCTACCCACTCCCGTTGGACTGGCTCTGTCCAGTCATATCGTCGGAAGTCACCTTCTTCGTCTTCGCACTGGACCGTCATTGCGAGGTTCGCGATCTCTGGGTTGAGATCGTAGCCCGTGAAGTTCCAGCTGAAGTTGAGGCTGTGCCAGGTTTCTGGTCCTACCTCTGGGATGGATGCGTCAGGTGCCGTGGCATCGTGTGTCTCGGCGTCGATGACTTCTTTCGTTGCATCGTGGGTGGCGTCTGGAATTGCTTCGGGCTCAGGCGTCGCTTCGGCATCGGGCTCGGCATCAGAATCCGTTGGCGAGGGCTCGTTCAGGGCCGCGTCATGATCCGCGTCGGGGACATCGATGCTGTGGTTCGACGGCGGGTCTTCCACCACTTGCTTACTGATTCCGTAGAGGTCCTCTCCACAGCCAGCGAAGTTAATGACGAGCGCCAGAACGAGCCACAACGTATTCAGGGTACGCAAGACGATCTCCTGTTTGGCGGGATATTGCCGCCATGTGAGGCGAATCTGCCTCAGTTTTTGCACTATTTCGATCCTAGCAGATTTTTGAATAAAAGTCAACCATTTTGCTCTATTTAGCTAAAAATAAAATTGTTGAGAGTCACTGATAGAAAAAAATTTTATCCCCATATACCTATTTGACAAAAACTGTGTTATACTGTATTCTTAGGGCACTTAAAAAACCCGTAAAAACCTTAGAGTCGTACCACCGGCCACATGTCTGAACTTGGAGCTAAATTTGTCAAGATTTAGCGGAATACTCTTTGGTCGAGCAGTAAAAAGAATTATGTTTCAACTGCCCGTTTGGCCAAAAAAATAATAGGAAACCCTCGAGAAAGGGTTATTTTTGCTACTAAAAAATATTTATTTAAGAGTAGAACTTAGGCTTTTGATCTGTGAAAGCGAAAAGATCAAATGCATAAGTTCTAATTTAATCGCCATAACGCTATGCCAACATACAAGCGCCAGCCCAACAAGGTAAAGGAAAGACGGTTTTTTACTCCGCTTCTTGATGCAATACCGGTTCCTGATCTTATCGAGCTCCAAAAGTCGTCATATAAATGGTTTTTTGACAAAGGTATCTCAGAACTTTTTGAAGAAATTTCTCCTATTACTGACTTTACTGGTCGTGATCTTGAACTCTCTTTTGAAAAATATTTTATTGATGAAGCAAAATTTGACGAAGTGGCATGTCGTGAAAAAAATATTTCTTACGAAGCACCTCTTCGTGTAGTGGCAAAACTTGTGAACAAACGCACCAATACAGTGCACTCACAAGAAATTTACCTTGGAGATGTACCGCTCATGACTGACCGCGGAACTTTTGTGGTGAACGGTATTGAACGTGTGATTGTTTCTCAGCTTATTCGTTCTGCTGGAGCTTTCTTTACTGCAGAAACTGTTCGTAATCGTCGTTACTACGGAGCAAAAATTATCCCAAATCGTGGTGCTTGGATTGAAGTAGAAACAGATCAGAACAATGTTATCTGGATCAAAGTTGATCGCAAACGTAAAATTGCAGCGACTGCCCTTCTTCGTGCTTTTGGATATAGTGATACAGATGAAATTATTGAACTTTTCAAAGACGTAAATAATCATCCAACGATTGATTTTATTGCTGCAACTTTGAAAAAAGATGTATCAACCAATCAAGCAGAAGGTTTGATCGAAGTGTACAAACGTATTCGTCCAGGAGATTTGGCAACTGCAGAAAATGCAAAGAGTTTGATTCATGCCATGTTCATGAACTTTGATCGTTATGATCTTGGACGCGTGGGTGTATACAAATTTAATACAAAATTTAATTTGAAACTCGAAGACGCAGATTACGATGTCAAAGAAAATCGTGTTCTTGCTCCAGAAAAATTCCTCGCAGTTTTGAAAGAAGTTGTTCGCCTCAATGTAACACAAGAAGATCCAGATGATATTGATCACCTTGGAAATCGTCGTGTACGTTCAGTAGGGGAATTGGTTCAGGATCGTTTCCGAATCGGGCTTGCTCGTATGGAACGTATCATCAAAGACCGCATGAGTACCTATGAAATGGAAGGTCTTACTCCAAACAAACTTGTAAATGCTCGACCAGTCATTGGTGCGGTTCGTGAATTTTTCATGAGTTCACAGCTCTCTCAATTCATGGATCAAGTAAATCCACTTGCAGAACTTGAGCACAAACGCCGTGTGTCTGCTCTTGGACCTGGAGGTTTGTCACGTGATCGCGCAGGATTTGAAGTTCGTGACGTACATACGACTCACTATGGACGTATTTGTCCTATTGCTACCCCAGAAGGACCAAACATCGGTCTTGTAGGTCACCTTTCAAGTTTTGCTCGCGTGAACTCATTTGGGTTCCTTGAAACACCATACAGAAAAGTTATTCATACTGTTCCAAACGAAGCTCGTTTTTCTGAAGGTGAAATTCTTCGTGAAGATATCGGCGGAGTAAAAGCAGGAGAAACCATTACAAAAGAACTTGCTGCGAAACTTGAAAAAGATAAAAGTATCAAAGAACTTCAAGTTCGTCCTCGTGTTACCAATGAAATTGTTTATATCAACTCTTTTGAAGAAGAACGTATTACTACTGCAAGTAGTATTACTGCTCGTGAAGAAGGGGATTTGAACTTTTTGAAAATTGGTCGTGTACCAGCTCGTAAAAATGGAAAACCAGCCGTTGTAGATACAACAGAAATTGATTACCTCGATGTTTCTGCCAATCAGATTCTCAGTATCGCGACTTCTCTTGTTCCTTTCCTTGAACATGACGATGCGACTCGTGCCCTTATGGGAACGAACATGCAGCGCCAATCAGTACCATGTATTAATCCAGATTCACCAATGGTAGGAACTGGTATGGAACGCCATGCGGCTGCAAATTCTGGTTATGTTTACTTTGCCGAAGAAGACGGAGAAGTAACAAAAGTACAAGGAGATTTGATTGAAGTTTCCATGAAAAATGGGAAAGTAAAAACATATCATCTCAATAAATTTGTTCGCTCAAATGCATCAAGTTGTATCAACCAACGCCCAACCGTAACACTTGGTCAACGTGTGAAAAAAGGTGATCCACTTTGTGATGGACCTTCTATCAAAAATGCAGAATTGGCACTTGGTCAAAACGTTCTCGTGGCCTATATGGTATGGGATGGTTACAACTATGAAGATGCTATTATCGTATCTGAGCGTCTCGTACAAAAAGATCGTTATACTTCTATTCATATTGAACACTACCTCACAGATGTTCGCGAAACCAAGCTTGGACCTGAAGTAGTTACCAGTGATATTCCAAACGTTTCAGAAGAAAAACTGAAGAACCTTGATTCAGAAGGTGTGGTGCGTGTTGGTGCCGAAGTTCACTCTGGTGATATCTTGGTGGGTAAAATTACACCAAAAGGTGAAACAGAACTTTCTCCAGAAGAAAGACTTCTTCGCGCGATCTTTGGTGAAAAAGCTCGCGATGTTCGTGATTCATCACTCTATCTTGAACATGGTGAACAAGGAAAAGTTATTGATATCAAAGTATTCTCTCAAGATGCTGGCGACAAATTGCAGCCAGGTATTATGAAGCAAGTACAGGTTACCGTTGCGGATCTTCGTAAAATTCAAGTGGGAGACAAAATGGCTGGACGTCACGGAAACAAAGGTGTTATTTCTCGTGTAGTCCCAGTTGAAGACATGCCTTTCCTTGATGACGGAACTCCAGTAGATATTATCCTTTCTCCTCTTGGTGTTATTTCTCGTATGAACCTTGTACAGCTTCTCGAGACTCACCTTGGTCTTGCTGCAAACGCTGGAGGTTTCCGTGCGGCAACTCCAGTATTGAACGGTATTTTGGAAAGTCAGATTAAAGAAGAACTTGAAAAACAAGGATTCCCAGTAGATGGACAATTGCAACTTTGTGATGGTCGTACTGGTGAACCATTTGATCATAAAGTAACGGTTGGTTATAGTTACATGCTCAAATTGAACCACATGGTTGAAGATAAAATTCACCAACGTTCCATTGGACCATATTCACTTATTACACAACAACCTCTTGGAGGAAAAGCACAATTTGGTGGACAGCGTTTCGGGGAAATGGAAGTTTGGGCG
>JBPOIO010000012.1:0-2996 GCA_052034405.1 Candidatus Magasanikiibacteriota bacterium | reverse complement strand
GTGTCCCCAATGATATTCCAAATATAATTAAGCCCGTCGTGAATAGGGTCTGGTAGATTGGTCCATGAAGGAAGAGTGTGGGAAAAGTTATTGGCGATTTGCGGGAAGACTGCCATTACAAATCCTAATGTAAGACCCAAAGGTACAGCAGATTTTTTGAGGTATGCGATGACTTTTGCTTCCTCGTCTTTTTTCTCAAAGGAAAGGATAAGTTCTATCTCGTGAGGATTTACTTTTTTACCTTCAGAAATTTGTTTTGAAATGGATAGTAGTTGCTTTTTCGAATACTTCATACCAATTTTCGTATTCTACCACTTTGTGCTCAGTTTAACTACAAAGTGGCAAGATTCTCTTACCCTTTGTGCTCAGTTTAACTACAAAGTGGCAAGGTCCCCTATCTCATAATGAATTAAATTAAAACCAACTAGACATATCAGTAAAATTGGAGAATAATGAATTTATCATAATGATTTCAAAAGGGGGTGAAGATATGAAAAATAATGCAGGATCAGGAGCAATTTATGGACTAGGAGTTTTGGGCGCACTGATATATTTTCTCCAACATGCAACATCATTTATAGATGGCATCGTTGGAATTATCCAAGCAATTTTCTGGCCGGGAGTCGTTCTTTATAAAGTTTTGGAGATGCTAAAGCTTTAATGAAAAATTTCTTTCGCGAAGAACTAGAAGAATTGGTAGCAGAGTGTGATAAGAAAATTTTGGCGAAATGGGCATATGATGTGTCCAGTCGTACAATCCCATTTTTTGAAAAAGAATTTCCAAAAGACAAACGGCCGCGGATTGCATTACATACATTACAGGAGTGGATCGCAACAGGGGAATTTCATATGACAGTTATCCGCAAAGCATCTTTAGATGCGCATGCAGCAGCCAGAGAAGTCGGAGAAGATACGCCTGCACGGTTTGCTGCGCGTGCATGTGGACAGGCAGTGGCTACTGCTCATGTGAAGACACATGCCTTAGGGCCAGTCTATTATTCTATAAAAGCACTTAGAGCCAATGGCGCAACTGATGAAGAAATTGCGAAAGAACGGGTATGGCAATACCAGCATCTACTAAGTATCTCTAAGAAATAATTGTCTAAGGAGTAGATCAGAAGACCTGAACCGGAATTTTGCCTGGTTTGGAACAAATCGCGCAAAGGTAATATTTAGACATGGGAGAAATTATACCCAGAAAAATATCCCGAAACCCTCTTTGTAAGTATGTAAAAAGGCGGTAGTGTTGGTGCCGGAGTATGCGTGTGCATACCCCGGCGTTGGTCGATTACTTCAGCTCGAATGTTCCGGCTACCGTACCTTTTGGTACATGGAACATGTAGTGATAGTCGTTGTCTGCTAAGCTGCAGGTTCTCCATAGATCAATGCTTTGGGCACACACCTTGCGGTATACGGTTAGGCTCCCGTTTTGCCGCTCATCTTGGATGATCTGAACGTTTCCCCAAGCGGTTCCTGAGCGGAATGAGTCTTCAACGGGATTGCCGTTGATGTCAGTCTTGACAGCATACCAGTAGGTGAGCGTGTTGGTAGGAGAGATCTGTACAAATACTCGTCCCCCTCCTGTCGCGCTTAGGCCATTTGATAGGCCGTAAAGCTCAATCGTTTTGACATCTTCCCATTTAGTGGGACTGGAGGCTGCCCCCCAGAATGCGGCGACAACGATTCCGATGGCTGCACCCAGGATGAGTCCGAAGATGCCACTCCAGATACTTTGCGGTGGTTCTTCGTACCCATAGTGGCGTGCAAGGTTGACGGCCAGTAGAAGTCCAGCGAGAGTAACGAGAACGATAGTGAGCATTGAGTTCCCTTTCTTTCGACCACAATTTTGAATGTGCTGTCGTGCATTTCCACTCGAGACGCAGAGTGCACAATAACTGTCGCATTATATCACGGGAGTATAAGTTAGTGTAAATTCTACAAGGCTTGTATCACTGCGTGATATAAGTCCAAGTTTTCCTTGTATCACTGCGTGATATAATCTTCCAATATGAATATTTCTGTCGGAATAGTTGGACTCCCAAATGTCGGAAAGTCGACGTTGTTCAACGCATTACTCAAAAAACAAGCAGCTCTTGCGGCTAATTACCCCTTTGCAACCATTGAGCCAAATGTGGGAATAGTTGCAGTACCCGATGATCGTCTTACCCGTTTGGCAGAAATCACCAAAGAGGAGGTAGGGATGATTGATCTTCCACCAATAAAGCCAGCGATGGTGGAATTTGTAGACATTGCAGGACTTGTTAAAGGTGCGTCAGAAGGGGAGGGGCTTGGGAATAAATTTTTGTCTCATATTAGGGAAGTTAAAGTCATTGCTCATGTTGTGAGAGCTTTTGAGGACGGAGATGTTATACGCGAAGGATCTGTTGGTGTTAAAGAGGACTATGAAACGATAACGATGGAATTGATATTGGCTGACATCGAAACACTATCAAAAATGAATGAAAAGACAATCCGTTCTGATAAAGAATTGGGAGCTCTTGTTGAAAAATTAAAAACACATTTGGATCAAGGAAAAGTTGCAAGATCTCTGATTTTTTCGGAGAAGGAGCAAGAGTTACTAAAGCAATTTTCACTTCTTACTCTAAAGCCAGAAATTATAGTCCTTAATGTTAGTGAAAATGACTACAACCCAGAAAAAATGAAGCAAATTAACATCCAGTATACTGGATACTTAAATGTACCGGTAGATAAGTTAGTGGTAGTGTCGGCTAAAATCGAAAGTGAGTTGGCAGAACTTAGTGACGAGGATGCCAAAGAATATCTCAAAGAGCTGGGTGTTGAAAAATCCGGTCTTGAAAGACTCATCCAGAAAGCGTACGAAGAATTAGGACTCATAAGTTTTCTTACCTGTGGGGAAAAAGAGGTACGGGCATGGACTATTAAGAAAGGCGAAACTGCAGTCCAAGCCTCTGGAGCAATCCACAACGATTTCATGGATAAATTTATAAAGGCAGAAGTCGTATCCTACGGTGAAT
>JBPOIO010000033.1:0-6870 GCA_052034405.1 Candidatus Magasanikiibacteriota bacterium | reverse complement strand
ACCGAGGTGATCCGGAACCGGCCGGCTGCGGCGCCCACCGCCGATCCGGCCCCGCCGCCCCGCCCCACCCCCATCGTCGACAACGATGCCATTGTTCGCGCTTTCGAGGCTCAGCGCCGGCGGAACGAGGCGCGTGCCGCGGCCGACGAGGACCGTCGCGAGCGCATGCGCCCCGCGTCGGAGCCCCGTCTCACGCCGGCCAACGATGACATCGATCCCACCCGTCTCGCGCCCCGCGCCCAGCGCGAAGCCGCCCGGCCCTCCACCGCCGATCTCCGGGTCCCGACCACTCGGTCGTGGATCTGGTGGATCGCCGCGGCGGTGGTCTTGATCGGCGTCTTCGGCTGGTGGCTCCTCAAGGGCCACTCCGGCAACGGCGCGGCTCCCCAGCCCGCCATTGCGGACGTCACCGACACCACTGCCCCCAGCTCGTCGGTCGACAGCGTGGCCAGGAGCATCGCGCGGAACGCGCAGAACAGCGCGGACCGGGCGATCACCGGTGTCCAGCAGGTGAGTGGGCGTGTGACGGCGCTCGAGAACCAGCAGGACGGTCGCCGGGGATTTCTGGTCGCCGACTCGCTGACCTGCGAGTACGCCAACTTCGGTGCCTGCGTGGCGTCGCTGATGGAGAACGGTGATCAGCGTTTGGTCACGGCCGGGATCATTTCCCAGGCCGAGGCCCGCGCCTCCGCGGAGCGCACCTGCCGGGCCACCGGCTGCGGCGCCGAGTAGACCCCTCTCGGCGCTAGACGGGCTCTCTTCCACCCATAGCCGCGCATCGACGACCCGCGCGGCTCCTACCTAACATCACCTACGGCATCTACCCGCCTTCCCTCGCCGGCTCGCTTCTACAGCAGAGCGACGAGGGGCCCCAACTATCTTTCTTTCTCTCCTAGAGAAGGGGAGATTGAGGAGCAAATTCACCCGAGCACTATTGACAAAACCTTCATTTTGTGCTATTATATAGGGTCCTAAAATTTATACCTACTGTGCTAACGAAAGAGAAAAATTAACTTTTTCACTCTCGTGAGCATGGTACCTAGAAAGAAATTCGCAAGAGTTTTTTTCTGCAACATGCCCTTGGTAGGTTCATTACAATTGATGTGAGATAAAAAAATCCTTCAAAAGGGAAGGGAAGACGCGAAGAAGTATTATACACATGATACCTGTTCGCGTCTTCCCCGGCCCCCATGTCGGGTGCCTTTTGTCCAAGACAAGGGCCCTCGACGCAGGCCCAAGAACCCCTTGAGAAGAGAGAAGGAGTCCCCGATGCGCGCGATTCTGCGTAACATCACCCTCGCGGTCGCCAGCTTCCTGCTGGTGGCCATTGGCAATCACTCGGCTTCGGCCCAGGACCTCACCTGCCACGATGGCCCGCAGTGGGACAATTTCGTCCTCTGCGGCACCTGTGCGCCGTGCCCCGCCGGCCCCTCGACGGCCCAGCTTGCGCTCCACAGCGCGGACCAGGCCACCACGGCGGTCCAGAACCTGGCCGGTCAGCTCAAGCGGGCCAACGGTGCCCTCGCGAGCCTCCGGTCGGACACTCGGACCAACAGCGCGACGATCATCGCGATCGAGGCCCGCGTCGCCCAGCTCGAGACGAAGATGAAGTTCTCCTGTGCTTCGATCACCGACACGGCGAGCGCTCAGGCCTGCTGGAACCTGATGGACAAGGCCACTGGTGGAACGAACCAGTCGGCCCTGGCGGTCTTCGGAAATGCTCTCAACAGCGGCGTGCCCTTCAACGGGACCGTCGCGGTGGGGAGTACCTCGATCACCCCTGGGTTCTACGCCAAGTTCGAGACGTCCGACACGACCCCGGCCTTCGCCCAGGTTCGCAAGGACCGCGTCGCCCCGGCCTCGGAGTACGACAACGGTCTCTGGCCCTACTTCGTGGTGCCGGCGGTGACGACGTTGTCCGGGGCATTGATCGGTTACGGTTACGGCGATGATTCGCGCACGAGCACCAATGCCGGTGGTGGGACCTCCTTTTGGGAGGGAAACAAGGCCGAAACGGCGGCCATTGGCGCCGGCATCGGTCTCGGGACCGGGCTCGTTTTCGATGCGGTGTACTACCTCATCACCAAGCCCGACCCGGCCGCCGTTCGCTGAAGCTCTACGTCGCCCGCGTCGTCTCCCTCCCCACAGCCGCCGTCCCACGCGCGGCTCCCACCTCACATCACCCCCCGCGGTCCTACCCCGCCCACCCTCGTCGGCTCGCTTCTACAGCTGAGCGACGAGGGACCCCCAACTATTTTCATTTAGATTCTAAGTGGATATTGAGGAGGTCCCATTGACAAAAGAGCCAAAATGTGCTATTATATCTGGTTGATTTAGAAGGCAGAGAGAAGAAGTTTTTGCTTCGTAAAGAACACTTCTCTCTACCATCTACGGGTGGTATGAGTTCATTACAATTGAACGATAAACAATATTCAACAGTTCCTGTGCTTGAAGAATTTGGATGATGATTCTGAACGAAAAATATATCGATCAGAATTTTTTGCATCTGGCATCTTCAAGCACAGGGACTTCTACGGTACCGATACCGTGGGGTATAGCCCCGCGGTGGGGTATCCTTGTGTCAAGCCGAGCGAAGATGTTCGTTGCGACCTGCGAAAAAAAGGCTGTAGGAATAGGTTTCCCCAACAAGCAGTTTTCGAACTGCACCCTCATGAGTGACACTGAATAAAAAGTCACCACACTCCCTGAAAAGAGTACGGAGGGTCCGTGTATCAATCTGACTGCGACCACCCACAGCGGGTGAATCAAAGAAAAGGATTGGACGGATAGTTCTGGGAAGAACCGAAACGAAGCCAAAGTAGCGGTCAAAGCGAAGCGATCTGAGCTCTTACATAGTTGGAGTTAACCATGCGTCACGGGAATTCCTCCCGCCGCGTTTTGGCCCTGGGGTTCGCCCTGGGGATGTCCATCACCTTTTTCCCCGGGTGCGAGCCCGGGCATGGCGATCGGGTCGATCTCAACGGCAGCGCGGATGAGCTCCTGCCCGGCAACTGCAACGATGCGGCCGGCAACATCGAGGTCTGCGACGCGGACGAGATCTGCCGCGCCGGACGCTGTGTGCCTGCGGACGGGTGCCTCAACAACCGCGAGTGCGGCGACGGTCAGGTCTGCGACCCCGACACCAACCGGTGCACGGTGCCGCAGTGCCCCGACCGCGACGCCTGCGGCCTCGGCGAGGTCCAGAACCACCGCTGCGTCATCGTGGACCAGCCGAACTGCTGCCTCCGCGACGACCAGTGCGCCCCGGGCGAGTTCTGCGGCGGCAACACCTGCTCGGACGTGCCGTGCGACGACGACCCCGACGACTGCTTCACGCACGTCGTCCGGAATCACGCCTGCCAGGCCGACCCGATCGCCGGCTGCTGCCTGCAGAACGCCGACTGCGCGGCGCCGACCTCTCTGTGCAACATGGAGACGAACCGTTGCTCCGAGTGCCTCGTGCACGCGGACTGCGGTGACGACCAGGCCTGCACCAACGGGGTGTGCGTCGACGTGCCGTGCGCCGACAGCAACGCATGCGACACGGCGTCGATCAACCCCGACACGCGCGTCTGCGATCACCGCCGCTCGGCCGCGCCGGGCTGCTGCCTCGCGGACGCGGAGTGCGGCGACGGGTTCTGCCCGATTGTCGGCGACGCGTGCGTCGAGTGCCGCAACAGCGCGGACTGCGCGGGCAGCGAGAGCTGCACGAACGGCGCCTGCGTCGCGGTCGCCTGTGGCCCGGTGAACGAGTGCGACGTGCCCGCGGTGGTCAACCACCAGTGCACCCACGCGCGGCGGGCCGGCTGCTGCCTCGATGATTCCGGCTGCGCCGCCGGCGTCTGCGAGATCGCGACGAACCGGTGTGTCGAGTGCCGCGTCGACAACGACTGCGGCGCCGGCGAGACCTGCGATGAGCCCAACAACAACTGCGTCCAGGCCCAGTGTCCGGCGCAGGAAGCGTGCACGCGCTTCGTTTTCAACAACGCGACCCGGGCGTGCGACCCGGTTCAAATCAACGGTTGCTGCGAAGGTCAGCTCGACAACGACCCCTGCCGACCCGCCTGCGCCAATGACGGCGAGTGCGGTGCCGGTCAGGCGTGTCGCCCGGCGAACGGCCAGTTCTACTGCGTCGACGCCAATCTCCCCGCCGGCTACGGCAACGGTTGCCCCTCGACCGCGGACGAGGGGGAGGCGAACGCCTGCACGACGTGCCGTCTCCAGAACGGCGACCACTGCATGCGCTTCGACCTCTGCGCGAACGGCCTGGACGACAACGGTAACGGACGGATCGACGAGGGCGTCTTGAACAACGCCAACGTCGAGCCCAACCCCGATATCCACTGTGTCCAGTGCAACGTCACGGACGACTGCCGCGCGGGCCTCGAGTGCAACGTCCAGAACGGGCGCTGCATCCTCCCCGCCGAGTGCGTGGTGGACGTGGACTGCGGTGCCGGCCTCGAGTGCCAGAACGGCGTCTGTGTGCAGCCCCCCGCCCCGCCGGTGGATCGCGACGGCGACACCGTGGCCGACGCGCAGGACAACTGCCCCGACACCCAGAATGCCAACCAGACGGACGGCGACCGGGACGGGCGCGGTGACGCCTGCGACAACTGCCCGGCGCTGGCCAACGCGAACCAGGCCGACGCGGACAACGACGGCATCGGCGACCTCTGTGAGCCGGTTCCGCCCCCGCCGGCGGATCGCGATGGCGACACCGTGGCCGACGCGCAGGACAACTGCCCCGACATCCAGAACGCCAACCAGACGGACGGCGACCGGGACGGGCGCGGCGACGCCTGCG
The DNA here is from genome assembly GCA_052034405.1 of Candidatus Magasanikiibacteriota bacterium. Lineage (GTDB taxonomy): Bacteria > Patescibacteriota > Patescibacteriia > Magasanikbacterales > UBA922 > CAYTKU01. Next base: position 2,066 of record JBPOIO010000033.1, on the reverse strand, counting down.
ACAACTGCCCGGCGCTGGCCAACGCGAATCAGGCCGACGCGGACAATGACGGCATCGGCGACCTCTGCGAGCCGGTTCCGGCGCCCGAGTGCGTCGAGGACGCGGACTGCCTTGCCGGTACCATGTGCAACGGCGGCACCTGCGTCGCGATTCCCGGCTTCTGCCAGATCGACGCCGACTGCGGCGGCGGGTTTACCTGCACGAACAACCGGTGCGTGATCCAGGAGGCTCCGAACGCCAACACCTGCGGCGCGCGGTATCTCGATGCGGCCTGTGGCGCCGGTTGCTACGGCAACGGGGGGCGGATCATCTGCCTCTGGACCCCCTCCGACTTCGGCATCAGCGCGCCGGGCTGCGCCGTGGACAACGACGGCGACGGGCTGAGCTCGGAGCAGGGGGACTGCAACGACGGTGACCCTCAGATCGGGTTCTGCTACGGGCCGCAGGCTCCGCCGACCTGCCACGAAGCCGGCATCCAGGTCATCCCCGGCCAGCAGTAATCCGTCGGATTTCGGTGTGATCTGACGGAGGGGGCCACGAGTTGCCCCTCCCAACCGGGGCGAATCGTCGCCCAGCCCCGGCACACCGCTTCGTTCTTTTTACCTTCCCTTAGCTGATGCACCTTCTGTGCTCGCGGGGAAGCGGTACTCTCTAGTAATCTAGGGAGGTGCGGATGACTTACACTCATCCGCACCAAACCTTCATTTGCTCTGAATACTTCAGCTCAGATGATACAAAAAAATCTCTCTTCACTGAGAGATTTTTTTATTTCAAAAGAATCCAAAGTTTGCTATACTGTAAGTAAGATTTCTCTATGGATTTTATTCTTTCCTATTTACCAGCAAATTTTTTGACGCTTTTTTTGTTTGGCTTGCTTTTTTTTGTTGTATTGATTTTTTTATTTACTATTTCTCGTAGCGAATATATTTTGTATTTTTTATTAGTGTGGTTTCCGGTTGAGACCGTGGTGCTCAAGTATGCTCCGATTGAATATTATTCTGTTTTGAAGTATTTGCCCGAGGTCTTGATATATGGACTCTTTGCAGGTAGTTGTATTTTGTATATTTTGAAAAAAGGAAAACTGTGGGTGAAAAATCCTTTGAATAAGTGGCTCTTGGGCATTGTGGCAGTGGCCTTTGTATCGCTAATTTTGAATCATTATGCTCCAAGTATTTGGCTTCTTGGACTACGTCAGACACTGCGCTATGTGCTGGTGTTTTTTGTGGTCTTGAATATGCAGTATGACAGAGATGTTGTGAAGTGTTGTTTGCAGATTGGATTTTTTGTTTTGTTATTTGAAGCCTTTCTAGGAGTCTTGCAGTATCTGACGCGTGGGGCGCTCGATCCATATTTGTTTTCGGACGATACAGTGTCTGTGGGGGGAAGGGCCTTGATTGGTGGTGCCGAGCAATTTTGGGCTGCGGGTACTCGTGTGTTTGCTACGCTGGGACGCTATGACAGGCTCGGCAGTGTTTTGGCTTTAGCGATTCTTTTGCTCACTCCGTATTTTTTGAAATTTCGAAAATCACAAAATTGGGTTTGGTTTTCTATGGCTCTTTTGGGTCTCGGACTTTTGCTTACGCGTTCTCGTGCGAGTTGGATTGCTGCATTTGTGGGTGTGGTGATTATTGGGATTTTGGTATTGAAAGATGCTTGGGTCAAACGCTGGACCCTGGTTTTGATTTCTGTGGTATTACTGTATACGGGTGTTTCTGCTGCAATGGGTTCTGGGACGCAGGTAGTGGATCAGGCATCGCAGACACTCTCCGAGCGTATTCTCGAGGCTGTAAGTTTGCGCAGTTGGAAAGAGAGTTACGAAGGTTATGGTCGTATATTTTTTATTATCAATACACCGATTCATGTGGCGCACTATGCACCACTGTTTGGTGTTGGTCCTGGGAATTTTGGAGGTGGAGTGGCTTCGGCACTGGTAAATACTGCGGCCTATGAAAAATTGAAACTGCCTTTTGGCATTCAGAATCAGTTTGGTCAGATAGACAATAGTTGGTTTTCTATTTTGGCGGAATTTGGATTTGTGGGAATTTTGGTATGGATTGGAATGTTTG
>JBPOIO010000015.1:0-15167 GCA_052034405.1 Candidatus Magasanikiibacteriota bacterium | reverse complement strand
ACAAATTTGGACTTACAATGATGTAAAAAATATTTATATTCTTGACTCCGAGACAAAACGTGTTATTGCTCTTGATAAAAATGGTACGCTCGTCAAACAATATACCTCAAGTCAATGGAATAATCCTACCTCAATGGTAGTCGATGAAGCCGCTAAAAAAATATATATCCTCGATTCAAACAAAATATTTGAATTCAAAATCTAAATCAAAAGACAAAAAAATACGGCCCGAAAGCCGTATTTTTTAATGCTGTGTAAAAAATTATTTCAAAGTTACTTTTCCACCAGCTTCTTCGATTTTCTTTTTCATTTCTTCTGCTTCTTCTTTTTTCACACCTTCTTTTACCATTTTTGGAGCTCCGTCTACAAGAGCTTTTGCATCAGCAAGACCAAGTCCTGTGAGTTCTTTTACTGCTTTGATAACACCGATTTTGTTTGCACCGGCATCTGTAAGTTCAACAGCAAATTCACTTTTTGCTTCTTCAGCTGGAGCACCTGCACCTGCTGCTGGAGCTGCCATCATCATAGCTGGAGCTGCTGCTGAAACTCCGAATTTGTCTTCAAGAACTTTTACAAGTTCTGAAAGATCAAGAACAGACATCTTTTCGATTTCTGCTACGAGTGCTGCAAATTTTGCTGGCACTTCCATTTTTGTATCTTCTGACATAAAAAAATTATTTATAAAATTACTTAAGCGGGTTTTTGGTCCTTAATCGCGTTAAGAACAGTAACAAAACCACGAATATTTCCAGCGAGTACATTGACGAATCCAGAAACTGGAGCGTTGAGTGTACCAACGAGTTGTCCAAGAAGTTGTTGTTTACTTGGGAGTTGTGAAAGAGCTGCTACTTTTGCTCCATCGATAAACGCACCTTCGAGCACACCACCAAAGATTTTTACGGTAGTATGTTTTTTGGCGAATCCAGCAATGATTTGAGCAGGAGCAACTTCGTCCACAGTTCCAAAAGCAACAGCAACCGCACCATCAAAATCTTGAACATGTGTATCTGCAAATCCAGCTTCAGACAAGGCTTTTTGAACCAATGTCTTTTTACTTGACATGTAGACAACTTGCCCATCACGACAGAGTTTGCGAAGTTCCTCAGACTCAGTCATTTTGAGCCCTTGGTAGTTGGCAAACACCATAGATTTTGAAGCCTTCATGTTTTCCACAAGGGTTTGAAGTGCTTCTGATTTTTGGGTTTTACTTTTTGCCATAAAAAAAACTGCTTAACGCAGTAGTACAAATCGACCGGATGTGGCTAAAATAAGCCACTATTTGTACCTCGGTAGCACTTACTCTCGAAAAGTCGAGAAAGCTACTGTCTGCGGTTATGCCCATATATTACGCTTATTCAAGCTCTTTGTCAAGGTAATTCTGTTGATAAATTTTGACTTGACGAATAAACTGAATTCATGTATAATTTTGCTACACAAATTAAATGGCCCGTTCGTCTAGTGGTTAGGACACCAGGTTTTCATCCTGGTAACAGGGGTTCGATTCCCCTACGGGCTACTAAAACAACACCTCCTTGAATGGAGGTGTTGTTTTTTTTAAATATACAAAAGCTAGTGCTGCGTAGAATCTTTTTCTTCTGCATACAACTCTCCACGCCAACCACGAAATTCTTCTTCATTAATATGAGAAGAAAATTCTTGAAATAAATTATTCATTGGAAATAGCTCATTCAAACGAAGTCCCGATATCTTTTGCAACTTTTGTCCATAATCACTTTCAGGATCTATCTCTTCATGGTCAAGCTCACCTTGCATTAAAGCTATATCTGATATATCGCTTGAATCTTCAATTGCATCAATACGAGAAATAAATACACCTTCTTCACAAAAAGAAAGACAAAATTTTATACGAAAAACAAGTGACTTATCATAGTCATAATTTATAACACCATCTTCTACTGGAGAGGCATTGTAACTCATCGACAATGGTTCTTCTGATAAAAGATTAAACTGTATTTTGGGAAGTTCTCTCAGAAACATTTTGAGATGAAAATCCATTCCTTTCTGAATACTTTCTTCGTCTTGGCCATCACCCACTTTAAACATATTACGATCAGCTTGTTTTTTTACAAACTCATCTGTCAAATCCTCAATAAATTTTTTTATAGCTTCACCACGTCTTTCTGGCGAAAGTTCTCTTCTTTCTCTCAATATATCTGACATATAAATACTCTAAAAAATTAATGACGAAAAGTTAAACGACTTGCCCGCAATGCATTCAAAATTACCAAAACATCCAATCCTTCTTGCAAAATAGCACCAAGCAATGGTGGTATCATACCCAATGCTGCCAAAATCATCAAACATATACTTACCCCAATACCAAACCAAATACTTTCAAGTGCAATACGAATCGTTTTTTGAGCAATAGAAATAATAAAAGTCACAGAAGAAATATCTCCACCAAGAAATATAATATCCGCTGCTTCAGATGCTGCTGTATGTTCTTCGTTACTAAATACCATACCAACGTCAGCTGTAGCAAGCGCCGGAGCATCATTGATCCCATCCCCTACCATAGCCACCACCGCACCCGACTGTTTCAAATCTTCTACTCCATTTCTTTTATCTTCTGGTGTACAATTTGCTTTTACCGTAACCAAAGATCCTACTTCACCAAGACGTGCAATCGTTTTTTGTGCATTTTCTTCTCTGTCACCAGTAAAAATAAAAAGTGAAAGCCCAAGACGTTTGAGTGCTCGAAGAATTTTTGAAGAATCATCTTTCAAACGATCTTCAAATTCAAAACGCGCAATCACCCTATCTTCTTCGTGAAGTTCAATAGCATTACTATGATGATACTTGGTCATTTTTGCTAATGTATAATTTTTTCCATCAATACGAGCAGAAATACCAGAACCAATGTTTTCATTTACTTCCTCAGCAAAAATACGAGGAGCATTTGCTTCTCTCGCCGCAGCTACAATTGCTTTTGCCAAAGGATGCAAAGAATTGCGTTCCAATGCTTCGGCAATACTATATATTTTTTTACTCTCAAAATTTTTATCCACTATTTGCAGATCACTTACCACTGGCTGCCCAAGGGTAATAGTTCCTGTTTTATCAAGAACCACTGATGTCACTCGAGATAGTATCTCCAAACTTGATAAATTTTTTGTTAGTACACGATTTTTTGCAGCAGAATTCATTCCTCCAAAAAGCGCAATTGGAGTTGCAAGAATAAGTGGGCATGGCGTAGCAACAACCAGCACGGCAAGTACAGGGTCTAGGCTATATCCTCCCAAAAAATACGCAGCAAGAGCAATCACTGCTGTCACAAGAGTAAATACTGTGCTATATCGATCGGCAAGACGAATCAATGGAGCTTTTTCTACCTGCGCACGTTTTACCAATTCAATAATTTTTCGATAGGTTGAATCTCGATCAGGCTTTGAAACCTTCAGAACCAAAATATTTCCAACATTAATGGTACCACTCCGAATATGATCACCTGCAACTTTTTCCATGACATATGGCTCACCCGTAAGTGATGATTCATCCATAACCGCATCATCCGAGAGTAAAACACCATCAAGTGGCACTACTTCCCCTTTTCGTACAACAATCTCTTCACCGACGTTTATAGTCCCAATAGCACGATGGGTATCTGACTTTCCTCCATTCCACAGTACTACTTCGTTTGGAATACGTTCCGTAAGAGCCGTCAAAGATTGTTTTGCCTTGGCCATGCCATATTTTTCAAGCGTTTGACCACCAGAAAGCATCAATACTATTACCAAAGCGACAAGATACTCACCACTTAAAAGTCCAACGATAATAGCCAAAATAGCAATATAATCAAGTGCAAATTGCTTTCGCATCAAAGATTTTACCGTTCCCTTGATAAGATCAAAACTTCCAACGACAACAACAAAAACTGCCCACCACACACTCAGCGCAGAGAGATTCAAAACAAAATGTAAAAGAATATAAATAAAAATACCAAGTGCAATAAGCAATGGAATTTTGAAAAATTTTGTTATTTTTAACATAAATACGAGATAAAATTCCTCCCTATTCTACTCGTAAACGCTTTTGGAGTCAAAAAGAATATAAAAAAATCAACCTTTCAAAAAAAGTTGATTTGATAATTGAATGTGAAGCGCGACCAAGACCAAGGCTGCTTCACCCCTACACGCGCAGCCACCTCTGGGGCAGCGCTACCACACGCTTCCCCTTTGGAGGGTGCGCCTTTCCTTGGCTGTTGTGTGTGGAAGGGAGGGAGTTCACTGTCACGCCAGGGCTGGCGTGTTTACCTCCTTTACCCGGAGCTTCACTGCCAGGCTCGCCCGGAGCACTTCCGGCAGATAGGGTTTGACGATGTCTACCCCCACTGGCGGATATGCGTCACCAGACATGAGCAGAAACCGTCCCTCGTAGCCGCGCGAAGTAAGCTCCGCACGGAGGACCGGTCCCGTCATACCGGGCATACGAGTGTCGGAAATCACGATGTCAAATTTCCGATCCCCGTGATGATAGTGTCGCAGGGCTTCGAGGCCATCGCTGGCCTCAACGATGACGAAGTCGTCGATTGTACGCAGGGCCCGGCGGACCATGCGCCTAAAATCGGCGTCATCGTCGACAAGGAGCACAGATCGCTCCATACACCACCTCCTGTTGTCCAAACGGAGGCAGAGCAACACTTAGTCAAGGTCGCGGTCAATAGTTAACCATAGAATAAGAAAAAAATCAAGTATTTGAATAAAAAAAACCCGACAAAGTCGGGTAAAATGTTGAAGGGAGGGACGACGCGAGCACTGGTGGTAGGGCGTCGTCCCGAGAGATCAGGGGGGAGGTGGACCTTCGAAAGGTATCGAAGGCGCCAAGGAACCCCTGAATACTCCCTATTATACATTTTTTTTGAAATTTGTCAAGTTATTTTTCACAACAGGGCCATTTTTATTCAAATACATCAAGAGGAACTTCACCCAAAAGAAGCAGTAAAGCATTTTTGAGATTCTCTCCATAAGCTACAAAAGACCCGGTCTTTATACTATTCCCAGCAACTGACAAATACACACGATACTCACCAGGATACTGAGCAAAAAGTTCTTTAAGCGCTTCCATTTTTTCTTTCAAGATATTTGGATCAATCGTAATACGCAATGCTTTTTCTCGCTCGCTACTTCCATTTGTCGCTTTACTTTTTGATCCACTATTTTGACCGATACGCACTTGCCTTCCAATCGTCTCTGCATTTTCTGGGGTAAGCACATGCGCATTTTCTACAAATATTTTATTTTCCCCTTCTTCTTTGGGAGTCTTTCCCACAATACAGAGTACAGCACCCTCAATCCAAAGAGCCTGTGTTGTTGCATATGTTTTTGGAAATACCAATAGTTCCATTCCACCACTGCGATCCTCAACTGCGACAAAAAGCATAATATCTCCTTTTTTGGTAATTTTTTTCTTGATACTTGCAACCACAGCACATACAACAACCCAGGCATCCCGAGCATAATTTTCTACATCACAAAGCGGCGTAATCACACCACGAAGTTTTTCTTCATAATTTGCACAAGGATGCGATGAAAGATAAATTCCAAGCAATTGTTTTTCCCATTTGAGTTTATCATCGAGTGTGGCATCAACAGCAGATTTGAGTACGACTTTACTTTCAAAATCAAACAAGGCTCCTGCAAAAAGTGAATCTTGCTGCGTTTCATTTCGTTCTCGTTCATGATGAGAAAAAGCCAAGAGCTGTTCGGTATTCCCGAGCAATATTCCACGATCAATACCAAAACAATCCAGCGCGCCAGCTTGGGCCAAACTTTCAATCGAACGTTTATTCAAATCTTTATCTTGAATACGTTTCAAAAAATCTTCCAAATTTTTGTAAGGTCCATTTTTCTTGCGTTCATTATAAATCATTTCACAAATATGTTCCCCCACATTTTTAATAGCAGAAAGTCCAAAGCGAATACGTCCTGCTTCACCAGATTTTGAAACCATGGCAAAATTACGAAAACTTTCGTTCACATCTGGAGGTAATACTTCAATCTTTATACGTGTACATTCATGAACAATCGCTGCAACTTTTTCTGCATCCCCTGCTTCGGCCTGAAGAACCGCTGTCATATACTGCACTGGATAGTGTGCCTTCATATACGACGTTTGATAGGCCACAATTCCATAACTCGCTGCATGGGCTTTGTTGAAACCATACGACGCAAATGGTGCAATAGCATTCCACATTTCGTCAACAACTTCTTTTTTTACTTTTCCTATTTCAAGACAACCCTTATAAAATTTTTCTTTTTGTTGGGCCATTTCTTCTGGAATTTTTTTACCCATGGCTTTACGAAATTTGTCTGCTTCCATCCAATCATAACCAGCAAGTGCAATGGCCGTTAACATTACATCATCTTGATATACCAATAATCCATAGGATGCACTCAAAATCTTTTCAAGACGTGGATCAAAAAATTTGACCGCACTCGGATCGTATTTTCGTTTGATATATTCTGGAATAGATTCCATTGGCCCAGGACGATACAGCGCCACCATAGCCATAATATCATCAATATTGGTGGGCTTGAGTTCTTTGAGCCAGCGCGTCATACCAGATCCACCAAGCTGAAAAGTTCCCATCGTTTCACCGCGTGCAAGCATTTCAAATGTTTTGGTATCATCAAGCGGCAGTTTGTAAATATCAACAGTCTCACCAGTTGTTGCTTGTACAATTTCTACGGCTTTCCCCAAAATAGAAAGGTTACGAATTCCAAGAAAGTCATTTTTCAAAACTCCAGCTGTTTCTACCGCTTTCATTTCATACTGTGTTGTAAGACGTGTACCACCAACTTCGTATTGCACCGGAGTAAAATCGGTCAGCGCTGTTGGAGCGATTACAACTCCAGCAGCATGAATCGAAGTATGACGAGCACAACCTTCAACCTTTTGCGCCAAAGTCAAAAGTTTTTGCACATCTTCATTACTTTCATACAATTTTTTGAGGTCGGGTTCTTCTTTGAGTGCACGAGCAATAGTCATTGGAAAACCTTGTGCACCAGGAGGAATAAGTTTGGAAACTTGGTCACAAAAACTATAAGAAAATCCAAGCGCACGACCCACATCACGCACACTCGCACGCGCGGCCATGGTTCCAAAAGTAATAATCTGGGCAACTTTATCCGCACCATATTTGTCCGTTACATATTTGATCATTTCTTCACGACGGTCATCGGCAAAGTCTGTATCAACATCCGGTGCACTTGGACGAAATGGATTCAAGAAACGTTCAAATGGCAAATGAAATCGCATTGGATCCACAGTTGTAATTCCCATGATATATGAAACGAGCGAACCAGCCGCAGATCCACGAGTAGTTTCTACAATACCTTTTGATTTGGCATAATTTACAAAATCCGCAACACACAAAAAGTATGGCGAATATCCTTTTGTTTTAATAATATCAAGTTCGTACTCAATACGAGTTTTGAGTTCTTCTGTAATTTCAGGATAATAGAGCAAAACCCGATCATAGGTCTGATCTCGAAGCATTTCGTCGTAAGTTTTTCCCGCTTCCAGTGGTACTGGAGCAAAATGCCATTTATTGAGTTCAATTTTTATATCAATACGCTCTGCAATCTTGACGGTATTTTCAAGAGCCTCTGGGACATGACGAAAACGTGAAAAAATATCATCTCCCGTATTGAGCGAGCGATCAACATGACGAAAATTTTCACGGTCAGTATACTGTACTTTCCAGCCCTCACGAATACAACACATAATATCTTGTGCTTCGGCATAGTCTGGACTAGCATAAAAAACATCACGAGTCACCACCATGGGAATACCTGTTTCTTTTGAAAGCGCGATCAATTTTGCATTGACATCGATCTGTCCTTCCATTGCAGGATGATCTTGAAGTTCAAGAAAAAAATTATTTTGTCCAAATATTTCATTATACTCCAAGGCTGCTTTCTTTGCTTCTTCAAGTTTGTTGAGACGCAAAAATTTTGACACTTCACCTTTGAGTCCCGCAGAAAGCACAATAATATTTTTTGAATATTTTTTGAGTGTTTCTTTATCTATACGTGGTTTTCCATTGAAAGTTCCACGAAGATGCCCTTCACTCGTGAGAAGCATGAGATTGCGATAACCATCATAATTTTCTGCGAGAAGTACCAAGTGATAGAGTTCTTTATCAAGCTCTGGGTCTTTGTCCTCCATGCGGCGCGGCGAAATATATGCTTCAAAACCAATAATTGGCTTGATACCATTTTCTATGCAGGCTTGATAAAACTCAATGGCTCCATACATCGAACCATAATCAACGAGCGAGATAGCCGAAAAACCCCGTTCTTTTGCGTAAGCAGGGAACTTTTTTGGCTTCATCATGCCATAGAGAAGCGAATAGTGAGAGTGGACGTGCAAGTGAACAAAATCCATAAGAAGGGTCAATAGTGAGTGGTATAGTAGCCTATTTTTGAATTCTCTTCAATGCCCAGAATATTCGCCTAAATAAGCCATTTTTTAGGCTTGATTTTATTTTTAAATTATGCTAGAATTTTAAAGGTACACTTAAAATTTATTTACACCTACATTTATGAAGAGAACCTTACTCCTCACTCTCGCACTGGTATTTGTTTTTACTGGCTGTGGCAAAAAACCTGCAAATCCCGAAGTAAATGCCAATCGCCCCCTCATCATTCCAGAACAAAAATTTGTTCAAAACCCTTCTGTTGAAAAATATCGCAGTATCAAAAATTGTGAAGGCCTTCCAGACATGCAAGACTGCTACGCAAATCATGCAGTATGGGAAAATGACCCAAGTCTTTGTGCCAAAATGGAACCTGGACTTGATACACTCTGTCTTCAATATTTCTACATGCAACGCAACGATCCACAATCATGTAACCTCCTCCCAAATAAAGGTATTCGCGGAACATGTAACGAATACTACAAAGACGGAAAAAAGAAATAATACCTTACAAAGTAAAACATCCCAACTCTGGGATGTTTTTTAATCAAACAAAAAAAACACCCGCCGAGATGGCAGGTGTTTGAATACTTTTGAGAAGTATTACGCTACACGTGAAATACGTACAGCGTTGAGGCCTTTTGGACTTTCTTCAACTTCGAATTGAAGTTTATCTCCAACGCGCAATTCATTGAATTGAACATCTTGGAGCTCGTTCATGTGGAAGAAAAGATCTTTTTCTTCTCCTTCACGAGAGATAAATCCAAAACCTTTGTCCGTAAGACGGACGATAGTTCCTTGTTGCATATTTGTAAACAAACATTGTAATAAGAGCAGAAAAACAAGGATGTAAAACGAAACTCGACTGTGCTTATTTTATAACCTGTATTTGAGCATTGTTAGTATAGCACAAAACGAGGCTTTTGTCAATCCTACTTTCTTGGCTGATACTAGCGATAAAATAAAACAAAAAGAGCTCTACATGGTCTTTTCAGAATATAGCGTTTCAATCGTAATCGATGGATCTCGTCGAAAATTTTCAATATTTTGTACAAATTCACCTCGCAAAAATTTGTAATATGCAGCGATCGCAATCATAGAAGCATTGTCTGTACAAAACTTTTTATCTGGAAAATATACAGGAATATCAAGTACCTTCGCATTTTTACGAAATTTACTTCGCAAACGATTATTGGCACTAACGCCTCCACCAAAAACAATCATTTTGGGATTCAACTTTTTTACTGCTTTATTTACTTTTATCAAAAGTGAGTCCACAACCGCTTCTTGAAATGATGCGCAATAATCTGGAATAATCTTTGCAAATTTTTTACCCATACTTTTTCGCAAATCATTGGTACTGTACAAACAAGCAGTTTTGAGTCCTGAAAAACTAAAATTATAATCATGGGTATCTTTCATGGGTCTTGGCAAAACAAACTCCGACGGATTCCCAGTTTCGGCAAGTTTAGAAATGACTGGTCCCCCTGGATAGCCAAGATCCAGCATACGTGCCACCTTGTCAAAAGCTTCTCCTGCTGCATCATCTACAGTTTGACCCAGCAATTTATAAGTACCAATTTTTTCTACCCAGGTAATCTCGGTATGTCCACCCGAAACACAAATTGCCATAAAAGGAAATTTTGCCTTTGTCATTCCAGAATAATTTTTTCCAGATTTGTTTTTCAAAAATGTGGAGAGCGTATGCCCTTCCATATGATTGACCGCGATAAGAGGCAAAGCAAATTCCTCTGCGAGTTGTTTTGCTTTTGTAACACCCACTTCAAGTGCAGGAGCAAGTCCCGGACCATATGTCACTGCAATGGCACTGAGTGATTTCATATTTTTCAGTCCAGATCGTTTGAAGGCAACTTCCACACAGCCATCAATCATTTTTTCATGTTCTCTGCGCGCAAGATTTGGCACCACTCCACCCCACTCTCGATGTACATCAAGCTGCGACGAAATAATGCTCGATAAAACACGATCATTTTTGAGTACTGATACAGAAGTATCATCACAGGAAGTATCAATAGCAAGTATATAAATATTTTTCATACCATTATGCATTTATCTCGTATTCAAAACGCCTTGTACTTTCATTCAAAACAGTAATACGTATTTTAACCACAACTGAACCATGCAAATATTTTTCAATATAATCTTTTACTTTGTTTGCCCATTCAATTACGACAACATTTGGGGAACGAAAAAGTGCTTGTGGATCCAAATCGTCAATTTCACTTGCTTCATACATACGATAAGTATCCATATGATTCAAGATAATTGTTTTTTTATTCACTCTCCCCTTGTATTCATTACACAGAGCAAAAGTTGGTGATACGATCATATTTTTTACCCCAAGTTTTTTTGCCAAATATTTCGTAAAATATGTTTTTCCAGCACCCATTTCTCCTTGAAGGAGAAATACAACTGTTTTTTTTGCAATATATTTTGAAAGTTTTTCGTATAACTTTTCTACAAATTCTCCTGTTTGTTCCACATTTTTTGCAACAAATAAATGTTTATTCCCAAATTCAAGACTTCCTTCACGCAAAATATATACATTATCAAGAGTTGTATCGACAATTGTACTGGGTTTTCGTTTTGGAAGACGACCAGCATCAATAATAAGTCCAACGAGTGCTTGCTGTTTTTTTGAAGTATTATTCAATACATCTGCAATAGTATAAGGTACTTTTTTATACGAAGCATTTGCCGAAGTCGCTGTAATAGGTTTTTTATATGCAGCGACGAGATCACGAACAAGCGGATAATCTGGTACACGAATTCCCTGTGTGCCCATACTACTTTCTACACCATCAGCAACTTTATGTTTTCCCTTTGATACAATCGTAATCGGACCTGGCAAAAAATTATCGTAAATATTTTTTGCTGTTTTATTTATATGGACATATCGTGCTGCCATTTTTTTGTCACTAACCGCAATAGAAAAAGGCTTGTCTTTTCTTTTTGTTTTATAGGCAAACAAAGTATCAATAGCTTTTTGATTTGTAGCATCAGCCCCAACACCATAACAAGTTTCTGTTGGGTATATCACAAGACCACCAGATTTCAACACCATCAGGGCTTTGGCAAGTACTTCTTTTTGATTTGTTTGTGTGAGACGAATTCGGTCCATAGCCAAAACTATTTTTTACACTGAAATACAATATAGCCATCCTGTTCGTACCTATTCATAATATGAAAAGATTCCTCTGCATTTTTTTCAAACCATGGGACAAAACGTCCCTCTGTTACAAAAAATAACATTCCTCTTGGAGCAAGCATCTTATGTGCAATTTCAAAAAAAGCTTTTCGTTCTTCTTCGGTAATATGAAAAGAAAAATTACTCAAAATAAAATTTACACTTCGATTATACTCATCTCTTTTTGGATCTTTCATTGTCAAATCTGTTTTGATCACTTCTATATTTTTTAATTCATGTGTATTTGCGCGCAATGCTTCGATTTCACTCACTTCTCGTTCACAGGCAATTACTTTTGTATTTGGAAATTCTGTTGCCACGACAAGTGAAATAGCACCCCAGCCAGCACCAAAATCTGCGACCACAGAATCTTTGAAATCTTTTACTGTGGCAAAAGCTGTTTCGAGCAAAAAGCGAGTTCCATGATCCAAATCTGTTTTTGAAAATACAGAATTTCCAACATTCACCCGATATTGCTTTTCATGAAATTCAAATTCAATAAAGTTTTTTGCTTCCAAACGAGTCATCATTTTTTCTGAATCTTTTACTATTTCAAACATACGAACATCTTCCGAACCTTTTCCTACCATATCAACAACAAGCCCCTTTTCTTTCAAAAAAGCAAGCAAACTTTTCAAACCAAATCTTTTTCGTGATAAGACAAAAATTTTACTTCCAAGAGCAATTACATTCCAAGTATCCACTATTTGATTATACAGCCCCTGAGGATTTTGTCCCCATTCATGTTCAATAAGAGTATATTCACTCAAACGCAATTCTGACAAAATCTTTTTGTAATCTTTCATATTTTTTATGAGACCAAAAAATCCCCGTTTTCGTAAATATTTTTTCCATCAACCGAAATAGTTTCAATATCGACAAATACATCTACATGATAACGACCATGTTTGCGATTCAATCCTGGTTTTGCATAAATTGCATGTTTGGCACCAAGTGAAATATGCAATCCTCTTTGGCGTTCATAGGCAGTAATATCTGCAACAATCGCATTTTTACCCATAGCCGGATTGAGACCGAGTCCAAACTCACGCACATGTACTTCTTCGTCTTCACGAATCAAATCAAGTATTTTTTGAAATTCTTCTGGAGCATCACTCGAAGTCAATTTACCCTCTTCAATCACAACTTTAAAAGGTTCGACAATTTTGACCAAATGATTTTCATCTGCATAGCCAAAAATCATAGCCTCACCATGTACTTTTGCAAGTTCTTTTGCTTCGGTAAAAACCTCACCAATTGGGTAGGTTCCTCCAACGTTTTTCATATTCGAATAATCTCCAACATTGAGTTTCACATCTTCCATACCACCAGGATATACAAGTTTTGTTCCAGCACAATTCACAACAACTTCATTTGATGCCTCCAAGATATTTTTGAGAGCCTGCCCAAGAGGTCTATACATTTGCTTGTCATAGGCCAAAGACTCAATATATCGTTCAAATTCATCTTCATGAATACGCTTGAGGTGCACATGTTCAATAGTTTTGAGTCCACGAGCAAACAGTTCAATCCGAAGACGAAATTCATTGAGACGAAAATTTGTGGATTGCAAAACAACTACCAGATCCCCAGCTTTACAAAGACCAATTCGCTCCATAATCTGTTCTGGAGTCACGGATGCAAAATCCAAAAATTCACCCTGTGGGAGGGCTTCACGATAGCCCTCGAGGATAATCTGTGTGAGAGGCGCCTCGGTATCATAAATAACCAAAGCATTTTCATTTGGTTGAAGGCAAATAGCATCACGGATGATATCTCCTAGGTTTTTGGCTGCGAGAAGAGAAAGTGTATTCATATATGGCCTATACTAGCATAAATTGAAGAAAAATCAAATTCTCTATCTTTACCTTAAACTTTTCAGCAAATTTTGAACTTTATGTTTATTTATTCTCTGTGAGTACGCTTTTATATTCACCTCATCTGATCTCTGCAAACCATCTTTTAATGACGTACTTACTATTCCTCCATTCGCAAACTGAAACAAAGATTTCACGTTGTTTCTCTCTATTCCACTCCCAATCAAAATTGGAAAGGTACCTATTTGTTTTCGAATATTTTCTACTTCATTCACAAGCGGAGCATCACCTGTCCACTGCCCTGTAACTATTAGAGCGTCCGATTCATTTGCGATTGCTAGCCGCGCAGAAGTTATCAAATCATGTTTGGATAAAAGCTGTGCGTGTTTTACATGAATGTCTGTAAAAAGAGCTATACTACTGCCCTCAATCATTTTTTTAAATTTAGTAATTTGTTTTGCTTCACTGCGAACAATTCCATAATTTGTTTGTACGGTATCAACAAAAACAGGAATCCGAACAAATTGCAAATCAAGTATTTTTGCAATAGACAGTGCTGTTTGATAATCGTTCCACAAGACACTCACCCCAAGAGGCAAACGAGTTGCTTTTCGAAGTTTTTCTCCCAAAAAAGTCATAGAACTTGCAACTGAAGAATCTACACAAATTTTATGAGGAATATCATAATTATTTTCAAAAATAATGCCGTCTACTCCAGCATTTTCAAATGCGGCTAAATCAGCAAGCGCATTTTCAAGAGCTCTCTCAAAACCGGGAAAATCTTTATAACCCAAAAGCGGAGGCAAGTGAATTACCCCAATTATAATGTTATTTTCTTTCCCAAAAATTTTTGATAACTTCATATCTTAAAATCAACTTTCAATAAAAAAACTCAGACCAAGAAGCCTGAGGAATTAAATACAAAAATATTTATATACTACAATCAGGACTTCACCACAAAGAAGTCCATTGCCAGTTCAAACCGAATTGTATAAATAAATTTTTCATATATATTGATACTAATGGAAAATATGAATTTTGTAAAGTACTCCCCTTGCTAGACGCATTCAAAACAATAAACCAAAAACAAATTGCTTTTAGTACTCTTTTGGTATAGTATATCTTTATTATGATAACTCTAATATGAAAATACGAAAATTGCTTTTTATTATTCTAGGGATAACTTTAGGAATGATTATACTCTATGCTGGCATAAACATATATCTTGCAAAACATTACATACAAGTACAAAATTTCCCCGAAGGATTTCTTTTTACTTCTTCAAATGAACGGCCCACAAAAGAAATACAACTCTTAGACGAATGGACTACAAATAAAAATCTGCTAGAAGAAGTTGATCAACTTTGGGATAGAAAAACTAATAAATGCAAAGATAAAAATGGAGATACCTATAACCCAAAAACTATAATATATTATGGAACCTCAAATATTTACAAATTCTTTCCCCTCGTAACTCCAATAGGAGGAAACTCACGCATTGCTATTGTATGCAATGAAAAATATTTTATTAGCGACTATTCTGGCCATAACGCACCAACATTTCATGGACCATTCGATAAACTCTCAAAGTAAAGAAATTGACAAAACCCTAGTTCCATGATATATTTACTTTGTCTTTGGTATCCAGAAATTTTCTGGTTGCTCCGCATCTCATCTCGTATGAGGTGCTTTTTTATTTTGA
>JBPOIO010000040.1:0-4862 GCA_052034405.1 Candidatus Magasanikiibacteriota bacterium | reverse complement strand
GACACTGGAACAGTTACTGTTGACGCTGGTGGTACTGATGCAAATGTAAAAATTGGACAAAATGATGTAAAAGTAGGTGAATTTGATCTTACAGCTTCAACTACTGACATCAACGTTACATCTATTACTCTTCAACAAAAAGGTAGTATTGACATGAGTGCTCTTTCAAACATCGTTTTGAAACGCGCTGGTGTAACTGTAGCTACTGGTGAAGTTGTAGGAGATGACCGCGTTCAATTTACTTTTGACGCATCAAGTAAAATCTTGGACGGTGACCAAGCTACATACCGCGTTTACGCTGATGTAGGAGTTACAGATTTGAATGACACAATTCAATTTATTTTGGATGAATCATCAGATTTGAACGCTTGGAGTTCTGACAACTCTGGATTTGAAGTAGGTGTTACAAATAACCTTACTACTGGAGCTGCTATGGAACTTACTGTTGAAGGTGGAAAAATCAATGTAGACTTTGATGGAGAAAGTGTTGATGTTCGTCAAGATCAAAATGACGCATCATTTGGTACTTTCAGTATTCTTGCTACAGCTGAAGATATCGATGTAAGTAGTATCGATTTCGTTCTCCACAAAACAGCAAACACTTTGCCACTTTCTGACATGAAACTCCGTGACAAAAATGGTCATGGAACATACAGTCTCGAAGCGACAAGTACAATTGCTACAGCTGGTTCTTTGCGCCATGTTACAGTAGAAGATCTCACTCTTTCAAAAGGTGTGAAATATGAATTCGAAGTTCTTGGAGATGTACCAAATACAGCTACAAGTAACTATTCATACTACTTCTCATGGGATGCTACTGATGTTGACGCTACAGGCGTTAGTTCAGACAACACTGTACAAACTGATGACTTCTCATCAGCTTCTCTCACTGGTCCTACAATGGATGTAAATACTTCATCTCTTGTTGTTCGATCAAGTGCTCTTTCAGATGATACTGTTGTAAACGGAACAAAAAATGTTCTTCTTTACCGTGGTACTCTTGAAGCTGGTACAACTTCAGACGTTCACATGACAAGTATGACTTTTGGCACATCAAGTGCAAGTAATGCTTGGAGTAACCGTTTGAATGGTGTGAAACTTTATGTTGTTGGCCTCAACGAAACTGTTGATCCTACAAAAACAGCTCCAACTGCTACAGATAACACTGTAAGTAGTAACGAAGCTATCTTTGATGGTTTTGACGTTACTGTTGGTAAAGGTTCAGCAAGTCGCATGAAGTTTGAAGTGTACGGTGATATCACTGATGGTTCTACTACTGGTGATGTTGGCTTGACACTTACTGCTGTTGATGCTAACGACGAAGACGATAAAAACGTTGACGCTGAAGGTTCAACAGGAGTTGCTATCTCTACAACTGCAATCGCTAGTGACCGCGTTATTACTATCGCTGGAACTGGTACATTGTCAATGGTAGTTGATACTGACTACACATCTCTCAAAAACGATCGTTACGCTCTTGCTGGTACAGCGAAATTCCTTGCAGGACGTATCAAACTCGTTGCTGATCGTGAAGACGTTCTTGTAAAAGATCTTGGTCTTCGCTTCACAACAACTACTGCTTCAATTTCTACAAGTTATGCAGATCTTGCAAGTAGTATTGATACTATTAGTCTCTACAGTGACCCAAGTATGGCTGATAACAAGCTTCTTGGAACTGCTGACTTCTCAGCATCAACAACTATCCAAGATGTTGGATACACTGTAGCAAGTGGTCAAACTGCTTACCTCTATGTTGGAGTAAAACTCAACAGTGTAGGAACAGAATCTGACGGTACTGCTGTAGTAAGTTCATCATTCAAATTCAAAGTTGACGCAACTGGTATGGATGTGAAAGGTGTTTCATCTAACGATGACATCACTCCATCTCTTACATTCACTTTGAGTAATGATGTAAACATCATTCCTGTGAAGATTACAGATGTATCTTCTGAC
Organism: Candidatus Magasanikiibacteriota bacterium; assembly: GCA_052034405.1. GTDB lineage: Bacteria > Patescibacteriota > Patescibacteriia > Magasanikbacterales > UBA922 > CAYTKU01. The sequence goes on along the minus strand of JBPOIO010000040.1, from coordinate 2,909 downwards.
TTCGCTGGTGGTTCACTTGTTGGAGGAAACCAAGTTGTTGGTTCTTTCAAAGTAACTGCTGACGCAGGACGAAATACAGACACAACTGGTGATTCACTCAGTGCTCACCTCTTGACTCTTGGTCTTCAACTTTCAACAGATGTTGGTGAAAGCACAGCTTCAAACACATCTGCTCTCCAACTCTGTCGTGTTGACAGTGGTAACTGTATTGATCTTGGTACAAATGGAACTATCCTTTCTGCTACCAACACAACTGTTACCCTCGTTGACGCTACAAGTGGAACTTCTACAATCAACATGAGTCTCTTTGCAGACAACAATGATGAATATGTAGATTCTGGAGAAACTGCAGAATTTGTCGTAAAAGCTACTATGGCTAATACTGTAGATCACTTTGTACAAGTTAAAGTTGTTAACTTGAACAATGCAGGTATGCGTTATGGTATCGATACAGATGCTGATGGTACAGACAACTATACCTTCACAGACATCCGTAAAGATGCTCCTCGTGGTACAGATTACCCAAGTGTTACAAGTAAAGCTTTGAACTAAGCAATTAGTTTGAACTTCACTTTGAAGCTCGGATAACGAAAAATGGCCTCCCGAAAGGGGGGCTGTTTTTTTTGTGTTGGGGTTGCCAAAGGGCGCTATATATCGTATACTTCAAAAAGAATAATTTTATTTATTTGCTTTTTATGAAAAAAAGTCTTTTGTTGTTACTGCGTGGCCTTTTTATCGCCTCGTTTTTTGTACCGCTTTTGGTTTTTCCACAAAGTTTTGTGTTTCCATTTATCGTACCAAAAGTAGTGATATTTCGTTCTCTGGTGCTCCTTATGCTGGCAACCTATGGAGTTTTGTATTTTTTGAATAAAGAAGAATTTCGACCAAAATTTTCTTGGCTGCATGTAGGTATTGGAATTTATACTGTTTTGTTATTTTTATCGACATTTTTTGGGGTAGAGTGGTATTCGAGCTTTTGGGATACACATGAACGTATGCTTGGAAGCTTTACTATTTTTCACTACGTTTTGTATTATTTTATACTTTCTTCGACGATTAAAAATCGGGATGAGTGGAGCAAACTTCAATGGTGGTTTTTGTGTGCTGGAAGTTTGGTGATGGGTGTCGGAATGCTGCAACGTGTGTATCCAGATTTACTCCTCAATAGTGGTACTTGGCGTGTTATTGCAACTCTTGGAAATCCTATTTATGTGGCGGGATATGGTTTGTTTTTGGGCTATATTGGTTATTTGCTGGGTATTCGAGAAAATACCCCTTGGAAAAAATATCTCGCATTTTTCTTGGCATTTATTGGAGTACTCGGAATATTTTTGAGTGGAACTCGTGGAACCATGATTGCGCTGTTTGCGAGTGTTGGACTGATGCTACTTTTGTATGTGATTTTCTTGAAAGAGCACAAAAAGATTCGCCAGGGAGTGGGTATTGCTATGGCGAGTGGTATCTTGCTGCTTGGTATTTTTTATATGTATCGTGGCAGTAGTTTTGTTCAAAACAATCTTCCTTCATTTGCTCGTTTGCTCAATAGTTCGATTAATACAGATACCGGAGATACTCGTCTTATGGCTTGGAAGATTGCCTATATTTCTGCGAAAGATCATCCATTGCTCGGATGGGGACCAAACAATTTTTATTATGCGTTCAACAAGTATTACAACCCTCATTTCATGTACTTTGGAACAGGTGAAACTTGGTTTGACAATGCGCATAATGTAGTCATGAATACGCTTACTACGGGGGGTATTTTGGGTGTCCTTGTTTATATTGGTCTTGTGATTCTTTGTATATGGCTCTTGATAAGATCCTATCGCCGAAAAGAACTGGATATTCATACCATGATTGTTTCTGTTGCTTTTTTTGTTGGACATTTTATTCACAACCTTTTTGTGTTTGAAGATCCAACATCGTATTTGTATTACTTTTTCTTTTTTGCCTTTGTTGCTTTTGTGACTCGTCCGCCAACTCCAGCTCTGGCAAAAGGGGAGAAGCCTCGTATTTCAAAAGATGCGCTGCTTTCAATTCCAGTAAAATTTGGAATACCGCTTGTTTGTGTGATTTTGCTTTATTCAACAAATTTGAATGTTGCGCGTGCCAATAATGCTAATCTTGAAGCCATGCGTTCGCTATCGACTGGACAGGCTGGTGTGGCATTGAAACTGTATGAGGAGGCAAAAACATTTTCGTCTCCACATATTGCAGATATTCGAAATGATTTTGTTCGTATGGGGGCAGAGCTTGTACAAAATGCATTGACTTCGGATACTGTGAATGATGATGTAAAAGCATTATTTAACAAATTGTATACAGAACAGCAAGTAAATCATGCGGCACGCCCAATGGATATTCGTGTGCATATTTTGCAAATACAAATGGACCTTTTGGGAAACTATTTGTATCCAAAAGGAGGACCTATAAATTATATTGCTGATGCTGATGCACTTTTGCAAGATGCTCTTGCTCGTTCACCAAAAAGACAGCAGCTCAAGTATATGTATGCTACTGTAAAAATTCAACAAGGAAAATTTGATGAGGCAGTCGCCATTTCTCGTGAGGCAGTAGAAGACGAGCCTACGGTTGGCGAAAGTTGGCTTCACTTGGCTCTTGCTTATGCACAGACCAATCAAGTAGAAAAGGTGGCAGGAGTTTTTGAAGAAGGTCAAAAACGAGGGGCAGTGTATAGCCCAACAGCAAAAAAATCTATTAAAAATACTTTTGGAATTATTATTCCTTAGTTCGAAGAAGAGAAGTATAAAGAGTGTTGGTTTGTTCTATCATTTGGGAAAGAGAGTGTTCAACGCTCTCTTTTTTATTTTCTTTTGCGCTGTCTTTGAAGTCTTGTGGATTTTTCAAAAACTTTTGGAGTGCATCTTGAAGAGCAGCGGAGTCTTCTG
>JBPOIO010000030.1:0-5246 GCA_052034405.1 Candidatus Magasanikiibacteriota bacterium | reverse complement strand
GTGAAATTATTAAACGTGAACTTGCTCATAATGTTCGTAGTGCCTCACGTTTTATTGAAAGTAATGCACCAGAGGTTTGGGATATTCTTGAAGAAATTACCAAAAATACTCGCGTACTTTTGAACCGTGCGCCAACACTTCACCGTCTGGGTATTCAGGCTTTCCGCCCACTTTTGATTGAAGGAAAAGCGATTCGTTTGCACCCTCTTGTTTGTCCTGCTTTCAACGCCGACTTCGACGGAGACCAGATGGCGGTACACGTACCACTGACTGACGAAGCAAAATGGGAAGCAGAAAATCTCATGGCTTCTGAAAAAAATATTTTGAAACCAGCGACAGGATCTCCTGTAACAACTCCTCAGCAGGATATTGCTCTTGGATGTTATTACCTTACAAAATACGAGGAAACAGATACTGCTGAAGTAACAAAATTTTTCTCAAGTATTACCCAAGCAAAATTTGCATATAAATGTCGTAAAATTCAATTGAAAGAACGTATCAAAGTTCGTTTTGATAAAATGATGGACAAATTCCCAGAAGGAACAAGTCCTATTATTGAAACTTCTATTGGACGTATTTACTTCAACGAAATTTTGTCAGACAAGGTTCCTTATTACAATGAACCTATTGCCAAAAAACATCTTGGAAAAATCATTCAGTTCTTGCTCGAAGTATACGGACAAGAAAAAACTGCACATACTTTGGATGCCATGAAAGAACTTGGTTTCAAATATGTTACAAAATCTGGATATTCTCTTGGTATGGACGACTTTGGTCGTATCGATGAGAAAAAAGCATTGCTCGTAGAAGGTGACAAACAAATTGAAATGGTAGAAGATCAGTTCAACGAAGGTTTGCTCACCGATGCCGAACGTCATGCAAAAGTACTTCAAATTTGGACAGATATCAAAGATCGTGTTGTATCATACAACAAACAAGCTTTGAACAAAGACGGCCCAGTATTTGCCATGATTGATTCTCAGGCTCGTGGTAGTTGGGGTCAGCTTGGACAGGTTATTGGTATGAAAGGTCTCGTAGCATCACCAAGTGGAGATATTATCGAACTTCCTGTAAAAGGAAACTTCAAAGAAGGTTTCGAAGTACTTGAATTCTTTATCTCTTCTCACGGTACTCGTAAAGGTTTGTCAGATACAGCTCTTCGTACTGCAAACGCTGGATACCTTACTCGTCGTCTTGTAGACGTTGCCCAAGATGTGGTTGTAGTTGCAGATGATTGTGGAGACACAACAGGAGAAATTATGACACGTGAACATTCTGAAAGCATGAGTAAAAAATTGCATGAACGTGTTCTTGGTCGCTTTATCTTGCAAGATATCAAAGATGCTGCTGGAAATGTTGTTGTTGCTGCAGGGGACGTAGTCACAGAAGAATTTGGTCGTCAAATTGAAAAAATCAATCCAGAAACAGTACACGTACGCAGTGTCCTTCAATGTAAATTGCCAAAAGGAATTTGTATCAAATGTTATGGATTCGATCTTTCTCACAATGCTGTTGTGAAGCAAGGTGTGGCGGCTGGTATTATTGCTGCGCAATCTATCGGAGAACCTGGTACTCAGCTTACTATGCGTACCTTCCACTTGGGAGGAGTCGCTGGTGGTGGAGATATTACTCAAGGTTTGCCACGTGTTGAAGAATTGTTTGAATCACGTAAACCAAAGCGTAAAGCAGTACTTTCTGAAGTCGCTGGAACTGTGGATATTGAAGAAGCCGAAGGAAAAGTGATTACAAGTCCTACTGGTCGTAAGATTTTTGAAGGACGTCGTGGTCAAAAGATTATCAAAGTACACTTTGAAGGAATGGATGAAATGAAGATTGTTGCAAAGAGAGAAGATGATATCAAAGTTACAGATGGTGCTCGTGTTAAACAAGATGATATCCTCCTTGTACGTGGAAGTTCTGGAGAAGAAGTACTTGCAGAATATCCAGGACAAATTCGTATTGATGGAAACGCTGTTTACCTTGCTTACGAAGGAAAATATACCAAAGAATATATTGCACCGCTTGGATACAAGATCCTTGTAGAAAGTGGATCAGTGGTTGAAAAAGGACAGCAACTTACAGAAGGAAGTATTGACCTTGACGAACTGTATGCTTTGAAAGGACGTGATGCTGTACAGCGTTATATCCTCAAAGAAATTCAAGCAATTTATGCTTCTCAAGGACAGTCTTTGAATGATAAACATATTGAACTTATTATTGCTCAGATGTTTAGTCGTGTGTATATTGAAGATGCTGGAGAAACTGATTTGTTGCCAGGGGAAACTGTTGAAAAAACACAAATTACTTTGGCCAATGAAGTTGCTCGTCAGGAAGGCAAGAAAGAAGCCATTGGACGTGAACTCTTCCTCGGTATTAGTAAGATTTCTCTTTCAACACAAAGCTTCCTCTCTGCTGCGTCATTCCAAGAAACTTCAAAGGTGCTCATCAATGCTGCTATTACTGGTAAGATTGATCACCTCAGTGGTCTCAAAGAAAACGTTATTATTGGACGCCTTATTCCAGTTGGAACAGGTTTCACAAGTCAAGAATAAATATCTTGATAATAAAAAGACTCGCTATTACGGCGAGTCTTTTTTTATTCGAGAGAGAGTTTAGAGTGTGACGAGTTTCTTTCCTTTTTGGAGTGGATCATAACCCGATTTTGTTTCTGCTCCATCAAGATAGCCATCAGCGTCGGTATCAGGGTTATTTGGATTGCTCTTCCAAATCAGAGTTTCTTCTTTATCCGAAAGTCCGTCTTTATCACTGTCTATTTCCCAATTATTATTCGCAGTACTTAGAGGTTTTATTCCAAATTCATTTGTTCTCGGTATATCAAATTCTGTACTTGTGCTTGTAAACATGAATGCGTTTTCTTCGGCATCCAATTTTGCATTTAATTTTTCCATAGCTTTTTCCATTTGTATTTCCATAAATTTGTCCATGATCTCTTCAAAAGAAATACTTTCACTTGGTTTTTGAATATTCAGAGGAGCGTTGAAGTTTTTGAGGTTTACCGTCATTGCAAATTTTCCTTTTTGAAACTCTTCTTGGTCTTTTATATCAAATGAAACAAAGTTTTTGTAGGGATGAAGATCTTCTTTTCCAAACCAAATTTCTCCATTAAAATTTTCTATTTTTTCGAGGAAAAAGTTGATGCTATCACTATCTTTTTTATGTATTCCCGTTATGCTTTCATTTTTTACAAGTTCTTGCATAATGAGCTGTATATTTTGTGGATTCAAAGTATAGCCATAGTGACGGGCTTTTACTCCATTTATGATTTCATCTGGAAAAGTCTTTGTAACCTGAAGTGGGGGATTGAGAAATGTTAACTTTTTGATGGAATCTATGACTACTTTACTTTCTTGTTCACTTGGCGCAGTGCTTGTAACCTTCTTTTTTAATTCTTCTATAAAACTACCAAATTCTTCGGATATTTTAGAATAGTCAAACTCTATCCATTTATTTGCAAATTCGCTGTAGTCACTGGCACCTGTGAGTTGGGGAAGGGTTGGAAGACGGAAATAGAAAATGTTTTCTTTATCGATAATTTGGAATCTGACTTCTGGTTGAATTTCTTCGTTTCTTTTGAGAGAAAGAGAAAAATCAAGACTTGTTGCAGGGGATTTTTCATCATTGAGGTTGCTTCCACCAGAAAGTCCAAGGTTGAGTGTATACATTTTTGCTGTACTACTGCTTTCGGATCCCAAAGCACTACTGAGAAGTTTTTCGGGATTACTTTCTCCACTGAGGAGGATATTGGCATCGTAGGAAATGCTTTTTGCGCTGTCAAATTGTGCGAGAGATTCGAGTACTTGGATCTCTGGAGATTTTGCATAATATTGAAAATATCCCCATACTCCTCCAGCTCCAATAAGGGCGACGGCTAGGATACTCAGTCCAATAACAAGAAACTTTTTGCTACTACTTTCTAACATAGAGGTTATTTTAGGAATAATTGCTTCAAGTATAGCACCTTTTTAGTTTTGCTTCTATGCTTGATAAAATAGAGCCTTTGATTTGTGCTTGGTATCTGCGGGGAGCTTCCTCGTTTTTATGGCTCTATAGAGGGTATTTTGCTATATTGACAAATTCTTTGATTTCGTATATAATATGCGCATCTTTCCTGGGAACTGGTAGGCCCACGAAAAACCTATATTCTTCAAAAAATTTTTATGTCACAAGACAACATGATCAAGCTTGAGTGTTCTACTCCTGCTTGTAAAACAGTGAACTATTTTTCAAAGAAAAACAAGAAAAAATTGAAAGATCGTTTGACCCTCAAAAAATACTGCAAAAAGGAAAAAGTTCATACAGAACACAAAGAAACCAAATAATATTCTATTGAATTTATATTCGAACCTTGGTATACTATAACTGTTTATCAAGGTTCGTTTTTATGAAAAGCGATAGTAGACAAAAAGCAATACAATTGAGAAAACAAGGTTTTTCTTTGCGTATTATTGCGGAATCATTACATATTGCCAAGAGTACTGCCTCTGTCTGGTTGAAAGATGTGTTTTTAGATGAACAGGCACAAGAGAAAATAAAGGGTTTTAAAAATATTGGTTTACAAAAGGCAATTGATAAAAGTAAAGAAAAAAGACAGGGGAAGTTATCTTTGATTGAAATTGATGTACGAAGATTTATTGATCGAATACCTCAGACAAAAGATATAAACAAACTTGCCTGTGCGCTTCTGTATTGGTGTGAAGGGGAGAAGTCAAAGAGTTCACTTTCTTTTGTAAATTCTGACCCTAAAATGATTGCTACGTATTTGGCTCTTTTCAGGTCAGCCTTTAACCCTGATGAAAAAAAGTTCCGAATATCTCTTCATCTTCATGAATATCACGAGGACTTGCAAGAAATTGAATTTTGGTCTAGAATAACAGCCATCCCGAAAGAACAGTTTTATAAGGTATATAGGAAACTAAATACGGGAAAGAGTAAAAAAGAAAATTATCGAGGATGTGTGGCGATTCGTTATTATGATGTAAAAGTAATAATGGAATTGCAAAAAATCTGGGAACACTATTCGGATAAAATAAATGGGCGCGTAGTATAATGGTAGTATGCTTCTCTCCAAAAGAAGTCGCGTCGGTTCGATTCCGGCCGCGCCTGCAAAAAGACCTCTTTCAAGTAGAGGTCTTTTTACTTTTAAACATTTTATTTTAAACTTCTTTACAGACAACTTTTCTCGTATCTTTCGTATGAGCACAATAAAAATATCTATACAAAAGATG